>MWDI01000001.1 GCA_002070475.1 Firmicutes bacterium ADurb.Bin146
CTGGCATCCATTATTACTATCCTGTCTGAGGCATCATTAAAAATTGGATTGACTACACTGTATATGCAGTCAAAATCAACCCATTTGGTATTTATGGTGTTATCCAGCACGCATGCATCAAGATGTACTTCCTTAATTATATCAGTTGTATTGGTAACAGATATATTAAGTACATCTCCAAGTTCAGTAGCTACACATTGTATAGTTAAAAGTGTTCCATCGGCCTGTGCTTTATATAGTAATGATGGTATGTACCCATCAATTCTTTCCCAGCAAAAAGCTTCCATCGCTACATCATTACATTTTGCTGTAATTTTAACCTTCCAGTCCAAACGAACTCTTTTATACGCGCCTAAAGGATTATTTTTTGTATTACTGTCGCTCCATAGCATCATTAACGACTCTTTTGTGCAATCAAAAAGTGTTTTGTTGCTTGATTCTGGCAGGCATACACATATCCTGTGAGGCTCTGCAAATGCATAACTGAAATCAATTTGCGTTTTTTTCATTCTACTTGCATGATACATAAACAGCTGATCATGCTCCCTCCTTAAATCTGATTTATTCCAAGTATTCTTTTCGCATTACCACCCAGTATCATATCTTTGGATGTCTGGTTAATAGGTAAGCTTTTAATAGTGGATATTTCGTTTTTCGCATTGCTCCAGGGTGAGTCAGAACCGAAAAGTATCCTGCTTGCTCCATGAATATTAAGTATTCTTAGAAACTGCTCTTTCCCGTAATACTCGAATCCCATGGAAGTATCAAGATATATGTTCTTGCCTGCAAGATATTTCTCCACATCATTCCACATATTATGTCCTCCAAGATGAGCAGCAATAATGATTCCGCCTTTCATCCGATCAGCAATAAATGCAAATTTTTCAGGATTACTTCTGTATGGAGGAGGCATTCCGTGATCTTCGCCAGCATGGTGCAGAATGATTAAACCTTTATCTAATGCGTAATCATATATTCTTAAAGCTTTTGGATCATCAATTACAAAGTTCTGATATTCGGCATGAAACTTAATACCTTTGAAACCCAGGCTGCATACGAAATCTATATCTTTTTTATAATCATCAGTGTGAGGGAAAATTCCACCGAAAGCAATTATCCTGTCATCGGATATGCTTTGAGCCCACAAATTGGTTTTTTCCAATTGAGTCTTTTTTGTTATTATCGTCTGAACTACAGATTTATCGATACCCCATTGATCCATTTTATCAATAAGGCTTTTTTTTGTAAGATCAGTCGTTGGCTCATATCTATAATTAATATTCCTTAAAAGCGTTTCTTTGGCTTTTGGTGCAAGATCATCAGGAAATATATGAGTGTGAAAATCTATTATCATACCGCTCTTCCTTTTCATTTACTGAATATAACATCATAATCTCTTATATTCAAGGAGACTTTGGAACATATTCCGCATATATGGTTTTTATCTGACTGAATTCACATTCACCCAACAGTTTTCCTTGATGGATAATTCCACAGCATCCAAAACCTGGCTGCATTTCAAACCGTCATAAAAGTCAGGTTTTGTATTTGTGTCGTTTGATATGCTTTCGAAAAACTCATAAAACTCATGAACAAATGTATTTTCATATCCTATAACATGACCTGCAGGCCACCATGATTGCATATATGGATGTATACCTTCAGATGCTTGGATGAGGCGGAATCCTTTATATTCTTCTTCATCTTCCATGTTGTAGTAAAGAAGTTCATTCATTCTTTCAAAATAGAATTTTATACTTCCTTTTTCTCCGTTTATTTCAAAGTACATATCATTCTTGTGACCGCCTGCAAATCTTGTAGTTTCAATAGTGCCAAGAGCACCATTAGTGAATTTCATAAGAAATATAGTTGCATCATCAACATCTACTTCTTCCATTATCGCATTAGCATTCTTTTTCTGAGCGGAAAGACCTGTCATTTCCTGTACAGAAGGTCTTTGCTTTATAAATGTCTCGCTAATAGCGGATACTTTTTCAATATCAGAAACTAAAAATCTGGCTAAATCCACAACATGAGCGCCTAAATCCCCTAATGAGCCGGAACCAGCTACTTTTTTATCCAGCCTCCACACTTTCGGGAAATCAGGATCCATTATCCAGTCCTGCAGGAACGCTCCTCTGAAATGAAATATCCTTCCAAGCTTATTCTGTTCAATCATTTTTTTTGCAAGCATAATAGCAGGGACATATCTGTAGTTGAACCCTATCTGATGTTTAATTCCTGCTTCATTGGCTGCTTTATACATCATCAGGGCATCTGCATAATTGAGAGCAAGAGGTTTTTCACAGAAAATATGTTTTTTTGCTTCAGCTGCAGCTATTGCAGGCTCTTTATGAAAATCGGATGGAGCAGTTATATCTATGACATGTATGTCATCCCTCTTAATTAATTCTTTCCACGAAGTCATGTGTTCAGAAAATCCGTATTTCTTTGCTGCAGAAGAAACGCTTTTTTCATCTCGACCGCAAATAACCTTTCTGACTATATTATCTGTCACGTTGAAAAACATCGGTAACATGGAAAATGCATTAGAATGAGCCTTGCCCATGAATTTATAACCTATAAGGCCAACATTTATATCCTTCATCTTTTTGTACCCTTTCTTTATATTCAGCTATTAAATTATATCATACATGACTTTCATTGATGATGGTTTTATTGTAGAATCATCAGTATAGATTTAGTTTGGAGATTCGCATGATTAATTTAAGAAATGACTACAGCCAGATTGCACATCCACAGATTATGAAGGTATTATCTGATGCCTGCTTAAATGTAAATGAAGGTTATGGGCTGGATGAGAACAGCCAAAGAGCTGTTCATGTAATCAGAGAATTGCTTGAGGATAATTCCTCAGACATTCATTTTCTGATGAATGGTACAGGGACCAACAAAACTGTGTTGTCACACATTTTAAGGCCTTATCAAGCAGTTATATCCTGTGATACAGGACATATCAATGTGCATGAGACAGGAGCAGTGGAAGCAACAGGGCATAAAGTAATCGTATGTAATGGTATAGATGGCAAGCTTGACAGAGAACTTGTCGAGCAGGCTTTTTATAACCATACAGATGAGCATATGGTAATGCCAAAAGCAGTATACATTTCAAATGCGACGGAGACAGGAGCAGTATATACTCTTAGCGAACTAAAAGATTTAAGACATATATGTGATAAGCTGGGTCTTTATCTGTATATGGATGGAGCAAGACTTGGTGTGGCCATGCAGTCAGAAAAAAATAATATCAAATGGAAGGATCTTTCTTCTTTATTTGATGCTTTCTGTATAGGCGGTACGAAAAATGGCGCAATGCTGGGAGAAGCGGTCGTTATATGCAATGAGGAACTTAAGAAAGATTTCCGGTACAGTATTAAGAATGGCGGCGGCATGTATGCAAAAGGATTCATTATCGGGATGCAGTTTTATGAACTGTTTAGGGATGGTCTGTACAATGAACTGGCAGATAATTCGAACAGGATGGCTGATATGTTGAAAAAAGGACTAATAGCCGCAGGTTATAGGATGGAATATGATTCATATACCAATCAGCTTTTTGTTATTATCAATAAAACACAAGTTAAAGAATTATCTGAAAAAATCATATTTGAGACTATACGGGAAAAGTCAGATAAGCAAATGGTCATAAGGTTTGTAACCAGTTTTGCTACTAAAGAAAAAGAAATAAAAGAAGCTCTAAGGATTATGGAGGAGCTGAATAAATGAAACCTGAACTCGTTTTATTAAGGGAATACGCCAAGAAATATGCTCAACTGGCATTGAGCGAGAGCAATTTAAAAAGACCAGATCAATACAGGAAACTTAACAGTCTTGAAATGGTTAAACCTCCGATTCTTGTTTTTGAAGTGCCATGGGGTGAACTTGAAGACCAGAAAGAGCTAAAACTCGAATGTGAAACAGATTTATATAGAGGAATTGAGAGAGCTATAAAAAGAACACTATATCAATTTAAGAATTTCGAAGGAGATTATGCTATTCATCCATATTACAAAGTGAAGATCAGAACAAAAAGCACAGGCATTGGTCTTAACGTGGAAGAAGTTAAGATAAATTCCACAACAGGCACAGATATTAGCGCTCATGAATATCATGATGTTTTGCCTGATGAGGATTCTTTGGAAAACATTACAATGCCTACGATGGAGACAGATAACGAAGCGACGCAAAGAGCACTTGAAGCAGCACATGAAGTATTTGATGGAATTATGGATGTGGGTTTAGGAGGGTATCAGTTTTATTTCAATATGTGGGATGAACTGCCACGATACCATGGAGTAGAAAAATGCCTTATTGACATATATGACAGGCCGGAATTTATGCACAAAATGATGAAAAGATTTACAGATTATCACGAGGAGATAATTAATTTATATGAGAAGCTTAATATTCTTGAAACAGATGCTTACTACCTTCACTGTACACCGGCATGCACATATGAGCTTCCTGTAAAGGATATAACTAAGGAAAAAGTCAGCGCTAAGGATGTCTGGGGAAGAGGAATGGCCCAGATATTTGCAGTTGTTTCTCCTGATATGCATAAGGAATTTGATATAGGGTATATGAAAAGGCTGTTTGACAGATGCGGCCTTACTTATTATGGCTGTTGCGAGCCTTTGGATAAGAAGATAGATATATTAAGAGAGTTCACTAATTTACGCAGAATATCTATTACCCCTTGGGCGGACGCTGATGTTGCTGCAGATGCGATGGGAGATAAGTATGTACTCTCAGCAAAGTCAAATCCTGCATATGTATCTCAGCCAGTATTTGATCCACAACCAGTTATTGAAGAGACTAAAAAAATACTTTTAGGATGTAAAAGGAACAATACTCCTTGTGAGTTTATACTAAAGGATATTTCCACCATTAACAGAAATCAGAACCATCTGACACAATGGGTGAAAACAGTATCAGATACGATAGACAGATACTGGTAACTATTTATATATATATTCAAATGTGTATGCTTCTGATGAGGAAGTAAATTTATCTATAAGCCCTTCAGTGATATATATAGTATTGTTTTCGATTATAAAGACAGCTTCAAAATCCTGGTACTCTTTCCATATCTCAACAGCCTTATCTAATCCTGTTACAAAAAGACCGGTAGACAGAGCATCAGCATATGTTCCGTCATCAGCTATTATTGTAACTGATACCAGACCGCTTTCTGCCGGATATCCGGTATGCGGATCAATTATATGATGATATATTTTATCGTTTTCTTCAAAATATCTCTGATAAGAGCCTGAAGTAATTATTGAACAGTCAGTATTGTGGATTATTCCGACATAAGCGCTTTCATCATATGGATCCTGTATGGCGATATTCCATACTGAATCATATGAGTTAAGCCCGAACACCTGCATATTTCCTCCCAAAGAGAGCATTCCGGAATCAACACCCAAATCCATAAGCAGCTGGGCTGCTTTCTGTCCGGCAAATCCTTTGCTAACAGCTCCTAAATCTATCTGTGTTCCTTCTTGCATATACAGCATATTATCTTCAAGCCGGATTTTCTCATATCCGATCAGTTTAATGGTGTTTGCGATACTGGTTTCATCTGGAACTGTATAGTTACGGTTATAGAATCCCCATAGTTTCATTAGCGGTAATACAGTGATATCAAAAGCTCCGTCAGTCATTTTCGAGACTTTTAATGCAGTGTTTATCTGTTCAGCAAGCTCATCAGATACATGTATGCTATTACCAGACGAGTGGTTTGCTTCTGATACTTCGCTGTCTTCTGAATGGGCGGAAAAAGCAGCATCATAGGCCACAATCTGCTCATAAGCTTTTTGCATATTTTTTTCAGCATTGCGGGAGATGATGGAAAAAGACATTACAGTATCCATAGCTAAAAAGGAAGCTGTATGCATTCCATTTTCTTTAGTTATATATAAGGATGATTCTTTTGAACATCCGCTTAATATTAACAATAAGCATAAAACGAATATAACAACTCTTTTCATAGCTTTAACAGCCATTATTGTGCCTTTCAGAAAAACCTTTTAGGGTTTTTATCTCTTTATTGTTCCATCCGGATTAAATAAAGGAAGCGGAGCAATATATGTTATATCATTCCGATAAATCGCATCACCTTCAGCAAGAACGGCCATTTTTCCAGCGACTATTCCGCCAGCTTGCAGAACCAGTTCCTCAACAGCGCGTAATGAGCCTCCTGTAGATATTACATCATCGACTATAAGGATGCGTTTTCCCTTCATGAATTCTGCATCAGCAGTATCAAGATATAGTTTTTGAAGGCTGGATGTGGTTATTGATTTGACATCGACTTCGAATACACCTGTCATATACAGTTTAGGGGCTTTTCTTGCAAGAAAATACTTATTCTTACCGCTCTGCCTTGCCATCTCATGTACGATTGGAATACCTTTGGATTCAGCAGTAATAGCATAATCATATTCAGGTGCGAGCTCTAAAAGTCTTTTTGCGCATGCAATAGTAAGTTCCACATCTCCGAATACTACAAAAGCAGCTATGTACAAGCTGTCTGTGACTTTACATAAGGGTAATCTTCTTTCCAGTCCGGCTATATTAATATCATAATAATCCATTTGTGAATGCATCCTTTCAATGCCATTTTTAACATATATATTATACATCAAAAAAAGGATATATTGAGTATTAATTGAGTTTTCGTGTTTTGTATTAGGAAGCGATTATTTGCCTTCAATTTTATGAAGCTATCTCTTAAATTGCATTTTATATCCCTTCTTTATCAATTTTAGCAAAAATGGGTTCACCTAATAGACGTTTTATCAATATTCTATTTAGTTGTCTTTTTCTCAGCATATGAAATTGAATTCAATTTGCCGGTTACGCTCAGTACGGCGAATGTTCTTCCATTCTTCAATTCCCGTTTTAGCATAAGCCAAGGTCATTGAGATTCCTTTTGCAATCTGATAACAGTAAAACAAGACTTTGCCTCGTATTGAATTAGAGTTTCTTATCATCTTATTTGAAAGCCTGTTTACATTTACTTTGTCC
>MWDI01000002.1 GCA_002070475.1 Firmicutes bacterium ADurb.Bin146
CATTATTTTGACATAATACACGAAAAAAAAGCAGAATGCAATACTTAATTTTAAATTGTGAACAAAATGTGAACACAAAGCAGTCAGAAGCATCAAAATAGAAGATATATCACCGCAAAACAATACTAAAAAATTTTTTTTAGAAAATTAAAAATATATATTGACATATATTAACTATCATGTTACATTATGCATGTACAAAGGCAAAACTGTAGAAATGCAGTGACGCAAAGCTATGGAGCTTCGTTCTAAGGGATCAAGCCCGCCAGGTTGCTACATTGGACTAACAAGTTCGAATGTAGCTTTTTTATTAATAAAAAAGCTATAGATAGAACAAATGGGAGTCAGTATTTATAGGTTTGATGGGGCAAATACAATGGCAGCAACGATAAAAAGAACAACTGAATACAATCTCCGTAGTATGGAAATTTTCTACTTACCCATAAGAAATAATCAACTGGGAGTGACCCATTCATACTTGACTCAATTAAGAATAAATGATCCTTTAATGGGTGTTCTTATTGATGAGGTTTTTATGCCGGTTGCTGAAAGAACTGTTATATCAGAAAAAATAACTACGTGGTTACTTGATAACCTTTTCTCAGATATTCAAAAGTTCAGAACAAGAAATGTCCAAGCTGAATGGTTTGGAGTATATATCCCTATTAGAATCCTTAAAAAACAAAACTTTATTGAAGATCTTAAAACCCGGGTTTTGAACAATAACATAAAATTAAGTGATATATGTATTTGTCTCAACAATAAAGTTTTATACGAAGATCACAATAGTATAATGGAAATTCTTAATAAGGCAAAAGCAGAAGGTATTAAATCCATGATTTTAGATTATGGAGATGATTTCTGCCCTATAACAAGAATAACTAGTATTAAGACAGATTATGTACATCTTAGTCAAAGTGTAACATCATCGATAAATTCAACAAAAGAAGAAAAAAGAAATGCAGCATATGCATTGTATCAGTTTTTAAAAACACTAAACATTGAAGCTATCACATCCTCAGTAAAGGATGATGCAACAGCAGGTAATCTTCCTGAAAGCTGTGTTTTATGCACAGGTAAGCTTGCAGGTAACTACAGAAAACCTAGGAGCGTAAGATAATGAGAAAGGATCCTTCAGTTACTAAAATCGCATATAGTGTACACAAGACTTCTCTCTTATTCAGAGCTCTGGTCATCAGCCTAATAGCAATAGTAATTTTGTTATCTGCGGCTTATCTTGTTTCTGCATTTTATGACAGATACAGTAGTTTTACAGTATCGACATCATATAGCGGAAGCGGCAGCTCTGGAAAGGGAGGAAGCGATTCACAAAGCAGTTCTCTGTTAAAACTTGCATTGTCTTTAAGTGAGACTCCAGACTTTTTAAGTCCTACAAGCAGGCTGGATGCTGATGCGATTGAGAACTGCACAAACATTTCAGGCTACAGCATTCCTGAGAATGTTGATTCCATTAACGGTCAGCATAATGGGGCAAATTACATAGCATATACATTCTATCTTAAGAATGCGGGTTCAGAAGCCGTCACATATGAATATGTTATAAACTTGCTTAATGTAACTCAGAATGTGGATGAAGCTGTCAGAATAAGGCTTTATGTAGATGGAAATCCGAATACATATGCCAAGACAAAGAAAGATGGAACAGGCCCGGAGAAAGATACGATTGAGTTCTTAACAGAGTCTATCGCAGTCAGAAGCAGACGTGCCTATTTCAAACCCGGAGACATTACCAAATTTACTGTCGTTATCTGGATTGAAGGGGATGATCCTGAATGTACAGATGACATTATTGGCGGGAAGTTCAAAGTTACGATGGATTTAACCATTGTAGAAGGATCTTAAAAATATTGCTTTGCAAAAAGTATATTTAAATATTATAATAAAAAAGGAGTTATAAAAATGAAAACAATCAAAGCTAGACACAAACTGATACCGGCCATAATCATGTTGATAGTTGCAGCAATCACAATGAGCACAGCATCATATGCCTGGTTCACAATGAGTAACAGAGTAGAAGTAACAGGTATTAACCTGTCAGTAGTAGCACCAACGAATATACTGATTAGAGAAGCAGGCTTAACAGTACCAGAGGCATTTGCTAATTCCGTAGCACTAGACACGACAAGCGCTGGTTTTGGAAAGCTTATGCATGCTTCATCTACAACTGGTTTAAATTTCTTTACAATTGAAGAGGAAGATGCAAGAGAAGCTGATCCGACAACAGGTGCTTTGTCTGGTACACCAACTCTGATTCCAACAACAACCTCGGCTGCTGGTGCAGTAGATGGTTATTATGTTGATTTTATGCTGGAATTAGTTAATACAGGTGGAGAACCAGTTAAAGTTGGTTTAGATAATATAGTAATAACTGGAACTACAACTTCAGCAGCTGATAATACAGATATAATTGATGCAGTTAGAATAGCAATATTGGACGAAACTAAGAATAATAATCTTGAAACAGCTGATAAGATTTTTGCTAAGGATGTAACCGCAGCAGATGCTTATTCTGGTGTAAATACCACAGTACCAACAACACCAATTAAATCACAGACAACTACTGCTTTACTTACACTTGAAGCTAATGGTGTTGCAAAGACAGATGCACCTGAAAAAACAACGATAATCACTGTTCGTGTATGGATTGAGGGACAGGATGCAGATTGTGTAACAGCAAATGCAGGAGCATCTTTTAACATAGAGTTTGAGCTTGTTGTAATTGATTAGTCTTAATTAACTATTTACCTGCCCGTAGCCGCTAAGGCTGCGGGCGGGATTGGAACTTTAGTAAGTCGGCATTAGGCAGTATCAGTTGATTGCACTGGTTTGCTTAATGGAAAAGATCTTTCATCGAGACTGAAAGACCTTTTCTGTTAAGTACAGATATGCGATTTATATAGTAAATTGGAGGCAGTTTATGAAAAAGGGGTTAAAGATAGTAGGGAATATATTGTTATGGTTATTTGTTGTAATAGCAGTATTCATGACAATAATTGCATTTTCATCTACTAAAAATCAGAACGGGGTTGCTGTAATATTCGGTAGAATGCCCATAACGATACTTTCAGAGTCTATGGATCCAACACTTAAGAAAGGTGACCTCATAATCAGTCATGAGTTATCAGCTGAAGAAAAAGGTACACTTAAGGAAGATGATATCATTACGTATAAAGTTGACCTAAATGGTGATGGTTTTATGGAACTTAATACTCATAGAGTCATTTCTGTGAGAAATTCTGGAGGGTATGTATACTACACTACAAAAGGCGATAATAATGCTATTGCGGATACACAGGAAGTACGGTATGACAATGTAGTGGGAATTTACAATGGAAGTAGAGTTCCTGGTGTCGGAAGTGTATTAAATTTCTTACAGACACCGACCGGTTTCTTAGTATGTGTAGTTATTCCTTTGGTATTGTTCCTGCTTTATGAGATATATAACTTCATAAAAGTAATGATATCCATGAAGACAGATAAACAAAGCAAACAATATGAAGAAGAGATTAAGAAAAAAGCTATTGAAGAATACCTTGCTAAGCAGAATGCTGAACAAGGAAAAGCTGAGAGCGATTCTGATTCTTCTAAATCTTGATTTAAATCTTAATAAAGGACAAATTTAAGGTATGGATGCGTTTTTAGGTTGGTTTTTCGAATTTATGAACTTCATGCTACAGGGAGTAATCCGTTTCTTTGTAGGCATTTTTGAAGGAATCGTTCAGACTTTCAATGTCGTACGATATATAGAGATATTCAGAAGCCATTATCAGCAGTTTAAATTTCTCGACTGGGTGTTTTCTATTCTTGCCATTATTCTTATATTAGCTGTATGGCTTACTATAATACTGCTTGTCGTTTTTGCAATTAGAAGGATTATACGGCTTAGGAAGAATACGATAACACAGGAAAGCATATTTGAAGAAATAACTGATTTGCATAAAGAGATACTAAGGCTCAATGATGAAAAAGACAGAATCCTTTCCTTGAAAGTCTCACAAGCAGGTATATCAGCAAAAGAGCTAGCCAAAGAATTATCTGATATTACTGAGAAATCTTATGAAAAAATCAATCAGATGGAGGGCGTAAGCATTCCTGATATGGAAGCAGCCGAAGATTATGCTAAATCACAGGCGCCTGCTGCAGCTGAAGTTGTCGTGGAATCCAGATTCTCAAAACTTATTGAAGTTGATCAGAAGTATACATATTATACTCCTTTGGAATATTATTCCGGTTTCACTTTAGAGCAGCTTTGCCAGGATTTCCGTAATTTCGCATGCAGTAAGATGAATTTGTATTATGAACTGGAGATGATGCGTATACTTATTGCAAGTATGGCTTCAACCAAACTCATATTATTGCAAGGAATATCCGGAACAGGAAAAACATCACTGCCATATTGTTTCGGTAAATTCATCAAGAATGATGCCACAATGGCATCAGTACAGCCTTCATGGAGAGACAGGACTGAACTATTCGGATACTTTAATGAATTCACTAAGAAGTTTAATGAAACGGAAGTTTTAAGAAGGATTTATGAATCTTCATATAATGATGATATCAATATGATAGTGCTTGATGAGATGAATATTGCACGTGTAGAATACTACTTTGCTGAAATGCTGTCAGTACTAGAGATGCCTGATCCAGAACAATGGAAACTTGAGCTTGTACCAAGCTCCTGGACTTCAGACCCAAGAAATCTTGTAGGTGGAAGATTAAAAATACCAGAAAACATTTGGTATCTTGGCACAGCTAATAATGACGATTCCACATTTGCAGTTTCTGATAAGGTATATGACCGTGCATTCACTATAAATTTCGAATCAAAGGGA
>MWDI01000003.1 GCA_002070475.1 Firmicutes bacterium ADurb.Bin146
TGGTCGGAGTGACAGGATTTGAACCTGCGGCATCATGGTCCCAAACCATGCGCGCTACCAACTGCGCTACACCCCGGCGCTCATAGTATTTTACTATACCATTGAGCTCTTGTCTATACTATTTTTTAGGTCTTTCAATTAAATCTGTTTCTATAATCTGTTTAGTTGATGTATCGAACATGAAAGACCTTACCTGATAACCGTTCAATGCGAATTCTTTTTCCCATTTGAAAAGAGGTAATGAAAGAGTTGTAGTCCTTTTTGCATCTGTTGGGTTGAAAAGCCTTACTACATAGCCTTTCTTGTCTTCACTTCTCTTGAATACAGGCATGGTTATAACATCATCAGAAAGTATTGCGAATGGTTTAACTTTCTTTCCGTCACCTGTCGGGAAGAATGATAATGCCATCGGTTTTTCATTGCATACTGCTGCTTCTCTTTCGATAAGATTCAGTCTTGTCTTGGAGTCTGAAGCATCTAGGTAGAATTCGAAATCCCTTTCTCCCTGATCCATATATGGAGAAAATCTGTCCTGAGGCATTATATACTTATTCCTTATTGAGAAATCTGATTTTCCTGCTGCATAACCTGCTGATCTTAGAAGTGAAATTCTCATTTCATTATCCAAAACGTCAGAACCATATGTACCTGTGTTTATAACGCTTAAAGCTTTGTCTTTGTTGTATAGAACATTCCATTTATGGCTAACCATTTCATTTCCGTTAGTCATGAGTTTTTCCGAACCATATGCCTGCTGTCCGATATATGACGCATTCTCGATTGTAGTGGGAATGGAAAATTTAAGCATCTTCATTTTTTCATTCCAGTATACTTTCGCTGTAACTTTAATCTGTGTGCCCTTCTTTGGAAGTTGATATCTTATACATATGAAGGAATTATCATATTTCAAGACTGCTTCAATTATTGTTCTTACTGTACCGTCTTCAATTACTCTAACGCTTTCAATCTTATTCTCATCAATTATTCCTGAGAAAACATTGCCTTCCTCTTTATCCATTACCTTAAAAAAGCCTTCTGTGTTTCTGAAACTCTTTTCCTTATGCGCCCATGAATTCTCATCGTCCTTTATAACTACAGGCAGGAAGGCATTCTTTGTTACATAGTCAGTGCCATTAACTTCATATTTATCAATGGTTCCGTTTAATTTTGAAACATGGACTGTCAGTTCCTTTGATTTGAATATAAACAAATCTTTTGTCTGTTTCACCTTCGGTTGTGGCTTAGCGTCAATCATCTCTATCCTTGCATCAAACCTGTTAATTTGGCCTGGCTTCAGTTTCGCATAGAATACTGATTTCTTTCTCCAATCTACATTAAAATTTGATGCTTCCTTTTCGACTTGGCATGGTAATTTTTTACCATTTTGATATACGACAGGATTAGCGAATATATTTCTATTTTTATTCTGGTCTGCAAGCTGGAATTCGCATTCCACAATATATGGGACTTCATATGGATGTGGATTATACACTAGTAATGGAATTTCGCCTTCCTCGGCTTTTTTTTGCCCTGAACATAAAGACAGGAAAGCCTGTGTCTTAATTCTTGTAAGCTCTTCTAATCCATGTCCTGCTAAGGAAATGGAATAATTTTCTACAGATTGTATTGCCGTGCCTGGAAGTATATCATGGAATTCCATAAGCAGCATATCCTTTGTTGCTTCTTGTATTCCTTCCTGAGGATACTTCATCAGTTTAAGGGATGATGCATGCGCAGCCATCTTTTCTGTAATATATAGCTCATTTTCCAACTTTCTGTGTAACTGTTTAATTCGTATTTGTGATGTATAACAGCCTATATATCTTGGGTTTAAAGTTTTATTGAATACAGGAAGATCCTTTTTTTTCAACTCGGAAAAATATGCCTCAGGAGTTGAGTGAATTATATTAAACTCTTTTTCCTCCTTTGCAAGTTTTGAAATATTTTCATAGTCTATTCTAGAAGGGCCTCCTCCGTGGTTACCGATTCCCCACAATACCATTCCAACTTTTTTGTCTCTGTTTTTTTCCATCCATGTCTTTATTTTCTCATGAGCTTCGCCTCTGTGAGACTCATATGAATTGAATGCCCTATGACACATTATCGTATCTTTGCTGAATCCTTCCCATAGGAAATCCTCACCAGGCAAATCAATCATATCTGGTTCGGGACGGCAGAAAAGATATGAATCATATCCACTGTTCTTCATTATGTCCACGAGTCCTCTTGTATGTCCGAATGCATCAAAATTTATACATGTTGTTGGGAAGGATCCGAATTTTTCCATAAAATAATTGCGTCCTTCGAGTATTTGCCGTACAAAGCTTTCACCTGAAGGGATATTACTGTCCGGTTGTATGAACCAACCTCCCATTATGTGCCATTTTTTATCCGCAACAAGCTTTTGAATGCGTTTAAAAAGTGAAGGTTCATATTTTTCGACCCACTGATACAAAAGCGCTTCGTTATGATTAAATATAAATCCGTTATATTCCTCACAGAACTGAGCGCATACCCTGTATGTGGAAAGAGTTTCAGCAATTCCTTCTTCTAGTTCCCATAACCATACGGGATCGATATGAGCGTTACAGACTAAATGCAGGTTTTTCATATTTGGTCTCCTTAAATTGTTTTCACCTTTTATTTTAATATATTTACACTTCTTTTAATAGAGGTATATTCATAATATAGAGTTAATATGATATCATAATATACACATAATTAATGTAACTGAAGACATCAGGGGGTCTCATGAAGCATCTGTTTATAATTAATCCCATGTCCGGCAACAAAAAAGCAATGGAATACTTACCAGATATTGAAAACTATTTCAAGGATAAGCATGATGAATATAGCATTGTCTATACAAAATATCCTATGCATGCAAAGGAAATTTGCCAGGAATATGCTAAAAAAGGCGGTTATAGGACATACATTGCTGGCGGAGACGGTTCAGTTAACGAAGCTGCAAATGGAGTTGCAGGATATGATACTCCTATTGGTATACTTCCTGCAGGAAGCGGTAATGATTTTATAAAATGCCTTATGGATTACACAAAAAAAACAGATCTTGTTAGAAGAACTATCGAAGGCGAAGTTATTAAAGTAGACGCAATTAAACTCTTTGATGAAGAGAAATTTAATTACTGTATAAACATTTTATCTTTAGGAGTTGATGCAGAAGCAGCATATATTTCAACATATTATACTAGAAAATATGGTATAACCGGAGTACCAGCTTATCTTTTGGGCTTCTTCAAAGCTTTAAACCAGAAGAAAACAAGATTTAATATTAAAATAACCATTGATGGTGTGGTAGTTCATGATGGGTTCGTAATGCTGGCAGCATGTACAAATGGCAGATATTACGGAGGAGGATTCATACCAGTCCCGCATACTTCGTTTAGTGATGGTGTAATAGATATGTGCATTGTCGAAGACAAGAATCTAGCATTTGTATTTGCAGTATTACCAAAATACATGAAGGGTAAACATGCAGGCATAGAAGGGATTAAATTCCCTAAAGGAAAAAGCATATCTTTAGAAAGTGAAGATATGCTTAAGGTAAACATTGAAGGCGAAATAGTAGAAAGAAAGAGTGTCAGGATGGAAATAGTACCTGGTCTGATAAATTTTATCAAACCTAAAGATTTATAGTTATATCTTTTCCTCTTGGAATATACTGGACATACTCTACACCTGCAGCATCAAACATAAGCTTTGATGCTTTTGTGGTATCAAGGTCAGAATATTTATCTTCAAGATAAATAACTTTTTTAATGCCCTTTTGTATGACTGCTTTGGAACATTCATTACATGGGAACAAAGTAACGTACAAAGTACTACCTTTAAGCCCGTATCCATCGTAGTTAAGGATAGCATTAAGTTCTGCATGGCATACATATGGATATTTGGTTTCCAATGTCTGCCCTTTTCTTTCCCATGGGAAAATATCATCAGAACATCCTATAGGCATACCATTATAACCAAGCGATAAAACCTTATTGTTTTCATCTACTATGCAGGCTCCTACGCAAGTGTTGGGATCTTTGCTTCTTTTTGAAGACAAAATTGCAATACCCATGAAATACTCATCCCAAGAAATGTAATTTATCCTCTTCATAAGCTATTCGAACTTATTTCCACATTTCATGCATGCTACAGCATCTTTTGGCATTTCAGCTTTGCAGTTACTGCAGATCTTCATGTCTTTAGCTTCAGCAATCTCTGCTTTTACTGATTCAATCTGTTCAAGCAACGCAGTTATCTGTGCAAATACCTCTTTTGCATCCTCATTGTGATATGCCTTCTTACCAGCTTCCTGATATAAATTATCCAGATCTATCTCTAAATCTTTCAGCTTTATAGAAAGTTTCGTTGTATCAGCAAATTCTTTTGTCTTTTTGAAAAGCTTTTTTCCTGCATTTTCCAGTTTTTTCCCAAAATCATCAAATCCGTCCATTGTACCCCTCCTTGAACACTTCTTGAACTTTTCTTTATAATTACTTTCTTTCTTTTAACAGATCTCTGATTTCTGTTAAAAGTACTTCTTCTTTTGAAGGAGCAGGCGGTGCTGGTGGAGCTGGTGGAGCTGCCTTTGCTTCTTCTTCTTTTTGTTTTTGTTTTGCCTCTTCAGCTTTCTTTCTGATTACGCTGATAAGTTTAACCAACAAAAATACACACGCTGCCATAATGATGAAGTCCAGTATATACTGAATAAATGTCCCATAATTAACTGATGATGTGACATTTCCCTCTGCATCTTTGGCAAGTATCCATTTAAGATCATTGAAATTGACCTTTCCCATTACAAGTCCTATCAGTGGCATCAATATATCATTTACAAATGAGGATACGATTTTTCCAAAAGCAGCTCCAATAATTACACCGACTGCTAAATCGATTACGTTCCCTTTTGTTATGAATGTTTTGAATTCACTCATCAGACTTGTTTTGTTCTTCTTAGCCATATAGTCCCTCCCTATTTAAATTTCCTGACAATTTTATTTTACACCGTACATAAATAAATGCAATAATAATCGATATATTGTCCTACATAAGAAGAAAGATCATCAATCCTGCAGAACGCCGATTTCAGATCTTTCAAAGACTCAGCCGGCCTAGAAAAAGGTT
>MWDI01000004.1 GCA_002070475.1 Firmicutes bacterium ADurb.Bin146
ATTAAATACTTTTAGATTGTTCAAGAGACGCTTATACTTCTTATTTCGTATGGACCCGTCACTGTCTGTGCTTTCTTATGAGTCATCATTGAAGAAATAGACAATATTCCTTTTGTCATCAGTAAGTATTCCGTTGTAATAAAGCAGCGAATCAACCGGTAATGTGGTTCCCTCTTTTTTTATGTTCTTCTGAATGCTTAAATATGAGTAATCTGTAGTATTCGAATTATTTTTAATATTCTTGCATATTTCTCATAAAGAGTTACAGAATAATCTAAGTTATTATAACATAGTTCATGCTTTCTATAACTGACAATATAACATTAGTTAAACTCCAATTATCAATAATTACAAACTTTATAACATCAAATAAGTCTGTTGGTATCTTTGTTAGTATCATTATTATTGTGTTTAAAATCATATATATTTCCTGAACTAGAATCTAATAGGCTGCAACCCCGCAAAAAATACCTATCATTATAATTAAAATCAATATTCTACAACAGTTTCTTTTTTTCTTCATTTTTTGTTACCTATTCATAATTATACAATAATTCACCGAAAATTCATAAATAATTAACCTCATTGCTGTTTAATTCGATATGGAATTGTTTTTTGCTTTAATGTCTTTGCTTTTACTTTATATACTTTTTTTCATATCCCGCATTACCTTTGTTCCACAGTAAGTACAGAAGCCGAAATCATTTGATTCGTCAAATTGTATACCTGATGTGATTCTTTTTTAGGCACAAAAAACGTATAAGTTCCCTTATACGTTTCTTTGTTTTGCTTTTATTTGTTTTTTGTCCTATGTCTCTTCCCGCTATATCTCTCCTGTCAGTTTGAGTACCAGTAAGATTATGCCTATTACTATCGCTATTGCTATTGCAACACGTATAGCTGATACAGGAGTACGTCCTCCGACTCTTCCTGTCTGGCCATTTACCATGAACTGGTATACCTTCTGTTTGTACTTGAAGGATGATAACCATATAGGCAGCAGCAGATATTTGTACTTTATATTATCATGCCGTATTTTCATAACAAGGCTTCTTACCCTGCTTGCTACATTTTTTACCTTGATTTCACTGGTAATATTGTCTTCAAGTATGCTGCGTATCTGTTTCTTGGCTATTTCCCATCCGTTCTGAAGCCCTATAGAGTATCTTTCAGATATAAAGCCTGCTACATACTCCGGTTTATAAAGCTTGCTGTTTGCAGTGTCGAATGGCTGGATCATATCCAAAGACCCTCCGTCATATCGTTCTGTACCAGGAACAGCATAATCATCAAAGGACATTTTATATGTCCCTTGTGTCGGGTACCAGTCTGTAACTATCCTGGTATTTCCTTTTGCATCCTTAACTTCCCTGTCTCTTCCGAACTGGGCGCTGTACACTACGTATGCGTCTGTATCAAATGTCCAGTAAGGCAGATATATGCCTTTGAAAGAATCAGGTTTTGCTCCTGTTTTCGCAGCTCTGGGGCAGAACAGTTTTCCTTTAAGCCATTTATGGAAGTTGTCCCCTGCCTGTTTATCTGTTATGGCAAAGGGGCACACGCCATTAGGAGCAAGAGTGTTTATCCCTTTTTCCTCAGTAACCTGATTAGAACCGCAGTAAGGACATACATCGGATATCTGCAACGCATCATAAACTGATACTGCAGCGCATGATTTACATACTACAGTCTTTTTCTCCACGCCCCAGTCACAGTTTTCCTTTATTTCCTCAGTAAGAAAATCTTTTTCCTCGACTTTGTCTTCTTCTTCCTCTGTTATCTGTTGGGTATGTCCGCAGTACGGGCAGGCAAGGCCTTTTGACTTGGGATCAAAGTCCATTGTGCCGCCACAAGAGGGGCACTTCCTGTCCGTTTCTTCCTTGGTTTTAGCTCTTAAATCTTCATCCATATGGCGATACCTATTTAACTACATCAGCATCGTCGAATACGTCTCCGCATTCAGGACAGAATTTAGGAGTAGGTTCACCTTCTTTAATTTCCCATCCACATTTATCACATTTATACTGTTTTGCTCCTGCCGGCTTTGGTTTTCCGCATTCTGCGCAGAACTTCCCTTTATTTACAGCACCGCATGAACAGGTCCAGCCCATATTTGCTGCTGGTCTTGGTTTAGCACATTCAGTACAGAATTTGCTTTTATTGACTGCTCCGCATGCGCAGGTCCAGCTGTCAGGGTCTGGGGTTTCAGCTTTAGGCTGATTTGCCCCCATTGCAAACAGGCTCTGCGCATTCATTCCACCTGCCTGGTTTGCCATATTCATTCCTGCAAAAGCCATAACAGGGCCAGCACCTTCGTTCTTTGCAGCACTCATCATTGCTTCTGACTGTGCTCCAACAAGTGTTGCAGCTGCCATGGTAGGATCTCTCATAACTGCGCTTCTCTGTAACTGTTTAAGCATTGCTTCGTCTTCATAAGAAGCCTTTAATGAGCTTATTCCGAAAGATGCAATTGCAAGGCCTCTTAATGCGGTCCATTTCTGTGATAATACCTGGTTAAGAGCATCTGCAAGCTCCATGGTATGTCCTGGAAGCGCGCTGTACCTTATACCCATCTCAGAGATCCTTGCAAATGCCGGCTGTAAAGCAGTCATAAGTTCTGTCTTTAACTGTCCGTCTATAACATCACGTTTATACTCATCTTCCACATTGCCGGTTACATTCGTATAGAATAACAATGGGTTTACTATCTTGTATGAGTACTCTCCATGGCATCTTATTGATATATCAATATCCAGCCCTATGTTTTTGTCTATAACTCTGAAAGGTACTGCATTAGGAGTACCATATTTATTACCAACTAATTCCTTCATATTGAAGAAGTATACTCTCTGGTCTTTGCCTGGATCTGCTCCCATGGTAAAACGTTTTCCGACTTCCTTAAAGCTTGCCACAAGGCCTGCTCCGAAACCGCCATAAAGCATACTTGGAGTTGTGGATGAGTCATATACGAATTCGCCTGGCTCTCCGGAAAATTCCACTACCTTGCCCTGATCCACTATCATCATGAACTGTCCTTCATTAACAGCCACAATGGATCCATTTGAGATTATGTTTTCCTCTCCTTTAGTATTGGTACTTCTTTTACCTGTTCTTTTCTGTCCTTTTCTTACAAGAACATCAACATCCATTGATTCACAGTAAAAGTACTCGCGCCACTGATCAGCTAGAACACCACCTGCAGCTCCCATAATAGCTTTTATTAATCCCATAATTTACTCCTCTCGATATTTGAAAATGATTTAAATGTACTCATTAAGTATATCAGCGATACCTCAGTGATTCAACAAAAAAATCAGAAACCCTGTGGTTTGCATTAATGCAGAGTTAGGGTATAATTTGGGTAGGAAGTATAAAGGATGAGGAAATGGAATATTACAAAGAGTACTTATTAAAAAACGGAAAAACCCTTATAGTCCGCTCTCCGAAAGAAGATGATGCGGAAGCGATGGTTAACCTTGTAAATCTTATTGATACTGAAAGCAGGTATCTCACAAGAGAACCCGGCGAATTCACTTATACTGTTGAAGATGAAAAGACACTTATAAACAAGCGCAATACTGCTGAAAACATCTTATGGACAATAGCAGTCATAGACAATGAGATAGTGGGTGTTGCAGAGACATCATACAACAATAGAAAGAGAAGGTTCCGCCACAAAGGGCATTTCGGGATATTTATATGCAAGAAATGCTGGGGTATGGGAATAGGCGGCAAATTAATGCTCTCCCATATAGAATGGAGCAAACAGCAGAATCTTGAACTATTAATGCTCGAGGTAGTTGACGAAAATGAAAGAGCTATAGATTTCTATAAGTCATTCGGCTTTGAAATTGTAGGGACAGTTCCTCATGGAATGAAATACCCTGACGGTACATATGCTGATGAACATACGATGGTAATGCATCTTACTGGTTCTATCGATTCGGATACCGGATATATTTATACTTATTAAAGTAACGAGATGCAGTTAATATATATTCCTTTTATATGTTCAATGCTTTTCGCATTACAGTTTTGTTTCCCGCTTCATAACACCTTATAAATCCTGCTTTTTCGAACATGCTTACTGTTCCCATAAAATCCTCTTCTGTGCTTGTAAATTCACTATTAGGGTAAGCTTCAACAAAATCAAATCCTTCTTCTAATGCGACTTCACATACTTTTTTAAGAAGCTGTGTCGCAATGCCTTTTCCTCGCATTTCTGGAGATACAGCAAAGCATAAAACCGATTTTACCTTCACATCCGATTGATCCTTTTTAATAGGTTTCATAAACATCTTCCATGAGATACAGTCGTAGCAGTCTTCTTTCGTGTTGGCATTGCACCAGCCAATGACCTTATTATCCAAATATGCAAGATAACCTTGTATATGGCCATCTCTTACATATTCCTTTGCTATTTCCCTTCTTTTCTCAGCACTGGAAAAATCAGTACCTTCACAGTCTTTACTGCTCCAGCAGACACAGTAACAGCGATGTTCCGGTTTATTCGTTGAATGAGGAGTATTATCAAAAAAGTACAGGTAATCCTCCGACAATTCCGGAGTCAGCCTTTTTATATCAATACCCATAAACACTTCCCCCTTTAAAATATATGCTGTATCCCTACTTACTTAAGAAGCAGGAATATGTCAACCTATAGATATGCTCTTTTTCAGCTGAGCTATATTATCTCCCACATCACAAGGCTCATGTGCATCAGATGCTGTTACTATCTTAACACTGTGTCTTAACATCGCATCAAGCATATCCTTGTCCATGCCTAATTCCGCTGTGGCCGGGCACCTTCTGTGCGCTCCGCTGTTCTGCTCTGCATACATGTTGTTATTTGATAACTGCTTTGCCAGCTCCTCATAATACTCATATAGAGGATATAATGTCTTGTGTCCGAACAGCTTTATCGAATCTGGATGAGCTATGCCGTCGAAAATATTCGATTTTACAAGTTCTATTGATGCTTCAAAGAATCGTGCATATATTAAATCTACATCTTTGCCCACCCAGTGTTCTGCTTTATGGTCAAATGCGAAATCATCCACAAAATGCACGCTTCCAAGAAGGAAATCAAAATCTTTGTATTTAGTTAAGTCATATACAAACTCTTCATACTCTTTAAAATAGCATACTTCCAGTCCGAACATTACCTTCACGCCGAAATCAGTCTCTCTTACTTTTTCCATCAGTTCAAGGTAATCATTTAATTCCTTAACTCCAGCTTTTTTATGAAACCACTTATCTATATAC
>MWDI01000005.1 GCA_002070475.1 Firmicutes bacterium ADurb.Bin146
GTTAAGATAGTAACAGCATCTGATGCACATGAGCCTTGTGATGTGGGAGATAATATAGCTCAGCTGAAAAAGAGCATATCTATAGGTTGACATATTCCTGCTTCTTAAGTAAGTAGGGATACAGCATATATTTTAAAGGGGGAAGTGTTTATGGGTATTGATATAAAAAGGCTGACTCCGGAATTGTCGGAGGATTACCTGTACTTTTTTGATAATACTCCTCATTCAACGAATAAACCGGAACATCGCTGTTACTGTGTCTGCTGGAGCAGTAAAGACTGTGAAGGTACTGATTTTTCCAGTGCTGAAAAAAGAAGAGATATCGCAAAGGAATATGTGAGGGATGGCCATATACAAGGTTATCTTGCTTATGTGGATAATAAGGTCATTGGCTGGTGCAATGCAAATACGAAAGAAGACTGTTACGGCTGTGTCTCATGGAAGATGTTTATGAAGCCTATAAGAAAAGACCAATCGGATGTGAAGGTAAAATCAGTCTTATGTTTTGCTGTATCTCCCCAAATGAGGGGACAAGGCGTTGCGACACAGCTTCTTAAAAGAGTGTGTGAGGACGCAAAAGAAGATGGATTTGATTTAATAGAAGCTTATCCCAATAGAGAATTTACAAGCACGGAAGATGATTTTATGGGAACGATAAGCATGTTTGAAAAAGCAGGATTTATAAGGTGCTATGAAGCGGGAAATAAAATAGTAATGCAAAAAGCATTAAAAGTATAAACTGCATATATTGACCATATCTCTTTGCTTTAGTAAGTATAAATATATCCGGCATCAGAATTAATAGAACCAGTCAGATGCATTACCATTGTATGCTCGTCTGCATAAGTGCCGTCAGAGTACTTCATTCCATGAGGAACTGTCCCTACTATTTCAAACCCGAAGGACTTGTAGAAATCTATTGCTCTTTGATTTGTATCAACAACTTCAAGCATTAAAAGCTCAAGATTCTGCTGCTTGCTCCATTCGATATGGGAAAGCATTAATTTACCGGCTATTCCCATACCCCAGCATTTCTTGCATATAAATATCCCGAAATGCCCTTTGTGGCGGAATCTGTTCTTTCTATTGTTGTATGATGTCTCTGCAACACCCACTATCTCATTGTCTATGACTGCTACAGTCCATAAGATGTTTTCAGCAGTATCGCGTTTATTTATAAGTATCTTTTCATCTTCAGCTGAGTAAGCGAATTCGCCGGGTTCTCTTGTCAGATACTTGCTTTCTGTATCAATCAGATTTACAAGATTGATCATTTCCTCTGCATCATTTTCCTCTGGGGAGCGGACTATAAGGGTTTTTCCGTTTTTTAATAAGTATTCTTTGTAATATTTCATTTTTTCATCCTTTAAATATGCTACCTAAATTATAACTACAATACCACATTAATGCAAAGAACCAGGTTTCTGATTTTTTTATTGAATAGCCTGGTTCACACTGGTATACTGTGAATATATATTTTTAGATCATTTTCAAATATCGAGAGGAGTAAATTATGGGATTAATAAGAGCTATTACTGGAGCTGTAGGCGGAGTACTTTCTGATCAATGGCGGGAGTATTTCTACTGTGAGTCGATGGATGTCGATGTGCTTGTCAGAAAAGGGCAGAAAAGAACAGGTAAAAGAAGTTCCAATACTAAGGGAGAGGAAAATATAATCTCGAATGGATCCATCGTGGCTGTTAATGAAGGACAGTTCATGATGATAGTGGATAACGGCAAGGTAGTGGAATTTTCCGGTGAGCCAGGCGAATTCGTATATGACTCATCCACAACTCCAAGTATGCTTTATGGCGGGTTTGGAGCAGGTCTTGTCGCAAGCTTTAAAGAAGTCGGAAAACGTTTTACCATGGGCGGAGATCCAGGCAAGGACCAGAGGGTGTATTTCTTCAATATGAAGGAATTAGTTGGTAATAAATACGGTACTCCCAATGCAGTTCCTTTCAGAGTTATAGATAAAAACATAGGGCTGGATATAGATATATCAATAAGATGTCATGGAGAGTATTCATACAAGATAGTTAATCCATTGCTGTTCTATACAAATGTTACTGGAAATGTACAGGATGAGTACAAACGTGACATTATAGACGGACAATTGAAGACAGAGCTTATGACTGCTTTACAGCCGGCATTTGCAAGAATATCCGAAATGGGTATAAGGTACAGCGCATTACCAGGACATACAATGGAGCTTGCAGATGCTCTTAACCAGGTGCTGTCACAGAAATGGACCGCTTTAAGAGGCCTTGCAATAGCATCATTTGGTATAAGCTCATTAAAGGCTTCAGATGAAGACGAAGCAATGCTTAAACAGTTACAGAGAAGCGCAGTTATGAGAGACCCGACCATGGCTGCTGCAACACTTGTAGGAGCACAGTCAGAAGCAATGATGAGTGCAGCAAAGAACGAGGGAGCTGGTCCGGTTATGGCTTTTGCAGGAATGAATATGGCAAATGCAGCAGGCGGAATGAACGCTCAGAGCCTTTTTGCAATGGGAGCAAATCAGCCTAAAGCAGAAGCTCCAGCACCAGACCCTAACAGCTGGACATGCTCATGCGGAGCAGTTAATAAAGGCAAATTCTGTACAGAATGCGCTAAACCAAGACCTCAGGAAGGCTGGACCTGTTCATGCGGGGCAGTAAATAAAGGGAAGTTCTGTGCAGAATGCGGGAAACCCAAGCCAGCAGGAGCAAAAGTATATAAATGTGATAAATGCGGATGGGATTTACCTGAAAATACTCCTGCGCCTAAATTCTGTCCTGAATGTGGAGACGTATTTGACGATTCCGATGTAGTTAAATAGGTGTTACCATATGGATGAAGATTTAAGAGCTAAGACCAAGGAAGAAACGGACAGGAAGTGTCCCTCTTGTGGCGGTACGATGGATTTCGATCCCAAATCAGGAACCCTTGCATGCCCGTACTGCGGACACGCGCAGGAAATACCGGTAGATGAAGAAGAACCAAAAATAGTTGAAGAGAAGGACTTTCTTTCCGAAACAAATAAGGAAAACTGTGACTGGGGCGTGGAGAAGAAGACTGTTGTATGTAAGTCATGCGCTGCAGTATCCGTATATGATGCGTTGCAGATATCTGATGTCTGCCCGTATTGCGGTTCAAACCAGGTTACTGAGGAAAAAGGAGCTGACTCACTTGCACCTGACGGAGTATGCCCATTTGCCATAACTGATAAAGAGGCAGGGAATAACTTCCATAACTGGCTAAAAAAGAAACTGTTCTGCCCTAAGGCAGCTAAAGATGGAGCAAAACCCGATTCATTTAAAGGAGTGTATCTTCCTTTTTGGACATTTGATACTGACACAGCAGTTAAGTATAGCGCTCAGTATGGAAGAGACAGGCAGGAGAAAGATTCAAAAGGAAATATTCGTACTGTTACTGACTGGTTTCCGACAAGCGGGACATACCAGAAATCCTTTGACGATTATCCAGTACCTGGTACAGAAAGATATGACAGAAGATCTTTGGATATGATACAGCCTTTCGATACTGCAAACAGTAAGCTTTACAAACCGGAGTATGTAGCAGGCTTCATATCGGAAAGATATTCAGTAGGGCTTAAAAACGGATGGGAAATAGCCAAGAAGGAAATATTCGGTATACTTAATAATGAAGTAACTGCTGATATACGTACAAGAAATGCTGCTAATCATGTAAGGAACCTTACAATGTCAGTAAAGCACAGCGGTATAAAGTACAAGTATCTTCTATTACCTATATGGTTATCATCATTCAAGTACAAACAGAAGATATACCAGTTCATGGTCAACGGCCAGACAGGAAGAGTCGGCGGACGTACTCCTGTATCAGCTATACGTGTTGCAATAGCGCTAATAATTGCAGCTGCTATCATATATGCTGTGCTTAAGATGAGCGGGACGATATAAAACACAAACAGAACAAAGAAAATAAACAAGGAAACGTATAAGGGAGCTTATACGTTTTTTAATACTTGACAAAGAATCAATTCGGGTATACAAAAGTATGTAGATTAGGAGATATGAATATGGGTTTGATTAAGCTGAAGTGCCCTTCATGTGGAGCAGATATACAATTTGATGGACCAAATGATTTTGGTTTCTGCACATACTGCGGAACAAAAGTAATGCAGGAAAAGACGATTATAGAGCATAAGGGTGAGATTAATGTCACTATACAGAAGCCTGTAAAAATCGTAAATAATGATTTCGAAACAAAGTTCGCGAATGCGAAAAACTGGGCAAAAATCTATTTTGACCGTGGGCCAAACTTGGTTACGCACGGAACAAAAAAAGGATATGATGCTGTTGTACAGTATTTTTCTGATGCGGAATTAGTGGGTGCTAATGAAAGCCGTTATTATGTGGAGTTTGCGGACTTCTATGTCAGGGCAAACTTAGAAGGGATTAAAAATAAAACCCGTGTATTAAATAGCCGTGATACTCTAATAAACCACTATATATTCTGTATGGATAATGCAATTTCATATAGCGATGATGAAAAAGAAAAACAGGCTCTGACAAAAAAGAAGAATGATACTGTAGCATTATTAAAAGAAGAAGTTGGGAAAATTAAGGAAACAAAAGCAGGCTGCTATATAGCTACCTGTGTATATGGCTCATATGACTGCAAAGAGGTATGGACTCTTAGAAGATATAGGGATAAGACACTATATAAAACCTGGTATGGTAGATTATTCATACAGGTCTACTACACAATTAGCCCTATACTTGTCAAAACCTTTGGCAACACTCAGCACTTCAAGAGAACATGGCAAAGACTGCTAGACAGGATAGTAGACAACCTAAGAAGCAAAGGAGTAGATGGTGCAGATTATACAGATAGGTAAGAAGGAGTAATCATTTCATGTATTGACAAAGGATGATGTATAGTTGCTTTTAGGAGTGTTGATGGATGAAAGAGGTAAATAATGCTCTATATAGATAACATGAGAATGAAATAATTTCACTATCATGCTGACAATAATAAATTTGGAGGGGAATATATGAAATCTTTAATTTGTGAAAAGTGTGGGAGTAATGATTTCTTTGAGAAAAACAGCTATAGGATATGTAAATACTGTAATACTAAATATGTATTAGATGCTGATGATGCTAAACCGAAAAGCTCAAGCATCTCTCTTAATAATGATATAAAGATGTTGTTACAGAAATGCAGAGACGACCCAGCTAACGCACGCAGATATGCAAATTTGATTCTAGATATTGATTCTGACAATGAAGAAGCAAAACGATATTTGTAACTTTAATATATAAAAGGAGGATACACATGAAAGTAAAAGATATAGTAAAACGATTCGGGATTGATAGGGATAGGTTTGAAGAATACATTAGGCAAACAAAGATAGAGTATAAAGAAAACACTTTTACTTATGAGATTGCATCAATTAATGATGGGCAAGACATAAATACTCTAATTACTGATTTTAAGCAATATGAATCTGATCTTCAACGCGATAAAGTACTTAAAGAAAAAGAAGCTGATCAAGAAAGAGCACGACAAGAAAAAGAAGCTGATCAAGAAAGAGCACGACAAGAAAAAGCTGCTTTAGATAAGAAAGAAGCGTTAGCTAATATACTTATTACTTCAGGATTCAATTTCGATGGTTATACAATTACAAAATATTCCGGATATATTTCTGGCGATGATGCAGTTCAAGTTGAGCGAGGAAGAAGCTTTTTAGGATATGGGGGTAAAAACATGGGTGAGGGTCTTATGGCTTCTCTTGTAGTCATACGAAGGAATGCATTGGCAGAACTAAAGGAAGCAGCTTATGCACTTGGTTGTAATGCGGTTATTGGAGTAGATTTTGATTACATAACATTGGATCCACAGACACATGATGTTCTTGCAGGGGGTACGACATATCAACCTTATGTTTTTGGTGTTACAGCTAATGGTAACGCTGTTATTATTGAAAAAAATAAAACTATAGAAAATAAAATTTAAATTAAGACTATGTCAGTAAAGCATAGCGGTATTAAGTATAAGTATCTTCTATTACCTATATGGTTATCATCATTCAAGTACAAACAGAAGGTATACCAGTTCATGGTAAACGGCCAGACAGGAAGAGTCGGTGGACGTA
>MWDI01000006.1 GCA_002070475.1 Firmicutes bacterium ADurb.Bin146
AGGTACTGAAGTAATATTCGCTGCAGGCGGAAAAGTAGGAAACTCAGTTATGTCAGCTGCAGAAACAGCTAATAAAGCAGTTATCGGCGTTGACGTAGACCAGTCTGCTGAATCAGCTACAGTTATCGCTTCTGCAATGAAGGGTTTGGCATATATGGTTCAATTCGGCTTAAAAGAATACTATGCTGGCACATTCCCAGGAGGAGTAGCAGTCATAGCAGGTGCTGAATCCAATGCAGTAAGCCTTTCCCCTTTCTCAACTGCAAAATGGAAAACATTCTCACAGGCTGACTATGATTCATTATTTGCAAAATTAGCAGATGCTACAATCGTTCCACAAAAAGATGAAGGAAGAACAGATCCTACATTACTTAATCCTCAATACATTACATTGACATTTGTTGAGTAAAAGTATAACAATTAGAATTAGAATAAAAAGACTGCCGCACACAGCGGCAGTTTTTTTACCTAAGTCTTAACCAATCTATATATTTATTATTTCACCTGAATAATATATAATTATATAAGTTATACAATATTAAAAGCCAAGGAGTGAATTCATGGATTACATCATCGAGATGTTGAATATCAGGAAGGAATTTCCCGGAATTGTCGCTAATGATGATATCACCCTCCAGATCAGAAAGACAGAAATACATGCTCTCTTGGGTGAAAACGGAGCAGGAAAAAGCACTTTAATGAGCGTGCTTTTCGGTTTATACAAACCAGAGGCAGGCATCATAAAGTTAAGGGGCAAGGAAGTAAATATTTCGGATCCTAAGACAGCAAGCCGTCTTGGTATAGGAATGGTCCATCAGCATTTTAAGCTTGTTGAGGATTTCACTGTATTGGAAAATATTACATTAGGAGCAGAGACAGTTAAAAACGGCTTTCTTAATATGGAGCAAGCAAAAAAGAAAGTCATGGAACTGAGCAACCGGTATAAGCTTTATATAGATCCTGATGCAAAAGTATCCAGCATTACTGTTGGAATGCAGCAGAGAGTTGAAATACTTAAAATGCTATATCGGGATAATGAAATACTCATTTTTGATGAACCAACAGCAGTTCTTACCCCTCAGGAAATTGATGAATTAATGGGTATAATGAGAGAGTTGGCAAAAGAGGGTAAGTCATTAATCTTTATTACTCACAAATTAGAAGAAATAAAGAAAGTAGCTGACAGGGTTACTGTTTTGAGAAGAGGAAAAGGCATTGGTACCTATAACGTAAAAGATGTGACTAAAGAATTTTTAAGCGAGATGATGGTTGGAAGAAAAGTACAATTTACTGTTGATAAAAAGGATATTCCTCCCAAAGAAACTATTTTCGAAGTAAAAAACCTTTCAATGAATACTAAGGGAACAACCCGAAATACTCTTAACAATATATCCTTTAAAGTCAGGAAAAATGAAATCGTATGCATAGCAGGAATAGACGGAAACGGACAGAGCGAACTGGTTTATGCGCTTACGGGTATAAGGCATTTTGACGAAGGTCAGATACTCGTCAATGGAGAAGATTGGACCAAAAAACATATACGATATAGAAATTCCCATGGGATGAGCCATATACCTGAGGACAGGCATAAATATGGTCTTGTGCTGGAATACAGCATGGCATATAACCTTATACTTCAGACATATTTCACTGCTAAATTCCAAACTAGAGGCTTCCTCAAAAGAACTAGCATAAATGAATATGCGAATACATTGATTAAGAAATTCGATATACGAAGCGGACAAGGCGCTCAGACTGTTGCAAGGTCAATGTCAGGAGGAAATCAGCAGAAGGTTATTCTTGCCAGAGAAATAGACAAAAACCCTTCTATAATGATTGCTGTCCAACCAGCAAGAGGTCTTGATGTCGGTGCTACTGAATTTATACACAAACAGCTTGTTGCCCAGAGAGATGCAGGAAAAGGTGTATTGCTTATATCGCTGGAGCTTGAGGAAGTCATGAACTTAAGTGACAGGATTCTTGTTATATATGAAGGAGAACTGGTAGGCGATCTTGATCCAAAAAAGACGACTATTCAGGAACTCGGTCTGTATATGGCAGGAGCAAAGAGAGATGAGGTGAAGGCATGAACAACCAGAATCCCATAAATCAGTATTTTGACAGATTAAGCAGAAAAAAAGGGACAGGAAGCCTTATTTCCTCTCTTAGTGCGATAGGAATAGGACTTGTAATAGGCCTTATTATACTTCTTATATCAAACCCTGAGGAAGCAATGGCAGGATTTTTTACAATGCTAAGCGGAGGTTTTAATGACGGGATAAGAAGTCTAGGAAATGTCTTTTATTTTGCCACACCAATTATAATGACAGGGCTTGCAGTAGGATTCGCATTTAAGACAGGACTTTTCAATATCGGTGCAAGTGGGCAGTTCATTGTAGGTGCATATGTTGCAGTTCTTATAGGAGTTAAACTTCCAGTACTTGGAGGCTTTCAGTGGGTTGTAGGAATAATAGCTGCAATGATTGCCGGCGCGATATGGGGAGCTATACCAGGATTATTAAAAGCTTTTCTCAATGTTCACGAAGTAATCGCATCAATTATGATGAACTATATAGGTATGTTCATGGTTAACTACCTCATAAAACAAACAGTACTTAACGTATATACAAACAGGTCGCTTCCTGTTGCAGCAACTGCAAATATCCCCAAGATGGGTCTTACATCAATATTTCCTGGTTCCAGTATTAACGGCGGTTTAATAATAGCGATACTATTTGTGATCTTAATGTATATAATTCTGGAAAAAACCACTTTCGGATATGAGTTGAAAGCCTGCGGGCATAACAGGTTCGCAGCTAAATATGCAGGCATAAATGAGAATAGAAGTATTGTTCTTTCTATGGCTATAGCAGGAATGCTTGCCGGAGTCGGTGGAGCTCTGCACTATCTCTCAGGTGCCGGTGTATACATTGAAGTTGTTGATGTACTTGCTGCTCAGGGGTTTACAGGAATATCTGTTTCTCTTCTTGGAATGAGCAATCCGATAGGTATCCTATTCTCAGGCATATTTATAGCATGGCTGCAAATTGGCGGTTTCTATATGCAAAGATACAGCTTTGTACCCGAATTTATACAGATTATAACTGCAATAATAATATACTGTTCTGCAGCATCTCTGCTTATACGGAATTATCTGGAATTAAAACAGCTTAAGAAGGACGAGAAACTTTCCAAAGTTATAATCAATGATACCGTGGATATTGTTAATGGCGAGAATGAAGGAGGTAAGAACTGATGGAAATGCTTTATCTTTTACTTAGACAGACTATGTTTTTCTCCATACCATTACTAATTGTTGCTCTTGGCGGTATGTTTTCTGAAAGAGGCGGCGTTACTAACATCGCTTTAGAAGGAATAATGGTAATGGGAGGATTTGCAGGCATATACTTCATTAACCAGTTACAAACAGGCATGAGCGGTCAGCTGCTTCTGCTTTTAGCTATAGCTGTAGCTATTACAGGAGGCCTAGTCTTCTCCCTTCTGCATGCATATGCATCAGTAAACTTGAAAGCTGACCAGGTTATTTCCGGAACTGCACTTAATATGTTTGCTCCTGCTTTTGTCATCTATATAGCCAGAATGATTCAACCTTCAGGAATAGCCAACATTTCCTTTAAAAATACCTTCCTCATATCAAAAGTACCCGTACTTGGAGACATACCAGTAATCGGGGATATTTTCTTCAAGAATACATATTTAACTACATTCGTGGGCTTTTTTATACTGATAATATCTGCAATTGTACTATATAAGACACGTTTCGGAATGCGCCTTAGGGCATGCGGAGAACATCCTCAGGCAGCTGATTCTGTTGGTATCAATGTTTATAAGATGAGATACATAGGTGTCATGATATCCGGAGCTCTTGCCGGACTTGGCGGTCTTGTACTGACCATTCCAATATCTACAGAATTCAAGGGAGCTGTTAACGGTTACGGCTTTTTGGCATTGGCAGTTCTTATTTTCGGGCAATGGAAACCGATGAGGATATTATGGGCTTCCCTCTTCTTCGGGTTTATGCAGACAATATCTGCGGCTTATTCTGCAATTCCTTTTCTTCTGAATCTGAACATACCGTCAGAATTTTTCAAAATGACCCCATATATAGCTACACTTATTGTGTTAGCGTTCTCTTCAAAATCCAGCAAAGCTCCAAAGGCTGTCGGCCAACCTTACGACCAGGGGGCAAGATAGTCATGAGGATGTATGACATCATACAAAGCAAACGAGATAACCATGAGCTGACGGATGAGCAAATCAGATATTTTGTGAAAGGATATACTGATGGTTCAATACCCGATTATCAAGCTGCGGCTTTATTAATGGCAATCTATTTTAATGGAATGAATGATCGTGAAACTACTACCCTGACTATAGCTATGGCAGAATCCGGGGATATGATTGATTTGTCATCAGTTAACGGAATTACAGTGGATAAGCATAGTACCGGGGGAGTAGGAGACAAAACTTCCCTGATTATAGCTCCATGTGTTGCTTCTTTGGGGTTTAAAGTAGCAAAAATGAGCGGAAGAGGATTAGGGCATACCGGAGGGACTGTAGATAAACTGGAATCAATACCTGGTTACAGGACTTCTCTAGATAGAAATGAATTTATTGAGAATGTAAACAGGATAGGAATAGCATTAGTTGGGCAGAGTGGTAATCTTGCTCCTGCTGACAAAAAAATCTATGCATTACGTGATGTGACAGCAACAGTAGGATGCCTTCCGCTTATAGTATCAAGTATAATGAGCAAGAAAATAGCGGCAGGGTCAGAAAACATCCTCCTGGATGTTAAAGTCGGAACAGGCTCATTTACTCCTAAACTTGAGGATGCTGTTACTCTGGCCCAAAAAATGGTGGATGTCGGAAGGCTTGCTGGAAGAAATATAGCCGCACTAATAACCAATATGGATGTACCCTTGGGAAAGGCAATCGGCAACAGCATGGAAATAACAGAAGCCTGCGAGATACTCAAAAATCATGGTCCTTCTGATCTTAGGGAAGTGTGTGTGGAACTATCTTCATACATGTTATGGCTTTGCACTGATGAATCTTATGAAAATTGCAAGAATAAAGTGATTAGAAGCCTTACAGACGGGTCTGCTTTCAGAAAATTCAGAGAGCTTGTATCAGCTCAGGGCGGTGATACTGCATATATTGATAATACAGATATGTTTAAGAAGGCTATGTATTCATACGATATAAAATCTTCATATTCTGGTTTTATCCATTCAATGGACACTGCAGCTATAGGTGAAGTCTCATTGATGCTTGGTGCAGGCCGCGAGAAGAAGGAAGACACTATTGATTATGAAGCAGGTATATATATACATGCTAAAACCGGTGATAAAATAAACGAGGGTCAAGTTTTGGCAACATTATACACCAACAGAAAACATATTATATCCGAAGCTGAGCAAGAGTATCTAGGTGCTTTGACCTTTTCAAAAAAAGCTCCCCCTTCGCAAAAACTTATATACCAATTAGTAAAATGATAGTATAATATTGAACATTGGAGTTATATAAGTATGGTAAAAAGCAAGTTTAAAATCAATTTAAGAAACCGACAGCATAGAATTGCAGTAATATCCATAAGCCTGGCTGTTATTCTTGTCATTTCTGCAATAATTCTTTTTAACCTGTTCAATAAGTCCTACAATGATTATGAAGGGAACTCTCCATCTAACATCGTAAATAACGGTCTTGTAGCATATGAAGACGGAAGCCTATACTATACTAAATTTGATGCAGGATACAAGATTTTCAAATTGGATGTAAAGAGCGGGAATGAGAAAGCAGTATATTCTGCAAATGCGAAATACTTGAATGTTATGTCTGGACATATTTACTACATTGATGGAAGTAATGGAAACATCAAAAAGATAACAGTCTCAGGGACTGATGAGATTTTACTGAAAGACAGCATATGCTCTCATCTTTATGTTACAAAGGACTGGATTTACTATATTGATAATAAAGAGAATAATTCTATTCATAGAATGAGTATGTATAACTTTTCTATAGAAAAACTGGCTGATGTAAATGCTGCATCTATTTTAGTTAATGACGGATACATATACTTTATAAACTATATGGATAATAACGGCATATACCGCCTGAATATTACCACAAAGGAAGTATCTGCTGTTCTTAAGCAGCACACAATCTTCTACACTATAAAGAATGACAGGATTTATTACACTAACACAAACGATGAATCATATATATACAGCATGAATCTTGATGGTTCAGAAAACAAGAGATTAGAGGGTGTTAAGGGTTGGTTTCTTTCAAATTCATCGGCTGATTCAGATTTTCTTTACTTCAAATCAGTTACCGGTTCTCTTAAAAAAGTCCATCTTACTACATTAAACCAGATGAACATATCAAATGACGACTGCGCTTATATAAACATAATAAAAGACTATATTGTCTATCTGAATCAGGATGACAATCTGTATTATCTTCTAGATACACTGTCCGGAAAAAGTCGCATTCTAAGATAATCCTCCAAATATGCTGACTTATTTAGAATAATGTATTATTATATTAGCATGAAGAAATCAGTAAAGAATATAGCCATATGGCTGCTCATAATTACTTTATGCTTTTCCTTTATATCTGCCGGAGCACAGGAAGAATCTTTTGACACCAGATATTACTGGTTATATTCCTCTGCTATACCTTCTGCCTGGAAGCTTCTTGCTGACATTCAAACAGCACCGGTTACCGTTGCGGTAATAGACACGGGAATTGAATTAGATAATCCTCATCTAAAGGACAGAATAGATTTTCGAGGACGTAATTTTGTCCCTTCATCTCCTTCCAGCAATATTAATGATAAAGAAGGACATGGAACTGCGGTTGCTGGTATTATTGCCGCTGTTCCTGCACAAGAGACTAATTATTACGGAGTTTGCGGAAATGTTGATGTAAAAATACTGCCTTTAAAAGTATACAGCGATCTAACAGGGGCATTACAGATACAATACATAATAGATGCTATTTATTATGCAATTGAAATGAATGTTGATGTCATTAATATAAGTATTGATATACCTCATTACGACGAGGGTCTGCAGATAGCCTGTTTAGCTGCTTATGACAAATCAATACCCATAATAGCCTCTGCAGGCAATAAAGGCAATGAATACTACTCATATCCATCCTCATGCTACGGTGTCATATCCGTATCAGCTCTTTCTCTATACAATAATGATTACTTTTTATCCTCTCCTTTTTCTTCATATAACGACCGGATAGACTTAAGTGCCCATGGAGAAGATATTTTTACAATAGGATTGAATGGTACATATAAATTTTTAAGCGGCTCTTCTTTTTCGTGTGCAATAGTAACAGGCGCTGTGGCAGTGCTCAAAGCAGTGAACAAAGATCTGACACCTTTGGAAATAGAAACCATTCTGTGTTCAAGCGCAGACAGGCTTACTGATGAGGGAAGAAATAATTATTATGGATATGGTAAGCTTAATCTGTTCTCTGCACTGATGCTGGATATTGATTCATTGATATTCCAGTCAGAAACTCATGAACCTGCAGAAGATGTTCCTCCTTTTTCATTTACTTATATGAACTATAAAGATACATTATCATGCGGTCTTTCTTATGGCTTATGGCTTGATAAAAACAATAAAGTCATGAGTACTGGAGATTCATCCTTTGGGAAAACAGATGTTGCTCAGTGGTCGGACATTATATCTGTTGCTACGGGAGATTCATTTTCTTTAGGATTAAAGACCGAAGGTACTTTGCAATATACCGGCTTCTCCGGTTCTTATGCTCTGAATGTGGCTCATTGGGCCTCTCTAAAACAGGTTTCAGCCGGAGCTTTCCATACTGTAGGAGTAACAACCGCAGGTACTGTTCTTGCAACAGGAAGCAATAGCACTGGACAGTGCAATACTGGAATTATAGCAGGAGTATCCAAAGTTGAATGCGGCTCAATGCACACTGTTTGCTTAAGGTCTAATGGTTCGGTAAGAAGCGTTGGCGCAAACTCTTTTGGTGAATGCAATACTTCAGGTTGGAGCGATATAGTTTCAATTGCTGCGGGAAACGGTTTCACGCTGGGATTGAAATCTGATGGTACAGTAGTTGCGACTGGTAATAACTGCTTCAAACAAATAGATGTCACATCATGGAATAATATTATAGAAGTCTTTGCAGGGTACAATTACTCTATAGGTCTAAAGTCAGACGGTACACTTGTATATACAGGTTTAGCAACAAAAATGTCTTCAGTAATCCATGAACTTAGCAATATTAAAACTCTTTCCTGCAACAGAGACATGATGATTCTTAAAACAAACGAAGATGAAATCATTGTAATTGGAAATACTAATGCTCAGGAAAGGACGACAAATAAGACTTATGTCTTCAGATTTGACGATATCTCACAAGATTACTGGGCTGCACCATATATACATATCGTATCCAGACTTGGTATTATCAATGGTGTGTATAGCGGGACTGGATACATATATATCCCTTATGTGCATATGACAAGACAGGAGTTTTTTAAAATTATCTTAGAGACAATGGGTATTCCGACAAACGTGGAAGTGGATCTTGAAATTTTTGAAGATTATCAGGATGTCGCTTCATGGAGCCTTCCGTATATTAAAACTGCATACTATTACGGATACCTAACCGGAAATATCGACGATGAAGGAAAACTATATATAAAACCTACCGACCCTATTTCAAGAGCAGAAGCAGCCGTCATAATGAGCCGTGCTTTCGGCTTATCACAAAGCCCTGATATGGAATATGCTGATAGTGATACAGTTCCTTTCTGGGCATATGACGCAATGTCTTACTTTTCGCACATGAAGGTGCTTAACGGTTATCCTGACAACACGATTGCACCAAATGAAAATTTATACCGTTCAGAAGCAGCAGCAATTATTTGCAGGCTTTACAGTTACGTACTAAACACTTATACTTTTAACTATGCCGATTAGGTTGATTAAGCATACAATGTGATGGAAGAAGAGGTGCAATATTGAAAAAAAATATACTTTTAACTATATCAGTAATGCTTATTGCAATTATTCTGTCTTCATGTGCTCCAATAGCAACACCATCTTTTGAACCTGCACATTCCGCCATCGAGTCAGCTTCTCCTTTGGAAACTGAAACTGTAACATCTACTACTGAACCATCTCAATCAAGTGAACCCTCACCAGTTAATGAACCTGCAAAAATCGCTACAATGAAGCTGACAGCTATCGGTGACGTAATGAGTCACTACACGCAGATTCTGGATGCCTACAATGCAGAAACTGGTGAATATGACTATTCCAACTCATTAAGCCGTGTAAAGAATTTTACTAAAACTAATGATCTTCTTATAGCTAATCTTGAAACTTCAATGGCTGAAGGTGAATATACTGGATACCCTGTTTTCAATACGCCTCCTGCTCTGGCGAAAAACCTTAAGGATATCGGAGTAGACATTGTCAGCACTGCTAACAATCACTGTCTGGATAAAGGATTCAAAGGACTTGTTTCCACTATAGAGCACGTAAAGGCTGCAGGGTTGGAACAAGTCGGTACATATGCTACACAGGAAGAACGTGATGCTTCTAATGGAGTCCTTGTAAAAGAAGTTAATGGTATAAGCATGGCAATCGTAAATTACTCATATGGAACTAATGTGATAAGGATACCAGCTGGAAAGGAATTCAGTGTCAATCTTCTTTATGAAGATTATCTGGGTCCTTATTCAGTTTTGAATAAAGAACAGATATCCTCTGACCTGGAATATGCAAGGTCGCTGAATACTGACCTGATAATAGCATTAATACACTGGGGAACTGAGTATGTAACATCAGAAAACGAAAAACAGAGAGAAGCTGCACAGTTCCTTTTTGAAAACGGTGTGGATATATTGATTGGAAATCATGCTCATGTCATACAGCCTATGGGTATGCAGACAATACAGACCTTAGAAGGTGAAGAAAAAGAGGTTTTCGTATGTTATGCATTGGGCAATTTCATGTCGAATATAACGAGGACTCACTATACGCTGACTTCAGTAATCTTAAATCTGTATATCGAAAAGGATCTTGAAACTAATATTACCACAATTAAGGGATATGATTATGTTCCTTTATACATGCTTACCCCGGAATGGGGAGGCTCAAGATTTTATGTGCTTCCAACACATGATGCTTTAAATGAATATGAATTTGGCTCAAGTTCGATTATAAATGAAAAAATCTTCCAGGATTTACAGGAATCCTTGAAGATTTGTCATGATATTCTTGGCCGCGATTATGATTACTACTATATAAAAAGAACAGATTAACCTACTGCTTATCTTTAAGCCTTGATCTCATACGTATTACAGGATCCAGTATCTTTTTCCTTATACGCATGCTGACAGGAGTAATTTCCAACAGCTCATCATCTTTAATATATTCCATTGCCTGCTCAAGGCTCATCTTTTTCGGAGGGGATAATCTGAGAGCTTCATCACTTCCAGATGCCCTCATATTTGTAACATGCTTCTTTTTGCATATATTTACTGTGATGTCTTCATCTTTAGGCGTCTCTCCGACAACCATCCCGGCATACACTTCCTCTCCGGGATTTATAAACAGAACTCCTCTCTCCTGTGCATTATAAAGCCCGTAAGTAACTGCAGTACCTGTTTCAAAAGCTATTAAAGAACCATTGCTCCTGTACTCTATTTCACCTTTATAAGGAGCATATCCTTCATAAAGGGTATTCATTATGCCTTCCCCTGCAGTATCTGTTAGAAATTCGTTTCTATACCCGAACAATCCACGTGCCGGAACTAAAAACTCCATTTTCATTCTTATACCAGAGAGATTCATGCAAATCATCTCTCCTTTTCTTCTTCCCATTTTTTCGCATACTGAACCTACGCAGTCAGAAGGTACATCGATATATACATGCTCTATGGGCTCCTGTCTTACTCCCTCTATTACTCTGTATAATACTCTGGGGGTGCTTAATTGAAATTCGTATCCTTCTCTTTTCATTGTCTCAACCAGAATAGAAAGGTGCATCTCACCTCGTCCCATAACAATAAAAGCCTCTGCTAATTCCGTTTCCTTTACCTTTAATGAAACATCTTTCAGTGTTTCTCTGAATAATCGTTCTCTCAAATGTCTTGATGTTACAAATTTCCCTTCTCTTCCGGCAAAAGGACTGTCATTAACTGAGAAAGTCATTTCTATAGTAGGTAAGGAAATTTTTGCAAATTCTATTGCTTCAATAAATTCAGAATCACATATTGTGTCTCCAATTGATATATCCGGTATTCCGGAAAAGGAAATTATATCTCCTACATATGCGTCTTCAATGGGCTCTCTTTTTACTCCTTCAAATCCATACATATTTGTAACTTTTGCTTTGTATGGCTCCTTTGGATTATGAAAGTTAACTACAGCTACATCGCTATTAGCTTTAATACGGCCTCTCTCTATTCTGCCAATCGCTATTCTCCCGACATAGTCATTATAGTCAATAGATGAAATCAATACCTGTAAAGGTTTGTCATCATCTCCTTTTGGAGGATTTATATGCTTAAGTATCGTATCGAACAAAGGAGATAAATCTGTTCCTTTTAATCCTGAATTAAGTGAAGCTATTCCTTCTTTTGCAGAACAGAAAACATATGGGCTATCCAGCTGCGTATCATTAGCCTGCAATTCCATAAGAAGCTCCAGAACATCATTTTCTGTTTTCTCAATATCTGCACCTTCCCTGTCTACTTTGTTTACTACAATAATAACTTTATGATTAAGTTCCAGAGCTTTCGAAAGAACGAACCTCGTCTGCGGCATTGGTCCTTCAAATGCATCAACTAATAAAAGCACCCCGTCGACCATCTTAAGCACTCGCTCTACCTCTCCGGAAAAGTCTGCATGACCAGGTGTATCGATTATATTAATCTTTGTATTTTTATATCTCACTGATGCATTTTTAGCAAGAATAGTTATACCCTTTTCTCTTTCAAGATCATTAGAATCCATTATTCTTTCTGCCACAATCTGGTTCTTCCTGAATACACCAGACTGCTTAAGCATGGCATCAACCAATGTGGTTTTGCCGTGGTCTACATGTGCTATTATCGCTATATTTCTTAAGTCTTCCCTTATCATTTGCTTACCTCAAAAGTTTTCAATTCATTATACACCTATATATTAAAAAGAAAAGTATATTTTATGCCATATGGGCTTGAAAGTGGTACAATATTAATATTATTTGAATTAAGGAGATCGCCCATGAAGAAATTTGCATTTATAGGTGGTGGCAGCTTCGGGTTTACACGTAACCTGGTTAAGGACCTTCTTACTTTCCCTGCGTTTCGTGATGCTCATATCGTTCTTATGGATATAGATCCGGAAAGACTGGATTATATTCATCAGGCTGTCAAAAAGATTATTAAAGCAGGAAAATATCCTGCTAAAGTTACTGCAACAACAGACAGGGTCAAAGCTCTCAAAGGAGCTGATGGCGTATTATGTACTATACTTGCTGGAGATGTTGATGTATGGAAGCATGACATACTTATTCCTAAAAAATATGGAGTAGACATTAATGTTGGTGATACAAGAGGCCCAGCTGGCATTTTCCGTGCACTTAGAACAATACCAGTAATGCTGGATATTTGCAGAGACATCGAAAAACATTGTCCGAAAGCGGTATTCTTAAATTACACAAACCCAATGGCCATGTTGTGCAGGGCTATGCAGAAAAAATTCCCTAATCTTATGATAACTGGTTTATGTCACAGTGTTCAAGGTACAGCTGAAATGCTAGCAAACTGGATAGGCGCTCCCATTGATGAAGTAACCTACAAGTGCGCGGGAGTTAATCATCAGGCTTTCTACCTTGAATACAAATGGAATGGAAACGATGCTTATCCCCTGATAAAAGAAGCGCTTAAGAATCCGGAAATTTACAAAAAGGAACTGGTCAGAAATAATATGTACGAACATTTGGATTATTATGTAACCGAATCCTCAGGCCACAACAGTGAATATGTTGCATGGTACAGAAAAAATCCAGAAGCACTGGCAAAATACTGTATGGACGGCACAAACTGGAATCCTGGCCATTTTGCTCATATTCTTGATACTTATCTGCAGCGAAAAGATAACTGGCGTGATTCTATTAAAGAATGGCTGGCAAAAGAAGAAATTAATCTGGAACGCGGGCATGAGTATGCGACATATATTTTTAATGCCATATTTGGAGACAATACCCTGTTTAAATTTAATGGAAATGTCATGAATTACGGGATTATAGATAACCTGCCATATGACTGCTGTGTTGAAGTTCCTGTTCTTGCATCAAAAAATTCTCTGGAGCCAATACATATAGGAAAACTGCCTGATCAGCTTGCAACCCTTATAAACACGACAGCCCGCTGTGAAGTAATGGCTGTTGATGCAGCGCTTGAGGGAGATGCAAGAAAAGTATTCCATGCAGTCGCATTTGATCCTCTTACAGCTGCAGTACTTACGCTCGACCAGATTAAGGAAATGGTTGATGAGATGATGGAGATAAATAAGGATTACCTTCCTCAGTTCTATAAGAAATAGGGAAACGGATTTTATCATCACAAATTATATTAAGTTATTAAACAGAAGGGTTATGCGTTAGCATACCCCTTCTTTAATAGTTCTTCTTAATACTTTTCTTAATTATCCTTGTTTTATTGCTCTACAAGAACTGTTCCGTCTTCCTTTACCGTAATAGTCATACCATCTTTAACATAATCTAAAAATTCTTGTCCAAGGCAGTCAACAGTTACAATTCTATTAACAGTCCAGACGTCAGCAAGTATTACTCCCGCTGCGCCTATTGAATCAATACTCTCGCTGAACAGCATAGCTTTTGGAGCCAGTCCCAGAGCAGCTGCGCTTTGAAGGACCATTCCTCCTGTTGTTGAACCTATTGTCCTTGGCAGGCATAATGCTTTTCCTGTAATCTCTTTTTTGAATAAGTCTGCATTATTCTGGTCGCTCCCTACAACTGTTTTTTTCCTTGCTAATATGCTTTTTTGGAATGTCGCTAGAGTATTCATTCCGTTATTTGATACCACAGCACTTGCTTGAACCGAACCTGCTACAACAGTTCTCCCTTTAAATTCTCTTTTCATCTCGAAATATCCCCCCTCACTGCAATACTGGTTATTTCCTCATCCGTGTAGTATCTTGCTGTTGTGTATGTCCTTAGTTTATTGGAGTTTGTTACTACGGCTCTTTTTGCACAGATAGGATTATTCATATACATAAGAGGGCATATAGATGAAATCTTTATGCCATAACCTGTTAACCTGTCATAATACTCTTTGTTCTTTTTGAAGTTTTCTACTACATCAGGAGCAGATGTAAATACTGTTTCTAAAGACACTTTTTTTCTGCCCTGTTTTTCTAATTCTTTTCCTATCCTATCTGTCCATTCTATCAGCTGGTTATATGACAGGTGAGGACATCCAATAAAACATCTGGAAGGTTTTGCATCTGGCTTTTTCCATATAACAGGATAACTCTTTTTGACTTTTTCCAGTTCTGTGTCGTCTATTACATACACTTTTGCCTTTTCCCTAATTAATTCTTCTTTCTGTTCAACAGCCTCTGGAGTAAGGTTCTCCACATGATAAAGGCCAACTGCCCCGTTAGAAGCGGTTGCAGCTCCCATATCTTTTAGATAGTCCTTTGCTTGCTCATTAAGCTCTTTACCTATGAATTTATCAAGCCCTTTAATGTATGGTACTTCACTCATAACCTTCATGCCAATAGCGCTTCCCAGTACCTGAGCTTCAGGTTTCTTGCTTGTCCTAACTTCAATAATCCATGTAGCTAAACGACCTTCGTTCGTCAGAAGATCAAATTCCGGAACTTTACCCAGTATCGCACCGAACATTTCAATTAATGCAGAGTTCCTGTTACATCTTGCTCCTATAACAGAATTAGCATACACGACTGCTGATGATTCCGCCCATGAAAGAATATCTCCTTTTTTAGGTATATTTCCAACTTCTTTCATGTAACAGGTGCAGCTGAAAGCATTCGAATCTTTTAGTCCGGCTTTTCTTAGCTGCTCCTCATAATCCTCCTGCTTCCCATACATTATGCCAAAAACCAGTTTTTCCAAAGGATTACATTTGACATTCTCATAATCTAAAGGCCTTGGATCTACAGTAAATTTATCTATTGTGGTAATTCCTGCGTTGTTTATCTCATCCATTATGTCGAAAACAGCTTTCATTATGGAGATTCCGAAACTAGTTACAAAATGAGCTGGAGCGCTTATCTTTACCATTTTTTTTGCATTAAAAACTTCCCCATACATAACCAGAGATTTCATGACCTTAGCCATTACTTCTCCCTTTGCGCCATTTAGGATAGCTTTTTCTTCATCAGTAAGAAACATTTTATACTCCATTTCCTCCTCCTTATCCTTACACTGTAAGCCCTAACGCATAACCGGCTTTTGTAGCTTCAAATACCTTGCCGCCTTTAAATGAATCGCCAATGTTGTACATTTCACATGCTGGAAGTTCTTTCTGCAAAGCATAATATCCTGCTTCATCGCATCTTCCGCCTGCAGCCTGCACAACCATATCCGCTTCAATAAACTGCTCTTCATACTCTTCTTTTATTTTCTTTGCAAGAGGATTTTCTACATTTGGAGGCAGTATAGGGTTCCATGTCTTGTAAGGATCTGGAACAGTTTTGGAGATATTTCTAGACACCTTTATTCCTCCGATTTCATAACTTACAAGTTTAGTGCAGTTAAGAAGCTTTACTCCTGCTTTTTCCATATAGTGTATCAGGTATGCTCTGTTAGCAGTACATACATGATTCATAAAATATGGTTCCATCTCTATTACTGTCACTTCCTTGCCAAGCTCCTTGTTTAGATAGAATGCGGTTTCACATCCGACAACTCCTCCGCCTATAACAACAATTTTCCTGCTTTTCTCTACGAGTTCAGGTTTCTCCAGCACATCAACTGCCTGTATTTTATTTGCTTTCTCATAACCGGGAAGTTTCAGTTCTACATCCTTTGTCCCTGCGGCATAAATTACAGTATCAAATCCCTGCTTTTTTATTATTTCTGCAGTTGCTTCTGTGTTAAGAAAAACCTTAAGTTTGTATTCTTTGGAGGTTGCATCTATCAGCTTTTTAAGATATTCATGATAGTTCTGTATATCGAATTTAATTTTCGGCTTTCCTCCGGCATTAAGCCTTCCACCAATAACTGCCTGTTTCTCATATATAGTTACATCATGCCCTCTTTTTGCTGCAGTTACTGCTGCCATTACTCCTGCCGGTCCTGAACCTATTACAGCTATTTTCTTTTCCTTTTGTGCAGGTTGTGGTTCTTTCGGATACATATGCTCAAATGCCGTTCTCGGATTGACAGCACACTGTGGATGTCCGCCTTCTACAAACTCATTTATACATCCTTCCTGACATCCTATACATGGAATTATTTCATCTGTTTTTCCAGCTCTAGCTTTATTAGGCCAGTACGGATCTGCGAGCAATGGCCTGCCAAGCATAATCATATCAGCTTTGTCCTGCATAAGTACTTCTTCAGCTACATCAGGATATCCCAGTTTACCGACAGCCACCACGGGAACTTTAATACCTGCATTTGAGAGTATGTTATTCTCATTAAAATACTGTTTTACTATTTTTGCTACATCAGCAAAGCATGCTGGAGGCATTCCTTCCGGCGGATGTGGCAGCCACCAGTTATCATAACAGCCTAAATCCACATCAAACATATCCACGCCTTTGGATATCAGATTCTTCATGTAGTCCAGGGTCATTTCAACTGTCCTGCCATTTTTAAATTTTCTGAGTGCATTTATATCCATTTTATCCCCATATGTCTCATTAAGAGCAAGGGAAAGATCTATCCTGTACATAATAGGAAAAGAATTATCTGTTCTTCTTCTTATTTCTTGAATCATATCCAGTCCGAAAGCCTGCCAGTCGGCATATCTTCCAAGTTTTCTTCTGTTAAATGCAGGATTTGTCATCTGTTCAAGCAGATAACCTTCATGGCCATGAAGATACACTCCGTCAAGGCCGAACGCCTTTGCATCAGCAGCGGCTTGTCCGGCATTCTTAATTATCTTTCTGCACGCTGCATCAGTAAGCGGCATACAAGGAACTTCAGACATATACCAGTTTGGATTAAAAGATGCTGATACAGGAAATTTAAACTGGTTTGTCAGGCACTGGGGATTCCCTACTCTTCCTAATCCAGGTGTCAGTTGAACAAATATCCGTGCTCCATATGAATGAACTGCATGTGCTAAATTCCTCCAGCCCATATACACCGTTCTTGAACGGTCTATCCTGGGAAAGTATGTGAGCTTATCCAGTTCTATCAATGAATGATCCACTCCAAAGCTTATCGGAATAAGTCCTGTGGTTATAAGTCCGACTCCTCCTTTTGCCCGTTCCCTGAAATATTCAATCATTTTTTCATTTGGCCGCCCTGTTTCTTCCGCCATATTGATATTACCCATTGGTGCCATAACAAGCCTGTTCTTTATTGTAAGCTTGTTAATTTTTATGGGTGAAAATAACAGCGGATAGGGAGCATGCCTGTTCGTCATCTTTGCAGCGCTAAATCCGCTGTCCTCGCTAAACCACGACCCGTAGCTATCGACGAGTTTTTGGATCTTGTCGTCTGTCTTCATGAAACTTACCTCCGTTTGCTTTTCTATATATTCAGTTATAGCTTTGTATAACTACTTAACCAGATTATCCTGAGCAAAAAGCTGTGTCATGCATTCTTTAACTTCTTTATCATCTGTTATATCTGTCCCTTCAGGGATATATGTCGGAATCATTTTAGCTATGAGAAGTTTCATACAGGTTACTTCGTCTTCAGTCATTTTCTTAAGCTGTTTTAAATTTTCAAAAAATATTTTTTCGTCAAACTTTATCGGATGACCTATGTATATCAAGTCGTTTTGTGTTTTTTCTATTCCTTCTTCATCCATAAGAAGCTCTTCATATAACTTCTCTCCTGGCCTTAATCCGGTTACTTCTATTTTTATATCTACATCAGGAGTACGACCGGATAACTTTATCATATTTTTGGCCAGGTCATATATCTTTACTGGTTCCCCCATGTCAAGTATGAATATTTCCCCGCCTTTCGCATAGTATCCAGCCTGTAGGACGAGAGATACTGCTTCAGGTATGGTCATGAAATATCTTGTGATTTCCTTATGTGTGACTGTCACAGGTCCGCCTTCTTCAATCTGTTTCTTAAAAATGGGAATAACCGAACCGTTAGAACCTAAGACATTACCGAATCTGACTGCCACAAAATCTGTTTTTGATTTTTTATCATATGCCTGAATAATCATTTCGCATATTCTTTTGGTTGCTCCCATGATATTAGTAGGCCTTACTGCTTTATCTGTGGATATCATTATAAACTTATCAACAGAGCTTTCATCCGCTGCTTTAACCAATGTAAGTGTTCCGAAGACATTATTCTTTACAGCTTCGTTAGGGCTTGCCTCCATTAAAGGAACATGTTTATGTGCTGCTGCATGGAATATTATTGAAGGAGTATATTTACTCATTATGCTTTTTATTCTTTTTTCATCTCTGATGCTTGCGATGAGAACTTCAATATCCATTTTGGGATATTTTCTGGTAATTTCAAGTTGTATATCATATATGCTGTTCTCATAAATATCCAGCATTACAAGCTTGGCAGGATTATGGCTTGCTATCTGTCTGCAGAGCTCGCTTCCTATGGAACCGCCCGCTCCTGTAATCAGTATTACCTTTCCGCTTACATAATCGAGTATTTCTTGAACATTTATATCAATAGCATCTCTTCCTAATAAATCTTCTATCTGTACTTCCCGAAGATCAGACAATTTTACTTCATTATTAATAATCTGATACATACCAGGAATCGTACGAAGCGTGCATTGTGTTTCCTTACATATATCTAATATTTTCTTTCTTTCCTGTGAAGAAACAGATGGTATAGCGATTATTATCTCATCTACTTTTAGCTTCTTTGCTGAGGCAAGTATCTGATCACGGCCTCCGATTATTTTAACGCCTTGAATGTACAGTCCATGAACATTTCTATTATCATCAATTACACAAACTACTTTAGATTTCAGATTACCGCTGGATTTAATCTCCCTGATAATCATATTGCCGGCATCACCTGCACCTATGACCATTACTCTCTTTATGCCTTTCCCTCTTATGCTTTCATTAATGACATATCTTAGGAACCTGTAACTGAATCTGGTCACGAAAACCATTATTATAAGTAAAATACCTCCGAAGAAAACTGTGCTGCGCGGTTGGCTTATTCCAATCAAAGATGTTACCAAAAATTTAAATCCATATGATATAGCACATGCGATTATTATATTAAACAGTTCCTTAATTGAAGCATATTTCCACAATCCTCTATATAAGCCGAATATTGCGAAAATTATAAGGGTAAAAATCGTGTCTGCCCACAAGTACTGCTGAGCATACTCGATGTATTGAACTTCTATTTTTGAAAAACTCAGTTCATACCTGAAAAACAAAGCCAGAAATGTAGCTGCATTTATCGCTACTGTATCAATAATTACAAGCAATATTTTCTTTATTAATAAACTATTGTCTCTTACTGTTTTTACCACAGTTTTATCTCCCCCGAATGCCTTAAATCAGGCATTTTCTTCTTTTTTTCTTAACACTGATGCAAGCATACCGAATATTATCCAGCCATATGGTGATACGATAGGAACCCCTATATTAAAGAATGCCTGCGCACAGAAGCATATGCTTGCTGTCACCAGAGCTATAACCAAAGGCTGGTCGAATTTCCTAAAAGACCGTATCAGCAGAGAAAACTGGAAAGTAAGATAGGAAACCAGACCGAGTATTCCTGTTGTAACCAGCACCTGGAGATAGTCATTATGCGCTTTGTCGAAATATGTATTATATTTTGCCATACTGTATATATGCTCTTCTCTCATCCATAAATCAAAAACTGTATCCGGACCATGACCTATAATAGGTTTTTCCTTAAAAAACCCATATACAACTCTCCATGAATAGATTCTGTTAGAACCGAATTCGTCCTGCAGATTACCTTTTAATATCTGACCAAACTGGTAAAGTACAAGTTTTACTGATGAATCAGAAGGTTCTGCCATCACAAGTATTTTCTTTATGACAATATATGCAGCTATAGCAGCAACAAGATAGTAAGCGGCAGGCCATATAAATTTCTTTTCAATTTTTATAAACTTACCTGCAAAATATATAACAGTTGAAATACCAAGAGCAACTATTACTCCTAAGAAAATCATATCACTAAATGGTTTTTCAAAAAATATGAAGTTCCTTGTACCAATTCTGGAAACCTGGTCTTCAAGGTATACCAAAAACAGAAAAAGCGAAATCATTTGGAACATTCTTGCTGCCGACAATCTATCCTTAGCAATAAACGGGAACATAAAGACTAATGCCGCAGCCATTCCGACATATCCGCTGTCTACACCAATCAGTATAGAAAAATAGAAACAGATTCCTGCTGCTGATAGGTACAGCAGCCTGAAAAATTTCTCTTTTGACTGGCAATACAAAACAGTGAATATCATTATTGGAGTAACAAGATATGTTGAAACAACATCGATATTACCCAATGTAGTCAAGAAACTCTTTCCCTGCGTTAATATATTGTATGTTAGTCTTCCGACATAATAACCGTTAATCTGAAGAATTCCCAATAAAGCAACCGGTATGCTTGCTAGTGCGAATATCTTCAGTTCCAGCTTATGCACATATGTCCTGGATATCATAAAGAATATGGAAACATACATCATCTGCATGAGGAATCCTTCATTTCTTGCTTCAACACCCATAAAAGCAGTATGCCTGTATTCAGAAAGTATTGCAGATATAAAGGCAATAAGCATGTACGAAATAAGAGCTATATCTGTAACAGAGAGATTCTTAAGAGTTTGTTTGAAATATAGTGCATCTGCCTTTTTTACACGTATCTTTTCGAATAAGCCAAAACACATTAAAACAAACCATATTCCAAACATTGCTATTAATGTATATAGTTTTGTTTCTGTCATATCCCCATACACATTACCGCTTACTATCAGCGCGAAGCTGGACAAGAACACATAGAGGAATGCTGTTGTAACAATTTCAAAATATGATAACTTCTTCTTATCCTGCTCCAGATAGAAAAAATCCTTTATAAGATTTTTCTTTGCCTTCGGTTCTTCAACGTTTTTCTTCGTTTTCTTATTGCTCATTTATGCTTCCCTTATTTATTAACACTTGAATTATATATTAACCCTTTACATTTTTCAATCATATATGATGCCAACATGCTTAAACCCTTTTCCTCTTTTCAAGGTGTCCTGTTTTCGGACCACGTTTGATACATTATATATGAGGTTAAGATAAAACTTCAGTTTTACTGGCTTTACGCAATTAATAGTGATATAATTTTTCTACTGATATAAAACATTATGTATTTTCTTCTGGGAGGAGATATGGACTTATCCACGCTTATAAAATATTCACACAAGAACATCAAATTAATTGTTGTTGTTGTTTTATGTTGCGCAGTTTTAGCAGGAGCTGTTAAAATCCTTACTGATTATACAAAATATAATGAAGAGAAGACGAATATTGAGGCTTTACAGTCAGAGATAGATTCTCTGAATTCGCAAAAGAATAATCTTTTAGCAGAAAAGTCTGATTTTGATGGTGACGAAAGGTATAAGTACATAAAAGGCATCGATTCTGCTTCTCTACAGAAATACACTACTGTATATTATATAGAAAAAAATGTGGCTTTATATAATACTGTAATAAATGATATAAACCTTCTTGCGGATATACATGAAGAGAATAATTTAACACTTCCTCTTGATATAGTTGACATTTTTATTGATTTCACTGCAAGCACAGAATACCGAACTTTAACAATACATGTATATGGACAAAATAAAGATGATCTGGGGGTATTAAAGAATATAGCAGAAAAATGCTTTGAGAGAGCAAAGAACACTGTAAGTTCCACCTTAGGTTCCAGCATTATAATGCTAATATCCGAAAGAGAGTCTCTATCTTCAAATACCTCCTTAACTAATATGCAGAAAGCATATAACACGGAATATGCAGCCCTAGAAAAATCTATTAGTGAAATAGATAAACAGATAACGGAGAAGCAATCTTTAATAGACAAAGTCACATATGAGCCTTTTAACAAAGAATCTATTCAATATTCGGTACTTGGGCTTATATTAGGATTATTTCTTGCATATGTACTCATTCTTGGAAGATTTTATTTAAGCCGAAAACTGATAGGTATTGAGCAGCTGCCTAAACTGAATCTTTTTTCGAGCGGAACTGATATAAATAGGGTTTCCCAAGAAGCATTAGTGCCTGTCATATATGCATGTGGAAAAACAACAGACCCAATTGGAATAACTAGCTCCGAAAATCTTGACTCTATAAACACAGTCAGTAAATACCTTAAGGAAAATACAGATTATGACTTAAGGCAGTTAGGCAATATTTTTGATTCTGCTGATATTGCAAAATCCCTTCTTGATTGTAAAGGTATTATCCTTGTGGAAAAATACAAGTTATCGCAGATCAGAAAAATAGAAAAGCTTTTAGAAATATGTAAAAACAATAATATCGCTGTATATGGCGCTATCGTTGTTGAATAGGTTTTATGCCTTACACATATTAATGATTTGCTTTTTCTTGACAAGTAAAATATGATACCTTATTATTGTGATAATGTATCAATAAGTAATATATAAAAAGAGAGGTTTTTATGGAGGAGCTTGATATACGGCAAATATTCTCTTATCTGAGACGGCATTTCTGGCTGATAATCTGCATCGTGCTAGTTGCAGCAAGTCTATCTGTGACAATAACATATTTTTTCATCACGCCTCAGTATGAAGCGTCTGCAACATTATACGTTTTTAATGATTCAAACAGAACAGACACATCGATTTCAACAACAGATATTACGACATCTCAAAAGCTTATCGCTACTTATTCAGTTATAATGCAAAGCGATAATGTTATTAGCAAAGTAATTGAAACGACAGATTTGGATTATACCCCTGCACAAATCCGAAAGATGTTTTCAGGGACTTCAGTTAATAACACTGAGGTTATGAAGATTACTATTAAAAGTGAAGATCCTGTAGATGCTATGATTATTGCAAATGCATTCATAGATGTAGCACCTGATGAAATACTGAGAGTTATAAAAGCAGGTGCTGTAGAAATATTAGACAGGGCTGTTGTACCATCGAATCCTTCCTCTCCGAGCATGATTAAAAATGTCGCTATTGGTACTGTTTTAGGATTTATCGCCGCAGTCGCATTTGTTATACTATATGAGTTATTTAATACTAAAGTAAGATCTGAAGAGAACCTGTTGAGAATTGTCAAAGCACCAATTATCGGGTACATTCCAGATCTTCAACTATATCAGCATGATGAAAAGGAGGGAAAATCATATGACAGACCTGCAAAAGCGTGAGTATCTTCTTTTTGATAACAGTTCGTTTCCTGTGGCAGAAGCGATTAAAGCTGCCAGAACTAACTTGATGTTTACGACCGCGAAGGACAAATGCCCAGTTATTTCATTTACTAGTTCCCATATGGGCGAAGGAAAATCCACTGTTTGTGCGAATATGGCTCTGGCTTTTGCTGAAGCAGGATTTAAGACATTGATTATTGATGCTGATATGCGTAAACCTACAATAAATAAATATTTCAAAATTAAATCCTCTCCAGGCCTTAGTGATATTCTTGGTGGTCTTGTAAAGGAAAATTTCATTTATCCTACAAAATACAAGAATCTCCATGTGCTGCCCAGCGGTACTATTCCTCCAAATCCATCAGAACTTCTGACTTCCGAGAGAATGACTTTACTTCTAAACGAATTACGTGAAACCTTGGATTATATCTTTATTGATACACCTCCAGTACTGATTGTCACAGACGCTATCGCCATATCAAACAAGGTAACAGGCACAGTTCTAGCAGTCAGACAGAATTTCTCCCGTACAAATCTAATAAAGGATGCAGTCGATGCTCTGAACAACGTAAACGGTAAACTGTTAGGGTTCATATTCAACGATTATGATATAGAAACTATGTCATATAACAAACCATACAGATACGGGAAAAACGGGTATAAATATGCGAAGTATGAAAGATACGGAGGATATGATAAAAAACCAGTCAAACAGACATCACCTGTAAATCTTGACAATGATTGATATACACTGCCACATATTACCAAGAGCAGATCATGGATCTTCCAGTTTGGAAGATTCTTTGAAACAACTAAAAACAGCAAAAAAATTTGGAGTGTCCTCTATAGTCTGCACTCCTCATTTTTATCCCTTCAATGACAGCATAGACCGATTCATTTCAAGAAGGGATAAAGCTTATTACGAATTATCTGATGTAAATGACACTGGCGTAAAACTTTATAGGGGAGCAGAAGTACGGCTTACAACAGGACTAAGCAGACATAGAAAAATCCGTAAGCTTGCAATAGAAAATACTAATTACATACTCATTGAAATGCCTTCTTCTGTTTGGAGTAATATGCTGTTAAATGAGATCGTAAATCTGCAGTCTTTAGGCCTTAATGTGATAATCGCTCATTTGGAAAGATACAATCCAAGACAGGTGCAAAAACTTATGGCTCTCGACGTTCTCGCTCAGGTTAATGCATATTCTCTTTTCGCTCCTGTTCTTGGATGGAGGATTCGTAAATATATAAGAGAATCAATGGTAACTTTCATAGCGAGTGATACTCATATATATAATTACCTGATTACTTACAGAGCTTTAAAAAAGAGCCATTTTATTCTTGGCTCTAACTTTAACAGGTTTATGGATAATGCAGGAAAACTATTAATATAACTAAATCCCTATTTTAAAGGAACCAGCTTCCCTCCATCTGGCAGATTAATTGTCGACTTTTCCATCCATGAATTAGTTACACATTTTGTGTCGTAGAAAATTGTAAATCCATTTGATTTTATTCCGCTTAAATCTCTGTCTTTTAAGATTATACCTCTGACATAACTGTCTGATGTAACTTCCCATATGCTGTTTTCTTCTATCTGGACTGTAACTGTTTTTGCTTTGTTATCCCTGTTAATATATCCTTTAAAAGTTGATCCGTCCTTTATAAGTATATTTAGGGAGGAACTGTCATCAGCAATTATACTGCCTTCAACATTGGATTTACATAAGGTAACTGTTACCTCTGAATTCTTTAATGATATGACATTATATTCTTTCTGGCTTATTGTTGTATCTTCAAGCTTAATGGAAGCTTTTGTATCTATCATGGATACTAATGTTCCATTATCAGCAGTCAGTTTTGTTTTCTTAAGATTAAGCGAGACATGAATAAGATTTTCATTCGAATTGTCTAAAAGCATTATCCCATGAAGGGTATAGAACCTTGAATCATCTAAAGTAACTGCTGCTCCTTCATAAAATTTCAAGCTTTCTACTGTCATCTCACTTGAACTTATACTAACTAACGAATCTGATTCCACACCAGCGCTTTTTGCATTCACTTTCGAATTGTTTAATACCAAAGATGCTCTTGAAGTAACTTGAATTGCTGCTCCGGTATCCCCTAAGTTAGCTACATTCAGACTGGAACCTGTAAATACGGCATTATCTGTAACACTTATGACATAATCGCCATATGATGCGATATCAGTAGATATTACATTTACAACTGTATCCTTTTCAGCTGCCCTTACAGCAAGTGTTTTGGATATTATTTCTGAATTAAGAATAGAAACAGTTGAAGCGCCCTTAATATTGACAGCTTCATTGAAGTCAGCATTGTAAATCTGTCCTTTGGAAATTTCCAATATGGCTTTTTTGGATAAATCAATTTTATTGTATTTTTTGTTCTTTAATGCAACTGTTTCACCTTTTTGCTCATATGAAGTCAAAGATTTATACAGCCTTGAAGCACGGTACTCTTCTTCTGTGCATGAAACAAGTACTGCTGACATTAATAATATTATGATAATTAGTTTTATAGCCCCGGTTTTCCTCATGTCTACGAGTTTTATTCTAAATGTAAATTAACCAATAATCAACCTTTTTATTGATTTTCCATTTGTTTTTGCCTATACTTCAAAGTATTGGAGACGCTATGGATATTTTAGGTATAAGAATTGACGATATTGATATGGATAATGCATTATCAAAAGCATATGCGGCTTTATGTGATAACAAATCTTTTAAGTATATTTTTACTCCCAATGCAGAAATTTGTATGGCTGCTATTAAGAACAATAACCTTATGGAAGCATTAAACTCCTCTTTTATGAATATTCCTGATGGTGAAGGAGTTGTTCTTGCTTCTAAAATATTAAAGGCTCCTTTAAAAGAAAAGGTACCTGGATGCGTGTTTGTACAAAATCTTTTAGGTATAGGTAAAAACTTTTCTGTTTATCTTCTTGGTGCATCTTATGATTCTGTCAGCACTGCAGCTCAAAATATTCTATCTCATTATCCTAATATATCCATATCTGGTTTTCACGATGGTTTTTTTAGCGAAAATCAGGAAAAAGAAATAATTGATGATATTAACATAAAAAAACCTGATCTTATTATTATAGGTTTAGGTGCTCCGAAGCAGGAGCTTTTCATATACAGACACAGTAAGGACATACGCTCTGGTCTCGCTATCGGAGCAGGCGGAACTATTGATATTATTTCAGGATTTGCGAAAAGAGCACCGAAATTTTTCTGCAAATATAAGCTTGAATGGTTCTACAGGCTTATTAAGCAGCCTAAAAGGTTTCGAAGAATGCTTAACATCCCTTTATTCCTTTTAAAGTGCAAACAGCATATGTTGTTCAAAAAAAAGAAAGACTAGGTCTTTCTGTTTTTATGAGGAATGAATTATGAAATTTATTGTATCTTCATAATAAAGTACACATGTGAATATTCTGTGAATAATTGATTAAATCTTTGTGAATACTATAAAGGTTTCTTTTTTGGCATACCGTCTGATCTGGGGTATTTATCCAGAGTATTTCTTGTCTTTCTAAAAAATATGTTGCATCTTTTTATATCGGAAAAAGGAATAGTCTGCATATCTGATTTACTTACTTCAACAGAAAGCTGTTTCATGGCATTTTTTGCTGATTCCAGTTCGGAGTTATCGGTTTTCATGGCAATAAAATAACCATCTTTTTTTATAAAAGGAACACAGTATTCCAATAGAACATTTAATGGCGCAACAGCCCTTGCTGTTGCGATATCAAATCTTTCTCTGTATATATCCTCTCTTCCTGCAATCTCCGCCCGGTCCTGACATATAAATATCTGATCTAAATCCAGTGATTTTATTACATGCTCTAAAAAAGAAACTTTTTTGCCATTTGCTTCAAGCAAAACTATTTTATGAATATATCCTGCAATCTTTAAAGGTATACCTGGAAAACCTGCGCCAGTTCCTACATCAATTAGTGATCTAGTCCCTTCTGTTCCTTTAAAAAGCATAAGGCTGTCCCCAAAATGCTTTATGTAAATATCCTTTAAATCCGTTATTCCTGTAAGATTAAACTTTTTATTCCATTCAATAAGAAGAGTCGCATATGTATTGAATTTTTCGTATTGCTCCTCTTCATATTCTATTTCCAGTTTATCATAAATACCTTTAAGCAGTTCCTTCATTCCTCTATCTCCTTTTTCTTTCGCTTCTGCTGTTCGATATAAACATAAAGCACCTGTATATCTGCTGGAGATACTCCTGATATTCTTCCTGCCATGCCTAATGAAATTGGTTTTATGTTATCAAGTTTCTGTTTAGCTTCATTTCTCAGTCCTGTAATTTTCTTGAAGTCTATATATCCGGGAAGCAGAATCTTCTCCATCTTTTTAAACTGCTCTACCTGCTTGAGCTGTTTTTCTATATATCCTTCATATTTTATCTTTATCTCCGCTTCCTCTTTCTCCTCTATTGCTATATCAGGAATCTGGTCATCAATTTCGTACAGGTCTTTGTAACTGATGCCTTCTCGCTTCAGAATAGCTGCTTCAGTGATTCCGGAATTAATCGTCTGCTGGTTCCTTTTTTCAAAAAACGGATTTGCTATTTTAGGAGAAACATTTTTCTTTTTTAATCTCTCTATTTCCTTTTCTATATTATCCATTTTTAACAGGAACTTTGTATATCTTTCCTGGTTTATAAGGCCTATTTCATAGCCTTTTGGAGTGAGCCTTTCATCTGCATTATCTTGTCTTAGTATAAGACGGTATTCAGACCTGCTGGTCATCATCCTGTATGGTTCATTAGTTCCTTTTGTAACAAGGTCATCAATGAGTACTCCAATATATGCTTGTGATCTGTCTAGTACTAGTGCATGTGAATTTTTAATCTTTAAGGCAGCATTTATCCCTGCCATTATTCCCTGTGCAGCAGCTTCTTCATAACCGCTGCTTCCATTGCTCTGTCCTGCAGAGTAAAGCCCATGGAAATTCTTAAATTCCAATGTATGTAAAAGCTGCAAAGGGTCAAAACAGTCATATTCAATTGCATAAGCGCTTCTCATGAAAACAACATTCTCCAGACCTTCTATTGATTTGTACATTTCTTCCTGCACATCTTCCGGCATTGAACTGGACATGCCCTGAACATACATCTCATCGGTCATCAGTCCCATTGGTTCAATAAAGACCTGATGTCTTTCTTTGTCTGCAAATTTAACTATTTTGTCCTCTATTGATGGGCAGTATCTTACCCCTGTCCCGCTTATCTTTCCGCTGTACAAAGGTGATCTGTCCAGGTTTCTTCTTATAATATCATGGGTATTCTTATTAGTGTATGTCAGATAACAAGGTATCTGGTCTATAACAATTTTATCTGTTTCAAATGAAAAAGGCACAATAGGTTCATCCCCGTTCTGAGCAGACATCTTCGTAAAATCTATACTGTCCTTATGAACCCTTGCAGGTGTTCCTGTTTTAAATCTTCTTAATTTAATTCCTTTTTGTTCAAGGTTCAGTGAAAGTTTATTAGCAGGGAATAACCCGTCAGGTCCGCCTTCATATGATGTATCCCCAATAATAATACGGGCTTTAAGGTATGTTCCGGTTGCTATTATTACAGCTTTTGCAGAAAATTTCGCATTAGTGTTTGTAATGACTCCAATAACTTTATTCTCATCACTAAAAATAACATCGGTTACTTCATACTGTCGAATATCAAGATTAGTCTGTGTTTCAAGTGTATGCTTCATCATAATCTGATACTGTCTTCTATCTATTTGTGCTCTAAGAGAATAAACTGCCGGTCCACTGGACCTGTTAAGCATTTTTGACTGTATAAGGGTCGCATCAGCACACTTTCCCATCTGACCGCCTAAAGCATCAATTTCCCTTACCAGGTGCCCTTTAGCCGTCCCGCCTATGCTTGGATTGCATGGCATGTTGGCTATACTGTCAAGATTTAAAGTAAAAACAGCTGTCTTCAATCCCATTCTTGCAGATGCAAGAGCAGCTTCACACCCTGCATGGCCTGCCCCGACAACAATAACATCATATTCCTTCATTCTATTTACCTATGCAGAATTTTTCAAAAATCCTGTCCACAATATCTGCACTTGCGGTTTCTCCTGTTATTTTGCCTAGTTCCTCTGCAGCGCAGGTTAAGTCAACACTAAGCATATCTATAAAAGATCCTTCTTTTGTGTTTTCCAAATATTTAATAGCATCGGCTATATGTTTTTTGTGCCTTTCGTTTGTTATAACAGAATCTTTCTGTCGGATACTCCCTGCATTAACCATATCCAGTAATTTATCAAAAATTTCGTTAATCCCTTCTTTTTTATCTAAAGAACAAGCTATTATTCTATCTTTGAATATTTTTTTCAGGTCTCTTTCCATAAATTTAATATGCTTATCCCTTTCATTTTCCAATAGAAGATCTGTCTTGTTTAGTACGCATATGGCCTTATTCATATCTTTTATATAATTGAATATCTCATCTTTGTATGGTCTGTTTATATCTGCTATATAGATGACTGCATCCGATTCCTCTATTGCCTCTTTGGATTTCTCTATGCCTATCTTTTCTATTTCATTATCTGTACTGCGAATGCCCGCGGTGTCTTTTAATATAACGCATAATCCTTTTATATCTATCTTTACTTCTACTACATCCCTTGTTGTTCCGGCAATATCTGTAACAATAACACGATTCTGGCCGCATGCTCTATTTATAAATGTGGATTTCCCGACATTTACATCCCCGACAACAGCAACATTTAATCCTTCCCGTATTATTCTTCTGTTATCAAAGTCCTCAATAAGTATCCTAAGTCTCTTTGCTATTTCTTCTGCTTTCTCCTTTGTATCTTTTGCAGTTATCTTCTCAACATCATATTCTGGGTAATCCATCATAACCATGATGTGTGAAATGAGATCGATTAGCTCGCTTCTTATACCTTTAATCTGTAAACTCTTTTCGCCCTTCATTTGAGACAGTGCTTCTTTGTATGTATCTTCTGCTTCACTGTTAATAAGGTCCATAACTGCTTCAGCTTCCATAAGATCAATGTGGCCGTTTACGAATGCTCTTTTTGTGAATTCGCCTGGTTGTGCAGGATGAGCTCCGTTAGCATAAGCCATAGCAAGTATTTTTTTTGTCACATATATACCGCCATGACAGTGGATTTCCACAGTATCTTCTCCTGTGTAGGTTTTTGGCGCTTGCATTTTAAGAAGCAGCACGTTATCAAGCGTGTTGCCTTTTTCATCTTGTACAGTACCATATGTTACTGTGTGGCTTTTTATACTTTCAAAAGGAGTCTTTGATTTAAACATACTTTTGGCAACCGAAAAAGCGTTGCTGCCGCTAATCCTGATTACTGATATTCCTCCAACCCCAACAGGTGTGGAAATTGCTGCTATAGTATGTTCCATCTTTTCTAATAGCTGCTTCTTTTTCCGTTTCTTTCAAAAGAAATTACTATTTTTCTGTTTGGCTCGTCTCCTACACTGTATGTAGAAATATTATCCCTGTTCTGAAGGCATGTATGGATTATCCTTCTTTCATAGGAAGACATAGGGTCAAGCATAAAATCTCTTTTTGTTTTAACGACTTTTTCAGCAGTCTTTTTTGCTAAATCTTCCAGGTAAGCCTTGTGTCTTTCCCTATAATTTTCTGTATCTATTAAAACCCTTACATGAGTATCATAAGCCCTGCTGACTACTTGTGACGTCAAAAATTGCAATGACTGGAGCACTTCTCCTCTTCTTCCGATAATCAATCCGGAATCATTACAGTTTATGTCCGCTTTATAGAAGCCCTCTTCTTCACTGACAAAAACATCCGGAGCAAGTCCCATCTGCGAAAGCACATCCTCTAAAAAAAACTTTATTGTTTCTTTAGGATCATCTTCTGTTGAGAAAAATACTCTTACCCTAGCTTCTTTTCTTCCTATTCCAAGAAGCCCCTTGGATTCTTCTTCTACTATCTCTATTTCAACATCTCCAAGCTCCAGCCCTAATTCCAAAAGCGCTGCCTGGACCGCTTCATCAACTGTTTTTCCTGTCTTTTCAATGCTTACTTTGCTCATTTTTATCTTTACTCTCCTTGTTTTCCTCTTTAACTTCATATGTTGCTTCAATGACTTTATCTTCGCCTTGAGATGCCGCACCGCTTCTTACTGCTTCTGCTTCTTTCTTTGCATCATAATCCTTCCTTATTTTCTCAATTAAGAAATGCTGGCCAATCTGAACGATATATGTGAATATCCAGTAAAGTGACATGCTTACCGGTAATGTGAAGCCTATCCATAATGTCATTGCAGGCATTAAGAACTTCATAGTCTTATTCATCTGTGAAGACATATCCGGAGCTTCATTGGTATTTGTGCTCTTTTTCTTTACAGGCATTCTCTTCTTCATTGCTTTATCAGTAAGATACTGGGAAAGTATTACTAATGCCACTGAAATAAGGGGAAGGAATATAATAGGCAGATATGTGCCTATTGTTTCTGCTCCGAATAATATGGAAGGGTTAAATTTTGGAACTAATCCAAGATTCATGCCTAGGAACTTCATATTAATTAGTTTGTCAGGCGTTATTAGATCTTTTACAAGCTCAAACTTTGCAGGATCAGAGATAAGATCATTATTGATGGTAGTCTGCAAAACTGTAGGTGCATACTCCAGACGTTCCATTATCTGAGTGATTACATCCTTGGAAACTCCCTTAATGTATGTAAGAGGTTGCGCAAGAACCCTATACATTGCTATTAGCAGTGGAAATTGAATTAAAGTAGGCAGGCATCCTGATGCGCAACCCACATTTTCTTGCTTATACAATTTCTGGATTTCCTCATTCTGCTTCTGCTGGTCATTCTTATATCTTCTCTTTATAGCATCAACTTTAGGGGTGAGCTCGCTCATCCTCATTGTAGACTTTTGACCTTTAATAGAAAGCGGCATT
>MWDI01000007.1 GCA_002070475.1 Firmicutes bacterium ADurb.Bin146
CTAAAACCCGTTCTGGCAGACCATGAAGCGGTAGCTGTAGCTCGAGTCCAGGTTGAACCATTAGTTGTATACCAAACATCACGCTGGTTATCCCAGCCTCCAATAACCCACATCTTATTATCATATACCAGCATTTTATGGTAGCGTTTAGCCGACCAACCTGGTTGCGCACCTTGAGTCCATACACTACCATTAGTTGAATACCATACATCTCTTACAGCACCGCTTGTACTACCACCTGTCAACCACATTTTTCCGTCAAACACAGTATAGCCAAACATATGTCTTTTCTCCCAGGCAGCCGCAGAAGTTGCCTGAGTCCAAGAAGAGCCGTTAGTCGTATACCAAACATCATTTATTTCACTAGAAGATGTAAAACCACCAAAAACCCACATTTTATTATCATAATTCAGCAGACCAAACGAGTACCTACCCGTCCACGCAGCGCTTGAAGTAGCTTGAGTCCAAGATGTCCCATTAGTTGTATACCAAACATTTCTAGGTAGGTTGTTATTACTGTCAAAACCGCCCATATGCCACATCTTTCCGTCAAAAACAATTGCTTGACCATAATTTCTGGCTCCCCAGTTAATAGAAGCAGTTGTTCGAGTAAAACCAAGTCTTTTAGGTTCTGCAGAACCGCTGAGGCCAAAGATACTCTTGCCTTTAAGTATATTACTTGCTATGAAATTGCTGTCCGAGTATTGTACACTATTGGTAGTTGACCCGTCATAATAGCCAGGCTGGGGTCTAAATCTTAAAGTTGTACCGCTCACAATTCTACTTTGCGCTGTTACATGACCAGTCCTATTAGGCATAGACCCCGTTATTTCTCCTGCGTCTGTTGATGCAGTTTTACCAGAGAGAAGGTCAGACGCAGTAGCATTACCAGTTGCCCCTTCACCCTGTAAGATAAAATTTGTGCCATTGTACCTCAATGTATAAATGCTGCCTGCTATAAGTTTCCCAGCAGTTAAAGCATTCCCTCTTGGGTCTCTTATAGATTTAGCACCCTTGCTGTTAATATTTATCGTTGAAGCACCAGTGTTGCTCGCATTGATTTTAACCGCTACAGCCACCCCTTCTGTATAACTAGTCAGGGGTGGATTTAAGGTTACTGTATAAGTGTTTGCCGACCCTGATGCAACTCCATAGGGTATTTGTAAAATGTAATTTTCGAGGTGGGAATCCATTACTTCCTTATTAATAAGTGCAACATTTCCACCAGAATTTCCAACAAACACTTCCTTCGTATCAGTGCAAAGGGCAGGTTCTCCCACATCTAAAGCAGGCAGATTTGTTTTTAGCCCTCGCCGTATTTGTATTTTATTGGCCATAATCTTTAACCCCCTTCCTAAAATGTGCCGCCATCAATTGCCCCACTAGCTGGAATATAACCTAATGATCTTACAAAGGCGGTTGTGGCAAGTCTGGTTGAATTATCCTCGGAACTGGGCGTTGGCGCTGTTGGAGTGCCAATAAACTCAGGACTATCTATATCTGCTTTGCCATTCCAAGTGTTTTTTTCCGCATCCGATACAAAACGATGGGTAGAACTTTGCGTGATCATAGTAGCTACATGGCTTGCTGGGTGAGTATAATTATTGGCACCCGCGGCCACCCCATCAAGCTTAGCTTTATCTTCTTTAGCCATCAAACCGTCAATTTCAGCTGTGGCTTTAGGAATTGCGTTTGCGGAAATAGCAACCCACTCGGTTCCGCTATATCGATAGGTGTAATCTGTATCTTTGACATTCACTGTCCAACCGTCTTGAGGATTAGGATAGGTAGTAGCGATACTTGCATAGGTATCAACCGACTCTTTCCAGTCAATATTTGTCTCTAAAGTGGAGAACTTGTTATCAATTTCATTTTTTGTGTATTTATCAGACCAGTTGGCTTTGTCTTGAGTTGTTACATGAACAGAGCTATTTCCAGCATGATTTGATATATCAGTATTTAGTGCTGCAATGGTTTTTACTGGAGCGTCATACCAGTTGGTTTTACCGGTGATGCTTTTGATGACTTTTGCTAGAAAAGAAAACAGCTGCGTCAGAGTTCCTGTATTTGAAACTGTAGCAGCTATCCCTTGGTCTATGGTTCTGTTCCCAATATTTTCATCTGTTATCTCATTTGCTCCAATATCGGGATTAATAAGTACCTTTTCTGTACCATCCCCTATATAGAGCTTTTTTGTATCAAGGGTAAAAGCCGGCTCTCCCGCCTGGAGACTAAGACTTGGCAGGTTAGTGCTTTGCCCTCGTTTAAGCTTAATTGTTGCCATAACTCACTCCTCCTTAAAATTCTCCACCATCTGGTGAATAGTCTACATATGTTTCAAAGAAGTCCCCAGCATCAATAGGTATAAACCCTAAGTTTTCCTGCAGCCACCGGACACGATTAAGCAATTCTCCAGCTTCTGCGTCACCGATTAGGCTTTCAATTTGTGCCAAGTAATCCTCGGCTCTTGTGCTGTATTCCTCTTGCTTAGTTAAAAGTTCAGTTTCAAAAGTAGAAGTGGTAGTTGTAAACCAGGCATTCATATCAGCAAGCCACTGTGCTTTTGCAGCTTCATATTCATTTAGAAACTGAGCTAAGCTGTTTTCATACCAAGCCTTCGTAGCTGTTGTCCATGCCTCCATTGCAGTAACCCAGTCGGCTTTGTCTCCCTCATACCCATCTAAAAAGGCATTTAGTTCAGCGTCATATTGGCTGGTTCTTAAATTAAACCAGCTTTGATATTGGTTAAAAATCGCTGTAGTATCAGCTTGCAAGATAGAGTTCACAATACCGCAGCTTTCTGTATCAAGCCTTGTATCAGTAATATCCGCTTCCCGTATTTCATAAGCCCCTTGAGCAACATAGATATTGGCAAGCCCCAGCTCATAGATATCTGCTCCTCGTTCTAAGGAAGGAGCTGTCGGATTTGAATTTGGTATCCCTTCTTTTATATAGATTCGAATATTCCGATCTACTTGGCTCCATCTAAGCACTACCTTGTCTATTCGGGGTTTTAGTCCATCGGCAGTAGAAACTTTGAGGATTAATGTATCGGTGTTTTCATATAGATATCCATTAATATAGCCTGTACCCTTGTGGGCTTTTATCTCCATCCTGTCATAGGCAGCAATTCTTAAATTGTCTGCAGGCAGTGGAAAAATGCCGTTAGTGATAAACTTTGAAAAGTAGCCTGCAAAAATCTCCGCCTTGTATTTTCTATCACCTGCCACTGAATTAAAAAAAGCGCTTCGTTCCATCAAACCACCCCTTTCAAGCGTTCTCCCAATGTGGGTAATGGATCGCCAAAGACTAAGTCCACATGAAGGCCGTCTGCATCGTAGGTTTCTATTATTTCCGTTATTCTGAGCCTTCTAGATATACCAAGTAGGCTTGATTTTACTGTTACAATATCTCCCAAATCAAAGTCTACTCGATAGACTAGGTTACTGTTGGTGTTGGCAACCGCATCAAAACTCTCCCGCCTGCGCCTCTCAAAAAGTCTCTCTTTACCTCTCAGTTCTAGAGCTTTTAGGTATTGCTCATTGTTTTCATATTCGCTTGATCTTAGGTCCTTGGCATCAACAAATATTTCCTTGCGGTTAAATCCCACTTCATCCCCAAGCACCACCATCAGTCTGCTGCTGCCTTCACCTTCTCCAGCAATCTTGGCAATGTTGGCATAATCCTTAATACTATCGGTGTAGTTTTGTGAGAGCAGATTTTCAAATTCCCTAGAAAAAACAAAGGGATGCTCACGTCCCATATATAGTGAAAGTAAAATTCCATCCTTGGTTAAAACTGCCTTAATGCCAATCCCAGCTTCGCTTATTATCCCTGTGACTGTTTCGAGCAAGTTCTTAAAGCTAACCTGCATGGAGATGTTTTTTCCAATCAAAATACTTTCATAACTAAGGCCTGGTATGCACCTGTCTGTATCGCCCGGGTTAATGGCATGATTATTGATTAATTGTCCAATACACTGGCCAAGATCTCCTTGTAGGTTTTCAGTGTCCCAAATGATTCTACTTTCAAGCACTACACCTAAAAAACGTCCACGCACAGTAATTACTTCTTGTTCCACCGATTCAATTAAGATTGTTTCTATTATTGCACCTTCATTATCGTTGATCTTTGCTAAAATGTTGCCAAGGGATAAGAGGGGTAAGTTTTCCGGTGCGCATTTTAACTCAAACTCCCCAACAATTGAATATCTCCTAACCCAGCTTAAATAGGAGTAGCTTTCAATATAGCCAATTCTCTCATAATTCCTGTTATATACATTAAGCAAAAGCTACACCCCCAAATACTGCGGTCTAAAATACACATTGACTTCTAAGTTATTAAGGTTTTTCTTTGCATCATAACGAAGGAGGTTAGTGCCCACTGCAAGCTGTAAAAAGTCGGAGTTTTCATCTAGACTGGCAAAGGCATTAGTACCGCCTTCTAAGCTAGATAACACTCGCTTATTGGCAAAGTGGGTTGATATGGTGATAATTTCTCCTACCTGCATCACCCTGTTTAGCTTGATAAATTTACCCGTTACCACATCAATAACCATGGGATCTTCTACAATCCCCTGGGCAATAAACTCGAAAGTTGCTCCACAAGGCACACTGCCTACATTTTCAACAGGGATGATCAGGCTCTCCTCACGAAAGCCCATCTCGATTCCTTCCTCAACTGGTATCTCTAATTCAAAGCCAAAATTTGGATGCCAGCCGGCTAATAGTTTAGTTAGTTCCTCCACCGTTTCAAAATAAGGTGAGGTGCAAAGGAGGCTAATAAAAAAAGCAGGAGTCTTCTGACTGTCTGCCTTAAATACCGGAGCTTCTTCAACAATGCAGGGAATGCTTAAATTCTTAAAGATCAGCCTTCCTTTATATTTCGGGTTAAACGAATTTAGTAGCATTTTTCTAAGTTCATAGGCTTTTTCGATGGAGTCTGCCAGTATCCTTCCCTCAATAGTGATATTTCTCATATCTAGACTCCCGGAGACAAACACACCGCCATCTTGGTTAGGAGCTTTAAAGGTGGAGATAATATGCTTTACTGCACCTGTGCCGTCTATGCTTTGTAAAAAGAGGGGTTTTCTTTGCCGCAAAGTAACGCTCTCTCCGGCATCATTAACATAGGTTAGTTCCAACTAGATCACCCCCATTGCAAGTTTTCGAGAGGTTTTTTGAAATTCCCTGGCTAGCTCCCGCTCTGATAAAGGCTTGGGAGAGATAATCGTTATATTTTGCGTGATACCCCCAGCCCCTGCTCTAGTAATATTTGCCCCGTCTTTTAATTCGATATCTAATCCCGTAATGTTTAGTGCTGCCTCTGCTTTTACTTCGTTTACTAGCGCGTTCATACTATCGATTAATCTTTGCCTACTTTTATCAATACCATCAGCAAAGCCTGCTCCAATTTGCAGTCCCACTTCATCTCGGAATACCCTTGAAGGCGAGCTAATGCCAAGAGCTGATTTGGCTGCATCAAGAGCTGCCCGAGCAGCATTGGCCACTGCTCTTGCCAAGCTTTTAGCAGCATCCATTACACCGCTGGTTATGCCGTCAATAATGTTTCTGCCCACGCTCCACCAGTCAATATTAAATGCCGCCTTCATGTTGTTTACCACTCCAGTAATTAAAACCGTTGCTGTAGTTTGAAGTCCTGTCCAGATATTGATGAAGATATCTCTAATGCTGTACCAGATGTTTTCAAAGTTTGCTTTAGTATTTTGCCAACTGCTGAGAAAGAAGTCGCTGATAGCATTCCAAATTCCTATTGCTGAAGTTTTAATCCCTTGCCATACTGAATCGGCAATTCTTGAAATATCACCCCAAGTTTGTTGGAAGTTGCCTTTAACAGCGTTAAAGTTCTTCAGAAAAAAGTCATACATCGCTGTCCAGACTGTACTGGCTGTTGCTCTTATGCTCGACCAGACATTTATGGCAATATCATTAATTCCTTTCCAGATTGCACTAAAATTATCGCTAGTTTGCTTCCAGCTTTCCTTAAAGAAAGCTTGCAGTTTTGTCCAGATTTCTTCGGCGCTAACGACAATTTTACTCCAGGACTTAATTGCATTACTGGTAAGTTCATTCCAAGTAGCTTCAAAATCAGTAGGAATCTCGTTTTCCATGCCTTTTTCTACTTCATTCATGTTATTTGCAAAGCCCAGCCCAATGCCAAGAGCCATATTTGTTCCCATTTCAGCAAAGACAGCAGATGGAGAGCGAATTCCCAATAACCCTTTGATGCCACCTACAATATCGCCGACAAAACCGCTGATTTTATCTTTAACCCAAGTAATCATGGATGCAATCCCATCCCATAAGCCTAAGACGATGTTTTTGCCTACCTCCACAATAGAAAGGGCAGCTTTGCCAATGCCTGCAAGAATAGCGGTGACGATTTGGGGAAGGCTTGCGATCAGTTGAGGCAAAGCTTTAATAAGGCCTGCCGTAAGCTGAATAACAAGAGCTATACCCATTTCAACGATAAGAGGGAGGTTTTGCGTAATAAAGTCCACGATACCCGTAATAATGGTGGGCAAAGCGGAAATGAGCTGGGGCAAGGCATCTAAAATCCCTTGTGCCAAACCCATTATTAATAGCAGTCCAGCATTTAACAGGACGGGGAGATTGTCCAGTAGACTCTGCACTATTGTTGTAATAGCGTCTACAGCAGCAGGTATTAATTGTGGCAATGCCAAGCCTATACCTTCTACAAGCGCAGTCACCAGTTGCACCGCCGCATCAATCAGAAGTGGAAGGTTTTCAATTAGCGCCACCACAATGGTCATCACCGCATCTACTGCCGCAGGAATCAGTTCAGGCAGTAAGTTCAAGAGTGTCTCCAACACCTGCGTGAACAGGCTCGTGACAGTTTCCAACAACATCGGAAGCAGGTCACCTATTGCTGTTAAAATTGCATCGAACGCAGGCGGGAGTGCGGTTACGATGTTTTCTAAAACAGGCACGATATTTTTAACGACTGCACGGAATGCATCCACAAGATTTTCCGTCAAATTTGTCATGTCTGCATTAGCGTTACCGAGTCCTGCTGTAAAAGAGCCAAGTGCAGCTTGTAATAACCCAATAGAACCAGAAATGGTCTCAGTTGACTCTCTCGCAAAGTTTCCGGCATACTGCTGTGTGTTCTCAAAAAACATCTGCATTGCGACTTCCGCTTTTTCCGCTTGTGTAGCGGTATTCCAAGTGAAATCTAGTCCCTTAGCAAGAGCATAAGCTTCGATGTTTGTAGCATTCATGGCAACACCTAAGTTATCCATCATGGTAAAGTTGCCTTTTGCCGCTCCCGTAACCGCTTCCATGGCAGAAGACATATCTATACCCATAACAGATGCCATATCTGCTGCACGTTGCATCGCTTTTTCGGTCAATTCAAGACTTTTTCGCTGTTCAATGCCAGAGCCTTGGAACAATGCACCCATTTTATTAGCTGTTGCCAAATACTCACTTTGGGAAATTCCGAGATTTCTATAGGCTTCTTCACCGGTCTTTTGAATTGAAGCAGCATATGCTCCAAAGACTGCTTCTGAGCCACCTAGGTTTTGCTCCAATTCCCCAAACTGGGTAACTACCTCTTTACCCAATTTTATAGCAGCAGCTCCAGCAGCAACTGCAACTGTGCCCATAGCCACACCGATGCCCTTGAGTATACCACCAAGCTTTTCAAATTTACCTCCAGAATCTTCCGCACTTTTGCCTGAGTTGTCCAACTCTTCACCGAGATTATCTGCTTCAACCGCAGACTGCTGAAGTTCACGCTCCATATTATTGAGCTCTGCCTGAGCTCTGTTCAGCTGAATCTGCCAGTTTTGAGTGCGGCGGTCATTTTCACCGAAAGAGGAGGTGGCATTATCAAGAGCGGCCTTAAGGGTTGAAATCTTTTCTTTCTGTGCGTCGATTTCTTTATTCAAAACCGCATTACGAGCAGTGACCGACTGGATGGATTTATCGTTTTTATCAAACTGGCTGGTCACAAGTGCCATTTCACTGCCCAGCACCTTAAAGGACTGATTGATATCTCGTAGGGCGTTCTTAAACTCACGCTCGCCCTCGACGCCTATTTTCAATCCAAAATTGTCCGCCATACCTTCACCTCCTCCTATATGCCTGGTGGGATAATATCGTCAATCGTTCGAGTTTTCTTCGGCTTTTCGATCCCATGCCATTGCTTGTGGCAAGCCCATAAATCAAAAAACAGTCCAATTGGCATAAGCCAGAATTCCTCTGCGTCCATGCCCATCTGAACTGTTCCATAATAATAAAGTCGGGTAAAGACTTCAGCGTCCGTTACCCGACTTCCATGTTTTTTGGAGTTTCTTCCTCACTTTCCACGTTGCGCTTTGCACCTTTGAACATTGCTTCGGTGATTGCACTTTTATATTCCGCCAAATCAAGCGGTGAGGTAAGAAGCTCCACTTCTTCCTCTGTCAACAATTCTTCTGGTGCGTTCTTATTCTTAAGATTACGAATTAGAATGGACTGGTTTGCAAGCAATGTGATTAGCCAAACTATCTCGTCCAGTGCCATCTCAAAGTTTTCTGATTTCATCAGTTTTTCTCCAAGATTTTCAAGACCACCGTAACGACCAGCAATTGCCTTTGTTGCACGTGTAGTTAAAACCAGTTCATACTCTTTGTCACCTATTTTGATTGTGGCACTTCTCTCATTATCCATCATTTCTCCTCCTATGGTTCAGGTGTATATACGGGTTCATAAACTTCAGTGAACCAGCCTGTTATGGTGGACGATGAAACACCGGGGTCACCTTCTGTGACTTCTGCTTTCCATGGGTGCTTGCCCAACCCATCCAGCTTGTTCCTACGCATAACTGTTCCTTCAATAGTAGGTGTAGAAAAGGTAATGGAATCCGCCTTTGTCTGTAAGTTGGTTGCTGGTAGTCCAAACTTAACACGATACAACCAAAAATATCGGTATGTTCCATTGGCCTTTTGCGCACGAAACCCCACTGCAACAGGTGTACCTACACTCTCACTTGCAGAAATTAATACCCCATTGTCGTCGGTGGACGCACCAGTTAAATCTGCTGCTACTGTCGGGCCAATGTCATCTACACCGAGAGTGAGTGTACCGCTGTTAAAGTCCTTCACAACCTCGGCAGCACCATCATCGGCATACAGAATTGCTTCCACCAATTCTACCGAAAGTTCGGCAGTAATGGCTTTTGCGAGTACCGAAGGCACACCATAGGTTTCCTCGCCATTTGAGTCCTCGGTTATTTTTGCATAGTACAGTTTATCCAAACCGATAGTTGCCATATGTTATTCCTCCATTCCATAGTTTTTCGCCACGTCGATGGCGTAATGATGATATCCAGTATCATCCTCGTGACCAATATACCTACGCTCAGTCACTGTAAAATCATCGTTTAACAAAGCCGTTGTAATCTGCCTCTTTCTCTCTAAGTAATTGCTCTTGGAAAATAGTGATATCCGTGCTTCCTGCACATCAAAGCCAGGGCGGTTATCCGCATGAACTTCAAAAACATCCGAAAGTGGGAGTATCACCACGTACTCATCCGGTGCCAAACCTGAAAAAACCCCGGTTTCTACGGGGATAGGTATTGCTGTCAGAAGTGTATTTAGCTCCTCTAAGATATTCATATTTTATCAATCTCCTCCTCTAGCTTTGCGATCATCGCATTGATACATGGTTTCCTAGATGCAGTTCTCGCAGGCTTTAGGAAGGGTTTTGCAGGCTGACCATGCTTACCATATTCAATGATTGTGGCAATTTTAGCATTGCTCTCACCATCAGAACGTGGCTCGGCAAAGCCAACTTTAACATTGAAGTTTCCGTTTCTATCTTGCTTTGCACTTGAAAGTCCTAGTGAAGATAGTAGCTCCCCAGTGCTTTTGGATGGATATTTTGTATTCTTACCAATCACTTTACTTAGATTTCCCTTAACTTTATCCAATACCACTTCACCGCCAACTTCCAGAACCTTAGGAAGAATTACATCGGTCTGGTCAGCTAATCGTGATACCTTTAAAAGGAATTCTTCTGGCATCTTTATATTCACTTTTGCCATATCCATCACCTCACGGTTGGTTCTATCTTTTCTGCTAAAACCTCGACATACATACCTCGGTTTCTAACATCATCAACACTTAAAATCTGATATCTGCCATCATCACAAACGATGACCATTTCACTGGTCACCCTAAGGCCAGATATTTTTCTAAACCTAAATAGGGAAGTTGCAGAAGAAAATGATGCCCTATTCGCCCACCGCTCACTACCATGCCGATCTTCCTTGTAGGCACGTACACTGGCAAGTATGTTATCGCCTATAGCAGCGAAACCATCCTTGTCTTTAATAGGCTCTGTACTGATGATATCAATAAAGGTGTTCATCTTTCCAAAACTCATAATTTACACCTTCCAATCCCGGTCTAGTCTAAGAAGTAGGTTCACTGTGTTCCAAACCTGCTGCCCCGCTTGTACGCTATCGGCGAAGAAACCAGCCGTCGAGCCATCTCTGCTTTCGTAGAAATGACTCGACAGCATGATTACTGCCTGTTCAGTAGTTGGGGGCATAATATTCTCAGTGTAATAACCCTCAGCAACATGCTGATAACTTTCCGCATAAGAGACGGCGGCTTTGATGTAATGCAGCAGAAGTCCATCGTCTGCGTCATGCGTCAGGATCAGATTTGCTTTTACTTTAGGGAGAAGATTATCAGTTGTCATGCCGTCCGCCTCCTTCCGGTCATTCTTCGTCTGCTGCCATTAACCCAGCCGCTTTTAGTTTAGCGAGCAGAGCATTAAAATCCGTGACAAGAGTGGCTGTATCCTCGGCTATGCTGTCGGCTTGATTAGCAGCCATTTTTACCAGCCCAGAGACTGACTCCGTAGCATCGGTAGGATATGCTGGAGCATACAGCTTACCATCTTCACCAATTTTGATTTCGACAGTATCACCCTCATCAGCAGCGGCGGCTTTTACACCACCGAGAGTCTCCTCTGTTGCCACGAGAAGCGGATTGGCGGAGAGCCCCGTTACCGAGGCTCCTTCCTTGATTTCAAGTGTTCCGCCTATAACAGTTTTTTCTCCGCCTTGTTCGGTATAATTCTTAGTGTTATAGCTCATAACGCACCTCCATTAAGCTTTCTGCTGAAGTACTTTTATGGCTTCAGGTAGAATTAATTTTCCATCCACACGCTGAGTTGCAACAAAGCCTACTTGGCCAGTAACAGCATAAAGTTCATTAAGCCTCTTAAATACACGACCCTGACGATCAGCTACCCAGTAATAACTAAAATCACCAAATGCGATACTCTTTGCAGCTGCAGCAATAGTTGGCATATATGCAGAAGTATACAATGGTCGATTGAGGATAGTATCCGGTGTACCTGCCTGTAAGGAAGGTTGCCATAGGTACTGTCCTTGACCATCCTTTAGTTTACGGATTGCTTTTACAGTGGCGTCGTTCATAACGAATACAGCCTTATTACGGTAAGGTGCCTTTAATGAATAGAACAGATCAAGTACCTCGTCCATAGTAATTGCCGTAGCACCTGCAGTAGTCACACCAATTTGGGCACCACCTGTAGAAGCAAGGATACCTGTCGGTTTTCCAGATCCATCACCGGTAAAGAAAGCTTCTTCCTCTTTGTTACCGATACGTCTTGCAAACTCCTTAGAGATGTAGGCTTCAAGATTGAACACAGAATCGTTGAGAAGTTCCTCGGAAACTTTGATCATGGTAGCGAGTTTGTAAGCTCCTATAGAAACCTGTCCGAAACTATCATCGCTATCTGGGATAGTGCCTTCTTCATCCACCCAGGAAGCAGTACCTTTTGTAGCTACAACAGGAATTTTCCTATCGCCAGAAGATGTATTGATAACATTGGCCAGTGAACGGAAAATGTTCTCTTCCTCAAGAGCCTCTACTAAGGTACGTTCAAACTCGTCAGGCACAAGATAACCACCTTCGGAGTCTGTACCTATTTGAAGGGCATTTCTTACGTTTACATCAAGGCCTTCACCTGCACGAGTACGCATAGCATTCCAGAATGCTTTCTTGTACTCTGCAGACGCACGTCCTGTCTTATCTTCAGCATGTTTGGACGGTGTGTTTGTAATAGGGCTACTAGTGGCTTTGGAAAGTTCTAAGTCAATAACCGCCTGACGTTCCAAACGTTCTATTTCCTTACCAAGTGCAACAACTTCAGCTTCCATCTTTTCATAGGTTTGTGTGTCCTCTGCGGATAACAATCCATCACCGCCACGTTTTGAATCAAGGAATGCCTTCGCCGCATCCCAAACCTTAGCGCGTTTCTCGCGCAATTCAAGAATTTTACTCATTGTTATTTCCTCCTTTAAATTAGTGAGAAATTAAAGAAAGTCGCTTATCCAGCGACTCTATAGGTGTACCTGTCTTTTGTTTTTGTTTTTTGGGTAGTTTGCTAATAAGTGAGTTAGTAACCGCCATCCTGCTAAAGATAAGGCTATCTGCCAAATCCGGTGTTTCATTTTCCATAAACATGATCTTATCTGCAAAACCCAGTTCGATGGCTTTATTTGCATTCATCCATGATTCTGCATCCATCAGATGAGAAAGCTTTGTTCGGGAAAGACCAGTCTTTAACTCATAGGCATTAATAATACTTTCCTTAACCTCATCTAATAGAGCTTTAGCTCGCAGCATTTCCTCGCTGTCACCGATGGCAATAGTCGAAGGGTTATGAATCATAATCATGGATACCGGCGACATATATACATCTCCACCCGCCATTGCAATAACGGAAGCTGCACTTGCCGCAAGCCCGTCAATTTTTACAGTGACCTTTCCGGTATAGTCCATAAGCATGTTGTAAATCTGAGCTGCTGCAAACACATCCCCGCCAGGAGAGTTAATCCACACTGTAATATCACCGGTGCCAGCCAGCAGTTCATCTTTGAACATCTTAGGTGTGACCTCATCACCCCACCACGTTTCTTCGGATATCACTCCATTTAAATAGAGAGTGCGCCCTTCATCAGAATCTCGCACCCAATTCCAGAACTTCTTCATTTACTGACCTCCTTCGGTTTTGGCAAACGCTCCTGCGTCAGCCAGTTTCGTCATATTTCCGTTAACCAGATATAAATCGCCACCTTCCTCAGCTGGGATACGGTTCATGTCCTCCAATTCACGGATATCATTAGCTGACATCCAGCCATTTTGCCGCCCAATAGCATAGCCATTCATTCGGCTTTGATAATCGCCGCGAAGCAGACCATCTAAATTGAACTTGATGAATACTGATGTTTTCTCAGAAGGCAAAATAAGCGATTGCTGGAGACTTTGCTCCCATCTCACCACCCACGGATCGAGAGTGTATTTTACAAACTCCAAAGACTGCTGCTCGATATTAGAGAAGCTAGATTTCTCAAGATCTCCCACCATATGGGG
>MWDI01000008.1 GCA_002070475.1 Firmicutes bacterium ADurb.Bin146
TGAATTGCAGAAGATAATAGATAAATATAACTTGGCAAGCCAAAACGGTATATACAGGGTGACAGCGGGACTTCCAAACGATCCTACAAGATTTCTTTGTAAGTACAGGTCCTGCGAATCAATACGTTTTTATATCGACAATGATTCTAAAAGTGCATGGATGAAGGACATATATGAACTCTTTTCAACCGAGTTCGGTAAAAAAGGTGAAAGGAAAGACTTTCTTTCAGACTCCGAAATGACACGTTTTCACTTCAGACACGGAGGCATGGCAATGCCCCAGATTTACAGCTTTACAATAGAAAAAAAAGGAGACAAATACCTTCTTAAGGCAAATTTCTCCAATCCTGAAAACTCGTATAAGGAAGCGGAAGTAGTCTGGGATAAAGAGCAAGAACAGGATATTGTAAAAGGATTCTATGATTGGGCTTTACAGATATATTACGGAAATCAGATATATTTATGGGACGGGTTTGACGGAAACAATCGTTTTGTTAAGGACGGTACCATGTTCAATTTGAGTGTTGATTTCGAGAACGGGGAGAAAGTAAGGGCGGACGGTAACAACTCATTTCCTGAGAAGTATTATAAAGCTCATAATGAAATAGAAAAACTGTTAGAAGAGATTATAAAGGTGTATCACGAAAAGAGTAAGTGATACATATAATTATAAATAAATAATGAGTGACTTTGGTGAAAGAGAGAGGCAATATGGCAAATTTAAGTGTAGATTTATCCAAACAAGAATATCCTGTATTCAATATTAATGAAAATCATTTATTAGATTTAAAACCAATCAATTTTATTTTTGGTAGGAACGGAACAGGTAAGAGCACACTAGCAAATCTAATTTCACAGCAATATAGTGAGAATAGTGATTACAGTGTATATATTTTTACAGGAATGGAAGGTTTATTGGTTGACAATAGATTAAACGGTATAATACTAGGTCATGAGAATAGAGATGCTAAAATAAAAATTGATGAGATTGATGCAGAATTAAAACTTAAAGGAGAAAGTTTAGATATATTAGATGAGAATTATAAAGCTTTGCTTTGGAAACCAGAATATGGAGAGCAAGGCATAAAAAAGAGCAAAGAGTTTTCAGAAAAAGAATCTGCAAAGGAAGCTTATAATAACAAAAATATTTATTTAGATAATTTTTATATTTATAGTGCGAGACAAGTGCGAGAATATGATGACAAAATTAAATTGACTTTACTCCCATCATATAATAAAAACAGCTTTAAGGATGAGATTCCTGATGCACAAAAGGTGTCTGACAAAGAATTTGAGAAGTTGAAATTACAGTTGGGTGACAGTGCGAAAGAAAAGATTAGCTCATATAATAAAACTCGTCATAATTATAATAAACTGTTGAACGAAGTTAATGATGTTGTGCAAAAAGAGCTTAAGCAATGTGTGAATTTAGATGAAATGGATGATAATGCTCAAAAGAAAAGTTTTGCACTCCTTGGTAAAGAAATTCATAAACCTGGTGAAATATGTGCTTTCTGTGGGAATATATATACCGAGCAAAGATCAAAGATATTAGACAGTTATTTCTCTGTAAACGACTTGAAACATATAGAGGAAAATATTGATTCTTTATTGGAACACATAAATAACTATATTAACGAAACGAAAGAAGTTAGTGAGTTGAAGATTACAAGTTTTTATAGTTTCCTAGAAGATGAAATATTGGAGAGTAATTCGAAACTTAAAGAAAGTAAGAAAGAAATCAATCTATTCCTAGATAATTTGAAGCAGGAATTGAATAAAAAGAGGAAAGACATATTTAGTAAGTGTCGGATTTTGGATGTGACTGTACCCGATTCAATTGATTTGGTGATAGACGAAGTGAACCAACTAATTGATAGGCATAATGAATATTCAGATAATTTTAAAAAGCAACAAGATAGTGCGAGAAACAGATTACGATACCATGTTATATCTGAAATATTGGAGGATGTTAAGAAGTATCCTTATGAAAAAGAATGGAAAGGTTATGTATTTGAAATAAAAAATTTAGAGCAATTAAAACAGGATTATGAAAATAAAGATAAAACTATCAAGGAAGAAGCAGAAAGACTAAATGGAAAAGAAGGTGTTGAGGATTCTGATACAATTGAGGGTATCAAAGCAATTATAAATAGATTAGAGAAAGAGAGAAAAGAACAGTTAAGATTAACACAAAATACAGAGTACCTTGCTAATACCATAAATCAAAAACTTTTAGCTGGCGGGAATAAGAATTTAAAGTTAAAGGTTTGTAAGGTAGAAAACAATGTTGAATGTTATATGATCCATGATGAAAAGAATGGAATCAGAGATATTACTAGAGTTTCAACAGGGGAAAAAAATATAATAGCTTTTTTATATTTTATAGGGCGTTTACAAAGTATAAATCAAAAGCAGAAGAAGATTATTGTTTTTGATGACCCGATGACATCAAACGATGATGCAACACAATATCTCATGATTACCGAGTTGCAGAAAGTGTATAGAGATAATAATAAAGTTTTTAATAAGGATAATGATTTCTTTGTATGTATGACTCACAATGTCCATTTTTATCTAAATGTGCAACCGCAAGGAGTCTTCAAAGATAAAAAGGGACGAACAAAGTATGATTTGAACAACTTTTACATTATTAGAAATAGAGATTTTTTTAAAGTTAAGAATGAAAATGAAGATTTTAAAACGAGTTACGAAGCGCTATGGATGGAACTGAATGATCTATACAAAAATGATTATCTTAATTCAGTATTGAATACCATGCGTCGCATAGTGGAGACATTTATCAAATTTAACAAAATACATCAAGATAAGTTTTATAAGAATAAGAATGAGCATTTGAAATTATTTAATGTGGGTTCTCATGCAGCTATTGATGAGTTATCTGCCGATTCCATAGGCAAAACTAAAGAAGAATTATCTCAAATGTTCCGGGATTTATTTGTTGATAATGGTTTCAAAGACCATTTTGATAGTTATTGGAGAAATTAGTTTAGAGAAACATTGAAAAAAGAAGCAAGGGAAATTGGGATACGAAGGAGTAGAATGATATGCATACAAGTAAAAAACTGGGACGATTAGAAGAAGTAGATATCAGAGAATTGTGGGCTCATGAACAGTATAATTTCTCTAATTGGCTCTCTAAAGAAGAGAACATTGAATTATTAAATGAAGCAGTAGGCTTAACACTAACAGACATAGATAAGGAAGTTTATGTAGGCTCCTATAGATGTGACCTTGTTGCCATTGATGAGACGACAGGTATAAAAGTGATTATTGAGAATCAGATGGAGGCAACAAATCACGACCATTTAGGAAAAATAATCACATATGCTTCAGGGCTTGATGCGAATGTAGTTATTTGGATTGTAAAAGAAGCTAGAGAAGAGCATAAGAGCGCTATTGAATGGCTTAATAATAATCTGGTAAAAGATATTTCTTTCTTTTTATTGGAAATCCATGCTTATAAAATAGGGGATTCATTACCAGCCCCCAAAATTGAGATTATCGAAAAACCTAATGATTTTGTTAAGAGCACTAAAAGCTCTAAAGACGGTGAATTGAGCAAAGTACAATCTGAGAGATTAAATTTTTGGACGGAATTTAATCGTCTTGTTTCAGATAACGGAAAGCCTTTCAATATACGCAAGCCGACAACCGATCATTGGTATGATGTTGCATTAGGAACAAGTGCAGCTCATATTAGTATTACCCTAGTTAACAAGGAGAAAAGCATAGGTGTTGAAGTATACATAAATGACAACAAGGATTTATTTGATAATTTGTACTTGCACAAGGAAGAGATAGAATCAAAGCTTGGTTTTTCAATGGTATGGGAAAGACTGGGTGATAAAAAAGCTTCTAGAATTAAGCATTATATTCCGGGCCTTAATTTCAATAATAAGAGTAATTACCCTAAATTGATGTCAGAAATCATTAATAAGGTGATTGTTGTAAGGGATGTTTTCAAAGGTTATTTATAGTTTGTTGTCATTTAATGATAACTAACTGAAATATAAAAAATATAAAAGGAGGAGATTAATAGATTTGAAAATTCACTATTTTCAGAGGTATCATTCAAGAGAGAATGTAGCAACAGCAAATACAATGTTATTGTTGTCTCGCTTATATCGGTTTTCTACAGATAAGTTTTTTAGTTTTCTAAAGTTGGTGTTTTTCTATGATTCTTGCGAACCGGAAATTGTATTTAACTTACAGGAGAAAAATATCAGTAGCATTCCCGATGCAACTATCACTCAGGAAAGCTTTAAAGTTGTTATTGAAACTAAAATGACTAATGAGTTTAATATTGAACAACTGATGAGACATCTGAAATCATTCGGTGATGAGAAATACAAGGTAATGATTACCTTAGCTCCCGAGTTAATGGATGAAGGTCAGAAGATGATTTTTGAACAGCGGTTAAGGGAATATAACTCTTTGCATAATAAAAATATTCTTCACTTGAATACCACCTTCGAAAATATCGCAAATGCAATTCAGGAAGAAATTGATGACAGAGATTATGATATGCAGGAGGTTTTAACCGATTATTTGGAGTACTGCTATAAAGACGGACTGATTACGGTTTCAGATTCATGGAAATTTATGAGAATGCTCCGAGCAGGAACAACATTGGATTTTAATGTAAGCCAAGGGATTTATTATACTCCTGCTGACCGTGGATTTAGAGCACACGATTATATAGGCTTATACAACAAAAAAAGTGTGCGTGCAATAGGTAAAGTTTGTGCTCGTATTACAGCGGTTGAAACTGAAAAAGGCATGGAATATGAAGTAGATTATGGTGAATTAACCGAAAGCAGAAAACAGAAAATTAATGATGCTATAACTGATGGATTTGATTACGGATATGATTTACGTCCAGTTAAACATTTATATTTTTTTGTTGAAAAATTCTTTGCAACAGATTTTAAAAAGATTACTCCAAGGGCACCTATGGGAACAAGAGTATTTGACTTAACTCAAATTCTTGAGACAGACCAACTTCCAGACACTCAAAAAATAGCAGAAATATTGAAAACTAAGACATGGGGTTAATTATTCAGTAAATAAATACAAAGCTTGCACAGAGAAACTATTTCGCTCAGTTACCGATACTATGAATAAACTACAAAAAATCTACAACACTTTATACTCTCACTACGGCAACCTCAACTGGTGGCCTGCAGACACACCTTTTGAGGTGATTGTCGGTACAATTCTTACGCAGAATACGGCTTGGTCGAATGTGGAAAAAGCAATCGAACGATTTGAAGGTGATTTGTCACCTGAAAGGGTTATGTCTTTATCTATGGAAGAGTTGCAGGAAATAATACGTCCTGCAGGTTTTTTCAGACAAAAGGCACAGTATCTGAAAGCCGTTACAGAATGGTTTATGAGCTATGATTGTAATATTGATTTGATTAGAAAGCATTCACTTTCGGATATTCGCTTGGAGCTTCTGAAAGTACGGGGTGTCGGTAATGAAACCGCAGATTCCATTTTGCTCTATGCCTTCGGTTTACCTTCTTTTGTCGTAGATGCCTATACAATGAGGTTTTTCAGACGTTTCCCTGTTGATGCCGGAAACACATATATGGAAGTCAAGAATTACTGTGAAAAAGAACTTCCTTCGGATATTGAAGTATATAACCATTTTCATGCACTTATTGTGCATAACGGTAAAGAGCACTGTAAAAAGAAAGCGGAATGTGCAGGTTGCCCGCTGGAGAAGTATTGTAAAAAGATTTCTTCCTGAGTTTATTTATATATTTATTAAACACACATTTTTTACCGGTTAACAGTTATATCGGCGGTCTTACGGAAAT
>MWDI01000009.1 GCA_002070475.1 Firmicutes bacterium ADurb.Bin146
GCAAAGAATGCCGCACCGTACTCTTCAGTAGCAAGTGACATACCGATTGCATTTTTTGCCATAGCAATAGGGCTATAGCCAATGAGTCCATCAAAGCCTAAGCCTGGTATGTGAAGTACATCATCTTTGCGAAGTGTGACATAGCCGCCCTTTGGATTCAGGCCACTTTCGTCTGTATCCCGGTAGTAGGTATAAACCAGTTCACCATTTGATGCTCGACTTACTTCCATCTTGTTAGGAAGTAGGGGATAAAGCGCAATTGCCTGGCCACGACCATTTCGAACTATCTGTGCATAAGCATTGCCCCAAAGTAAAAGATGACTCATCAGTGTTTCTCGAAACACAAATGAAGTCATCTCTGGATTTGGTTCATCATGAAGAAGGTAATACAAAGGGTGGAAAGGAATCTTTTCTTTACCTCCATCAGAACGATATCTATATACATGTAGTGGCAGTCCAGCAATAGCTTCAGCTAGTATTCTTACGCAGGCATACACCGCTGTTGCTTGCATTGCAGTACGCTCATTTACTGTTTTGCCAGATGATGTACCGCCAAATAGGAAGGAAAATGCGCTACCCACACGGTTTTGCGGTTTATCCCTTGAACGAAACAGTCCTTTTAATAAATTCATAGGCCTCACCTCCAAATTGAAAGAATTACACCACAAACAATCATTGAAATTTATAGAATTATTAAACCTCTCTCGTCATACACCGAGTCTCCACTATTACCTGGTCCACAGCGGATGGCGCGGTCGAGTGCCATAATAGTTGCCACTGCTCCATCTATTTTTTCTGTACTTTTTTCCTTGTCCGGTTTTATATTTCCAGCCGGATCTGTTTTTATATAGATGTTATCCATCATCCACCGTAGTACTGGATGCCCGCCGTGTGCTATTCTTTCTTCTAATGTCAATTTCATAAGTTCCTTTGTAGGTGGTGACATATCTTTAAAACCTTGACCGAAAGGAACTACAGTAAAGCCTAACCCTTCAAGATTTTGCACCATCTGAACAGCGCCCCAGCGGTCAAAAGCAATCTCTCGAATGTTGTACTTTTCCCCCAGTTCTTCAATGAATTTTTCAATGTATCCATAATGGACTACATTTCCCTCGGTGGTTAAAATATAGCCTTGCTTCTCCCAAAGGTCGTATTGCACGTGGTCTCGTCGAACTCGGAGGTCAATATTATCCTCCGGCATCCAAAAATACGGGAGAACGGTATATTTATCTGTTTCATCTTCCGGTGGGAACACCAGCACGAAGGCTGTAATGTCAGTGGTAGAGGATAAATCAAGTCCTCCATAGCATACTCTACCTTCAAGGCTCTCTGGTTTTACTGGAAACGCACAGGCATCCCACTTTGCCATTGGCATCCAACGGACAGATTGCTTAACCCACTGGTTCAGACGCAGCTGTCGAAAGCTATTTTCCTCAGCAGGGTTCTGTTTTGCGCTTTCACAAGCTGCTCTAACTTTATCGATACTTACTGTAATTCCTAGGCTTGGATTTGCTTTCTTCCATACTTTGGGATCAGTCCAATCATCCTCTTCTTTGGCACCGTAGATTACGGGATAAAAAGTAGGATCGTATTTTCTGCCCTCAATAATATCAACCGCTTTTTGGTGTGTTTCATAGCAGATACTCTGGGTATCCGTCCCTGCAGTGGTGATAAGAAAATATAGCGGTTGGGTTCTCGCATCACCAGACCCTTTTGTCATAACATCAAATAGTTTCCTATTTGGCTGAGTATGAAGTTCATCAAAAACAACACCATGTATATTGAAGCCGTGTTTTGAATAGGCTTCAGCCGACAATACCTGATAAAAGCTGTTGGTCGGCAGGTACACCAGTCGTTTAGTTGAAGCCAGCAACTTCACTCGTTTATTCAGCGCTGGACACATCCGCACCATATCGGCTGCTACTTCAAATACAATTGATGCCTGCTGGCGATCTGCGGCACAACCGTATACCTCTGCTCGTTCTTCACCATCTCCACAAGTGAGGAGAAGTGCGATTGCTGCTGCAAGCTCGCTTTTTCCCATCTTTTTAGGTATTTCTATATAAGCCGTGTTAAACTGCCGGTATCCATTAGGTTTTAAGATACCGAATAAATCACGGACAATTTGCTCCTGCCAATCGATAAGTTCAAAAGGCTTGCCTGCCCATGAACCTTTCGTATGGGAGAGTGCTTCGATAAAAGCCACAGCGTAATCAGCAGCGTCCTTATCGTAATATGACCCTTCAGCTATAAAGGCGGTCGGCTTATATTTCTTCAGTTTCCGCATAAACACCGCCCCTTTTATGGAAAAGGACATAAGAAAAGAGCCTCAATCCTATAGATGAAGCCCTTTTCTCTATCCTATTTAGATTTAGTTATTTCTTTTTATCCACTTCACCCGTCAGTATGAAATGGGCATATTCTGCTTTATGGTCTATTAAATAGACTACCAATTCATAAAACCCTCGTTCATTTGCCTCATACTGTACTCGGTCCACATCAAACATATTTGTGACTCCACTTTCTCGGATGGAAAGTATTTGTTGCTTGATTATCTCATTCATTATTTGGCTCCTCCGAAAACGATAATACAATTTACTCCACATATTTGGCATAGATTGTGTATTTTTACTCTTCGATTTTCTTGCATAAATCCTCTCCAAAGACCACTCCAAGGGAACTGCCTGAATCCCAACTGACGTGGATA
>MWDI01000010.1 GCA_002070475.1 Firmicutes bacterium ADurb.Bin146
TTAGAAAAAGACAGACTGACATGATACTTCTTTTACAAAGAAATGATGGGTTGTTCGGCCTTAAAGCGCCAGATGACCCGTTATCATACAATGACAACACAATAGATACTGACTGTATGACCTTATTGGCTTTTAATTATAACCGCATTGATTACAGAAGAGAGGATATTAAAAAAGCGCTTAAGAAAGCCGCATTATCAATATTTAAATATAAGATTAATGATTACGGGGTATTGGAATCCAGAATGGAGGTAGGATTCGGGCACAACTTCAATTCTGTACCTACCTTATCTCCAGCTAACTGGGGCAATATGATAAATATGTCCTTCTACTTCTGGCCTTTGATATGCGCATTCAATATATTAGACAAATCCGAATGTCCTGAACTATCTGAATTTATAGACTATGACTGGCCCCAACCTGTATCTCACTACTTATGGTTCATGAAAAGATAATGCTGTAAGGCGCCAATCATAGCAGCATCATTTTCATATACGGCACATTCTATACTGGTCTTTTCATAATAAAATTCATCCATCATTATACTTAAGTATTTTCTAATACCATTTATTAAACTGTCTCCTCTTGCGCTTATACCTCCGCCTAAAATTATCTTCTGAGGTGAGAAGGCATATATGAGGTTTGCAAAAGCCGAAGCCATATCCTTGTAGAAGGAATCCACTATCTTATACGCAACATCGTTATTAGCATCAAGCATGTCAAAAAGTTCTTTTCCGTTTGATATTAAAAGTTTATGCTCTTTTGAGGATTTAACCAATGCGCTCATGGAACATAATGTTTCCCAGTTTTTACCGTCTCTTAAATGCATAAGCCCGAATTCACCAGCAGAATAGCCATATCCTTCATACAGCTTATCAGAAATTACTATTGCTCCTCCGATACCGGTACCTATGGCTACAACTATGAAATCTTTCCCTTTATTAAACTGCATTTGCGACAAAGCAAGACAGTTCACATCATTGCAGGCAGCAGCATTAAGACCAAATTCCTGCTTAATAAGTTTTTTGTAATCTGTACCAGTATAGTCTTCAAGCACATCATCCGCATATACGACTTTTGCATTTTTACTGTCAACAGAGCCCGTCGTTGAGATAGCGACTCCTTCAAGTGGGTATTTTTTTGAAATATCCGCTATTATGCTCATTACCCGGCTTAGAAGCTCTTTCCCCCCTAAGAATATCTTCGATGGCATTTTGCTTTTATATTCAAAGGAAAATGACTCGTCCAATACCCCATACTTGATAGCGCTTCCACCTATGTCTATGGAAAGATATAGCTTTTCAGAATTGCTACTATTATCAATACTCATTTTTCCTTCCCCATTTCGTTATACTCTTTTGGCATGAAGTTAGCTGCGATTATGGCTACAACACATGCAACCATAACTATATATGGCATGAGATGAGCTCCGAATACAGGATTGTCTGGAAGCGTTATCTCTTTTATGTTAAGCCATACGACACTTGTCGATAATGCTCCGACGAGAGCTGTACACAATCCCTGCATTGCGAAATACATAGACGGATGGCTCTTGCCTGTTGCCTTTAATTCATCAGCCGCTGCCTGAGAAGGTATAGCATAAGGCGCTGAGAAGAATGCTCCAAGACCGTAACTTCCAATAGTTGCTCCTGTTGCTGCTATTGCAAGACGTATATACTCGTTAGGTATCCATTCGATATATGCCACTGAAAACATTAACATTGCAACAGCGAATGAACCCATTGCAGTCTGGAATGCGAACCTGAAACCCTTCTTTTTCATTATCTTCCTGTAGAAATACAGCATTAAAGGGACAGGCGCGAATGCAGCAGTGTTTATAATCGTTATCTGCCAGTAGTTAAGCCCCATTGGTCCTGATGCTAATACATTCTGTCCGGATAAGAACATCTGCAACCCGAAGAAGAATATGGAAAACACTAATAACCACATTAAAAAACTCTTATTCGTCAATGTAAGCTTTATGCTTTGTAAAAACGGAACTTCCTCTTCAATCACACCTTCTTCTCTAACACGTTCCATAACATCCTTTGGTAAGGTCGAATGCTCCTTCAGCATAAAAAACGGTATCACCATAGTAAGAAGCATAGGTGATATTAAAAGAGCAATATGCCTGATATTCAACCCACCTACCATTAAGGGTATGACAGCGTAACCTATGGAATACTGTACAGTGTCATAAAATGCTTTCCATGAAGACAGATAATGCCGGTCGCTGTCATTTTCCGTGACTTCTGAATAAGTTCCATAATATGTGACTAATGTCAGTGTATATGAGGTAAAGAAAAGAATAAGAAGTATACCGAACCACACAGTATTCTTCATGCTGTTTTCCACTGTCTCCAACGGGAAACAGAAAAGTATGAATGTAATAATCATGGGTATATACCCAATAAGTATTGCAGGGCGTCTTTTACCCCATCTAGTCTTCAAAGTATCTGTCAGCGATGCAAGCGGAACATCCGCAATCCCGTCAACAACCTTTGCTATTAATACGAACACGCTGAATAGAGCTGTTGCAACAATAGTTTTATTCGCATATGTCCAATTTTCAATGTTCTTCAAAAAACCTGCTGTACTCATGGCGTCGATAAGATAGGC
>MWDI01000011.1 GCA_002070475.1 Firmicutes bacterium ADurb.Bin146
TCCACCCTCGTTTCACTTTGCAACATTAGCTTTTTATATTACTTTGTGCCTCTCATGTTTGCAAAATGTTTGCAATCTGATTATTTTATATCACATTTATATCAACTTGAAGTTGTCAAAAATTGCATCTATAATAATTATTAGAGGTGATATTTGAAATATGAAAGTATATAACATTTACTGTGATGAAAGCTGTCATTTAGAAAGAGACGGAAATGATATTATGGTATTAGGTTGTATAAGTTGCCCAATAGAATTCGTTAAAGAATCAAATATACATATACGTAAGATAAAGCAAAAACATAACATTGACCCCGGTTCTGAAATTAAATGGACAAAGGTATCCAACAGCAAGATAGAAATGTATCTTGAGTTAATTGATTATTTTTTTAACTCTTATTATCTTAACTTTCGTGCTGTAATAGCTGTTAACAAAAGTAAACTTGACCATGAAACTTTTAACCAAGATCACGATTCATGGTACTATAAAATGTATTACTTGCTATTGAAATATTTAATCGAAGTGGAAGATAAATACAGAATTTATATCGATATAAAAGACACAAGAGGAATGGAAAAAATCGACTACTTGCACCGTGTTCTTAGCAATAGTCTATATGATTTTTATAATGAGACTATTGAACGTATACAATTGGTTCGTTCTGATGAAATACAGCTACTGCAACTCACTGATTTAATAATTGGATCTTTGTCATATGTTAATAGGAAATGTTCTTCAAGTTCAGCAAAACTTCAAATTATTGAAAAAATTCGCAAGTATACAGGTCTTAGTTTAATGCATAAAACCCCAAAGGATTTTCATAAATTTAATATATTTGTTTGGGATGCATTATACCACCTAAATCAGAGGAGGTAGTATTTTGACTAATGTATGTACAAGCTTACCTCAGTTAATTTCTCTTAACTCCTTTGCAAATTGGAAAGAGTTTTATAATTACATTTATAAACTCTATCTTGATGATTTTTTCAATAATACCGTTTATTTTGATAATAAACCTATTAAAACATTTACAGATCTTAATTATGACCTGAAGCAAGAGTCCTTCGAACATATTACTACAAAAGGGTCAAATGATAGACTTTATAATGAGTCAAGAAGCCAAAGAATATTATGGGTTAAAGCTATACTTGAAAGTAAAATATGTAGAGTCTGTAAGGATTATGCAATTTGGCCTGAAAAAGATAGAAATAAAATTAGATATGTAATCTGGTGCAAAACTGTAGACTTCGTAGTTATAATTGAGCAAAGGGATAATTATTATCAATTAATCTCAGCATATTGTGTAATATATCCAAATAAAAGAGATGACCTTGAAAAGAAATATAATAATTTCTTAAGGGCTAATAAAAACCAAAATCGCCCATCAATATGATAGACGATCTCTCCGCTCCTTCTACACTTACTTTGCGGTAGATGAGCTAATTCAGTTTACCATATAACTTGACAAACTGTCAAGCATATGATAACTTAATACCTTCTGCAGTTGGTATATTGTATTATATGCAAACATACGTTTTTACTATACATATTATCGGATATTTTTATATAAACTTTATTATTTTTTGAAAATTATTTCTTCAATTTTACTTGCAGCTTCCTCTTGCATTTCTTTCAATACATGGGAATACAAATCTAGTGTTATCCCTATTGTTGAATGTCCCAATCTCTCAGAAGCTACTTTAGCCGGTATGTTCTGCTTAAGCATAAGAGTTGCATTTGTATGTCTTAGATCATGGAAGCGTATATGCTTAAGCTTATTCTTTGCTAGTGTCCTGATGAAGCTATGGCCAAAGGCTGTAGGATTTATTGGACTTCCATCACCGTAACAAGTAACCAGGTCCATATCGTTGTATGCTTCTCCCATTACTTCCTTGTCCTTATCCTGCTTCTCCTTCACTGCTTTTAGTTCATTAATTATAGTTTCCGGTGCTACTATTATTCTTTTGCTTCCTTCTGTCTTTGGATCATGGAACAGTAATCCATCTTTAGTAGGTATTAATGACCTTCTTATTTGTATTGTCTTATTATCAAAATCTATATCCTTCCACTGTAATCCTAAAGCTTCTCCACGTCTTAAGCCTAGGCCTACACCTAGCAGAACCGGAACATAGCAATATGTTCCTTTAAAAGCTTCCAGGAGTTCCTGCACTTCTTCCTCATTCAGGAAGGTTGCTTGGAATTTCTTCTGCTTTGGAAGCTCCACCATGTCAGCTACATTTCTCATTATTAGCTGCTGCTTAACTGCATACGATAGAGCTTCCCTTAAATTCCTATGTATGTACATAACCGACTTTGCTGACAGGCCGCCTTTACCATCCAGCCGACCATTCCTAATCTTTTCATTGTAAAATTTCTGCACATGTGCCGGCTGCAGCTTCTGTAATGGAATATTCCCTATAGATGGAATAATATGCTTTTCTATATTCACCTTATATCCCGCTATTGTACTGGGTGTAAGGTTTGGCTCCACATAGTCACTCAACCATTGTTTCAGATATTCTTCAAGAGTCAATTTGTCTGGATTAATAAAGGTATTTGTCTCTATCTGATGAATTACTTCTGCAAGCTTCTTCTCTGCTTCCTTCTTAGTTTTGAAGCCTGAATACCATTTTTGCTTCCGTTTACCCTTATTATCCCGACCTAATTCTACAACGAAAGACCACATAGTTCCTCTTTTAATTAAAGTACCTCTCAATTGTCATCACCTGCTGATTTATTAAGCCAGTTTTCAAGAGCATGTTTTGGTATTAAGTATTTTCTTCCTACTTTAACACAGGGAATCTGTTTTGAATATAGAAGCTCATAAACTTTATTCAGGCCAAGATTCAGGGCCTCTGCTACCTCATTAGTTGTATACACAAGTCTTTCCATTCCATGACCTCCTTCTTATAATTCAAATACTGTTTTATCACCAACCATAATCGCCGATTCAGGAAGCTCTATGCCATTCATAAGCGGACAAGGCTTTTTGTCTAGCAGTGACTGCTTAATCTTCACAACTTCCTGGAAATCTAACTTTTTACTGTTTAAATATCTTCTTCCGGACATTTCCATCATGTTGAGTGCAAGCTTCAAATCTGATGTTCCCTTCCTACCTGCCCAGCTTGTAAATGTTCCATATAAGCTTGGTATCATTGCATCTGCATCAGCACTAATCTGCTTTTCCCTTTTTACAAGTGGTAAGCATTTAAACTCATTGAATACTTTTTGAATCTCAGCCCACTTGTTATCTATACTGCACCTTGTAATTCGTTCATTATCCGGTATGATTTTTACTATCCAGAAGCATGTACAATATTCCCATATAGACCGAAGCCTCTCAAAAGCTTCTTCTACTGTATTAATACAGTTATCTTTCAGATATTCTCTATTTATTTGAAATTCAACATTCCAGACATTATCCTTATTAAGTCCATTCTGCTCCCATACATCAAAGAACCATGTCTTATTCTTCTTCTGTGTAACTTCCAGCACTTTATCATATATTCGGCAGTATACCTTCCCAGTAGCACTGGAGCCGAAATACATTGCACTAACCTTCCTCCGATACTTATATGAGTTTTCAATATAGTACTGCCCTTTGAATTTTTCGCTGTCCTCGGAAGTTAGAAAAAATTCGTCAGTATGGCAGCACAAGTCAATTCGTGATATTTTGTTTTCCAGGATCTCCCCGACATTAGCAGTTATCCATTTGCAAATATATTCCCATGCTTTAAAGGGATTCATATACCAAAGACATTCACTTTTCACCTTTATACATATAGGATAGAAGTCCTTATTTTTTGAGCGATACTGAGCGAAATCAAGCTCATATAGTTCGTTATGCAGTATATAGGCATATCCTCTTTTACCGTTAGAGAGAACCTCGAAAGTCATATCATCAACTTGAACAGTCACAATTTCGCTGCTGTTATCTGTAAGCATTGTTTTTGCTTTATTTTTCTTGTCTTGTAATAGATTCAGAATGTCTTGTGCTGTTTCTTCATAGTCTTTAATATCTACAAATGCTATTAAGGTATCTATCATAGGTATATAAGGCATTGCAAAACCCCCTTTTTATTGTGTTTTTTGCTTTGCTTTTTTTGTTTGGTTTTGTAACCCCCCCTGTTAGTAAGGAGGGGGGTTAAAGCTTTCGCCATAACCCTAATCTTCACATTTATCATGCATTGCGTCTTAACCGACTATCCCAATTTCATCAAAATATTTCTTATATGACTTTCCACGCTCATGCACCAGGTAATCCTTGAAGAAATCCATGCCATGGAATGCTAAATGAATACTTCCCCAGTTTGCTATCGGAATATAAAGCTTTTCAGTCCATTTTGTTATCAGCGTTTCTGGCTGGTTTTCCGTAACCTTTCTGTATCTCATTACATAAGCATTTTGGCCAAGTGATTTCAGCAAGTTCAACCTATAAAGCGCATCTTCTATATCTTCTTTGGCTGTTTTGCCGGGGCGATCTTTACAGCCAACTAGTACATAAAATGTATTGCGATTTATTCCATGATTTTTTAAAATTTCCACCTTTGATTCAACAACCTTATCAAGCCCGGAGTGATCAAAAGCGAAATGGTATTCAGCATGTGCCAGTGATCCGAGCATATCCGCAATGTCATTATCCAAGAGCCTTATATCTAACCCTTGATTCCAGTCTACCTTTAGATTCTCTTTACGGATCTGTTCGCACATTCTGACAAAGTGATCTGGCAGCTGCAGGATATTGTTATCATACAAGGTTATCTTGCGGTTCTTCCGGCTCCAAATATCATATATATCCCCGACTACTTGCGCACAGCCCTCCTTTAAAGGCACAACACAGAACGAGCAGTTATTATTGCAGCCTCGTTGCGTCCACCCGAAGTCCTTGTAAATCCTTCGTGATTCAATCTCCGGAGGCAGATGCTTTATAATATTAAACCCTGTTCCGCCGCACTCCCAGCGTTCGTCTATCAAAAGATGATCCTTTTGTGTAAACGTAAATATACTGCTGCAGTAAATTTTGTCATAAAGAGCATTTTTCAGTGGTATGTAGTCCTCAACATCATGTCCTTTCTCTGTATAGTAGATGCGCATCTGTTCGATAGCATGGTTTTCATACTGTGGCTCCATTTTATAGAGAGCTATTCTCAGTTTTTTCATTTAATCACCTACCTTTTCCTGCGCTTGATGTTGCGCAACATTATCAGATTGTGATTCTTAATTGCTCTACCTGGTTATCAGGTCTAATACGGGATTTTTACAACCTTCTTTGCCCATATAACATACCCTTCTATCCAACATGTTTATAATTTCCCAGTACCTCTTTAGCTCCCAGGTATCATATAGATTTCTTAATTACATGGGTTACGTTGCGCCCCCGGCCCGGCCCTGCCTCTTGCAAGCTCCGGGTATTCCTCTTAGGTCAGCCGCAGCTGATATTGTGCTTTAACAGCTTTACCAGACTTTGTTACTTACTTCTATTATTTACATTTTATTTAATAACGCCGAGCCCCGGGCGGCGCGCAATTTCGGAGTATTCCTATTGGGTCTTTCTGTGGTCACTTCTTTAAAGCCTCATTTTGCTGTTTTTTATTATCTCATTATTACTTACTATATTAATTTTTGCTATTCTCTTCATTTTTTTGATAAGCGCAAAAAACTCTATCCGGCATATTTTAATTCTATATCGACAGTTTTTTCAATGTCTTAATTTTCTTACGTTACATCATTTGTTCTTTTGTTTTACGCTCTTTTATTTTTTGTTATCAGTAATATGCCTGCGGGCATTTCCTGCACGCACTAAGACTTTATGTTACATAAAGCTTTTCCGTTTCTTCTTGTCTATACCTATTACAACTTCATTCCCTGCTGCTCCCTGTCTTTCGAGAATGTCCTTATCGCTTAAGAATTCTTCCTTTTTCATATTCCCGATAAGCTCCCAAGTATCATATAGATTTCTTACTTTGTCGGTCTGCAAGAAGTCATAGTGTTCTACGGGAATTGCCGGCTTCATCATGTTTGCATTTTCATAATCGTATCCGTCATATGATGTTTGAAATGTCCACCTTTTAAAAAATGTCCTGCACTCTATAACAGTAAACGTAATATCTCTTACAAGCTTGTCCACATGGCCGAATCTCTGAGCAGTTGATAATAGCATTTTCCTTTGTTTCCTCACTTGTAGCAGCTGCCCGAGCAGAGCCGGAGGAACTCCTTCCTTATCCCATCTTCGGGAATTGAGTATACTTGATATTTCATCAATGAGTATAAGAGTATCTCCGGGCATTTCAATTATCTGCTTATAGTTCTTAAGCTCTATTATCTCTGTATGTTCGGGGAAGCCTACAAGCTTCATGTTCGTTAGTATCCGCACCTGGGGGAATGCTTTTGCTATTCTGTAAGCTTTTTCCACCATTGAGATTGTTTTTCCGGATCCAAACATGCCCACATAAATATGAAGTCCGAAGCCCTCAAAGTTTATCCAATCTTTGAATTTGAAATATCTATATATATCTATTGCTTTAAGATATAGGAATTTTGGTATTTTTGGTATATATGAAAATAGAAACCTAATAATAGCAGCTATCATTCTTATCCCCTTTCTGCATGGAAAGAGGGAGGCCGCGACAAGTGTCTCTGGCCACCCCCTCCCCATGCTTTTCATTACCTTACTTTGCTGCTTTTTTCGCCTGCCTGACCTGCCTCCACATGATCCCGGCTATAGCGCCTATCAGGAAAACATTCATGGGAAATTCAGTGAATAAACCCATAAGAGACTTTGTACCATTGATAATTTCAGTTATAAGACCCGAATCGATTACGCTACCTGTTTTCTCACCTCCCTAAATTTCTTATTTCTATTGTCCAAGCAGCAAGTAAATCAAATACCCCTGCTATGCACACTATTATTATGAGAAACCTGAATGTGTATTGTAATACTTCATACCCTACCGGACATTCTCCAAGCCAACTGAATATTACATCCACTTTGTACGCCTCCTTTTGAACCAGAAAAGCATTACTATTGCAATTATTACTAAGGATACTATTATATTGCTCTGCTGCAACATACTTTCTTGACTCAGTATCATTGCATCATTTTGCCCTACTATAACTGTTTGATTTTCTATCATTATTACCTGATTGTCGGCTATTATTTGAAGCAATTCCTCTGTTGTTACTCATCACCACCCCTTGTCCCAAGTCCGAATAATATTTTAAAAGCAATATATACAAGAAACGCATATATT
>MWDI01000012.1 GCA_002070475.1 Firmicutes bacterium ADurb.Bin146
CATATACCCGTCAAGCAGTCCGGATATTTGGCTGTAGTTCTGGTCAAAATAGTAGAACATGCCTCCATATCCCAAAACCGCCATCTCTTCCTCAAACTCCTCTGTCTTCCCATTCTCTATTACTACCGAGAAGGAGCCGGGTATGCTTGTCCTCTCCATTTTGAATCGATGTATGACTTCGTCTATTCTTCTTACCACTTCTACTTCTACAGGCTTGGTATTGAAATCACCCTCTATTGATTTTGAAGGAGCAATAAGGACATTTTGAGATATCAACAGCTCCCCTCTTGCCGCTGATGGCGGGAGACTGTACATTCCGACTATCTCATACTCAACTTCGGTTATGAAACCCTGTCCTTTATATCCTAAAGGAGCAAAGTAATCTTCTGTATCATTCTCGCCAAATGAAGTACCAACAGCTGTATTCCTGGTATTTTTTGTATCTATAACGAAATCGCTTTCATAAACAGAAAGCTTTATCTTGTCGCCGATGTCCAAACCATTATAATAAGCGAACGTAGAATTAATCAGGCAGACTTTTGCACCTTTTTCATACTCGTCCTTCCGTATAATCCTTCCTCTGTACACAAAGGCATCACCTACATTAAAGGTGTAAATGCTGTACATATCGTCAGTAAGCAGTATCTCAGTAGAATGCTTGGTTATTCTGCAGTTATTTACTATCTCATTCCACTTTTCATTCCCGGAATCCAAGAAGCTTTGCACATCGGTGCTTAGGATATGGCATGGAAGCATGGAATCATCAAGGATCTTATAGACGAAATCACGGTTGTATTCTGGATGTTCTTTTTTTTCATCTTCTGACAGGACATAATATTCCTCATAGTCAGTATTACCGAGTTTTTGTAATTTAAAATTTCCTTGCCATCTTTCGTTTTCGTAATCATAACCATTGATATATGCATAAATTATATACTTCTCTCCTGCCTTGAAAGGGAATTCCAAATCAGTTGTCAGGGATGTTCCGCTTATACTAATATACTCTATATCCTCATATCTAGAATCTTCAACAACGAAATTCGGCAATATATTCAGATCATCCTTATCTATCTTTATAACCGCAGAATAACTGGCATAAATCGAATAACCTACACTTTCGCACACCCCAGTTATGATGGAATATGCATATGGAAACAATCCACTATTAGCAGCGAGATTGCCAACGCTTGTCATATCCGGATTATACCCCATAAGATACTCCCTTCTGTCTGTATATCTGGTATATTGCGAGTCTGCTGCAGCTTGTTTGACCTTGGTTAGTAATTCATAATCGTATTTAGGCTTAACTGAGTTTACGTATATCTGCTCAGTGAACTCGATCTCTCTCAATACGCCTATCGTGGTGAACGCGCCTTTCGAATGCTTTATGCTGTCATATGAGTACTTCCACATACCCGCGCTTATGCTTAACGCGCTTGCAGACAGGCTTATGAGCAGTATGAAGATTATCGTCTTCACAGGCGTCCTGTATAGTCTCTTAAGAGTATATTTCATTTGATTCCTCCATTCATCCTCTATTGCTCTGTAACTGGGACATAAAAGAAGTCATAATCCATATATACCCAGTTCTCGCCTTCCTTCTTCGTTTCCGAATCTGAGAAATAGTCATTCATGAAGCTGTATATTGATGACATATCGGCTCCATCCTCACAATATATGGTAAGCGAAGTGATAAGGCTGTTTAAGACCTCCTCCTCGAACTTATACAGTTCAGCATAAGTGTACATGGAAGCATATACTGTGTCTTCGGTGTTAGCTTTATAGAAGCCTATTACTTTGAACTTTATAGAATCAGGTTTAGGTCCTTTGTTAATCAACAATATACTGATATTATCAATCGTATATCCAGGAGCTATGTTGTCTTTCATCCACTCCGGTAAGATTGTATACCCTTCCACATCCTCGTCATTATTCTTCATTAAATATGAAGATTCATATCCGTCGATGAAAGTCACTTTACAGTTACCCTTTCTCTCGATTGTCTTTATGCTGGTTATACCCTGCACGTAAAGAAGCTTATCACTAGGACCTATGAACCACCTTTTTTCTGATTCAATTGCAATTCCAATATCATCAGGTTTTTTCGCTATAGTTGTCTGCGCCTCTATATCCTCTGCATTCTTAAGAAGGCTGTCTTGCCTGTCCATCATGCTTTGTATGTATTCATACGGCATATCCAAGCTTGTTCCTTCCTCTGCTCCTATCCTCTGTACAGGTATCTCATGTAGCATTGGACCTTCTTCCTTCTTATTTCCTAATAACATGAAAAGAAGTACTGCTCCTGCAACTACAGCTATGCCTGTGATGATGAATACCGCTATCCTTACTTTGGTTTTCTTATTGTCTTTTTCCATTATTACACCTCTCTAATATTTGATGAAATCAATATGCGGATGACAGCTTCTTACTTTTTCTGTTAGTATTTAATTTTAATTAATAATACAGCAGGAAGGCTGAGCACAGTCAACCTGCCGTATCCGTTAGTCAACTAGTATGGCAGATAATAAATCTCACCATAACCACAATCCAGGCAATATCTCTCATACTCATACATTTGAATACTATCAATATATCCCAGACAGTAAGTCACAAAATCGTGATTTTCAGAATACCAGTGCGTACAGGTAAGAAAATCGTCTTGACACAAATGACAATATACCCTATCTTCTTCCATTACATTATGCTCATATGAGCATCCGTAATTAAAAAAGGTTTTTATTGAATATGGATCCCAATAATCTGTTGGGCATGAGCAAGCACTAGCATTTATAACCGCCAATCCCAGCATCATGACTACTACCAGAGCTATACATAAGCTCCTTTTC
>MWDI01000013.1 GCA_002070475.1 Firmicutes bacterium ADurb.Bin146
TGATTACGCTGAAAAAGGTAAGGTTGTGTACAGATATATGAAAGCAATTGATTTTATAAATAAATCCATGGATTTTATCGATATAAAGCCATCTGAGTAATAAAAAGGAACGGAATAAAGGAAATCAGCATGATGCATGACATATTTTAACCAGAAAAGAAAAATATTTTAAAAAGTTGTCCACCCTATACCCTTTTTCTACGTTATATATAGTGTAAAGCAAAATAAATGCCATAGGGCAGAAAAGAGACCAGTATAGATTATAACGATTGACAAATGAATAGTGAGTGATAAAATGAGGACAGAAGTGAAATAAAAAACAAAAAATACATCTGATACATATCGATATGAAGGATATTTTTCATCCAGACAATCGGTTCTGTTATAAGAAGGTGGTTCCATTGGGAAAGTTATAGTATGAAGACAAGTAAATAAATACTATTTAAAAGGAAAAAGTAATGAAAAAATTTAAAATAATGTTTTCAATAATTATGTTAATATGCTTATTATCCATGACAGCATTGGCATTTGCTGGAGGTTCAGATGCATATCATGGATATATTTCAACTGTTGCTGAGTGGGATGCAGATTTATATATTACAGCCAATGATGATTATGCAGGCGCATCTACAACAATTTATCCTGTCAGTCCGACAAATGCCTTATATTGCCAGGTTGACCTCTACATTATCCAGAGAGATCCAGTTACACAGCAGATATCTGCAAAGGATAGTCACATAGTAGCTGACTATGTAGCATATGGCAGTACGGGATTAAGTCCAGATTCCGGGTGTTATATTGTCTCTGCATCAACTTATCATGAAGCTTATTGTTTAGGTGATATTGATAGTACGAATTTGTCTGTAGGACCGTAATTAATATGTAAAGGTATTATACATACCCTATTTCGTATTACTTCTAAAGGAGGTAACAAACTATGAAAAGTAAAACTTTTAAACTGATTGTTATTGTGGCTATATTTGCATTTATACTGACAGCTTGTGATAATTCTCATACACCAAATCCAACTACGAGCTCATTACCCTCAGAGACTGATGAATCCTCTTCGGAGCCATCTCCCACATTATCAGTGAATCCGGATTTCGAGATAAAGTATGGCAGTGACGGGAATATAGATTATACGGCTACCTGGCCTGGTAAGACAGTACTGGTATGGGCTTATTCGGATTTTAATCAGTTAATATACTACTATATGAATATGATGACTAAGCAGTATGATAATATTGAGAAGTATACAGCTGGTATTACTGATGAGATAATAGCAGAGTATAACAATTACCTTATAGCTCAGGGCTGTGATTATGTAGTGAAATTTATAAATGAAATGACGGTTTTTGATCAAATAAGAAAAGATATTCAAGATAAGAAAATACTTACGATTGGTCAGCTTTTTACTTATTATCAACCATGGTTAAGACAGCTTAAGCAGAACGATGAACAGGTGGATATTTTATCATGCGGACTTTCCACTGGATACCTGGATTCGGATAAGGATAGCCCGACATTCGGGCAGATGATAAATGTAGTTGAATCCCCTGATATGGATGCTGTTCAGGATGGGCTTGTATCGGAAATAACTGAATATATTACTAATGACAGTGATACAAGACTTTATGATGCATTACCTGAGTATGTATGGAATCTTACTATGATAGATGGCAAGATTTATGGAGCATATAACGACACTTCATATGCGAAACGCTCTCAGGTTAAGTTTAATGAGTCTATAATGCTAGAATTAGGGCTAACAAAGGAAGATGTGGATTCACTGGAAGAAATCAATACTGTTCTTGCTAATGTTTATTCACAGAAAAAAGAAGCAGTAAATAAAAATGAATTCATGCTGATAATTAATAACACATCCCAAAGCTCATACAATTTATATGCTGAAATAGATATAGATGATAATAATATAAGTTATAAGTATGATGACGAAGGTAATGCGTATGCTTTAAACAAATACACAGATGATGAGTATCTTGATTTTATGGAATCCATGGCATTATGGAATTCAAAAGGATACTTTGCAGGCAAGTATTATTATGAAGATTATATAGCAGATGCCGTGAAGGCTGTAATAAATTCTGGTAACTGGTTTATGAAACTGGATTATGAAACACTGGATTATTCAAATAAAACTGATGTAGTAAGCATTTACTTGAATGACTGGATATACAATGATAATTTCAATAATATGATTTCCATATCATCGTGGAGTGAGAATAAGGATATGGCATATGATCTATTAAGCAGGGTTTTTACTGACAAGTATTTATCAAACCTTATCCGCTATGGTATTAAAGGTAAAAATTACACTATAAGTAACGGTATAGTAAAAATGAATGAATCCAGAAGTGATAATCTAACTGCTCCAAATTACATGATAATTGTAGAACCCTTCAGAGCTGATGATTATTCTGTTGAAGAAAAACTTGAAGTAGTCAGCAATCTTAAACCTCCTGCATACTTAAGATTCAAACCTGATGTTGAAAGCATGGGATACGATGTTGCCAGATTCAATGAATTAATTTCGAAGGCAGATGAATTATGGGTTACTAATCCAAATGACTATGCATCAAAACTCAATGTGATTATAGCTGAGTTAAATGAGCTTGGTTATGCAGATTTCATTAATAAGATAAATAACCAGCTAAGTGAATATATAAGTAGTTTTTCTTATTTGAAAAGCAAATGAAATTAAATAGTAATAAGTATTATAGGAAAGGAGGGTCATAATGAAAACTAGAAATAATAAGAAGAAAATAACTGCAGTACTGTTAATGATTTTATTACTTTTATCATCTTTTGCTTATGCGGATACAGATGAGGCAGAGTACAGCTGTATTATTCATTCAACAAAATGGTATGCTCTTATGGATATTTCACAAAACAGTGATTGTGCGATTGCATCTACGAAAATTGATATTACGGAAAAAACAAATCTTCTTTATTGTCAGGTAGAACTAAAAATCACACAGCAGAATATCATTACAGGTGAAATATCGGTGAAAGAGAACAGCATTGTGTCTGATTATAGCGCATATGGGAGTTTAGCAATTTTTGCTGACCCTGGGTATATTATAGTGTCTGCAGAAAGCTATCACGAAGTGTATTATAAAGGATTTACAGATAGTATAGAATTAATGTATGAACCATAAGGATTAGGAGTATGTTATGGAAGGCAGATCACTTAAGATAGTCTATATCATATTAATACTATGTATTTTTTTATCAGCATGTAACAAGAAAATGACTAATAACTCGAAGGATACTTTGTTTATTAATTCATTTAATGCAATAAGTAAAGAAGGAATTGTTGTATCTGACAACGGTGTAATGACATATTATGATTATATAACGGGGAAAGAAACAGTTTTATGCACACGCTTGCAATGTAATCATGAGGTATATGATAAGGATACTAATCCTAATCCAGACTGCCCAGCAGTTTCATCTGACAAATATTCTATCAATTGCGTATTTATTGCAGACGGAATACTGTATTTTACCACTGAGGGGCCTCGGAATAGTGAAAAAGGCTTAATGACATCCAAACTGTATAAAGCAGACCTTAATGGTGAGAATAGGGTATATCTTGGAGTAATCGATTATGATTTTCGGGTTTTTGATACCTATATCTATGAAAATTACATATTTGGAATTATAAACAGTATCAAAGTTGTTAGTAATGAGGAAGGGATTGTGAATACGGAATCGACCTTACAGGCTGTAGCCATAAACCTGAATACATTAGAAACAGTATATCTGTCCGAACCAGACGAAATAACAGATGCTATACAGCCTTATGTATATGATGGCAAACTGTTTTGTGCATTTATTAATGCTCATAATGATATGTCCGAGATAAGGATATTTTCACTTGAAGATTTTACTTTAATTGATACCATTCAGGCAAAAGGATATTCATATATAAAGTACAGTAAAGACTATATGTATTATTCATATTTTAACGAAGGTACAGAAGAAATTAATTTATGCAAAAAAAGTTTGAGGACAGGCAAAGTTACTACTCTTCACATTTTCAAGGATTCAAAGAATGTATCCTGCGGTTTATCAGCAGTAACAGGCAATTATATATTTTACAGACTTTTATATTATGATGGTGTAAATCCAGCAGAAGATAGAGGCACTTATGTTTTTGATATGAAGGATGACAGTATAAACGAGATTGACTTTTCATATTCAGGAATATATGCCCCTGTATTTGCTGCTGTAGATGACGAGCATATACTGCTTAGATATACAGAGAAGGGCAAGGTAGTATATAGATATATGAAGGCAGTTGATTTTATTGATAAATCTATGGATTTTATTGATATCAGGCCTTCTCAGTAAAAATAAAGAAGAGGCACAATATGGAGCTGGTTATAAAGAATGTATGCAAAAGATATAAGGATGTTAAAGCGCTTGATGATTTTTCCATTACATTTACAGATGGCGTATACGGATTATTAGGTCCGAATGGAGCAGGCAAAACAACTCTTATGAGAATAATTACTGATAGTATGGATGCAGATTCTGGAAGTATAGTATTCAATGGCAAGGATATTAAACAGATGGGAAAAGATTATCGTTCAATATTAGGCTATATGCCGCAACATAATGCCGCATACAGTTCATTTACTCCAAAACAGTTTTTATCTTACATAGGTTCGCTTAAGGGTATGGAAAAAGAAGATATACAGTCACAGGTACCCATGCTGCTTAAAAGCGTTAATCTATATGAGAGCATGAATCGGAAAATTGGAACATTTTCAGGCGGGATGAAGCAGAGGATAATGCTTGCTCAGGCACTTTTAGGAGATCCCAAAGTAATAATTCTTGATGAGCCAACTGCAGGATTAGATCCAAAGGAAAGAATAAGGATCAGGAATCTTGTATCCAGTTTTGCTTTAAACAGAATAGTTATTATTGCCACTCATGTGGTCTCTGATGTCGAGTTTATAGCAAAAGAAATAGTCCTTCTTAAAAAAGGGAAAATAGTACATCATGATACTCCTGATGTGTTATGTAAAATGATTGAACACAGGGTATATGAAATATACTCAGACATTGATAAATTAGATGAAATATCCAGAAAGTTTGAAGTATGCAATATTCAGAAAGGAATGGATAAACTTGCTATTAGAGTACTGCTTAACGATAAACAGGATACAGAAAGTTTAAAAGATTATATGCATACAGCATTGCGTGCATCGGTGGAGGATTTGTATCTTTTTGTATTTGATGAGGAAAGGGAACAGAAGGTAGTATAATTTGAAGATACTGTCTTATGAGCTTAAAAAGGGCTTTACTGATAAAACCATACTTTTTTTCGTGATGATAATAGTTATCATGAATATCGCTGGGATTTATGTTAATGAAGTCTCCACCTTTGAATATGGCGACAATATAGCTGTAATAAAGAAAATTGATAATGACCTTATGGTAATGACCGATGAAACAGCAATTGCATATTTAACAGAACGGATTGATATATGCCGTATTCTTGTCAGCATGTATGTGTACAAAGACATTCCTGATTCTAAAGTTTATAAAATGAGTCTGCAGTCATTAAAGACAAAATATCCAAGTTATGATATTGAATATATATTATCTAATATTAATCCATTAGAATACTCTATATATACTCATGATATTACCACAGAAATAAATCTGCTGGATACAAAACTTAAGGAAGTACAGAACACATATGGATATAATAATTACTTGGGAGCCATTATACTTAAAGCTCAGGAAATATCTGATACTTCGTTATTCCAGACAAGTGAATTCACAAAAAGAAATAGCCAGAAGACATTAGACGATTATGTATCTCTTGATGTTAAAAAAGTGGAATATAACAGTTCCAAAGGTATTATCTGTGCGACATCAAATAGAATCACGCTGATACTGTCAGTACTCATGGTTATGTTCATATGCATACAGGTTTTTGTTAAAGATAAAGAGAATAATACTATTGAACTATTAAAAACTATGAAGTATGGCAGAGTTCGCCTTATAACTGCAAAAGCAGTGACACTGTTTTTAATGGTAATTGCTGCAGGCGTATTATTAAATCTTTCATCATTATTCGTTTCATCCTTGATATATGGTTTAGGTGATTTGTCTGCTCCAATACAATCGGTTACGGGATTTATGACCTCAACATATGGGATTACTGTTCTTCAATATATTCTAATTTTCAATGTATATAACATAATGACGCTGGCACTAACTGGGTTATTGATGCTGCTTATATTCATACTTTTCAAAAAGGCTCTGTATGGTTACATCGGGATATTAGTTTTTTTCGGATTAAGCATTACATTGAACATGGTAATAGATCCAGTCTCTTCATTGAATATATTTAAATATATCAACATATATAATTTTCTTGACTCATCAGGCATTATAGGAAGATATCTGAACATAAATATCTTCGGATTTCCGATATCGCTTAGCGATATATTTCGAGTATCACTTATAATAGGCACATCAGTTGCTTTAACAGCCTGCATAAAGGTTTTTTCTGTTCAGAAAATTAAACCCGAATCAAGGGGACTCAATAGAATCAATATAGGCGGAAAGATTGAAGCCAAGGCAAAAACGGGTATTCTTAGATATGAGTTATATAAGTCGTTCGTTATAAATCCTGCACTTCTAATTCTGCTTTTCGTGCTTATTCTTCAGATAACGTCAGCAAATGGTTCGGATATGAGATTTGCAGACATAGACAGCGTATATTATGAATACTACATGGATATATTAAAAGGACCGATTTCAGAAGATAAAACAGAATACTTAAATAAAGAGTTATCAAGAGTGAAAGAAGAACAGTTGATTTCAACTGACCCGAACAAGACATATATTAATCAGATCAAAGTTCTAAATACCCTTATAGAGAAGGATATGCAGCTGAATAAAATCTTCGATGAGAAGGGTGATAATATCAACAAAGAGAAGATTTCCTTCGTGTATGAGCTTGGATATGAAAGACTCCTATTAACCAATTCAGATATACTGTTATTATCCATGATAACTGCAATATTAGTAATTTTATGCATGGTTAATATTTTTGTTATTGAGTATAGAGAAAATACATACAATATAATCAATGTTACTAAATATGGTAGACAGAGGACATTCTGGTATAAGATAGGTATAAAAATATCAATGGTGATAATGATTATAACTATCACATATGTGCCATACGTAATCAGGATTATGAAGAATTATGGACTTACCTGCCTTGATGCTCCGATAATTAGTATGAACAGCTTCTCAACTCTGTCAATAAATACATCAATACTGGAGTATATAATACTGGTATTCCTGATGAAAATATTGGGATTAATTCTTGCAGGAATTCTGATTGCTTTTTTAGCAGTCAAACTGAAAAGCTTCATTGTGACAGCTGTTGTTTCAACATTTATAATTGTAATTCCTTCATTCCTTGCATACATAGGACTGGATGTTTTTGAAAAACTGGGATTCAATCCCTTCCTATTAGGCAACAATCTTATCAGTTCAATTAATGATATTTATCCGTATGCCCTTACGACACTGCTGGTCTGTGTTACATTGTTTATCCTGCTATATATAGATTACAACAGGATAAGCACTAAAGCGTTTAGATAAAGTCTCTTGAGATAAAAGAGTGCTACTACAGAAACTCCTTTTTTACATATGTTTTTAATAGTTTTCTGTTTTAGGAAAATATGAATACATTACAATAGTAGTCTTCAGTTTGCATTGAAGATACCTTTTTCGAAAAGCATTACAAACATAGTGCTTGGAGTGTTGTTTTTATTTCTAAAAATATATAATTTATATAAGAAGCTTGTTTTGCTTCTAGTAGATATTGATGAACCTAGTAAGATTCAAATGGGATTTCTCTTTTATTTTATCAATCCCCAAACAAGCTTACACTATCCACTATCATGTATTCTTGACAATTGTTGATAATTAGTATATTATATTACCATAATATATAAACGAAGGAGATTTTAGTGATGAAAAAAATAGTAAATTTTCTATATGCATTTTATGTATTATGCTAATTTTAACTAGCAATGTATATGCATATTCAATAGACAAATCTAATAGTAGGATTTGTTTTGAAGATTTTTTATTTAATAAGCTAATATTTGAACGCATGGCTTTATTGAAAGAAATAAATATTGATGAAGAAAAATTGTTAGAAATTGACAATGCTTTAAAATCCATTGGCTGTACATTTATAAATGACATTGATGCAAAAGATAAATATCCTGAAATTAAAGCTATTGTTCCAGGAGGTACTTCAGTAAACTGGATTGAGCGTAGAATATCAAATTACTCATATAATGGGGAATTGTATAATATTCAAAAAATAGTAGCTACAGCTAACGCAAATTCCTCATGTTTAAAATATACTGGAATACAGCAAATATTTAATTCAAATGATTATACTATTGGTAATAACACATTGATAAACGCAGTAACACATTACTATGGTGGCTTATACTTAGGTAATACAACAACTTTAAGTTTACTTAATGCAATTACGTCAAATATTGGATACAGTATCGACTCAAATACTACTGTTAGAACACCACAAACGTCTTATTCATGGTTAATGAACCAAACTGTTGTATTTTCATATGTTAGAAAAGAAAATGAAACAGATGATGAGCAGGTGTTAACTCATATATCAACAGGTGCTGATGTTTCAATATACTCTACAATCATGGGCTTTCAGTATAATAATGGATCATGGAGTAGTCCGATGAATATCAGTGATCAGGTAAACTATGTAGTGTATCCTGCTGAATTTAACAGTACTTTTTATGCAGTTTCATATTATTCAGCTGTAGTAGGTGCTGGCGGTCTTGGTATAGGTGGACCAATATTTGATGCTATATTTGATACTTCAATAAAAGGATGTCAAAATTCTAATGTATCAACTATATATTATTGCTGGCCTTCCTACCCCTCTCAGGTGTTTTAATTTTAATGCAGATAATATGAAAACTACTGTAGACAATAAGTTTTCATGGAATAATTATGTAACAAAAAGTTGTATAGGAAATATTATGTTAGGAGATTCTAAATGAAAAACAATAAAAATGCTTGGTTGTTGACAGTTATTTTGATTTTGACATTAGTCTTTACAGGCTGCGTTTCAAATAAGCAAATCACTTACAACAGGAATGAGTATGCTGTTAAAGATATGATAGGGATATATGGAATTTATTCAGATGGTGATGAATATCATGCAATGGGATATGATCGTGAAAATTCATATATACTGTCAGGTCATCTTGGAAAAGATGATATGGAATCAGTAAAGTTTGAGATTCCGTATGGAGACGACTATAGGGGTTCTTTTCAAAAAGTATACGTAAAAAACGATGAAATATATCTGATAAATCAGGTATACAGATATAGATACTCTACGGATGCAAACGCAGCTCCATATTCATGGAATGTTCTTTTGTTTGGATATAAAGAAGGGATTTACATATATTGTGTAGATAAAGAAGGAAATATAAAGAATGCTAATGAGATAACGGAATATATTGATAAGACAGATAATGAACTATTAGGTATTGAACAGAATGTTACTCCTAAGAATATGTTTGTAGATAATGACAAGAATATATTTGTAGTTTATGAAAAAAAGGTTGTTGTATTTGATAAAGATATGAATTATCTAAATGAATATGCTGAACCTAATACG
>MWDI01000014.1 GCA_002070475.1 Firmicutes bacterium ADurb.Bin146
CATAAGGTATTCCTTCATTTTAAAGAGTTTTTCACCTGCTTTACTCATTATCTGTCCTCCTTCTATAATCCTCTTCTGAATCCTCCTCAATGTGCAGTGCTTGTTTAACCATTGGCGTAAAATCTATATCTTTAATAGCGCCATATCGGTCAACAAAATAATTACTCATATAATCCTCGTTTTTCCTTACGCCAGTTAGACCTGAGGTACCAAAATCAGAAAGTGAGTAATGAATGCTTATATGCGTTTCATCATCTCTCTCAACAAATTTTATCTCATCACGGCGGAAGAGATTTTTATTAAGGAATATTGGGTTATGGGTATTGAATATAAGCTGTGCATGGTTGATATTTATATCATTATTATGAAATATATTGATTATGTTCATAAGAGCTATTGGATGTATAGAAGCATCAAATTCATCAATTGCCAATATATTACCGTTAAGTAGAGTTTCTAATATTAATGGGAATAAATTGACGAATCGGATTGTACCTAATGATTCAAAATGTTCCGCAGGCATGTTTACCTTTTTTCCTTCGCTATCAAAAACCGAGCATAGTGTTGTTTCATTATTATCATTCTTCACGAGATATCCCAAAGCATTTGAATTTATTCCAAAATGTTTTGCTGCATTGTTTATTATACTGTTAATATAAACAGAATCCTTTTTCATGTTTTTTACCATGATAGCAAGCCGAAGCGCATTTGCACTTATAACAGTAAGAAATTTGTTCGTCAGCCATTCAGTTATTATTCCAGAAAGTCTGGAACTGAACATGCTTTTAAATCCCTGCTGCAAGAATAATTCATCATCAATCAGATTGTTTTTTGCAACCATTGTAAGATATTTCTTATTTTTATCGAATTCGTTAACAAGGTAGTCTTTTATGCAATCAAGAGATCCTATTTCAAGATTGCCATTACGGTCAAAAATCATTTGTTCATTAACAGAAAGCGTTTCCGATATTATCTTTCTTGGGTAATCTTCATCAAGAAAATTACCAAGAACAGCAATAAGACTGTATTCGATAAGCATATTCATTTCAGTGAACTTAATTGAGAAAGATGAAGGTTCGCAATTCTTCGAGAGATTATTAGGGATAAGTTCAAGACGGGCTGAAGCAATATTAGGGTTTATAAGATCCCTATCGTTTCTTATGTTCCCCCTTAGAATAATGGATCTGAATGTGTCCATTGCTCCGATTATATTAGTCTTTCCCGATGCGTTAGGGCCGTATATAACTGCTGAACTTAAACCTTTATATGTATTCTTGCCAATCTTTTCCTGAATTACACTGTAATCCAGTCCTTTTTGTTTAGGAGCAGGAGTCATAGAAAATACGAGTTCATCTTTGAATGACTTATAGTTTTTTGTTTTAAATTCCAGTAACATGTGGATTGCCTCCATTGCATGAGTTATGCAGATTTTGCGTAAAATGTGCAAAATGTAATATCATACTATATCAATACACATCATATGTCAACAAAAATAATATGATTTTGCAGATAAGTTGCAAAATGAATTATATTCTTAAAATTATTATGATAGCTTATAGAAAGTTGAATATGTTATTTCAGCATTGAATAACTTTGAGTTGAAAATTCATCTCAAATAACTTGAGTTTTGCAGTTGAAAACGAAAAATTAAAATGTATCCTATATTTATGCGATAAATTATGATTCTCTCATTTTAGAGATATGTTGTGTTTTTCCTCTTATTCTGTATCATAAGAAAATTTTTTATCTGACCTTCGGCAATTATATTCTGGTTTAGGGGTAGCCCTAATGCTCTGCGTATATCCAGAAGTGTTAATAAAAAAGTTGTCAAATCCTGTTGTCTGTGTATTAAAGTTTATGAGAGAAGTCCTTTCTGCTTTTTATAAGATAATTTTAACTTGGTGAAAGTGAAATGGGATTTCTTTTTCAGGCTATCTATCTTAAAACAAGTATGCACGAATATTGTATAATATAGTATTGCAATATATGTGCATATATCATAGAATAATAGTGCAAAGAAAGGAGATGATAATATGGCTTCAAAAACAACTAATGTCACTATACGAATGAACACCGATCTGAAGAAAGAAGCTGAAGAGCTATTTGATGAGCTTGGCATGAATCTCTCAACGGCTTTTAATGTTTTTGTTCGTCAGGTAGTACGGGAAGGGAAAATTCCATTTGAAATCTCCACCAAAAAGCCCAACAGCGAAACGATTGCTGCCTTGTTGGAAGCAGAAAGAATTGCGAAAGATCCGTCGGTAAAAGGTTTTGACAATCTTGAAGAGCTTTTTGCTAATCTTAGAAAGTGAGTAAAATGCAGTTGATTGTCAAGCATACTACAGCATTCAAAAAAGATTTCAAGATAGCAGAGAAGCGGGGATTAAAAATGGAGCTTCTTGAAAATGTAATCAGGATGCTTGCAATGGGAAAAACGCTTCCACCTGATAACAAAGATCATGAATTATCCGGAAAATGGAAGGGACACCGCGAGTGTCATATTCAAACAGATTGGCTTTTAATTTATAGAATAGACGACGATGTCTTGATACTGACACTCACCAGGACAGGTACTCATAGCGACCTGTTCTGATAATTTGGCAGATTCATTAATTCATATATATAACAGCATGGTTTAATGCTTAAAGTTACTTTGTTTTAAATTCCTTCCTATGCATAAACCATGCAATATATCATGTAACTGTCATGGTTTGAATTGTCAGGATTAAAATAACCTTGAGTTGAAAATTTACTGCGAATAATATATTATTCATGGAAAGGTTAAATTATTATGTTGATAAGAACAGCAGTTATAGATGATGAATCTGTACAGAGGGAATATTTATTATCATTATTGAAAAAGTGGGAAGAGACGGCTATAAATACTCTTTCTATACATCAGTTTGACAGCGCAGAAGCTTTTATGTTCGAGTATGAGGAAGACAGAAGATATGACATGCTTTTTATCGATATACAGATGAAAGGCATGAATGGTATTGATATGGCTAAGAAAATCAGACAGCATGACGACTTAGTGAATATAGTATTCATTACAGCATATCCTGACTTCATGCAGTCAGGATATGATGTCAATGCTCTTCATTACCTTATAAAGCCAATCAATGATAAGAAGCTTTTTGAAATAATGGATAAGGTATCCGCAAAGATGAGCGGGACAGTAAAACCTGTTCTTATACGGACAAAACAGAATGTGTTAATGAAGATTGACCCTGACAGCATAATATATATAGAAGCAGATGCGCATGATACCAAGATATGTACAAAAAGTGGAATGATTTATGCAAAAGAAAGCATTACTGATATGGCTGGTATGCTAGGCGATGGATTTTTCAGGTGCCAGAGGTCTTTTATCGTAAGCTTAAAATATATAAGATACATAACCCGCAAGGAAATAGTGCTTGATGACAACAGACTCATACCCATAAGCAGGAACCTGTATGACAAGGCAAACCGTGCTTTCATCAGCTATTTCAAAGGAGGCATGGATGAATAGGATCACATATAGAAAGATACTCACTTTCCAGAATGAAATTATGGCAAAGCATTTAGAGGAAGTCCGCAACACTTATCTTGAGATGAGGTCATGGAGACATGATTACCATAACCATATACAGATAATGAAAGCATATTTAGAGCTTAATGAGATAGACAAGCTTAAGGAATACTTAAATGGATTGTTTGATGATATGGTTAATATAGACAAGGTGGTTAAAAGCGGGAATATCCTAGTTGATGCCCTTTTAAACAGTAAAAGCTCATATGCTGTCAGTAAAGGCATCGAGGTTAAAATGAAAGCTGTCGTTCCGGACAAGTTGTCAATATCCGAAACTGACTTATGCATAATACTAGGCAATCTTTTGGATAATGCGATTGATGAATGCTTAAGGATTGAAGGCGACAGGTTTATAAGGGTATATATAGGTATGAAGAACACTCAGCTGTACATATGTATAACCAATTCTGCAGGAAAGAAGAAAATAAAAGCCGGAAGCATATTTAAATCCATGAAGGATACGCTGCATGGGTTCGGGTTATCAAGAATTGAGAATTCTGTTAAAAGATACAACGGTTACAGCAGCTTTAACAGCGAGGATGGCGCATTCACGGCAGAAGTAATGCTCCCAGTAAGCCTGTCAGAAAATTAATGCATTCCGTGTCTGGCAATAAACATCCCGTGCATAAATGAATACAAATATGACCATTATGATAATGTGCTCTTTGAAAGGAGTATATGATCTTGAATGATATAAATACAAACAAAACTATAAAGAGCCATTCAGTGTCGAGCAATGTAAAATGGCTTGTAAAGCTGCTGTGGAAGCTGCATAAGAAGATGTTCCTTATACTTATCATATCCATGCCTGTGTATGTCGCGGTCCAGTTTATGGGGATATACATACCAAAACTCGCTCTTACGCTTTTAATGACGGAGAATGAGTTAAGCACGATACTTATTGCAGTAAGCAAGGCAGTAGCTCTGGTAATCTTCTTAAATATCTCAACAACCCTCATTAACGGACTGTTAAATTCCTACAGGCTGGAATTCACGCATGACATGATAATGGATAAATATGATAAGGTTCTCTTTACTGATTATGAGAATCTGGAATCGCCTCATACACAGACGCTGTATCATCGCGCTCAGAGGATACTGGATAATATGGGTAACAGGACAGGAGCAAGCAACATAGTAGAGGGTTCTGCAGATATTATAAAAAGC
>MWDI01000015.1 GCA_002070475.1 Firmicutes bacterium ADurb.Bin146
AGACAAACTGAAGAATAAGCCCGACCAGTACTTTGCAGTTCTGACAAACACCAGAACGGTAGGAGTACAGAAAGGTGAAAGAACATACGGCTATGTACTCGCTTTAAGGGCGGTGGAAACTGTGGATTTCATGAAAGCAAACTATGCACAGATACCTCAACCCATATTAGCTGAGATATCCGAAAGAATAACAGAAGAAGTCAAAGGCATAACAAGAGTTGTGTTTGACATAACGGGGAAGCCGCCGGCTACTATTGAGTGGGAGTGAGAGTGATGTGATAAGAATGTGCAGTAGTAAATTTGTTTAAATATGGTATTTTCGAGATTAGAGAGAATGAAAATTCTTGAACAATGATTTCTAATACTGAATATCAATATTGTAAAATCAAAGAGGAGGAAGAATGAAAAAAATTGATGCAGTTACAAAAGTCTTACCTGAAGCTTACGAAGATTTGGTTAAACCTACAGCACAAGAGATTGGGAAAACACTATCACTCATTCCTAGGACTATTAATGCAGCATTATTCCCTTTAAGAAAGTGGATCATAGAAAAAGAACACAGTATTGCGGAAACAGAAAAAATATTGGCTAAGAAACTAAAGAATATAGATAAGGATAAAATTGTCACTCCTGAAGCTTACATTGCAGTTCCAGCTTTACAATCAATCTCATATTCGATGGATAGTGATGTTTTAAGAGATTTGTATGCAAACTTATTGGCTAAAGCTATGAATAAAGACTATAAAGAACAAGTTCACCCTTCGTTTGTTGAGATAATAAAACAAATGGATCCTAATGATGCAATTATTTTTAAGTCAATATTCGAAGCAGAAATAACACCAGTCATTGATCTTTATATTTTGGATAAAAATCGTGGGGGAAACTATCACAGATATAATTTTACATGGATTACTGAGTATTCATATGATGAGATTTGCTTAGCAATAGATAATCTTGAAAGATTAAAATTGGTAGAAATTCCTTATGGTCAAAATTATACAAGAAACGAAAATTATGATTGTGTTCGTGCTACGCCTGCCTATATTGGATATAAACACTTTCTAGAAGAGCAGAATAAAGGAACAGTCTTAGAAGCAAAAAAGTATATCAGAAAAACTTCTTTAGCGGAGATATTCTATAGAGTTTGTGTTGTGTAATAAGCTGAAAGATAATGAATAACGATTAATATATTGGAAATAGAAAATCAGAGAATTAGAATTTTTAAAATTCTTATAAAATAGCCATAATTCAGACTATAATGATGTATAAAAATTGTTTTATATAGGTTGTATGCAGAGTGATGTTACCTTACAAACTTAGGCATTTATTTTTTCTTTTCAGTACTGATATAGTGTTTAGTTATTGATTTGACTGGAACACTGACAGGTTAGGTTAGACAAATGATTGTTGTTATGTTAAACTAAAAATGTGAGAGGAAACTTGATATGATAAATTCTCCTATTGATTTTTTGAGTCGCCAAGCAATGACAGAAGCATTTGATAAATTAGAGAAGGTTTTAGATGCTGATGTACTTGTTTACTATGGAGAGTTAATTGATGGTGTTGAGGCGAGTGTAAAAAAGATTGTTGAAGCTATATGCAAAGATAGTAATAAGAAGGAGATTCTTTATGTTCTTTTAACATCGCAGGGTGGTAGTATAAATCCAGTTAAGCGTATTGTGAATATATTTCGCAATTTCTATTCAGAAGTTAGTTTTATTATCCCTGACCATGCTTATAGTGCAGGTACTGTAATGTGTTGCAGTGGAGACAGAATTTATATGGATTACTACAGTGTTTTAGGACCAATTGACCCGCAAGTAAGAAATAGGGAAGGAAAGTTCGTAGCAGCGCTTGGCTATTTAGATAAGATTAACGAACTCATTGAAAAATCTAAGAATAATAAACTTACAAATGCGGAATTTATTATCCTAAAAGACTTTGATTTAGCTGAACTGCGTGCTTATGAGCAAGCACGTGATTTAGCAATTGATTTACTTGTGGAATGGTTACCAAAGTATAAATTTAAGAGTTGGGATAAACACAGTTCCAATCAAAGCCCTGTAACATTGGAAGAAAAGGAATCTCGGGCAATGGAAATCGCTCTAAATTTGAGCGATAATAAAGAATGGAAATCTCATGGTAGACCTATTTGTCGTGAGGAGTTAAAAAAACTAAAGTTGCATATTGATTATTTGGAAGATAATCCAGCAGTATATCAAGCTGTTACAGATTATCATGAGTTGATGATTGATTATATTCAAAAATATAGTTTTCGAACTTTTATTCAAACTCGGAGGTTTTTATGATGTCACTTTATGATGATGTTAATTCAATTATTAAAAAACAGCGTACAATGGAATTTAGTGAGGATACTTGTCGGAGATACGAAACTGCAATTATGGATTTTGAGAAAATGGTTAGTGATGGGCTAGTGACCAAACGTGGCAATCAGTTATTATCAATTGAAAACAAAATTTGTGACAATGTTGAAATAAACCACAGCAAAAATAAAAGTGGATAGTTTTGATATTGTTTTTTACAACAATAAAGGTTTACCTAGTTGGTTAATTGCAAAGTTTTAATTCTAAAATACAGGAGGATATATTAGTGTGATATATCTAAGTTTCTTTACTGTAAAAATAATGTTTTTCTTTGTTTATTTATTTAATAAGTTGATGAAAGCTTGTTGTTTTTAAGAGTTTTGCGATACAACCTAAATAACTGAATGGAGTTCTGAGTTTCCAGTTAAATCGAAAAGGCATTGTTATATTGTTATTTTTGTTGATAGCAGTTTGCTTAAAATTAGCGAGACATATTCTAAAGCTGTACTATATGAACTAATTGCTTGTTGTTTAGCGATTTCAATGTCTATGCTAGTGTGATGGAGCCGCTAGTCCGGTAGAATGAGAGCCACCCTTCCGAGACTGACAGAGCCAACTTGTTTTTTAATTATCTTATTTCCTTGGGGTCCAATCCATAACGCTTTCCCATTGATTCATCTTTGCTTTTATCTAGACTTTCAATATCAATCTTTTAAAAATCATATGTGATTCTGTCCATAATTGCATCTGTTAGAGTACTATCATCACTACTTATTCTTTCATGCCAGCCTTCTTCTCTGAACTGTGAGCAGAAGATTGTGGAACTTCTTTTGCAGTGTTTGTGAATTAACTCAAAAACATGTTTTACTTCTGAATTGTTTAATTTCATAAGTAACCATTCGTCAATGCTGAGTAAAGTCAGTTTAAGATATTTGTTTAATGCCTCTGCATAATTGCTTTCTCTTTTAGCAACTTCAATCTCCAGCAGAAAATCAGGAAGCCTGATATATCGTACAGTGTAAAACCGTTTTCGTGCTTCTATGCCGAAGACGCGTGTCATATAAGTTTTTCCACTGCCTGTAAATCCATTGATGAAAATGTTTTGGTTTTGTGCAATGTTTCTCTCGCTAGAATTTATACAATGAAGTCGCAGAATTCTTAATATTTGGTTATGATTCTTGACCCGCCTCTACATATATCAAGATATACATGGGGAAAGATCGATTAAGCCATCGAAAGAGGTGGCTCTCTATTAGCAGAATATTGGCTCTCAGTTAACAGAACAGTGACTCTCGGGTAACGGAAGGGTGGTTCTCAAACTCCGGACAGCTAGCTCAAAATGGTCCGAAATATTCATACAAGAAAAAACAGTTGTTAGATTTTAATATTTTGTGATAAAATTTAATATGAAATAGGGGGGGGGGATTATGGGATATAAAAAAACTGTCTTTACTATAGATAATGTTTTAAAATTGAAAAATCTTAGCAAGAATTGGTTGCAAGAAAAAGCTAATTTGCAATGAAGCCAATTAAACTTCTATGCGAATAATAAAGTTAAAAGGATAGATTTTGAAGTGCTAGGAAGAATATGCACCGCACTTAATGTTCAAATAGAAGAAATTATGAAAAGCGAAACAATAAAAGGAAGAAATTATTATGAAAACTAAAGTGATAGTAGTGCCTGATGGAAAGATATGTGATTATATTGATGGGAAATTCAGAAATGATACCCCCGAAGAATATGTACGTCAAACAATTGAAAAAAGATTAATAAATGAACATAAATATGACAGAAACCAGATATTAGTCGAGTATACAATACAAATTGGTTCAGGGAAAAAGAGAGCGGATTTAGTAATATTCCATGATAGTCAAGTAGAAAAAAAACAAGAGAATATAAAAATAATCATTGAATGTAAAAGCGAAAAGATCGAAGCAAGTAATGCTAAAGATGGCGTCGACCAGTTAAAATCATATATGTCTGCTTGCCCTAATTCTGAGTGGGGAATGTGGACTAATAGTAAGGAAAAATTTGTTTTTAGAAAATATACTGATGTAAATAGCAAAATTCAGTTTATGGATTATAACGATATTCCTTCATCTGATGGTAATTTAGATGATATAAATAGACCGAAAAGAACAACATTGAAAAATGCTTCGGACGATAACTTATTATTTACATTTAAAACATGTCATAACCATATCTATGTGAATGAAGGGTTACAGAAACAACCAGCATTTTTTGAATTGCTAAAAGTTATATTTTGCAAAATTGAGGATGAGAGAAACATACCAAAACCATTAGACTTTTATGCGACAAGTGAAGAGAGATCTAATGGAGATGGGCAATTAACTGTAAAAAATAGAATAGAAAAAATTTTTGAAAGAGTAAAAAATGAAAAGAAGAATGCTAGAATCTTTGAGCCTAATGATACTATTAATTTGCATCCAAGGACTCTTGCATACATCGTAAGTGAACTACAAAAATATAGTTTATTGAATACTAGAATTGATATTAAAGGCAAAGCTTATGAAGAAATAGTAGGAGCTAATCTTCGTGGTGACCGTGGAGAATTTTTCACACCAAGAAATGTTATGAATATGGTTGTGGAAATGATTAATCCAACTATAGATGAGAAAGTATTGGACTCATCTTGTGGAACAGGTGGTTTTTTAGTAACGGCAATGACTCATGCTATGCAAGCTTTAAAAGAAGAATTTATTAAAGATATTGGAAAAGAAAAAGAAAATTGGAGTGACTATGAAAAGAAAGCTTTCCAAGACAAAATTTCTGATATGGCTAAAAATAATTATTATGGATTCGACATAAATCCTGATTTAGTCAAAGCTACAAAAATGAATATGGTTATGAATAATGATGGTAGTGGTAATATATTTCAGACAAATTCACTATTACCTCCTCATGAATGGACTGATGATTTTAAGACTCATCTATCTAATTCTTTGCAAATAGATAAAAGAACTATAAAAAATAAAGACGATATTGAATTTTTTGATGTAATCGTTACAAATCCGCCGTTTGGTAGCAAAATTCCAATAAAGGATCATGCTATCTTATCTCAATTTGAATTAGCTAAGATATGGAGCCAAGATAAAAGCACTGAAAAATGGACGATGACTGATAGATACCAATCTTCAGTATCTCCTGAGATTCTTTTTATTGAGCGTTGCTATCAATTTTTAAAACCAGGTGGAAGAATGGGGATAGTTTTACCAGATGCATTATTAGGTTCACCAGGAACTGGATATATAAGAGAATGGCTCATTAAAAATACTAAAATTATTGCAAGCCTTGATTTACATGAAGATACATTCCAGCCAAAAAATGGTACCCAAACTTCAGTTTTAATTTTACAAAAGAAAACTAAAGAAGAGATACTGCTTGAGGAGAGAACAGGGCAAATGGCTGACTATAATATTTTTATGGCGATAATAGATAAAATTGGGCACGATAAGAGAGGGAACACTCTTTTCAAAAGAGATAATTATGGTAATGAAATTATGGTGCCGGAAAAACAGGCTATTATTAAAGTTGATGAAGTTTCGACAGGAGACAAAACAGCGCAACTGGAAAGTCGTGAGAAAATTGTAGATGATCAAACAGTTTTAGTTCCAAATATCTTCAAAAACTGGAAAATTAGTGAGGGGATATCATGGTAGGAACATTAGCAAAAAAAATAAATTATGAAAATTTTGAAACAATTGATCTTCCTACAGAAGATTTAAATTGGACCACAGTTTCATTAAGTGAGGTTGTTAACAAAGGTAAAAGATTAGAAGCCTCCACGTTCAATATTGAAAGAAGAAAATACGAAAAAATTTTGGAAAGTAATAAATATCCATTGATAGGTTTATTATCTCCAGAATATGTAACACATTGTTACAATGGAACAAGGACAAAAAGAGAATATATATCACCAGAAAAGCCTAATGCTGTAAAATTTTTGGGTGGTAGTGAAATTCTGGATATTTATCCTAAAACTGACAAGTATTTGGACTATACGAATCCTAAATATGAATCCTATAAAGTAGAAAAAGGAGATGTATTATTAACTTGTTCAGGAACAATTGGTAGAGTATCTTTTGTATTAGATAATATAAGCAACTCTTTAGTTAGCCAACATGTTATAAAAATTAGAGCAAAGCAGTTTCAAGGCTACTTATATGCCTATTTAAAAACTGAATTGGCTCAAAGTTATATTAAATCTAATAAGTATGGTTCTCTTGTTTCTCACATTGAACCTGAGCATCTAAAAGAAGTGCCTATACCTAACCCTCCAACAAGAATCAAGGAAAAAATACACAATTTAATTGTTAAATCTTATAAAAGTCGAGATGAATCTAATGAATTGATAGATGAAGCTACTAAACTATTAGTTAAAGAATTAGAATTGCCTTCAATTAATAAATTAAAAGAAGAGGCTTTTTCTTATAGTAAAGAAATAAATTCGTTCAGTTGCAGGTTAAGTGAATTGGATGGACGCTTAGAGGGGAGTTATCATATTCCTTTTGTAAAATTAATGGAGGATACGTTGCTTGAAAAAGCCGATATAAAGTATCTTTCAGATAAAGATATTGTAAAAAACATTGTTCTCCCTGGCAGATTTACAAGAATATATGTTGATAAAGATAGTGGTATTCCATTTATTGGTGGAAAAGATTTATTTCAGCTAAAGTCCGATACAGGTAAATACCTTTCTAAAAAAGCACATAAAGATAGGTTGAAAAAAGAACTACTAATAAAAGAAAATTCAATAATATTACCTTCAAGAGGAACTATTGGTGAAGTAATGTTATCGATGCCTCACCAAATAAAAAAGTGTGCAATAAGTGATAATCTAATACAGATTGAATCTACCTCTAATTATGTTGGATATATTTATATTTTTCTTAATTCAGAATATGGTAAGGGATTAATATATAGGCAAAAATACGGTGGGGTCGTAAATGCAATTGAACCAAGTCAGCTAGAAAAAATAGGAATACCTTTTTCTAAAAATGAAACTTTTGTAAAAAAAATAAATGAAATAGCTATTAGAGCAAATAATTTAAGATATGAAGCTTATAAACTAGAACAGGAAGCTATAAAAATAATGAATGAAGAGGTTTTAGGCCTATAAATGGAGGGCGAATGGGTAGATCAATATCAAATGAACTACTAGAAAAATCTAAAGAAGCTATGGTTTCTGCGGTTCAAATTTATAATAATCCATTAATTAAATTCAAATCAGAGATGTTTATTATTACATCGATTATCTCATGGACATATCTTATGCACGCTTATTATAGAAAAAAAGGCATAGATTATAGATATTTTCGTATGCAAGGAAAACAAAAAAGATATGATAGGACTAAGAATGGTGCATATAAACATTGGGAACTGGAAAGGTGCATTAATGAAAAATCATCTCCTTTAGACAATGGAACAGCAAATAATTTGAGATTTCTAATTGGTATAAGACATGAAATTGAGCATCAAAAAACGGATAGAATAGATGAGTATATTGGTGCAAAATTACAAGCCTGTGCTTTAAATTATAATAGAGAATTAGTAAAAATGTTTGGGAAAAAACATAGTATCCGAGATAATTTAAGCTTAGCTATTCAATTTTCACCTATTTCTCAAAATCAAGAAAAAACATTACGCGAAGAATATGAGAAAGATATCCCAAATAATGTCAGGAATTTTATTACAGAATTTGAGTCCGAGCTACAAGAAGAAGAGTTAAAGTCTTTATATTATTCTTATAAAATTGTTTATATACCAATATCGGTAAATCGAGCAAATCAGGCAGATAAAGCAATAGAATTTATTTCTCCGGATAGTGAAAAGGCAAAAAACGTTGAACATGTTTTGGTAAAAGCGGTAGAAAAAAAGAAGTATTTACCTGGAGAAATTGTAAATATGATGCAAAATGAGGGATATTCAAAATTTAGTATGCATTATCATACCCAATTATGGAAATCAAAAGATGGAAAGAATACAAAGCATAATTATGGTGTAAAAGTTTCTAAACAATGGTATTGGTATGAAAATTGGGTGGATGTGGTTAGACAATATTGTAAACAAAACAAGTTTTAGTTGCTAGTTAATAGAATATAAAAAATTTCAGTCTTTAGTTAATCCGGAACTGGGACTGGAACGGGTAAAATAATCTGAAAACGAGCTGGAAAAAAGCAAACAGAACGGATATGAACTGTTAAAAAGGCCTAAATATCAAGCTTTATCACACTTTTAACTTTCACCAAGGAAGAGTGGGAGTAAGTTTTGTTATTTATTTGTAATGCACTGACCTTTTGGCTCCATACATTTTATGGTATTATGTTACTGTTAATAGATTAATACTTTAAGTAAAGGGTAAATAGGAGGAATTATGACTCGGATAAAATTTAGAGTTAATAAAAATAAAGAGAATCAATACATTGAAATTGATAACGAAAGCAAGGATTACAAATATTATCAAATCCAAAAGATATTAGTTTTTGACAAGGATTGGAAAAAAGCAAAAGGTGAGTACCCTGAAAAATTTGAAAGTCATAAATTTAAGTTGAAAAGTGACAAAATGCTTCCTCTATGGTTAAGAATTTGTTTGGAAAAAAAAGATTCAGAAATCAAGGGATATGCAAAAAAAAGATACTATTATTTATATTTACATTGTCAGGATAAGGCTATTTCAGTTGTTACCAATGCAAAACCGAAAATGAAAAGTGGTTACATAAAAACAAATGCAGAAAAAAGTGCATGGTGTGATTCTATTTGGAGGGAAAACGACAGTACCCTCCTCGATAAATACAATGACATCTTAAGATTCTATTTAATATATTATCCGTCAAAAGAAGAAAGAACTCTTAGTAAGCAGTTTACAGACATATATTCACTTTGGGGGGATAATTGTTTTTCAAATAACAAAGAACAATTAAAAGCTAAATTATCAATGTATAAGGTAAAGGGTATAATGGATAAAACTGGAGGAATTGCTAATTCAGCAGATGATATGAAACATCGAATAGAGAATTTTGATTTACTCATGCTAAGAAAAAATGAATTGGCTTCAATAAGTAAGGAAAATCGTATAGTGCTTGTTGATACGGAAGAAAATCAATACCTTAGCTTATTTAGGCATCTGCGAAATTCAATTGCTCATGGAACATTTCTGATTTATAAGCATGATTTTGTTGATTGTTTTATATTTCAAGATTCTCTTAGAAAAAATGTAACTGCACGTGGAATTGTAGACATGAGTACTCTAGAAAAATGGAGAGATATTATACTATCGAAAGCATAGAATAATAGAAAACATATCAAGATGAGAGAAGTATCATAAGGTATGTAAGAAGGAGGCCACTAATGGCAAGAAGTCAAATTATTAAGGATCTTATAAGAGGTGATAAATCAGTTTCAACTTCGCTGCAAGAGTTGCTAGTTATTGTAAATGAGCTAGATAATAAGGAGTTAAACATATGGATAAAAAATGAATTGAATGGATATGGAAAGCAAGAAGATATTCCGGATTATAGAAAAAATCTTCCTAATAGAATCGTATATACCGGAATTAATGGGAATTTTAAAGTATCAAATCAGCCACTACCAATTCATGCATTTGGCGAACATGCAAAAGAGATTTCTTCTTCAGATTTTGTAAAAAACAGTATTTTAGAATTAGAAAATTCGAAAGACACTATAATACAAATGGATTTAACTATGTTTGCAGGTGATGTCTATAGAAATACTGGAATAGCCTGCTTTAGCATATCAATGCAATTTGGAAAAAATATTTCCGACATGATTATTTCTAATGTAAAAACAAAAATCATTGAATCATTACTATTGTTAGAAAAAGAATTTGGGTTACTGGATGAGTTATATATTGGAAAGGAAAAATTGAATGGTGAAAAGATTAATGAAGTTAACGAAAATATCAATTTAATAATATTTTCTGATGGAGCAAGATATTAATATGTATAATCAAATAATACTAATTTGTGTTGGTGCCTTAATTTCAATTTTTGCGACGGTAATAAGTAAATTTGTTGATAGTTGTATAAATAAACAAGGTGATGTTATTATTTATAGAAAGCTTGTTTATAAGAAAAACAACATTAAAAAATTGATTGGAATCTATTCTCAGGATAATGATTATATTTTGGTTATACCGCTTTGGATTGAAATACAAAATACAAAGAAAGTGCCGATTATTATTAGGGACTTTAGTTTAGCACTTTATAAAAATGGCAAAAGAATTAAGAAGATGAAGCAGGTAAATTATCAAAAAGACAACGAGAGTGAGGATGGAACAGAAGTATATTATGGAGATAATGGAAGATATTCATTTCTCATTTCACCAGAGAGTATTAGGAGTTTTGATCTTTTATTTGTATTAAAAAAGAGCGAGTGTAGTTCTGATTTTGATGAAGTAAAAATAGTTTATTACAATCAGAAAAATAAAATGACCATAAAGAATCTAAAAAAAATTGAAGATTCTTGGAGTATAAAACAATTTGAAATTGACGAAGACTGGGTTGAAATATATTAGTTTATAGTATATTTAAGAAACTATATATAACTGATTTTGGGCTGTGCAAAAAAATCCAAAAACAGCATGAAAAAGGACGGATTTATTTATCACCGGTCGAATTAGAAGCCGTATAAAATGAACCTTTTGAACAATCTGACAAGAAGAGTTGGAGTAGAGCAGAAAATTTAGAAATACTTCTACCGTGTGGCTTTTAGGCTTTGTTTTTCAAAATTGGGACAAAAGTTGGAAAAGAATAATTGAAAGAATAACATCAGCAGGCTTTCAGAGGATAGGTTTAGCGCCCTATTCTTTTTTCTATTATTTGGAAATACGGGAGTTGTTTTTTTGTTGTAAAAAGCAGGCGAATCGTTGCGATAACGGTGAAGGAAAAGGAAGGATGCAATGTATGTCTGATAAAAGAACAGATAAGCACAGGACTGTAAAATCTTACTATGTAAAGCTTGATAACGAGTATGTTCAGTTGATATATAAAATTAAAGAGCGATTTCATAATGCACGGATAAAAGCTTCAATTAAAGTAAATTTATATAGTTTCTTTTTACCTGGCAGTTCGGAAGAGCCGGAATATATCGTTCATGGCGGCGATATAATGGTTAAGTTTAAGGCTCTCCAAAGTGCCATTGTGACAGATTCTAAAGGGTCAAATGAACTTTTAGATGAACTTTTAGAACAAAAAATCTTAAATTACATTAAATCTAATCCTAGGGCAACATATGAAACAATTGCAGAGGAATTTCTTGTTTCCATAAGTACAATTAAAAGGAATATTTCGAAACTCACAAAATCCGGATATTTGGAGCGTAAAGGTGGTAAGCGTTATGGTTATTGGGAGATTAAAGTATAAGGGGTAGAAGAGTGGAATAACGAGATTACAACCCAAGGCCTGATGATATCAAAAGTTGCTTAAGATTATAATCTCTGAGCAAGACAATTTGAGTTCACAAAAACATGATTTCAGATTACTATAGCAGAACCTGTCACAATTTGTGACCGGTTCTGAAAGAAAAAGGTAGGGATTTTCGACACAGCGAGGCGAAAATCATTTTGAGAATTGAAAAATTTGAATGATGTCGGTCGCAATGTCGGTCACAATGTCGGTCACAAATTGGAACCTAATGAAAGACGACGAAAAATAATCCAAATACAACAGCACTGGAATTAAGTAAGGTATTTTCCTTAAATGTAAGGACGATAGAAAGAGATTTAGCAAAACCAACAGAAGAAGGTTTTATAGAATACATAGGTTCATCTGTGGAGGGAGCATGGAAAGTTAAGAAAAGATAATTTACTGCTCACTGATATCATTATTTTTATTTTCCGATTTATATGTTTTTAATATATTAATAAAATGTTATTTAACCTACAAAATCTATTATAATAGCAATGTAGGTTAAGGAGGGGGAGAAATGTCTATATTGAAACAAGTGTTAATTGAAGAATTAGAAAGAAACAATCATTTTATAGATTCTGCGGAAAAAGAAATTTCTCAACTTCCGAACGGATATTTAAGTAAGAAAAATATAAATAATAAGACTTATTTTTATTATCAGTGGAGAGAAGGAGAAAAAATAAAGTCTGAATATATAAAAATGAAAGATGTTCAAAACCTAGATAAGAAAATCAAAAGAAGAAAAGAGTTAGAAAAAGCTATACTTGAGGCAAGAAATGAGAATAAAAGAATAGAGAAGGTTCTGAAATGATTAAAAACAGATATAAGGAATTTTGGGATATTATTGATTTGTTGAATAAAAAAATGCTTTGAATCATTTAATAGTTATAGGATAACTTTTATGAACAAGACTTATTAAGTGATTTAATCTGAATTACCAACCTATTACAAATGAAGAGTGGGAATAAAACAGGACTTAAAGTATACCTGCATCATAATCGGCAATAAATTTTTCAATCTCTCTTTCCGATTTTATTCCGGTGGAAGCGCCTTTTGCCATGACACAGTGTGCACCCGTTGCATTGGCAAATCTTCCTGCATCATATAGGGATTTTCCGGAGACCAGGGCACTTAAAAAGCCTGCACAGAATGCATCACCCGCACCTGTTGTATCTACTGCATTTACACGAAAAGAATCAATAAAGTGTTTTTCACCTGTAAGTTTGCTTTTTATAAAGCAGCCGTCTTCACCCATCTTTATTACTACGGTATGAGGTCCCATCCCTAAGAATACATCGGCAATATCTTCCGGTTTCGTTTTACCTGATAGTTGCACGGCTTCTTCGTAACTGGGTAAGAAATAATCAATATACGGCATACATGGAGCAAGAAGCTTCATCCAGCGCCCTAAAGAATCCCATGCTGTATCCAGAGCGGTTGTTTTTCCCAAGGCTTTACATTTTGACAGGAAAAGGGCACAATCTTTTCCGTCAAAAGTAGGCATGAGCATGGTGCCCGCAACGAATATAATATTTGAGGACTTAACAATATCATAATCAATGTCTTTTTCATTGAATGTGCCGTTGGTTCCTACCGAGTGTAAAAAGGTCCTTTCACCATCGGGGTTTACCATAACCAAAGAAGCGGAGGTCTCTCCTTTTGCATTTATTTTCAGTCCTCTTGTATCCACTCCGTGTGATTCCAGTGAAGATTTCATAAACATACCGAAACCGTCATTGCCTATTTTTCCTATAATAACAGCCTTTTTGCCTATTTTCGTAATATTAATGGAAGCACTGGCGGCACATCCTCCCGAATAAAGACCTATACTGTCCACCAACTCTAATTTGCCCTTGTCGGGAATTACCTTTACAGGCTTTGCTATACAATCTGCTACCAATATTCCTACACAAGCTATGTCATTCATGTTATCCTCCACATCAACCTACAATATATCAAGCTCCCTGCCTATTTTTCCGTATCGCTCGTCCAAGTTATAAATAAACTTCTCCATATCAAATGAATCGGTCAATTGTTTATAATATTCCGTAATCATATTTAAATAAGTTTCATTATCGGATAGACCGCAGAAATTCTTCAATACATAAACAACACCTTTTTCTTCCAGCTCCTTTATCAACTCACCGGAGTTATCATCCTTCTGCGCTCTGAACAGAAGACCTGCGGCAACTCCGGCGGGAATATAAACGGGCCTGATACCCATGGATAAACAATACTTCAAGGCTCCTATGAATCTGTCGTTCTCCGATAACTTCCTCTTTATATCCTTACCCACTCTGTCAACGGTATCTTCCAGGGCATGGTTGGAGAACCTTCTCATAAGGTCATAAATATGGAGAAGTAAATCCCTTAAAGGCATATCATATTCTGAAGATAAAGCCCCTGCGGACTCCAGCATAGCTCTGAGTACAACATATTTTATTCTGCTGTCATCAATAGCCTCCCATATATATTTGTAACCTGAAAGACCTCCGAGATAAGCTGTTAAAGAATGGCCCATGTTATGTATATACAGTTTGCGCTTTATGAAATACCCGAAAGGAGAGAAAGGATATATACCGGGAATATCCGGTATGCTGCCTTTAAAAGCATCTTTATCTACGGGAAGCTTACAATATCTTTCCGCAAAAACATTCGTGGGGTTGGATTTAATCTGTTCCGCAGTTAAAACCGGTACCATGCGACCGATGGAAGCCTTTACCAAACCTATATGTTCCGTAAAATATCCGGTTTCTTTTTCGTCAAGTTGCTTACATATTAGCTGTGACAGATATTTATCCGCATCTATAAGGTTTTCACAGATTATAATATCCAGCGGGGATGTAATACCCCTTTGGTATCTTAACTTAATACCTGCTGCAATGTTGGGTGCTATATAAGGGAGTATGTTAACCCCTATTGCTGTTGCCATACAATCGGCGGAGGCTATGGCTTCCGCAACGGCGGAGTTATCTCTTCCGTCAATGCCGTAGACATTATATAAGACAATCTCCTCTTTTATATCATTATCCAGAATCGTTACGGTATATTTCTTATCAGCATTTAATCTGTTTATGATATCAGTATTGACATCGATAAAACCTACTCTGTAACCCCCTTGAGAAAAGAGTTGTCCTATAAATCCTCTGCCTATATTCCCCGCACCGTATTGAATAAACAGTTTAGACACAGTTACATTCCCCCAAGCTATTTCTTTTCAACACCCGACATTCTGTTTATATCCGGGTCGGTAAAAACATCACTTTCGTCATGACTGGAAGTGGAAAACTCCGAAACAACCGCTCCCGAAGCTCCTGCTTTAAACCAGTGAAGAGTGTCGGGATATAACGTGTACTGGTCTCCGGGTTTTAATATAATCTCATGAAACACCGTGTAGACTCCTGCGGGAGGATCTACCTTGCGGTTTTTGGTAGCGGGACCGGAAACATAAAGATAAACTTCACCGTATCTGCAACGGAAGGTTTCCTCTTTACCGTCAGAACCTTTTAACGGAGGATGCCTATGCTCGGGACATGTCTGGAACGGTGTCAAAACCAGTTCCTTGGCACATACCTTTTTGGTGTTGACATAGGTCAGTATCTGAAGACCTGTGTTCTTTAAGTCTCCTAATCCGAAATCCGCAACTTCTATTCTTTCTTTCTCCGCCTCGGTCACAACAATACCCGCTTTTTCAAGATATTCCAGAGTTGCTTTTCTTGCCTTATTGTATTCTTTTTGCGTAATCATGAAGATCTCCTTTTGTGCATCCTTTAATGTCTTTCTAACCATTTTCTAAGAAACACGTAAATATAACAATAAAGGAAATGTACACATATATATGATAACAGATGTAGGGGGAATATATAACAGGTGATTTACAAATATTGGAACGAGTATTTATGACTTATATAGATGGATAATTCGGAAAGGAATTCGGAAAGTATAATCAGCGAGAGAACTTTATTGTACAATTAATAATTCCATGGTGTATAATGTAAATATCTAATAAAAAACAAATTTTGTTTTTTATTACATATATTTTACGCAGTTTGTTTGAACCATTCATAGTGAAATGGTTAGTTAGTTGCAAAAGCAAGGAAGAATAATTATGAAGGTAGCAGATTTTTTCTGTGGCGGAGGAGGATTTTCAGAAGGCTTCAGGCAGGCAGGTTTTGAGATAGTTTTTGCTGTTGATAATTGGAGTCCAGCAGTAAAGACATATAAAGGCAATAACTTAGGCATTAATGTAATCCAAGATGATGTGATACGAATTTCTCAACTTCCTGATGATGAATTTAATGCATTGGTTCCTGATACAGAGATAATTATTGGCTCACCCCCTTGTAAGTCTTTCTCTCATTCGAATAAATCTGGTAATGCAGATAAGTCAATCGGTATTCAATTAATAGAAGCATATCTTAGAATTATTGCTCGAAAGAAATTTAAACCAGAATCAATTTTACGGTATTGGGTATTGGAAAATGTTCCTGCAGTCAAGAACCATATCAAAGAACAATATACAGCTGCTGATTTTGGACTTGAAGGCGATTTTGTTTTAAGACCACACGATGGAGCTTCTGGAAAATATAATGCAAAATATTTTGGAGCACCAACAAATAGAGAACGCTATTTTTGTGGAGAATTTCCAGCACCTATTGCCATAAAAAACGATAGTAATGTTACTACTTTAAGAATGGTTTTGGAATCATTAGGAAATCCTTTAAGAAAAGACTGTGGCATAATAACTGATATAAATTATCCTGACCTCTCTCTAGAATGCCAACAAGTAACCGATTGTCATTACCTCTATGAATTAGCAGAATTTGAATATGAAACATCTAAACGTTTGAAACAGGACAGAGGTTATATGGGAAGAATGTCATTTCCTGAAAATATAGATAAGCCTGCTAGAACTGTAATGGCAACTATGACAATGAGTGCACGTGAGTCAATGATACTTGGTTATGGTGAGGGCAGATATCGTCTACCAACGGTAAGAGAAGCAGCTAGTATGATGAGTTTCCCTATTGACTATTGGTTTTACGGTGAATCGAAAGGTATCAAGCATACTCTTGTTGGGAATGCAGTACCGCCTAAGATGTCGTATGCAATTGCAAAAGCTATTGCGGAAGCAGAAAGTAAGCCTTTGCCAGAATCATATTTGCCAATAAAGCACGATGAAACTATCAGTTTTGTAAACCTAAATGGAGCTATATTTGATATAAAGAAAGAAAAACCACGACGTCCAGTTGCAAAATTTAAGTACCATATCCCATATCTGATTATTAATGCATATAGAGTAGAATTAACGAATTATAATTCGGACTTTGAAAAGAAAAAATTTAGATGGGATGCTGAGATACACTACAGCCAAGGTAAAGATAGAGCAAGAATTTATAGTCCTTTATTGAAGATACATGATTTACCAAAAGCTTATCATGCTGATATTGAAGAGTTCTTGTCTAATATCTACAAAAAGATTTCGGATATGGATTCTTTTCAAAAAATCTATTGTATGGTTTCAGCGGAACGGAAGAAACTGTCCTGGGTTGGACCATATGAATTATTGTTCCTTATCAGAGATTTTATCGATAAGATTTTTACTCCTGATAAGCAAAGAAATGTAATATATATTGAAGATGAACCATACCAATTACCACTAGCAATTGCTACTAGTTACTATGTGCTTTTAAATATTGTTAACCATATGGGAGGGAAGAATGATGGATGCTGCTACCAGGAAGAGTAAGTTAGAAAGTCTTAAGAATAACCATTTGAATCAAGTTATGACTGGAATACCTCTACGCTACAAGGGATCAACAAGGACTGAAATTGTTTGGCGTATTCCGTTGGATTTTCTTATTTATAATAAGTATAATGGAAGAATAGGCTCTGATGTATTGTCATATGAAAAGCAAAATGGGGCCTTGAACGCAGAGTTAGAGTCTGATCGTAAGATTATTGAAGGCTTTCTGTACGAATCAAAAGTTGACCGCAACAAAACAACAATGGATAGTTTATTAAAGATTGGCCAGCAAAGGTATGGTATTGTGACGTCTGATGGCATTATTATCGATGGAAATCGTCGTGCTATGTTGCTTAATCGACTATTTCATGACCATGAAAAGCTTAATCTTTCATATGCAGAAGTAGAGAGATGTAGGTATTTTCTCGCAATAATTCTTCCTGATGATGCTGAAGAGAAGGATATTCAGCAACTTGAGACAATCTATCAAATGGGTGAAGATGACAAACTGGATTATAATCCAATTGAAAAGTATTTAAAATGTAAGCAACTTAAGAGGCTTGGATTTGATGAATCCCAAATTGCAGAATTCATGAGTGAGCAACCTGGCAAGATTAAAGAGTGGCTTGAAATTCTTGCATTGATGGAAGAGTATCTGCAAGAGTATGATTACGATGGAATCTATACCCGTCTTGAAAAAACAGAAGGACCCTTTGTAGATTTAAGAAGTTATTTGGCTTCCTATGAAAAGAGAGGGGCAAATGTCCGGAATACAGACTGGCAATATAACGATTCTGATATTTCTGATTTAAAACTTGTTTGTTTTGACTACATCCGTGGTCGTTATGAAGGAAAAGAATTTCGTGATATTGGAGGAACTGGAAAAGATGGGAGCATCTTCTTTTTCGAAAGTTTATGGAAAAATTTCCTTAAACAACATCAAGAAAACACTCCTGTTGATGATGAAACTGTTGAAGAGTTGCGGCAACGTCACCCTGATGAGGACCTAAGTATACTACTAAAACGACGTGATAATGAGTGGATTGAAAAATCTAAAGGTCATCTGAAAGGTAATCTTAAACGCTTTTCAAGACAATTAGAAGATAAACGTGACGCAAATAAACCGGCTTATCTTATTGAGCGTGCACTTAACGCACTCAGGTTGGTTGATTGTGAACAAGATAGTTTTACACAAGATCCACATGTTGAAGAAATGGTAAGAGAAATTAACAAAATTACATGGGAAATGAAAAAAATTCTGGAGAAAAGATGAGTATGAGTGCAAACATTTCCATAGATTTCGATTCTGCTAAAAATGAAATATATCTCCTTGGAGATATTGTGGCACTGCAAAAACACCGCTATGCTTGGAGATATATCCAAGACTATTTACATCCAACCGTAGAAGCTAATAATATCATTATTTCTGTTGGTGATAACGAACCTTTTGCTGTAATGTCAAATATCAGTTCCATGTTGAGGAAATATGGTTTTGTTGAAGTTCAAAGCGAGAGTATGGAAAAAGTCGTTGCTGATTACTATGAGGAAGAACAGCGGTTTAGCGAATTTTCAGCTAAAGCTCTCCTCATTCGGAATAATGAGTGTGATGCAAATGAATTTGCAGATTTTACAGAAGCAGTAGAAAAAGGATTGCCTGCTCGTTCACTATATCCTCTTCAACTTCTTTCAGCATATCATATGGCATTTTCTCAAAATTCGTGTAATTTTTCTGTACCTGGGGCAGGTAAAACAAGTATTGTTTACGGTGCATATGCTTACTTGCATAATCTTTCAAAAGATAATCTAAAGCATATTGATTACCTTCTAGTTGTTGGGCCATTAAGTTCATTTGGTCCATGGGAATTAGAGTTTGAAGAGTGTTTTGGGAGAGTTCCAAAATCTAAGAGACTTGCTGGTGGTATTAGCAAAACGGATAAACAAGACTATCTTATTTCTAAGAATCCAGCAGAATTGACCCTTATTTCCTATTCTTCGCTAATTTCATTACAAAAGGAAATAGGTTTTTTCCTTAGGATGAACAAAGTTATGGTTGTTCTTGATGAGGCACATAAGGCTAAAAACTTATCCGGTGGTGTTATTGCTCAAGCTGTTCTTGAAATGTCAAAATACAGCAAATCTCGCATTGTGCTGACAGGAACCCCGGCCCCAAACGGCTATGAGGATCTTTACAATATGTTTAAGTTTATTTGGCCAAATAAAAATGTAATAGGGTTTGAAGTCAATCAGCTTCGTGATATTACAGCTACGGGAAACAAAGCAAGAGTTAATCGTTTGATTAATAATATATCTCCATACTTTATTCGTATTCGTAAAAGTGATTTGAATATTCCACCTGCAACTGTACATCCTCCCATTTATGTTCCTATGGGTCCATTACAGCAAAGGATATATGATTTTGTTGAAAAAAAATATATGAACGAATTTATGGCTGATGGAGGTATGGACATTTCTTCACATTTTAGAGCTACATTAGCTCAGGCTAGAACTATTCGATTGATGCAGGCTGCCTCTAATCCAGCTATGCTTAAGGCACCGCTACAAGACTTCTTTGAAGATGATGATTTGCCGGTAGAAGTATATCAAGCAATTGATGATTCAGATGTTATGAAGTTAATAATGGGTTATGAGACAGATGAGATACCTTCAAAATATATTGCTGTAAAGCAGTTAGTAGATAAAATACTCTCTGCTAATGGTAAGGTTGTTGTTTGGGCAACTTTTATTCACACAATTCATGGACTAAAATACTATCTTGAAAGCTGTGGAATTCAATGTCAGGAATTATATGGAGCAACTCCCATTGAAAGAGAAGGAATTGATGATGACGATTTTGTGCTTACAAGAGAAAAAATAATAAGAGACTTCCAACAAAAGAATTGTCCATTTAAAGTTATAATCGCAAACCCTTTTGCTGTTTCTGAGTCTATATCCTTACACAAAGCTTGTCATAATGCTATTTATATCGAAAGATCCTTTAATGCTGCACATTTTGTTCAATCTAAGGATCGTATTCATCGATATGGACTTAAACCAGATACTGTTACAAATTATTACTATGTATTATCTAAAGATAGTATTGACGAAACTATAGACACAAGATTAGCAGAAAAAGAGCATCGTATGATAGAAATCATGGAAAGTATGCCAATTCCGCTATTTGATAATATTTCTGCCGATTTAGGTAATGAAGATATAAAGGTGTTAATAAGAGATTATGTTAGACGAACTAAAAAATCTTGAATATTATGGAAATAAGGAAAGTTTACTCTTTTTTATCTGCGATGTAATAGGTTATGGCAAGATTAAATCTAAAGATGCAAAAGTTGTATGTGAACATGCTCCAGGGAAAAAACATCTATCTGTTGAGGACCTCACTAAATATTGTCTTGCACTAGGATGGATTCATTTATCGGATAATCGTATTTCTGTTTCACCGTCAATAATCCATCTACTTAATGATAAAGAAAAATTGAATGATACTTTGATTTTATCAACTGTGAAGCAATTATTTAATGAACACATATTGGATTCGAATATGTTTTTCTATGATTCAGTACGGTGTTGCTATGCTTTCAGAAATGAACTGCTTCCTCTATCTTTATCAACTGTGAGAAATATGTTGATAAGCCAAGGATTTTTGATGCCATTAAGAGATACTCAAGGAACACGATTTCACATTTCTCCTAAATACGAGACTCTTATTGCTAAGTATTGTAAATCAAACCGCAAACAGTTTTCCTTAAAGATATTAAAAGAGCAAATTGAACAAAATGAGATTGCTGGTGAGGAAGCAGAACTATTTGTGTTATCCTATGAAAAAAAGCGGATTGGAAAACCATTATGCTCGAATATAAAGCGGATATCTGAGATTGATGTCGCAGCTGGATATGACATCATATCCTTTGAGTCTAGTCAATCTCAGGAACTGAATCGTTATATTGAAGTGAAAGCAGTATCAAGTTCTGGTTTCTATTGGTCAAGTAATGAATATGAGATTGCTAGACTAAAGGGAAAATCATATTATCTATACTTAGTTGAGTTGAGCAAAATTAATGAACCAGATTATTCACCCGAGATTATACAAGATCCTGCAATGAATGTCATGAAATCAGATAGATGGCTTGTAGAAGCACAGTCATATTTTATTAAGCATATATGAGTTTTTACCATCTTATACTTTATTAATAGTAGTGGAGAGGAAGGATGTTTATGAAAAAAGGGACAGATTGGTCTAGAGAAGAAACAATTATTGCATTCTATGTTTATTGTATAGTGCCATTCTCAAAGAGTAGCAAAAAAAATTCAGTTATTATACATTATGCAAATATACTTGGAAGAACTCCATCTGCATTGCATATGAAAATATCTAATATAGGTAGATTAGATCCTGAATTAAAAGAGAAAAACATTACAGGATTAACTCATGGTTCAAAGATTGAGGAAGATGTTTGGAATGAGTTTGAAAGTGATAGAGAAAGTTTAGTTTTGGAAGCTGAAAAGATAATAGAAAGAATGTCTAAAAAAACTTTAGAGGATGCCTATCTTAATGTTTATGAAAAAAAATATACAGGGGAAGAAAAAGAAAGACTAGTTAGGATGAGGGTAAATCAAAACTTTTTTCGTTCATCTATTTTATCAGCATATAACAATACATGTGCTATAACAGGAATGAAAATCAATGAACTTCTAATAGCTAGCCATATTAAGCCCTGGGCAAAAGATATAAACAATAGGCTAAACCCTCACAATGGTATTTGCTTAAATGTGATTCATGATAAGGCATTTGACCAAGGTTATATTACGATTGACAAACATTATCGAATTATTATTGCAAGAGAAATTAGAAAGTATTGTGAAAACAGTTTTGTTAATGATGTATTCTATAAATATGACAGACAAACGATTTTGATTCCTAATAAATTTAAGCCATCCTTAGAGTTTTTAGAATATCATAATGATATGATTTTTAAGGGTGGATAGTACATTTAATGGAACATGAAACATTATTGGTTATCTACACTTGAAAGAATTGATATATGCTATACCAAATACTAAACTTTATATCAGATATTACAAGGTAGTATTAATGACAAAATGATTTATTAAATAAATTACTTATACTTATAACTAGAGCAAATCAAATGCAGAAAGGAGAATGCCATGAAGCCGATATTTATCATAATAATAGTAATAGTAGTACTTGCCGTTATTGGCGGTGTTTTGTATCTGCATTTCAGAAACATGATAAAAATGCCGGGTGAGGTTACCGACAAAACAAAAAAGAATGCTCCGAAGACAATAAAGTCGGAGAAGATTAGTAAATTTGATGCCGAATTCGTCTATGCCAATGAGTGCGGGGAATTGTTTTATCACTTTGAGGCAAAAAGAATTAACAGAAAGGTAACGGAACTGACAGGCGGTCTTGTTAAAATGGAGAAAACAATACATACAGGACCGGAGTTTCTGGTTGAATTGCAGAAGATAATAGATAAATATAACTTGGCAAGCCAAAACGGTATATACAGGGTGACAGCGGGACTTCC
>MWDI01000016.1 GCA_002070475.1 Firmicutes bacterium ADurb.Bin146
AGGTGCAGAAACTCAACGAACTTGTCAGAGGTTGGATTAACTACTTCAAGATAGGAAGTATGAAAACTCTCTGCGCGAACCTAGACAGTAACATTCGCTATCGTTTACGAATGTGCATTTGGAAACATTGGAAGACTCCGCAGAACAGAGCAAAGAACCTGATGGAACTTGATGTACCAAGGTGGGCGGCTTTTAAAGTAGCTTACTGTGGAGATAAATATGCGAGACTTGCACACAATGGATGGGTACAGAAAGCAATAAACAACAAGAGACTAACCTCATTTGGATTAGTCTCAATGTTAGACTACTACATCGAAAGGTGTGTCGCTTGTTAAGTTGATTGAACCGCCGTATACGGAACCGTACGTACGGTGGTGCGAGAGGTCGAAAATTTCCCTAATAGGGATTTTCTCCTACTCGATTTAAAACAAATTTCACTTTTTAAAGGCTGAGCTTAATCAATAAAGCGCGAAGGATACCAGCCGCTTGCTACTATGTAGTACTTAGCTCCTTCTATTGGTGAAAAGGAGGACAGGTCTGGAACATAGAAGTAGATTCTGTTACTGTATCCGAATCTGTCGCCTAACAAAGTATATAAGGCTGTAAAACTGTACTTCTCAATCATTCTGCCATCACAGGGAATTAGAATACCACGGTCATTTATTTCATCGATATTTTTAGCAAGTATTATCTGACCTATAAACATATCATTAGAGATATAAGATACCACTGTGGGAAAATAGTTTATATCCCCTATAGTAACTGGATTATATTCGCCATCATATTCTGGAAACTCACCGATTGTGAATATCTGGTAATTCATTTCACTGTTTGGTACTGCAGAGGAAAAATCGGGCAATGTGAACTGTTCCGCATTACTGTTGTAATCTTCTCCGAGAAGAACATATAACTCGTTATATTCGCTTTTTGAAAGGTACTGTCCCGAAACACAGTATTTTGAGTACCCATGTTCATAGCTATAGGGATTCAGATTCAGTTCCCCTATGCTCTGTTTTTCAAAATCAAAGCCTGATGCCTTTATTGCAGCAGGATACATGCGGTAAACAATCGGAGCATTCGGCGGAGGAGTAGGAGTGGCTGTTTCTTCAGTCATGTAATTCTTTACCCATGTATAAATATCATACTGGTTTGTCGTAAGGTATTTCTGTTCAGTTACCTCACCATTGTTAAATATCGCATATAACGGAGTTCCATCTGTATATAGCCCGAACCTATTCAAATATGTATCTGTCATGTGATCTACATAATAAATTTTCACATCACGGCCCCATGTACTATAAATGGTTTCGAAAAAACCGTCATACAGGGCATACTTTTCACCTTCCTCAACAAAATAAACAAGCTCAGGCTGTGATGATTTTAATACCTTCGTATCAAAATCCGATTCTGTTACTACTGTATATTTTTGCAGGATAGCTCCACCAAGCATTATGTTATTATCTGAAAACAATCCTTTTTTGTATGCTATCAATATTCCGATTCCGCACAAAATAGCAGTTATCAATACACCGGCAATAAATACAAAAACATGCTGTTTGTTAAGCTTGAATTTCTTTTTCGTTATCTTATCAGTATTACCCATATTTATACCTCTTGTATATATATTTTAAATGCACATATAGTTATTTGCAAATGATTTAATATATGCTTGACATATAAGTTCCTATGGAATACAATCAGGAAAAATAAGCAAAGGCGCTGAACCGCAAAAGGTACAGCGCTTTTTCTTTTCTAAAAAAAAGGAGGACAAATTTATGGGAATTGACAGTGGTTTAAGAGGAGCTGATCTGGTATGGGTAATGACAGGTACAGCATTGGTATTTTTTATGCAGGCGGGTTTTGCAGTAGTTGAAGCAGGTTTAACACGAGTAAAAAATACTGGGAATATTATAATGAAGAACCTTATGGACTTTTGTCTAGGGACTATAGTATTTTGGGTACTTGGGTATTCATTAATGCATGGTAAAGATATAGCAGGACTTATAGGGTTGCCGACAAATGGGTTTATAACTGGGAATATGGATATGACTTCTCTCATTTTCCAAACCGTCTTTTGTGCAACTGCTGCAACAATAGTGTCCGGAGCTATGGCTGAAAGAACCAAGTTTTCCAGCTACTGTATTTATTCAGTAATAATAAGCTTATTTGTTTATCCTATATCCGGACACTGGATATGGGGAGGTGGATGGTTAAGCCAGCTGGGATTTCATGACTTTGCAGGTTCAACAGCAGTACACATGGTAGGTGGCATATCAGCATTAATTGGAGCGAAAATCCTTGGACCTCGTATTGGCAAATATGACAAGGACGGGCATCCAAAGGCAATACCAGGCCATAATCTGACATTTGCCGCATTAGGCGTATTTATCCTGTGGTTCTGCTGGTTCGGATTCAATGGAGCATCAACGTACGGAGTAACAGGACAGGAAGCAAAATTAAGCTTGATACTTGTAACTACTAATATGGCTCCTGCTGTAGCAGCAACAACTTGTTTATTCATAACCTGGATAAAATATAAAAAACCTGATGTGTCAATGACATTCAATGGTGCGTTAGCTGGTCTTGTAGCAATAACAGCAGGAACTGATACAGTCTCTCCTTTGGCTACTTTTATAATAGGTATTATTTCCGGATTTGTGGTAGTGTACGGCTGTGAATTTTTGGAAAAGAAGGCAAAGATTGATGATCCGGTAGGAGCTATTGCTGTGCACTGTTTTAACGGAGCGCTAGGAACAATACTAGTCGGTGTATTTTCGTTTAATGAAGGTATTGCAGGAGCTTTTAGGGGAAATACTTCTTTTTCTGAAGCATTCAGGTTTTTAGGAGTCCAGACTTTGGGAGTAGTGGCAGTAGCGCTCTGGGTAGGCGTAACAATGACTATTCTATTTCATATTATAAAAAAGACCGTCGGTCTGAGGGTGTCAAGAGATGAGGAGATAGGCGGATTGGACTTTTCAGAACACAATCTGGCGACTGCTTATTCAGGATTTATACTTAACAATGAAGAAGATATAGACAAACTGGATGTAATTGAGTACCATCCTTCAGCTAGTGTTCCTGCACAGATGAAGCAGGAAACCAGCAAATCTTTAACAGACAGTTTGCAGCCCAAAATGACACTGGTATCTATTATAATCAAAAAGCCTAAATTTGAAGCTTTGAAATATGCTTTAAATAAGATTGGAGTGACAGGAATGACAGTGACTGAAGTAATGGGATGTGGAATTCAGAACGGACATACTGAGACATACAGAGGGGCTCCTATGGATATAACACTGGTACCTAAACTTAAGGTTGATGTCGTAATAAGCGCAGTTCCAGTTGAGAAAGTTATTGAAGCAGCCAAGACTGTACTTAATACAGGGACATTCGGAGATGGCAAGATTTTCGTATCTGACATTGAAGATGTAATTAGAATAAGAACAGGTGAAAGAGGATTTGATGCTTTACAGGATATTTACAGTGAATGACAGTTATACCAAGACAAAAACACCTATTTATGCTATCATATTACTATGAGGATTTTACTAATACGGCACGGTCAGACCGATTGGAATATACAGGATAAAGTACAGGGTTCTTCAGATATACCTCTTAATGAAACCGGAATACAGCAAGCATATGCGACAAAAGATATGCTTAAAGACTATGTTTTTGATATAGTCATTTCTTCTCCTCTAATAAGGGCTTATCAGACTGCAGATATTGTATGTGAAGGCAGAGAAAATGTCATAGTAACAGATGGCAGGATTTCTGAAAGAGATTTTGGCAAATTTGAGGGAGTATCATATAAGCAGAATATGGAATACCGCAAAGGCGCATGGTCCTTGAAGATGGACGAGCAGTTAGATACTGTAGAAGCATATCCTTTGTTTTACAAAAGGGTTGAAGGATTTCTAGATGAAATTTTAAAAGTTCATTATGGCAAGGATATATTGCTTGTTGCGCATGGAGGAGTTTCAATAGCCGTCGGGCAATACTTTAGAGGTATACCTCAAAGCGGGCTAGTCCACGAATATATATTGGATAACTGCGAAATAGCTGAGTATAGCGAGGTTGATATAAATAAGAAATTATGATTGATTTCAATGTTTCAAAATCCAGGTACATCAGAGCAGTACAGTGTTTGAAGATGTACTGGATGGATAGAGTAAAGCCGGATGAGTATGATGAATCAGTAATGGATGAAGCGGTTCTGGAAAACGGTAATGAAGTCGGGCAGTTAGCACAGAATTTATTTGATGGTATATCTGTTGTTGAGTATTCGTCTGATAAATCACAAATGATCACTAAGACAGCTGAATATATTCAAAATGGCAGCAGATACATCGCTGAAGCATCTTTTGCATACATGGGCCGTTTCTTAAGCGTTGATATCCTTCAGATAGATGAAGATGGAGTCGTTATATATGAAGTAAAAAGTTCAACCAGCGTAAAGGATGTATATATAGATGATGTCGCTTATCAAAGTTATGTGCTTTCATTACTAAATTATAAAGTAAAAAAAGCTAATGTCATTATTCTAAATTCTGAATATGTCAGAAGAGGCGCGCTGGAAATGAATAGGCTTTTCTCCATTTACGATGAGACTGAGAGAGCATTTTCGCGTCACAAATCAGTAGAAGAGCTGTTAGACTTCTTATCACAAGATATTGATCTTAATACTGAACCAGATATAGATATTGCCGAATACTGTTTTTCACCTTATCCATGCGGATACTTCGGTTACTGTACCAGACATCTGCCCAAAGAGAATGTTTTTACTCTTAGAAATCTTAATAAAAATGATAAGCTTCGCATGTACTACAGCGGGATACATTCTTTTTTCGATGTAATAAATGAAAAGACATTATATGCAAAGCTAAGGCCTGTTGTGAAGGACCAGCTTCAAAAAAAGAAGATTGTAAAAAAGAATGAAATTGGAAGATTTATCAAAAATTTCTATTTCCCTTTATACTATTTAGATTTTGAGACAGTACAATATGCGATACCTCCATATGATGGTATGAAACCATATCAGCAGATGCCATTTCAGTATTCACTGCACATAGAGCATGAGGATGGCACATTAGAACATAAAGAATATCTTGCCAATGATGGGTTTGACTGCAGGGAGGAGCTTGCTTTGCGCCTTATAAACGATATACCGAAGCATTCATGTTCGATAGCGTATAATATGGCATTTGAAAAAGGGATAATAGCAGATCTTGCATTCCAGTATCCAAAATACTATACGGAACTTATGGATATATTCAACAACATGCTGGATCTGATGATACCTTTTAAGAATCACTGGTATTATGATGATGCCATGGCGGGTAGTTACTCTATCAAGTATGTACTTCCAGCAATGTTCCCTGATGATATAAATATGGATTATAATAATCTTGAAGGAATAAAAAGAGGCGATGAGGCAATGGCAGCATTCCGTAATATGCCTAATATGTCAGAGGAAGAAAAACAGGTAGTCAGAAACCAATTGTTAGAATACTGCAAACTAGATACATATGCGATGGTTAAGATAATGAAAAAATTAAGGGAAGAAATATGAATGATGAAAACCGTAATAAAGAAGACTTAAAGACGAAAATTATAAAGACAGTCATTATAGGTCTTATCATAATTGGACTGTCAGTACTGCTGATTTATTGGAATTTTTTCAGATAGTATACTTTTTATGAGTTAAAACAAACAAGCCTATATTTTTTTAAATAAGGTTGGGATATAATAAAAGAAAGAATAATAGTTGGGAGCAATTTATGGAAATGTTGAAGAATAAAGTCGCTGTGATAACAGGTGCAGCACAAGGCCTGGGCGAAGCATTAGCACAAAGACTCGATAAAGAAGGATGTTCAGTCGTTGTAGCTGACTTGAATTACGAAAAAGCATGCGAAGTAGCAAAAGGGCTAAAAAATGCTGTAGCATGCAAGGTTGATGTTACAAATGAAGCTGATGTGGATGTCATGACTAAGCTTGCTGTTGATACATACGGAAGAATCGATATATTTGTCAATAATGCTGGAATAGTAATATCCGGACCGGCTCATGAGTTTGATGTAAGTAAATGGAAGCTGGTACAGGACGTAAACCTTGTAGGATACTTCATATGTGCGAAATCCGCAATTAAACATATGCTTAATAATGAAAATGGAGCTTCTTTTATACAGATTAACAGCAAATCAGGCAAAAAAGGTTCTTTCAGAAACAGTGCTTATGCTGCTTCTAAATTCGGCGGTATAGGCCTCACTCAGAGCCTTGCTTTGGAATATGCAAAGAATAATATCAGGTTTAATGCTATATGCCCGGGTAATTTATTAAACTCCCCATTATGGGTTAACAGCCTATTCAAACAGTATGCTGCAAATCAGGGGATAACAGAACAGGAAGTAAGACAGAAATACCTTGACCAGGTACCAATGGGAAGGTCTTGTGAATATGAGGATGTGGCAAATGTAATGGTGTTTTTAGCTTCACAAATGTCAAGCTATATGACAGGACAGGCCATTAATGTAACCGGTGGACAGGAAATGCGCTAGATATGAATGAATACTTACTTTTACAAATTGAAAATCTGAACAATGATAAAAGCGATGAAAGACTAAATAGTTTAAGAGTGTTGAAAAATGCAATAGATAAGGGCGATATCCAAAAGCCCTTATTTTTCAATGACGTAAATAATCATATACACACCACATACTCTTTTTCCCCGTACAGCCCATCAAAAGCTCTTTTTATGGCATATATGAATGGTCTTAAAACAGCAGGTATAATGGACCATGATTCTGCCGCAGGGTGTGAAGAGTTCATTCAAGCTGGGCAGATACTAGATATGCCTATAACATGCGGTATTGAAGTAAGAGCGCGCATGGACAAGACAGAGCTAAACGGTAGGAAGATAAACAATCCCGATCAGGATTCTGTTGCATATGTCGCTCTTCACGGGATACCTCATCAGCATATAAAAACGATACAGGATTTTATGGCACCTTATAGGAAATATAGGAATATACGTAATAAAAACATGTGCGATAAAATTAATCAGATTTTCAAAAAATACGATATTTTACTGGATTTCGAAAAAGAAGTGCTGCCATTATCTTTATATACAAAAGGCGGAACCGTAACCGAAAGACATATATCATACGCTCTTGCGCTTAAATTATTGGATAAGTTTCCTAAAGGCAAAGCATTGATTTCTTTCTATAAAGATACACTTAAATTACCTCTTAGCAGCAAGAACGAGCAGTTATTAAATGATGAATCCAATCCTGTATACGAGTACGACCTTCTCGGTGCTATAAAAAGCGATCTTATATCACTTTTTTACATTGATGCATATGATGAATGCCCAGATGTGCATGATATAATTGAATTAAGCAGAAAGACAAAAGCTATATCAGCATACGCATACTTAGGTGATGTAGCAAACTCTGTTACAGGAGACAAGAAACCGCAGGAATTTGAGGATTCATATATAGATAAGCTTTTTGATGTGTTGAAAAAGCTGGGATTTGATGCGGTAACATATATGCCTTCAAGAAATACCAAAGAACAATTGATAAAAGTCAAAGCATTATGTGAAAAGAATGATTTTTTCCAGATAAGCGGAGAGGATATCAATTCACCAAGGCAGAATTTTGTATGTAAAGCCATGAGAGATCCTTTTTTTGACAACTTGAGGGTGTCAACATATGCATTAATAAAGCACGAGAAGGATGCAACAGAAGATATAACAAAAGCTATGTTTTATAATAAATAGGAAAGAAGGTGTTTGCAATTGAGCTACGAAGAGTTGTGCAGGAAGAGAGACTATGTAAACAGTAATTTATCCAAACTGTCCCCTGAGCAGATAGTTACACTTGAAAAAGAATTTGAGTGTGACTACACCTACGAATCTACTAAGATTAAAGGAAACATGCTTACAAGGGAACAAGTCAAGGCTATTTTGAATAACGAAGCCGAAGACATGGAGAAAAATCAGGAAGTGCTGGAAATAATCAACCACAGTAAAGCCTTCAGATACATGAAGATGTTCTTAAAAAAGAACACCTATCTTGATGAAGAAGCAGTGAAGGAAATAAATGCGAAAGTTGTAGAGGACATATCAGTTGGCGGAATATACCGTAATGTCAACTTAATGATCCCTGGCAGAAAGCATGTTCCGCCTTCACCTGAAAAGGCATATTATAAGATGAAGAAGTACTTTAATGATCTGCCTTTTCTGACATACGATACAGCCATGGAAAAAGCCATGTACTCGTATGCCATGTTTATGAAGATACACCCTTTTGTTGATGGTAACAGCAGAACTGGAAAACTGATTATGAATTATGTTCTAATGAAGGAGGGTTTCCTGCCAATATATATACCTAAGGATAGATACAAAGAGTATGTAGCCGCATTCGAGCTTTTTGCTTCTGAAGACCAGCTTGAACCGCTAGCAAAGCTGGCTTATGAGTTTGAGCAAACTCAGCTTGACAGGTATATTGCAAAGATAGACCTGGAATAAGATAATAGAAATATTTGTACACTAAAATCATTGGAGGTAAGTGATGATAAAGGTATTGGCGTATGATTTTGGCGCGAGCAGCGGAAGGGCTATGCTTGGATCATATGATGGAAAAAAGATATATATTGAAGAACTGCACAGGTTTTCTAATGATCCTGTATATTTGAATGACACCCTTTATTGGGATATTTTAAGACTTTTTCATGAAATGAAGACAGGCCTTATTGAAGCAAGAAAAACAGGACATGATGATATAAAAAGCATCGGAATCGATACCTGGGGTGTGGATTTCGGACTGATTGACGATAAAGGAAGACTTTTGGAGAACCCCATACATTACAGAGACAAAAGGACAGATGGGCTTATGGAGGAAGTATGGGCCAAAATAGGCAAGAAGAATCTGTATGACAGGACCGGGATACAGTTTATGCAGTTCAATACAATTTATCAGCTTTATTCGATTGCAAAAAATAGGCCTGAACTGTTTGAAAGGACTGCTCAGCTTCTTTTTATGCCGGATTTACTGTCATATTTTCTTACAGGAGAAAAAGTTACAGAATTTTCCATGTCAAGTACGACACAGATGCTTAACAGTCGGACAGGAGACTGGGATTATGAGCTTTTAGAGAAATTAGGCATACCTTCAAATATATTAGGGAAAGTTACAGATAGCGCTACAGTAATTGGAAAACTCTCCGAGCAGGTATGTTATGAGACAGGGTTGAAGCCGATTACTGTTACTGCAGTAGCTGGACATGATACTGGTTCAGCCATGATTGCAGCACCAGCGGATACTGATCTGTTTGCATTTCTCTCTTCAGGTACATGGTCAATACTCGGTTCAGAATTGCAAAAACCGGTAGTAAATGACCTGACATATAAATATGAATATTCCAATGAAGGTGGTATAAACAGGACTGCCAGACTTATAAAGAACATAATGGGATTATGGATTTATCAGGAATGCAGAAGGCAGTGGAATAAGGAAGGTGACCCTGTATCATTCGATGAACTGGAGATGTCTGCAAGGCAGGCGAAGCCTTTCGCATGTTTGATTGATGTGGATCATCAAACCTTTTATCATCCTGGCGAAATGCCGGAGCGTGTAGTTGAATTCTGCAGAAGGACTAATCAGTATGTACCAAAGAACAGAGCAGAAATAGTAAGATGTATTATGGAAAGCCTTGCATTAAAGTACAGATATGTGTTTGACGGACTTTGTGAAATTGTCGGAAGCAGAATACCTAAACTGCATATGGTCGGAGGCGGATGTAAAAATACAATGATATCCCAGTTTACTGCAAATGCGCTGGGAATAGAGGTAACATCTGGTCCAATCGAGGCTACTGCAATAGGAAATATAGCTGCACAGCTTATAGCATTAGGCGAGATAAAAGACTTAAAACATGCAAGGAAAGTCATAAAGGATAGTTTTGAAATCAAGTCATATTTTCCTCAAGATAGACAGCTGTGGGAAGAAAAATATAATTACTACCTGAATAATATTTTAAATAAAGGATAAACTAGGAGATTACAATGTACAAAAAAAGCATAAAAGAAATGATAGATATGTCCTGTAAAGTCGGAAGCCTGCCGGATTACACTCAAGGAGGCGGAGGCAATACATCTGTTAAATTCGATGATGAGCTTATGGCGGTTAAAGCTTCAGGTTGCAAGCTGTGCGACATTACTAAAACAGATGGGTTTGTTGTTGTTAATTATAAAAAAGTGAGAGAGTATTATGATACTGTCGACTTAAACGTGAAAAGGGATTTCTATAAGGAAAGCTCACAGTTTGTGAAAGACAATATGGTTAAGCTGGAAGGTTTGAATGATGGAAGACCTTCAATAGAAGCAGGTTTCCATTCTTTGCTTGAAAAGTATGTAATCCATACGCATTCTGTTTATGGTAATCTTTTATGCTGTACAAAGCAGGGAGAAGAGATAGCAAAGGAACTTTTTCTTAAATCACCTTACAGATATCTTTGGCTGCCATATATAGCACCAGGATTTTATCTCACTTTAGAAATACAGAAGCAGATAAAAATTATGGGATGCATTCCCAATATCATTTTTATGGGAAGTCATGGGGTAATAATAACAGCAGAAACTCTGTCTGAAGTTGAAAAAATAAATAAGTATGTATCTGATAGAATAAAAGAAAGATTAGATATTACAAAACCATATGGAAAAGTAGCAGTAAAGCAGATATCCGATGGAATATATGAATCAGATACACAGAGGTTGGTTTCCTACTTAAAAGGAAAGGATTATACGGATGAGTGGTTTGATTCAAATATTCTATACCCTGACCAAGCTGCATATCTGCTCGGAGCTGTTACAACAAAAAATGAGGAAAAAAAGGCTAGAATAGACTTGAATACCGGAATAGTACGATACTATGTATCATATAAAGAAGCGCTTACCTTAGAAGAAAGCCTTTGTGCATTCCTTTTCATTATTGAAGAGGCAAAAAAGAATCAATTAACTATATACACGATGAAGGATGAGGATATAGCATTTATCATGGGATGGGAAGGCGAAGCCTATAGAAAAGCCATGTTGAATAAAAAATAAAACGGAGGACGGTAATATGGATTTTATAAACTATACAAAAATTTATCCTGACATAGAAGGACGGTTTGGACAATACGGGGGAGCATATCTTCCTCCTGAACTTATTGAAGCATTCAAGGAAATTGACCAAGCATACATGACAATAGCCCACTCAGCTTCGTTCATAAATGAGCTTAGAAGAATAAGAAGAGAATTCCAAGGAAGGCCTACACCAGTCTACCATTGTGAAAGGCTTTCTAATAAACTTGGAAGATGTCAGATTTATCTTAAGAGAGAGGATCTAAATCATACAGGAGCGCATAAGCTAAATCATTGCATGGGTGAAGGATTACTGGCAAAATACATGGGCAAGAAACGGCTGATAGCAGAAACAGGTGCAGGCCAGCATGGAGTAGCGCTTGCGACAGCAGCAGCTTTCTTCGGCCTGGAATGCGAGATACACATGGGCGAGGTGGATATTGTTAAACAAGCGCCTAATGTTACCAGAATGAAAATATTGGGTGCAAAAGTCGTACCAGTCACACATGGATTAAAAACACTTAAGGAAGCGGTTGATTCTGCTTTTGAATCATATATGAAAAATTACAAAGATTCTATTTACTGCATAGGTTCTGTCGTCGGACCACATCCTTTTCCAATGATGGTGAGGGATTTTCAGATGGTTGTAGGAATCGAAGCTAGGCAGCAGTATATGGAAATGACAGGCGAACTTCCAGATGAGATATGTGCATGTGTAGGGGGTGGAAGTAATGCAATGGGACTATTTATGGCATTTCTCAATGACCCAGTAAAAATAGTGGGCGTTGAACCAATGGGAAGAGGCCCAGCAGTAGGAGACAATGCAGCAAGCATCACTTATGGTAAGAAAGGTATACTTCACGGATTCGAAAGCCTCCTTTTGCAGGATGATGAAGGTAATCCATTACCAGTATATTCTGTAGCAAGCGGACTGGATTATCCTGCAGTAGGTCCGGAGCATGCATTCTTACATGATGTAAAGAGAGTGGATTACACTTCAGTGACAGATGATGAAGCCATGGAAGCATTTTTCATGTTATCAAGGTATGAAGGAATTATCCCTGCATTGGAAAGCTCACATGCTCTTGCATATGCAATTAAAGCCGCAAGACTGCATAAAACTAATTCCATACTTGTTAATTTAAGCGGAAGAGGCGATAAAGATTTAGATTATGTTGTTGAGCATTACGGCATCGGAGACCAGTACAAGATATAAAGTGGAATAATAGGAAAAAATACACATAGAAATGCATGATTTTCATATTTTTTTGATATTATGCATTTTTTGTTATAAAATGTGAGTGATACGAAAATCATAACTTTTGAAAGGGGCATTAATAATGGACCAACAAGAAGCTAAACAACCAAATGAAGAAAAAAAGGAAGATAACTGCTGCAAATTCGATATAAAGGTTGATAAATGGTATAACAAGCGGAATCCTAATACATTTCCGTATCCAGTCCTTGCAACAATTGTCTTTCTGCTTATGGGATTCATATGGGACCTGTGGCATCCAGGCTGGATTGTTTTTCTTACAATCCCGGTGTATTATGCAATAGTAAATGCGATAAAATCACGTACTGTATCCTACACGCTCATCATAGCCCTTATATATCTGGCAATGGGTTTTATATGGAATTTGTGGCATCCGGGCTGGATTATATTCCTTTTTATACCTATTATCCATTGGTTTACCGGCAAAAAGGGATAAGAACTATTTTTACATATCATAAAGATTAACTTTACCTGAATAGGCATAGTATAATAAGGTTATCAAAAAATAGCCGGAGGTGTTAAATGTCAGTACAGATTGAAAAAGTCCCATATGGTGGATGGGATAATTGCTATAGAATATTCAATGATGAAATTGAATTAATAGTTACATCGGATGTAGGTCCAAGAGTGATAAGGTATGGCTTTATAGGCAGACAGAATGTCATGTGTGAAAAGCAGGATCAGATGGGTAAGACCGGAGGAGATGAATGGAGGATTTATGGTGGTCACAGATTGTGGCACAGTCCTGAACATGAGATACGAAGTTATTTCCCGGATAATACAAAGGTTGATATCGAGATAATTCCAAACGGCATAAAGGTATCTCAACCTGTTGAAACGACAACAATGGTGAAAAAGGATATCAAAATAACTATCAGTGAAAAAGGAACGAATGTATATCTTAAGCACATTATAACTAATCATAATTTGTGGGATATAGAGCTTGCAGCATGGGCTCTTACTGTTGTTGCTCCAGGAGGACTGGAAGTTGTACCTCAGGAGACTTTGGATACCAAGCTTTTGCCTAATAGGATGATATCACTGTGGCCATATTCTGATATGAATGACAAGCGAGTCCAGTGGGGAAGCAAGTATATATTCCTTCAGCATGATTCAAGCGCAGTAAAACCATTCAAGTTCGGAATATCAAACACAAACGGATGGGCAGCGTATTTCAATCATAACTATATGTTCATAAAGAAATTTTCACCACAAGAGAATATGCTTTATCCTGATTATAGCGCATCAATGTATGAGACTTACACATGTGATTTTATGACAGAAATGGAAAGTCTGTCTCCTCTTACTATACTAGGGCCCAAGGAGAAATTGGAGCATGATGAGCAGTGGCAGTTAATAGACAATTTGAATCTGCCGAAAGATGAGAAAGAAATGGATAGGATAGTTAAAAAATATATAGTAAAATGAGCAAAGCTGCAATATTCTCAGATATTCATGGAAATCTGGACATTCTGTTAAAAGCTATAGATATCTGCAAATCAAAAGGTATAAAAAGATATATCGTTCTTGGTGATATGATTTCTGACGGTCCGGATTCTCAAGCTGTACTGGATATTGTAATGGACCTTACTCATGATGTGGTAAGAGGTAACAGGGAAGAATATATATTAGACTACCACAAAGGGAAAAGAAAACAGTGGGACAACAATTATCAGTGTGAATCATTAGTTAAAGCGTATAGGAATTTAAGTGATGAAGGACTTTTATATATATCGAATCTACCTAATGTTAAAAAACTGGATGTTTTCGGTATAGATACATTAGCTGTTCATGGTTCTCATATAAATACAAAACATTTTATACTTCCTTCAAAGAGTATGGACATATATATGGATATGTATGACAGTTACGATTGCTCTTTATATCTTCTTGGCCATTCCCATCAGTCATACCGTTTTACACTTAAAGATAAAAATTTCATTAATCCAGGACCTTTGGGGATACCACCTGCAATGAACATATACAAACGTGATGACTGCTTCAGTATGGGGATAATTACCATTGAGGATAAAAAGCTTATTGGGTATGAGTTGATATATATACCATATGATCCTATGAAACTTAAGGAATACTATTTAAAAGATATAGATAGTTATGAGCATACTTTCTGGATGGAGCTTATTGTTGACTCTTTCTTTACAAAGACCTATCGGAGCCTGGATTTTCTTCATATGGCTCAGCAGACTGCTAAGGAGGAGGATTGTGGTCACATTGACCCGATACCTAATCATATATGGGAAAAAGCATCAGAAAACTGGAAAATAAGATATAAAGGGACAGGTATATTTTAAAAAAACTTGCTATTACATGTGTTTGTATTATAAAATTAATGAACAGGATAAATATCATCGTAAAAGAGGTGTGAGATGGCAAAGAAAAGATTCCGTAGCGCAATGAGCGGTTACAACAAGGATGAAGTTAACAAGTATATAGAGAATATGATGGATGAATACGAAGCAAAGATAGTTGAGAAAGAAACCATCATAAAGGAACTGAATAAAAAGATAGAAGACATGCAGGTAATGTATGATGAATTAAAGAGCAGAGAAGATGCGCTTTCAAAAGAAAAAGCAAGTATTACCAAAGCTTTAATGAAAGCAAACGAATTATCAGAGCAGATTGTCAAGGAAGCCAAGGATACTGCATTCAAGGAAGTAGCTGAGCTTGAGGTGAGAGCTGAAGAAGAAAGAGAAAAGATAGTAGACATTAAAAAACAGCTATCTGCATTACAGGCATCCGCAGCAAAGCTACTGGAGAAGTTCAGTGATTCTCTAGAAAAAACTATCGGTTCCTCTGAAGAGCAGAAATAGCCATTTAGAAAATCAAATTCAGGAGAACCGGGAGTTCTCCTTTTTTGTATAAGAAAGGGAAAAACTTATGGATATACTGGAATTATTAAAGCAAGACGCAAGGCTTACAGCAAAGGAACTTGCTGTTATGACGGGAAAAAGCGTTGAAGAAGTTGAAAAAGTTATTAAGCAGTATGAACAGGATAAAATAATAGCTGGCTACTCTGCAGTCATAAACTGGGAAAAAGCTAGAGATAATATTGTTGTAGCATTTATTGAAATAAAAGTTACACCTGAGAGAGATCGTGGATTTGAGGAAATAGCGAAAAGGATTTATAGCTATAAACAGGTAAAGACCTGCTATCTCATGTCAGGCGCCTTTGATATAGCAGCAATTGTTGAAGGAACAGATTTAAAGGATGTAGCTTTGTTTGTTACGCAAAAACTTTCAGCTATAAGCGGAGTAACAGCAACATCGACACATTTCGTGCTGAAAAAATATAAAGAAAACGATCTGGTTTTCGAAGAAGAAGAAAAGGATCAAAGAGAGGCAATAATACTGTGAAAAAACCAGGAGAATTTATTAGAGAAGAAGTGAAAAACACTCCTCCTTCTGGTATAAGGAAATATTTCGATATGCTTCACGGAATGAGTGATGTCATATCTTTAGGAGTAGGTGAACCAGATTTCGTGACTCCCTGGCAGATAAGGGAATCTGCAATTTATGCTCTGGAAAAGGGCAGAACCCACTATACATCCAATACCGGCATATTGGAGCTTCGTGAAACTATATGTGCCATGCTGGATAGAAAATATAATTTGAAGTATAATCCATTAAATCAGATAATAATTACGGTTGGAGCTTCAGAAGCTATCGATATAGCCATAAGAAGCATAGTGGGGGTTGGTGATGAAGTAATCATTCCGGAACCATGTTTTGTGGCTTACAAAGGGTGTGTGAATTTTGCAGGAGCAAAAGCCATTCCTTTACAGCTCAGTGAGGAAAACTGTTTTAAACTGACAGTAAGCCAACTGGAAGAATGCATAACAGAAAAAACTAAAATCCTGATACTCGCATATCCAAATAATCCGACCGGAGCAGTTATGACGAAAGAGGAGTTGAAGCCGATAGCAGATTATCTGTCATCAAAAGACATAATAGTCATATCTGATGAGATATATGCTGATTTGACATATGGTATGGAGCATGCCTCTTTTGCCGCATTTGATAATATGCATGACAAAGTAATATATGTGAATGGATTTTCTAAATCCTTTTCAATGACCGGATGGAGATTGGGATATGTATGCGCGCATAAAGATATAATTTCACAGATGCTCAAGATTCATCAATATGCTATAATGTGCGCGCCATCTTTTGTACAGTATGCTGCTATTGATGCTCTTAAACAATGTGAAGAAGATGTAATGAAAATGAGACAGGAATATGATACAAGAAGAAGATACCTGTATCAAGGCCTTTTAAATATAGGGATTGACTGTTTTGAACCTGAAGGGGCTTTTTACGTTTTCCCAAACATTAAGAAGACCAAGCTGACTTCTGAACAGTTCTGCGACAGGCTTTTAATGGAACAAAAAGTGCTGGTAGTGCCTGGAACAGCATTCTCATCAGCAGGCGAGGGTTATTTCCGTGCAACATATGCAAGTTCCCTTGAAAATATAAAAGAAGCATTAAAACGAATGGAAAGGTTTTTAAAAAATAAATGATTGATTTCAATATTATTGAAAACGAACTGAATGAAATAAAGGATAACTCGACAAAGCTTATAAAAAGCCTGGATTCCGATAACACCAAAGAAGAGATTGCAAGTCTGGAGGAAGAGACTTACAAGGAAGGTTTCTGGCAGGATAATGAGAATTCACAGAGGATACTCCAAAGGATAAAGGTTCTAAAGGATCGTGCAGCAAAAGCAAAAGACCTTAAAACCAGGATTGAGGACTGTTTTGTACTGTTGGAATTTGCAGAAGAAAATCCTGAAGATGAAATGCTAGGGCAGGAGCTTATCGATGCAAAAAATGACTTATCCAAAGCTTACATGGAAATTCGTATGTATTCGCTTCTTAATGGCCCTAATGATAAAAATAACGCATACCTAACATTACATGCTGGAGCAGGCGGAACTGAAGCCTGTGACTGGGTGGAAATGCTGTTTAGGATGTATACAAGATATTTTGAGGAAAAAGGATTTAAAGTTACGGTAACCGATTATCTTGACGGAGATGGCGCAGGAATTAAATCAATATCAATGTATATTGAAGGCGAATATGCATACGGGTATTTAAGAGGAGAGTCAGGTGTGCACAGACTGGTCAGGATATCTCCATTTGACTCAGCGGGTAGAAGACATACTTCTTTTGCCTCATGCGAAGTTATACCGGAAATATCAAATGAGATAGACATAAAGATAAAAGCTGAGGATCTTAGGATAGATACATATCGTTCATCAGGAAAGGGAGGACAGCATGTTAACAAGACTGATTCTGCAATCAGGATAACACATATTCCTACAAATATTGTTGTTGCATGCCAGTCAGAAAGAAGTCAGCATCAAAACAAGGAAACAGCAATGAAAATGCTTATGTCCAAACTTTTAGAGATAAAGGAAAGAGAACATAAAGAAAAGATTGAGGACTTGAAAGGCTCGCAGATGGATATAGGATGGGGAAGCCAAATACGTTCCTATGTCTTCTGCCCTTATACGATGGTGAAAGATCATAGGACAAACTATGAGACTGGTGATGTACAGTCAGTTATGGATGGTAACTTGGATCCTTTCATAAACGAGTATCTTGCTCAGAATCCTACTATTGATTAATATCAAATGTTATTAATATCACATGCAATATGAACAAGCACAGCAACCATTTTTTCCATTTCATTTATGGATACATATTCAAAACGTCCATGAGCATTATGACCTCCGGTTGCTATATTAGGACATAATAAACCCATGTATGATAATCTTGCTCCATCAGTCCCGCCTCTTATTGCATGTGATGTTGGCGTGTATCCTAATGCGACATAAGCACGATTTGCTCTTTCAATTATGTACATATGGGGTTTTAACATTTCCGCCATATTCAGGTATGTGTCTTTTATATCCATCTTTATAGTATTTGAACCATAAACTCGATTGATAAAATCAGCAGCTAAGTTAAAACGATCTTTTTTCTGTTTAAGCTTATCTGCATCATGATCTCGTAAAATATACTTCATGAGTACCTGCTCTTCTGTACCAGAAATATCATGAAGATGATGAAATCCTTCTTTTTTCTCCGTATGCTGAGGGGTTTCATTACAAGGCAGTAACGAGTTAAATTCATAGGCAATAAGTATCGCATTTTTCATAATATTCTTTGCTCCGCCTGGATGTACTGATAACCCGGTTACAGTTATATGCGCTGATGCTGCATTGAAGTTTTCATATTGTATATCACCTAGAGATCCTCCATCTACTGTATATGCATATGACGCATTAAATTTCTTTACATCAAAAAGATCGGCTCCACGTCCTATCTCTTCATCAGGGGTAAAAGCTATGCTAATAGGCCCGTGTTTTAAAGTATCGTTATTAATAAGTATCTCAGCCATACTTAGGATTTCTGCTATTCCAGCTTTGTCATCTGCACCTAACAATGTCGTACCGTCAGTAACTATAAGGTCATGCCCGATGTAGTTTTTTAAATGTGAATATTTATCCACTTCCATTACAATACCTGATTCTGTATTTAATATTATATCTTTACCGTCATAATTGGTTACTATCCTTGGTTTGATTTTCTTACCGCTGACTGCGTCCGAGGTATCCATATGTGCAATAAAGCCTATTGATTGAATATTCTCGCATCCGGATTTTGCATCAATAAACCCATATACATATCCGCATTCATCGACATGTGCATCTTTTATGCCTATATTTTTCATTTGTTCAACCAGGTATCTAGCAAATATCATCTGATTTTCTGTAGACGGGCATTTGTTTGAAGAAGGATCAGAAGTAGTATCAAACTTTACATAATCAATAAATCTCTCATGAACTTTCATATCTGTGCCTTTCATAAAACATAAATTCATTAATTAAGTATAACATGTATATCCCTTTATTTGCTTTATTAATAAAATAGCAGTGAGAGTAACATCCTAAATATGTATATAAGGTTGAAAATTAGCTGTCATTTTGATAAAATTACACTTACAAAGTATTTATTAATTCGGGGCGGTGGTATTATGAGCGGATTGACACAATCCATGGAGAACTATTTAAGATGTATACACGAGCTTTCATATGCGAATAAAGGGGTAAGGCTTACTGACCTAGCAGAAAAGATGATGGTTAAAAAAGCTTCTGCAAATAATGCTGTAATGAAACTGTCTCGGCTTGGTTACTGCGTTCAGGTCAAATACGGGCAAATATTTCTGACAGATTCAGGAATTGAAGCAGTAAAAGCTGCAACAGGAAAGCATCTAATCATCCTTAAATTCCTGAAGGATGTCTTATTTGTAGATGAAATGACAGCAGAAATAGAGACAGCGAAAATAGAGCATCATTTATCTACAAGCACTGTTTATGCGATGCATCAGCTGCATTCAAAACTAAAAAATAAACCCAATTAACCGTTATTTGATTTAATGACAATATAAATGCTATAATAAAATGACGAACCAGTTATGGTTAAATTAATTGATACGCAGGAGTTAATGGAAAGACTTATTTATTTCGAAAACCTTAGTGATATGATGAGCGTATTTGGAAGCTCGGATTCCAATCTGAAAGTTATCGAGAATATGATGAATGTTTCAGTTATAGTGCGCGGAAGCGAGGTAAAGCTGAAAGGAGAGGCAGACGAAGTAAATAATGCTGAAAAGCTCATCAGTATACTTATTGATATGGCTCAGTCAGGAGAACAGATTAATAAACAAAATATTGTTTATCTTGCTGACCTTATAACGCAGGGAAAAGACGAGGTACTAGATCTTCCTTCAGGTTATATATGCTTAAATGCTTCAGGCTCTCCTATTAAAGCTAAAACTTTAGGCCAAAAAAAATATACCGATGCCATTCAAAAAAACGGGATAACTTTTGGTGTTGGACCAGCCGGCACAGGAAAGACATTTCTAGCTGTAGCATGTGCTGTTACGGCTTTTAGGTCGAAATCTGTAAAAAGAATTATACTTACCAGGCCTGCTGTGGAGGCAGGAGAAAAATTGGGATTCCTGCCTGGAGACCTTCAATCAAAAATAGATCCATATCTAAGACCTTTGTATGATGCGCTTTTTGAACTTATGGGACCAGATAATGTAGCTAGAAATAAGGAAAAAGGTCTTATAGAGATAATACCTTTAGCATACATGAGAGGGCGCACTTTAGATGATGCTTTCATTATTCTTGATGAAGCGCAGAATACTACACAGGAACAGATGAAGATGTTTTTAACCAGAATGGGTTTTGGTTCAAAAATGGTTATAAACGGGGATATAACTCAGATTGATTTACCAAAAGATAAAAAATCCGGATTAATTCATGCTATTCAAATACTAAAGAATATTGATGATATAAGTATTGTGAATCTTACTTTCAAAGATGTAGTAAGGCATGAGCTTGTACAGAAGGTCATTAATGCTTATGAGCGAGCAGAAAGTAAAAAGAAGGTGAACAGAAATGAATAAATCCAAAAAAACAAAAAGGGATTTATTAAAAACAAGGCTGTACAGCCTGCTTATACTTTTAATTGCAATAATTATAGCTTTGCTTGGTATATTAAAAAAGGTGTCAGATACAAGCAACTTGATTGATAAAAACAACATTGCTACTACTGATATAATCGCTTCTTACGATTATTATGACAAGGATGCTACTATATCGAAGGCAAATATGGCAAGAGACTCTGTTGAGCCAATTGCTGTAAGGATTAATACCTCTCAAGTAGCACTTTACGAAAACATACTTAATTTTTTTGATATAACAAATCAGTATCGTGATCAGGCAAGAAACATATCCCTTACATCGTTTCAATATAATGTTGAACTAAACAGTCTGGTAAACCAATACACTAGCGTATTTTCATCATTAGGCGTAAACATCCCTAATAATCTAGCAAAAGCAATTATCAAGGATGTTAATGACACTTCATATGACAGTTATAAGACTATAGTACGTACGCAGTTCGAAATATACATGGATGAATATATTTTTAATGAAAATCTGACTGATCATCAAGAGAATTTTGCGTTGTCGGTAAATGATTCTGTGACAGACAGTAATCTGAAAGAGCTTACGAATGTTCTTAAAACATACTTAATTCAGATAAACAGCAGAATTGATGTACAGGCTACTGAACAAGAAAGACAAAGAGTATACCAGGATGTGACAACAAACTCTCCAGTTTTAGTAATGGCTGGATCAATCCTTTACCAGAAAGGTGAAAAACTGGAAAGCGAGGATATAAGAACTCTTTCGGAAATGGGAGTAATTACAGTATCCAACGACATGTACATGTATATAGGAGCTGCAACACTCTTTATAATATGCCTGTTGGCATCCTTAGCTTCAAAAAAAATATGCGGTCACACCATGAAGCTGCAGCCAAAGTCCATATTCATTATAGTTTTGTTATTCTTTATGGTTTATATACCTGCTCTTTACGTCCCGCATGAGTACTATATGTACATACCATATTTTATTCTGCCAATGATGCTGTCAATACTGATTTCTGACAATACATCATACATCTTTTCAGGACCCATGGCGATATTCTACTGCTATATAGTGGGAGGTGATCTCGTATATCTTTTCATACTGTTAATAGGATCGATAGCCACCATATACATCATCAGAAAAACATCAGCAAGAATAAGGTTAGCAATTTCAGGAATAGCATTAGGTGCGATTAATACAGCTATATATATGTCATACATGCTTATAACTACCGACATCACACTATATGTGCCATACACTCAGATGCTTGTTCTGTTTTTCTCCTCAATGGCTGCTGCCCTGTTGTGTCTTGGCTTGCTGCCTGTATTTGAAGCATTATTCAATATCGTCACTCCATTCAAGCTAATGGAACTTGCATCTCCTACAAGACCTTTGTTAAAAAGGCTTATGATGGAAGCGCCTGGTACATATCATCATTCTCTTATGGTGGGTAATCTTGCTGAGGAAGCAGCTGAAGCGATAGGCGCGAATGGTTTATTAGCAAGAGTTGGTGCTTATTACCATGATATAGGGAAATTGAACAGGCCTGCATTTTTTGGTGAGAACCAGTCATCAAAAACTGGAAATCCCCACAATACCATGACTCCGCAATTATCAGCTACAATTATTACAAGCCATACCACTGAAGGAGTGGATTTAGCTAAGCAGGGGAAACTTCCTCCATCTATTCGTGATATCATAATTGAACATCATGGCACAACACAAGTACAGTATTTTTACCATAAAGCTCAAAGCGTATCCGATGAACCGGTTATAGAAGAGGACTACAGATATTCCGGGCCAAAACCTAGAACTAAAGAGTCAGCATGTGTAATGCTTGCAGATGCATGTGAAGCGACTATAAGGTCGATGGAAACTACTAATATTATTGAAATTGAAAAAACCATAAGAAAAGTTATTAAGACTAAAAGGGATGATGGTCAGTTTGATCAGTGTGATCTTACATTAAAAGATCTTGATGAGATTCTCTTTGCATTTATGAAAGTATTTACTGGATATTTCCATCAAAGAGTTAAATATCCGACACAACAGCAGAAAGATGCCATAACTGATATAAAACCTAGCCAAGAGGAACAGGACGAAGATGAAAACGAGAATTGATATAGAAGGAACTGATGAAGAAACAAGTCTGTTTTCCAGACCTGTTACACAAGTATTAGAAAGAATACTGCAAAAACATATTTTAGATAAAATTGATGCATTGGATAATGAAAATATAACTGTATCTGTCTTTGTAGAGTTTACAGACGATGAATATATAAGTCAGATTAATAAAGAGCAAAGACATATTGATAAAGTCACTGATGTTCTTTCCTTTCCTGCGCTTAATTGTGATGAAGGCAGGATAATATATGATAAATATGATATTGACTATGAAAACAAGGAATTATTTCTTGGTGATATACTTATAGCAAAAAGCAGGATATTCTTACAGGCTGAAAGTTATGGTCACAGTCCATTACGTGAATGTGTATTTCTAGCAAGTCATGGTCTTTTGCATCTATTAGGCTATGATCATGAGAATGAGGAATCTGAAAAGAAAATGTTAAGATTTCAGGAAGATATATTAAAGGAGCTTAATTATGAAAGATAAATATGAGCAACTGAAAGAGGAAGCTTTAAAGGCAGTACAAAATGCTTATTCTCCTTATTCTAATATAAAAATTGGAGCTGCCGTAATGGCAGGAAGCGGAAAGATATATACAGGAGCAAATATTGAAAATGCTTCTTTCGGAGCAACTATATGTGCTGAGAGAACAGCAATTGTAAAAGCAATGAGTGAAAAAGAACAGTATATATCAGCAATCGCTATAACAGGAGATATTAATGATTATGCTTTCCCATGCGGTATATGTCGTCAGGTAATGAGCGAGTTCATGAAAAAAGATGCTTTAATATTTGTAAGCGGTAACGATCTTAAATGGAAACAGTATCAGCTAAAAGAACTGCTACCCAACTCTTTTGACTTTTATGCTAGCAAAAAGGGGAGCTGATATGGCATTCAAATCCGGATTCGTTACAGTAATAGGAAGACCTAATGTAGGTAAATCTACACTTATAAATGCTATTACAAAAGAAAAAATAAGCATTGTAACACCAAAGCCTCAGACAACGAGGAAGAATGTTAAAGCCATATATACTGATGATGTCTGTCAGATAATATTTCTAGACACCCCCGGAATTCATGAGCCTAAGACAAAATTAGGTGAATATATGGTAAATGCAGCAAAATCCACATTTTCAGAAACTGATGTTATAATTTTTATTATCGCTCCAAAAAAAAGCGATCAGATTCCTCCGGAAGATCTTCACATACTGGAGTTATTAACAGAAATAAAGGATATTCCCATAATCCTAATACTTAATAAATGTGACACTATAGATCAAAATACTGCTGGCGATATATTAAGCCATTATTCAAAAAAATTTGAATTTAATGAAATGCTTGCAATAAGCGCGCAAGACAGATTCAATGTAGATTCTTTGAAGCATATAATTATTAACTATCTTCCAGAAGGTCCTATGTATTATGACGAGGATCAGATAACAGATCAGACCATGAGGGAAATGGCTGAAGATATAATAAGGGAAAAGATGCTGATTCTGCTTTCTGAAGAAGTACCTCATGGGACTGCTGTAGAAATTGAAAATTTTAAACAGCGTCCAGATAAACTGTTGTATGACATAGATGCAGTTATTTATTGCGATAAGGAGAGTCATAAAGGAATAATTATAGGAAAAGGCGGAGCCATGTTAAAAAAAATAGGGACTGAAGCAAGAAAATCCATGGAAAAATCCTTTGACTCAAAAATTAACCTCAAGTTATGGGTTAAAATTAAAAATGATTGGCGCAATGATAATAAGATGCTAAACAAACTTGGGTACAAATAAGTATCTAATTATTATTTATAAAATTTCTTTTATGCTATCTAGAATTTCAAAATGTTTTCCTGCAATCTTCTCAATGTATCTGCAAGATAATTCAAATATTACACAAAGATCAGATTTTGGTATGCTAAAGAAATATATTTTTGTGGAATCAGAGTTACATATGTGATTTATAGCTTGAAAAACCGCATGTGATATACATGTGCCATTATTACAACATGAAATACCATCATTTTCTATTGAGAAACAGAATGAACAGTCATCATCCAATGGCTTTTGGCATTCAACACAAAAATCTGTTACAGGGGCAGCGCCTTCAATTGCTGAAAGGCGGAACTGTATTATTGTTGTTAAAAGCATGGGATCTCCTTCATCTCTCATTAACAGATATAGCGTATTTAAAAGAAGAGACATTATTTCATTGGATGGTTGCTCTTCTTGAATAAAGTAAGAGCAAAGATCCATAAAATGTGAAGCATAGTATAGTGTTTCAATCTTTTTGGTGAGTCCAAAAAAATCCTGTATCATTGCAGCTCCGGTTAGTATAGGCATATTATTCTGGCATACACATTCAAATTCGCCACAATAGAATAATCTGGCTGCATGTGCGAGCGCAGCGCCTTTTTTTTTGACTCCTTTTGCAACAATCTGCATCTTACCCTTTTCGTAGGTAAGAACCGTCAATATCTTATCAGATTCCTTATATTCTGTTATCTTGCATACTATGCCTTTAACTTTAATATATTCCATTATTCTAAAGCATATCACTTGAGTTTGAGGTTAACAAGTGATTTTCCTTAATAACATTTTGTAATATTTGCATATCTTCATGCAAAGGTGATGTTATAGTTATAAACTCATTTGTGAACGGATGAGTAAAAGATGTCTGATATGAGTGTAGTGCCTGCCGTTTAATATACCTGTCGTATACGCTTTCAATACCGTAAAGGGTATCATGAATGATAGGAAAACCGCTTTCCTTACAATGCACACGTATCTGATGTGTCCTGCCTGTAGTCAGTGTAAATAGTAATATGCCTGCATTATGGCATTTGTACAGAATCTTATAATGAGTAACTGATGGTTTTCCTTGTGGGTCGAAACAACGAAGCATCGCTGAATCAGGTACCCTAGCAATAGGCATATTTATAGTACCTTCATCATTATCTGGATACCCTATTACCATCCCTATATATTTTTTATCTATATCAATGACAGACATCTTGTGATGTACGATTGAATTTTTCGCATAAATAACGATTCCGGTAGTATCTCTGTCCAATCTGCTTACAGGATGTATTCCCATATTTGGATATTTGAATTTTAATCCGTTTGCTAAAGTATCCTCATCAATATTCATAATAGGATGGCATAATATGCCATATGGTTTATTAAGAGCTAAAAGATAATCATCCTCATAAAGTATATCCAGTTTCATATCAGCGCTTGGTATTATGGATTTTGTAACTTTGTCAGGCACTACTATTCCGACAAGCTGACCTGATGATAGTATATAGTCTGTGTGTTCTGCTTGCCCATCTACGAATATATTGTCAAATGTCTTTGCCCGACGTATACAGTTTCCGGATATTCCCATTTCTTTTCTTAAAAAAGAGGAAAGCCTTCTTTTATGAGAAGCAGGCTGCACTTCAAGTTCAATACATATATCATACTCGTCCTTTATCATTGTAATATTGTATTTCAAATGTATAAACATATCAAGTTGCAGCAGATCATGCATATTGATTACATCACAAGTAAATGATAGAATTCTATTTACTAAAGATAAGGAAGTATGCATTTGAATCAAGCAAAAAAAAACAAGAATATCAATGCCTATTATATAAATGAACCAGGTGCTGTGGTTAAAGCCATAATCAGAGGAACCGTAAGAGCAGGATTTAGAATTATACTGAATGTACGTTCAAAGAAAACAGAGGATATAGACAAACTTGATGGAGCAACTATACTCCTAGGTAATCATGTTTCAGCCATAGATCCATTTGTCATGGGTGCATATGTGACAAAAAGATGGGTGCACTACATTACATCTTCTTCATATTTTGAATACCCTATATTAAAAAAGATACTTGTATATCTAGGAGCGATACCCAAGCGGCAGGGCATGAGTGATATACGTTCTACTAAAATTGCAATTAATATACTCAAGAATAATAAAGTCGTAGGATTGTTTCCAGAAGGTGCAAGAACCATTGACGGTTCTACGCTTCCATACAACAATAGTGCAGCAAAGTTAATAAAACAGACTGGATCAAATGTTGTAATTTCTCATCTTAGTGGAGCTTCAATATCTTTACCAAGATGGTACAGAGGATGCTCAAGAGGATTCCGAAGAGGCCGTATTGACCATAAAGCATATGTTCTTCTAACAAAACAACAGGTAAATACATTATCTATAGAACAGATTGATTTAAAAATCAAGTCAGCTCTAGTTTACAATGAATATGACTGGCAAAGAATAAACAGGGTTAAGTTCCATAGCCGTTCAATGTCAGAAGGAATGCATGCAATACTACACAAATGCCCGAGATGTTTACAGGATTATTCTATGAGAAGCAAAGGTTCTCTTTTGTTCTGTAATGAATGTGATAATAAAGTATTGGTAGATACATATGGCTTTTTAAATGCACAGACAGTTAATGATGTCGCCTTTAATGATATGATCGAGTGGAGAAGATGGCAGAACGAATACTTAAGAAAAGAAATTGACAGTGAGGATTTTAAAATGGAATTCTTTGGCTCGCTGACTGTAAAAGACGGGTATGGAAAAGTTTTGACAGTATATCCTGAAAGCACTCTGACAATCACTAAAAATGAGATAAAATATGCATATCCTGGCGGTAATACTATTTTGCTTTTTCATTGTATTACAGATGCGGTATCAGACTATAGCTTGAGGTTTGAGATAAATCAGGAGCGTAATTCATACCAGTTTACTCCTTTAAATGGACAAACCGTGATTAAAATTACAGATGCAATAAAATGCATAAAAGGAATTTTACAATGATAAAAGAATTTGATATAGATAAAAGACTTATACAGCTTGCTGATAGTGTGCAGAAGGAATGTGATACGCAGTTTGAAAAACTATATGATGTTTCAGAAACAAATCAAGTTAGGATTACGAAATCTTTTCAAGAAAAGAGAGTAAGTGATGCATATTTTGCTGAAACCACAGGATATGGATATTCAGATAGGGGAAGAGAGCTTCTTGATGAAGTTTATGCAGATATATTTTGTACAGAAGATGCGCTTGTAAGAGAAAGTATAGCTTCAGGTACAGCAGCAATATCACTTGCTATGGCTGCAAATTTACGGCCTGGTGATGAGATAATATTTGCTAATGGCATGCCATATGACACTTTAAGAAGTACTGTTGGAATAACAAAAGCAAAAGGCAGCCTTGCGGAATATAACATTACTCATAAGATAATTGATACAAAAGATGGAAAAATAGACGAGGATACTGTTGAAGCATCGTTAAGCTGTAAGACAAAAATGGTTTTTGTGCAAAGGTCCAGAGGTTACAGCCTAAAGCCTCCAGTCAGTAAAGAGCAGTTCATTTCTCTTTCTAAAAAAGTTAAGGCATATAATAAAGACATAATTCTTTTTGCAGACAATTGTTATGGAGAATTCGTACAGGATGAAGAACCTACACAGTGGGGTATGGATATGGCTGCAGGTTCACTTATAAAAAATCCAGGAGGAGGTCTTTGCAGAAGTGGTGGATACATTGTTGGAACAAAGGAGTGTATAGATAATGCTTCTGCTAGACTTTATGCTCCAGGGCTTTTAAAAGAAGTCGGTGCCACAAATAACAAAAGACTCATGTTCCAGGGGCTTTATATGGCTCCTCATACAGTAATGGAAAGCTTGAAAGGCGCAGTATTTACTGCATTACTCTTCGAAAAACTAGGATTTAAGAGCTATCCGAAATATAATGAAGAACGCAAGGATATAATACAACTGGTCATGTTTGACAAGAGCGAACAGCTTTTACAATTCTGTAGAGGAGTACAAGCAGGTTCTCCGATAGATTCACATGTTACCCCGTATCCATGGGATATGCCCGGATATGATGACAAGGTGGTTATGGCTGCAGGCACATTCGTACAAGGCGCTTCCATAGAATTTTCTGCCGATGCACCTTTAAGAGAGCCATATATTGCATATATGCAAGGAGGTCTCACTTACACACAAGTAAAACTCGGCGTATTGAAAGCCTGTGATATGATGATAAAGAAAGGCATGCTTCATATCTGATGAAGAAAGGAAATAAGAAAGTAAAATCTGAGAAAAGCACCGGTACAGTTATCAAGATAATGATAATAATTGCATTTGTGCTTTTTATAATCCTTGTTACTCGTATGGCCATAAGCTATTATTCCAAAGTTGTCAAAAAGGATATTGCCTATAAAGGCAGGCTTGTTGACCAGATAAATATTTCTGGGTTTGTCCTTTATGAATTTGATTCATATGATGCAATTACTGATTATTCATTAATACAAACAAAGAAGGAAGGAAGCAGAGCTGGCGTAAACAACCTGATAGGTTCTTTGGCAAATACCGGTAATCCTTTATATAATGAACTGAAAGAAATTAACGCTCAGATTCTGTCTATGCAGCAATTGTATCAGATAAATACTGGTGTTCTTTCAAAAGATATACAGTTGATTGATATTCAGATTAAAAATAGTCTTTTATCCTTGTCTTCTCTTCTTAATGAAAATAAAATATCAGAAGCGCTGAAACAAAAAGAGAATATAAATTCTCTTTATGAATATAAGACGGATTTGATGAATGGTGATAATAGAAGAATTCGTCAATTAGATGCATTACTTACCAGACAGAATGAATTAAGACAAGCTATGGCAAGCGATGTAAAAGATATATTCTGCATCAATTCGGGATATGTGACATATCTCATGCATAATGAGCAGCAGAATCATACATATAATCAGATGAGTTTGTTGTATCCGGAGGATATAAAAGCAAGAATGTCAGCTGATCAGGCTTACAATGATAACACAGTTGTAAAAGTTGCCACATCAAAAAAATTCCATATAGTTACTGTTCTCACTTCATCAGATGCAGCTAGGATAAAGGATTTAAAGGGATTAAGGATAAATATAAACACTTTTGGACTGGATTTTATAGTTAATATAAATAAAGTTATAATAGGCAACAGCTCAAATGGTGAGACTGTCGTATTCTTTGAGACTGATAATATGCTTTCCTCTCTTGTTTCAATTGGAAGATTTGACGGATTGCTGATTGTAAAGGAATATACAGGTATTAAGGTTCCTACAAGCTCAATTCATAATTATAAATACGCAACATTCCAACAAACGAAGATAGCATTAATTAAAGGGATATCTGTAAAATTTGTCGATATTGATGTTCTGTACTCAGATGGCACATATGCAATAGTGGAAGATGCAGATGACATTTACAGTTTCAAGGCATATGATTACTATATACTTGAGCCTGATAAGGTTTCTGATGGAGATGTTGTCAATTAGAAAGGTATTTAGATGGATAATAAAAATAACTATGTTGCCAGAAATATTTACAAAATTAAAGAACAGATTAATAATGAGAATATTCTTATAATTGCTGTATCAAAAACTGTTTCATGCGAGACTGCTGCCTTGGCTTTAGAAGTTCCTAAAGTTGAGCTTGGAGAAAATAGGGTACAGGAATTTTTGAAAAAGTATGAGTATTTTGAGGGTAAAGCAAAAATTCATCTAATTGGGCATCTTCAGAAAAATAAAGTTAAATATATTGTCGGAAAGACACCTTTAATTCATTCAGTTGACAGCAAAGAGCTTCTTGATGAAATTCAGAAAAGATCTTATGCACAACAGGTAATTACAAATGTACTTATTCAGGTTAAGATTTATGATGAGGAAACTAAATACGGAGTAGATGAAAAAGATGTTATGGATTTGATAAGATATAATGAAAATAATGCGAATGTCAGGATAAAAGGACTTATGACTATGGCTCCGCTTACGGATAATGAACAGATAATATCCTCAGTATTCAAAAAACTGCATGATATTTATGTTGACATCAGTAAAAATACATTTTACAATACAGATATGGTATATCTATCAATGGGGATGAGCAACGATTTTATGTTGGCTGCTAAGGAGGGCGCTAACGTACTGCGTATCGGTTCAGCAATATTCAAGGATATCCCATAAATACTAATGATTATTTGATTGTACACAAAAGAGGAGGAAAACATGAGTGTTTTTGACAAATTTCTAACCGAATTCCTAGGTTTCGAACAGGCTGCAACAGAAAAACCACAGATTACACCAGTAACAAGAGAAGGTAATGGAAAATCCAGACCTACTGTTCAGATTAATCCGATTGTAGAAAGAATCGATGCCTTGGATAAAATTGCTTCACAGAAGGTGGTGCCTATGGAACGTTCTACTGGTACTTTAAATGTAATGTATCCAGAAAGTTTTGAAGAGACAAAAAGAGTCTGCGATTCACTTAAATCAGGCAGAGCGGTAATAGTAAATCTTGAACAGGTCGAAAAGGATCTTGCGCAGAGGATTGTGGACTTTTTAAGTGGCACAGTATATACCTTGAATGGCGCTATAAGAAAACTTTCAGATAAGATACTAGTCGTAGCTCCTAGCGGCTATCATATCGATGATGAAAAACAGGAACCAGCTAAAGTGACGGATGCCAAAGCAAGGGCATATACAAATTAGTAGGTAAAATGCTTAAAACCGTACTAACTATAATATACTATTTGCTGTATGCTATTTCATTTATTGTATTTATAAGAGCAATAGCATCATTCTTCGGGAATGCTCGATTTAGCAAGTATTACGAAATACTTGTACGGATTACAGAACCATTTTTGGAACCCTTAAGAAATCTGATATCTCGGTTCACCAAAGGAAGGCCTATGATGTTTGATTTCTCTTTTATTGCTTTATATATTATCATTATGATTCTACAGCGTATCATATTGATAATACAAGCAGGCCTGTAAATCATAATATATAAATTTTAATACCATATAATATATGGTATTCTTATTATTTTTCATAATAAGTATTTCACTCCGATTATTAAATATGTTGAAAAGTCTGTATAATGGATATATAATATAGTTATAGGTCAGAGAAAGTCAGACCGAGGTGGTGCAAATGGAGTATAAGGATTATTACAAAATCCTTGGCGTTGAGAAGAAAGACGATAAGGATACAATAAAAAAAGCATATAGAAAACTAGCAAAGAAGTTTCATCCTGATAATAATCCAGGTAATAAAAGAGCTGAGGAAAAATTCAAGGAAATAAATGAAGCTTATGAAGTATTATACGATGATGAAAAAAGGAAGCGGTATGATACCATGGGTATGAATGATTTCAATTCAGCTGGTTTTGATCCATCTTCTTTTGGACAAAAATATTCTTATGATTTCAGCAAAGGTGCAAATTATTCTTCTTCTAATGATTTTTCTGATTTCTTTAACATGTTCTTTGGTGATTTAGGTATGGGTAATATGGGTGGGGATCCATTCAGGCAGTCATCAAGGTATTCTGCAGGAACAGCTTCTCAGCAGTTTGACAGCGAAGCTTTTATGAAGGTATCTATTGAAGATGCTTTAGCTGAAAAGGAAATGATAGTATCCATCAATGAAAAGAAAGTTAATCTCAAGCTTCCAAAGGGAATCAGATCCGGCCAGAAGATAAAAATGAAAGGCCAAGGCCAGTCTGGCGGTGATTTGTATATTAAAATCGAACTTCAGGACACTACTACTTTATCACTTGATAATGATGACCTTATAAAAACTGTTGATGTATATCCATGGCAAGCATATTTTGGTTCTGTTGTTCAGGTAGATATGCCTGACAGCACATTAAAAGTCACAATCCCCCAAAATATTAAGGGAGGATCAAAAATAAGGATTAGAGAGAAAGGCTATTACAAGAAAGATAAGACAAGAGGAGATTTATATATTAAAGTTAATATAATTAATCCATCAGATTTATCACAAAAGGATGAACAGTTATATAAAGAACTTTTAAACAAATACAGTTAATGATAAAATACGCATATGAAAAAGGCTGATGTACTCCTTATATCTATCTTAATATGCATATTTCTGATTTTAATTGGAATATTTCTCTTCAGCGATTCTGAAAATGGTGATATATTAGTTATCCAACAGAACCAGAAGGTAATATATAAGGACTCTATACATAAAGACAGTGAGATATATATTATGGATGCATCAGGTAATGTCATAAATATTGTGACTGTCAAGAATGGGACTGCGTATATGTCTTTTGCAGATTGTGCTAATAAAGACTGCATACATATGGGAGAACTGACAACAGGATCAAAAAAGCAGATATCTTGTCTTCCAAACAGGGTGCTTATATATCTTGTTTCAAAGAACTCTAATGTGGATGGAATTACAAAATGAACAACACAAAAAAATTAACCATATCAGCTATATTCACTGCACTTGCTATAGCAATATCTATAGCGGAGAGCTACATACCTTATTCTGCAATAGCACCAGGAGTAAAACTAGGTTTGGCGAATGTTATCCCTATGACTCTTCTCTATGTTTTAGGTCCTTTATATGCAATATCTGTTCAGGCTGTAAGAATTATAGTTACAGGCCTTTTAAGAGGTAATCTTGTAACCTTCTTTTTTAGTTTTTTTGGTGGCATGGCTTCTACAGTATTATGTGCTTTAATAAAAAAACAGAAAATAATAGAATTTTCTGTTATTGGTCTGAGTGTTATAGGAGCAGTAATCCATAATACGGCACAGTTTTTCACAGCTCTTGTGATACTAAAGAACATAAACATTTTGTGGTATATTGCTATTCTAGCTATATTTGCAGTTATTGCAGGAGTGCTTACTGGAATAATAGCAAAATATACCATTAAAGCTATAGAAAGATATTCAAGAAGTATTTAAACGGATTTATTCACATATCAGTAATTTGATTGTATAATATAAAAGAGAAAACAAGGAGAAAAATATGAGCAGAGCTGATGAAATATTTAAAACCATGTGCCGGGATATTATTGATAACGGATTTTCCGATAAAGATTTGGATGTACGTCCAAAATGGCTTGATGGAACCCCGGCTCATACTGTAAAAAAGTTCTGTGTCGTAAATAGATATGATTTGAGCAGAGAGTTTCCAATCCTGACATTACGTCCTACTCCTTTTAAAAATGCAATTGATGAAATACTTTGGATATGGCAGAAGAAATCTAATAATACAAACGATTTAAAAAGCAGGATATGGGATTCGTGGGCTGACAGTGAAGGATCTATAGGAAAAGCATACGGTTATCAGCTGTCTGTAAAACATAAATACAAGGAAGGCATGTTTGACCAGGTTGACAGAGTGCTTTATGATCTTAAGAACAACCAGGCAAGCAGAAGGATAATGACTAATATCTATGTACATGCAGATTTACATGAAATGAACCTTTATCCATGCGCATACAGTATGACTTTCAATGTTTCCGGGACTGTCTTAAATGGAATACTGAATCAGCGATCAAATGATGTGCTTGTTGCAAATAACTGGAATGTTGTACAGTATGCTGTTCTTATGCATATGATTGCCCAGGTATCAGGATTAAAAGCAGGTGAACTGGTTCATGTAATAGCAGATGCGCATATTTATGATAGGCACATACCCTTAATTGAAGAACTTTTAACAAGACAATCCTTTGATGCTCCTAAATTCTGGATTAATCCTGAAATAAAAGACTTTTATGACTTTACACTAGAGGACTTCAAGCTGATTGATTATAAAAAGAATGATCAGATTAAAAACATCGAGGTAGCAGTATGAATTTGATAGTAGCTGTTGATGAAAACTGGGGTATAGGATATCTAGGTAAAATACAGTGGAATATAAAAGAAGATATGACATACTTCAAGAACAAAACGCTGAACAAGACAATTATTATGGGAAGAAAGACGCTAGATTCATTCAAAAATGGCAGACCTTTAAAAAATAGGCAAAATATCGTACTGACAAAAGATAATGAATTTAAAAGGGATGAAGTATTTATTGTACATAGTGTGGAACAAGCGATTGAAAAAGTCAGTTTAATGAATCCTGATGAAGTCTATATTATTGGGGGACAAAGTATATATGAAGCTTTCCTGCCCTATTGTGAAAAAGCATTTGTCACTAAAGTTCATGGTATATTTAAAGCTGATAAATATTTTTTAAATTTAGATCAATCAGAAAACTGGATACTGGTTCATGAATCGGACAGGCTTTTGACACAATCAGGAGTGCATATAACTTTTTGCGAGTACAAAAGAAAAAAAGATGAAGAGTGTTAATAAAAAAAAGGTAAAAATTAATAAGGTATATATAGTACTAGGTTCAATTTATCTAGTAGCATTTATTTTCCGTCTGTTCATTGCTGGAGCTATTCTGGGGCATCATACTGATATGGGATGTTTTAGTTACTGGGGCGAGCAGGCATATCAGGAAGGGCTTTTGGAATTTTATAATGGAAAGCTTTATTGTGATTATCCTCCATTATACATATACATCCTGTGGGTAATTGAGGCATTAAGGGAATTGTTTGGCATAATGTTCGCTTTTCCTGCACATATAATCATGCTTAAACTCCCATCTATAATTTTTGATATAATTTCTGCATACTTTATATACAAGATAGCCAAAACAAGATTTTCTGAGAAGACCTCTGTTATTTTGTCAGCGATAATGGCCTTTAATCTAGCATATATACTAAATTCTTCAGCATGGGGTCAGATTGACAGTATACTGACATTATTCATTGCGTTAACCGCATATAATATCATGAATAACAAGTTACAATGGGCTACAGTAGCATATGTTTTCGCAGTATTATTAAAGCCTCAAGCTTTTATATTTGCTCCAATATTAATATTTGCATATATTAGAAGCAGGAATATTAAGAAAGTCCTTTCTTCACTTTTAATAGGTCTTGTTCAGTTTGTCGCAATAATACTTCCATATGCTTTAAGACAGCATCCTCTATGGATATTCGGTTTGTATTTTGGCACTATGGGACAGTATGCTTATGCAACTGTAAATGCATACAACTTATATGGTTTGCTTGGCCTAAACTGGGTACCTGATAGTGAAATATTATGGTTGATTCCATACAAAATATATGGATATCTTGCCATAATTGGGGTGTGTGCATTAACAACAGCAGCATTTATAAAAGGACATAAAAAGCCAGGATTTACTTTTGCTACAGCAGGTCTTCTAATGACTGTAGTATTCACATTTGCTACCAAGATGCATGAAAGATATATTTTCCCATCTATACTTTTGGTACTCGCTGCATATATTTTTTCAAATGATAGAAGATTCCTGCATATACATATACTGCAGACACTTACATTCTTTGCTAATTGTACATATATTCTATATTTGAACTACACGAACAGTTATGACATATACTCACCTTTTATAGCAATAGTATCAGCTGTCAGTGTGTTTACAGCATTATGGTATATAAAGATATATATTCAATTATATATTATGAACAAGGACAATATGCCTTCAAAATATTTGACATAACAAGTTTATTGAGTGAAAATATACTCGCAATAAAAAAATTGCATATGAAAATGGGGATAAATATGAAACACAAAAGAAAAACAGTAAATTTAATCAAAAAAGTAATAATAATCTCATTAACAATGATAATAGCAGTTGTATCCGTTTCCTGTGGCAGTTATTTGGAAGCAGTAGGGAATATAGCAGAATCACCTGTTTTGCCAAGCAAGACACCACAATCATCACCTGCAAATGAGCCGTCTGAAGAGCCTAGTGAATCTTTAGAACCTACTTCGACTCCTGAAGCAAGTACCTTGCCGTCATCTACTCCAACTGTGACAATGGACCCTTCTTTAGTGCTTTCAGTCAATCCGCTTACAGGAAAAAGTGAATATATGAATGAGTTTTCTCTGACAGCAAAACCTGTCGCAATACTTTTGGAAAATAAAAGACAGAGTCTGCCACAGGTAGGAATATCAAAAGCAGATATAGTAGTGGAAATGCTAGTGGAATATGATATTTCACGTTTCATGGCTATATACCAAGATCCATATAGGATAGAAAAAATAGGTGCGGTAAGAAGCCTTCGTTCATATTTCACGAAAATGGCATTAGCTTTCGACAGCTATATCTTCCATTACGGTTATAGTGAATATGGACAGGAAAATGCAAAACAGGATCTTATAGACAGGAATCTTACTACTGTTAATGGAATATTCGGAGAAGATAATGGACATCCTTTCTATCGAGATAGCGAAAGACTTGCATCGGGCATGGAATCAGTCCACTGCGTAGTGACAACTGGTGAAAATATATTAAACTCCATGAAGGAGTTATCAACCGAGAAAACCGCAAAAGCAGATCAAGAAATGATATTCAATTTTTCTACTGAAAGCAGCACAAAAAACGGTAAAGAAGCAACAAAAATCTACCTTACAGGAATATATATAAGCAGTCCATATTTTATATATGACCAGGACAAAGGCGCATATGTAAGACATCAGTTTGCTGATGTTCAAATTGATGGAAATACAGGTGAACCAATAACAATAGAAAACCTGTTTATATTGAAAATGGATACACAATACATTGAAGATTCAGCTTTGCATGTAGCGATTACCACACATGGTACTGGAACAGGATACTATATGAATGATGGTAAATATATCGAGATACAATGGAGCAGAGATACAGATTCCAGTAAATTTAATTTTACCTCAAATGGAGAAGAAATAAAGGTTGCAACAGGTAATTCATGGATATCCTGTATACCATCAGATAAAAGCATATCTATAAGGTAATAGCATGAAAAAAAAGATTTATATTTTCTCACTTATATTTTTTATTATTTTTTTAACATCCTGTATCAGACCTAATGTACAACCTTCTTTTACGCAAGATGCACAACCATCTTTACCGTATGATGCTGAACAGACAGAGAAAGTTTCACCTTCCCCATCACAAGAACCTGTAATACCAACACCTACTCCGACTGTCACTGTTATACCACCGAACAGTACATATATAGCTTTCTATGACCTTTATGCAGATCTTACTAAGACGGATGAACTTAAAAGGGATATCATTTACTGGAGCGAAAAAGGTATAAGAACGGATATAATGGATAAATATAATGTAATAACATCGATAGATACTGAAGAAAAGGAAATATATCTTACATTTAATTTAGGTTATGAACATGTAAGGGGAAATACCGAAAAACTTCTAAATATTTTAAAAAACAGAGAGATTAAAGCAACTTTTTTTCTAGTAGGCGAGTTTATTGAAGTATTTCCAGATAAGGTTAAAGCAATTCATGAAGACGGTCACACTCTTGGAGCACATAGTTATTACCACATTCCTCCTTCATATACAATGTCTGATGAGGAATATATCGATGACTTTATAAAAACTGAGCAGTTACTTAAAACTGCCCTTGCCGACGATTATGAAAGAATGAGATATTACAGACCAATATCTGGTGAATACTGCGAAAGAGATTTATATATTGCACAAGCATTAGGCTATACGTCAATTTTATTCGATGCGACATATTCAGACTGGAACAGAACAGTTATAAATGGATGGGAATTTGCGTATAACGAACTTACTAATGATGTCCATGAAGGCGCAATTTATCAGCTTCACATAGTGACTGCTGATAATATAGAAGCGCTTCCTGTCTTTCTTGATGAGCTGATAAATGACGGTTGGACATTTAAAGCGTTTGATTAAAGTGACACATTGACAAAACCTATCCGTATGATAAAATACATTTACACTAAAGAGGAAGGCTTTTATGAAAAGCAAGACTAAAAAAAGATTATTTACATTAATATCAATTGCATTTATAGCATATTTCATATATATCATTTTTTCACAACAGCCAAGAATTGATATGCTGATAGTTGAGAAGCAGAGGGTTCAGGAAAAAATAAAAGAACAGGATGCCATATATGAACAGTTGCTTTATTACCAGTCCATAGCAGGAACAGATGAATATATAGAGATTATGGCAAGATTAAGGCTGGGTTATGTCAAACCTAATGATCTTATATTTATAAGTACAGGCGACTAAGTATATTTGTATAATTGATTTTTGAGTTAATAAAAACACACACGATCTTGATTGATATTTTATAATCCAAGTGATATTATTCAGTAAAATATAATTTTTCTGGAGGCAGTTTTATGTGGCAGGCTGGATTAAATATTTTCTATCTGATTGCATTTTTTGCTGTAATAATTGCATTTGCGTACACATGCTATCTCTACTTATGGGTAAAGAAGCAGGATCAGAAGAATATAAAGATTGGTAAAATAGGTATTTTGATACGTAATGGTGCAAATACATTCATGAAAAAAGAGTATATAGTATTAGCTAAATTTGCTCTTATTATGGGTATTCTAATTGCGATTATTCTTCCAACGCCTATATGGTCTAGTAATATATGGGATAACATTATTATGATGCTGTCTTATTTATCTGGTACGATATTTTCAGCAATTGCAGGTAAAATAGGTATTTTTGTCTCCACTTTAGCTAATACAAGAGCAGCTGAGGCATCTTTAAAAGGTATAAAGCAATCCTTTCTTATAGGCTTCAGAGGAGGAGCGGTTATGGGCCTTGCTGTTGTCGGGACCAGTCTTTTAGGAGTTGCAGCAGTTCTTCTGTTTACTGATAATACAACAGCATTGCTTGGATTTTCATTTGGTGCTAGTTCTCTTGCGCTGTTTGCGAAAGCAGGAGGAGGAATATTTACGAAAACTGCAGATGTGAGCGCAGATCTGGTAGGTAAAGTTGAACTAGGAATACCGGAAGATGACCCAAGAAATCCTGCTGTTATTGCAGATAATGTAGGTGATAACGTAGGGGATGTGGCTGGAATGGGAGCAGACTTGTTTGATTCCAATGTTGCTTCTATGGCTGCAGCTTTAGTCATGGCTGCAGGGTTGGATGCTACACTAAATAACAGCACGAATACATCAATGGTTTTTTGTTATTCAGCATTAGGTCTTATAGCATCAATAATCGGAATTGCTACGGCAAAGATAGGGAAAAAAGGAAATCCGACAAAAGCTCTAAATTCTTCAACTTATGTTACAACACTTATTTATCTAGTTTTAACCGCAGGAGCCACTTATTTGTTTGAAGGATTCAGATGGGAAATCTGGGGAGCTTCAACAGTAGGGCTATTAGTTGGAGTCCTTATAGGGCTTGTAACCAACTATTTCACAGATGATAACATGCCTATTGTCCGTAAAACAGCAAAGGCATCTAATTCTGGTCCTGCATTCACTATATTATCAGGAACCGCGTATGGGTTTATATCAGCTGCACCCGCTATGGTGGGTATCGCAATATCTGCTTTAGTCGCATACAATATGTGTAAAGATATTGGTGAAGGTTATGCTATGTTCGGGATATCAATGGCGGCGGTAGGAATGCTTTCAATTGTTGGAATGATTATTGGAAATGATGCCTATGGTCCTATTGTTGATAATGCGAGAGGCCTTGCAGAGATGGGCAATCTTGGAGAAGAAGCTATTAATATAACTGATGAGCTTGATAGTGCCGGCAATACTGTAAAAGCAATTACAAAAGGATTTTCCATAAGCGCTGCTGGGCTGACAGTCATAAGTCTTCTTGGAGCTTATGTAAGCAAGGTTAATGCTGCTGCGATTGAACTTGGGAAAGAGACGATTGTAGGGTTTGATCTAATGGACCCAAAAGTTTTCTTCGGATTATTGAGCGGTGCTGCTGTTCCTGCAGTATTCTCTGCCATGTTAATACTTGGAGTGGATCGCAATGCTCAACGTATGGTTGCAGAAATACACAGGCAGTTTAATCAGATATCGGGATTAAAGGAAGGTAAAGAAGGCATTGTTCCTGAATATGATAAATGCATAGATATATCTACAAAAGGAGCTTTACGGGAACTGATACCAGCAGGTCTATTTGCAATTATAGCAACTTTGGTTGTAGGATTCATCGGAGGAGTACATGCTATAGGAGGATTTCTTATGGGGAATATTGTAAGCGGTCTTCTATTAGCATTGTTCATGTCAAATTCTGGCGGATTGTGGGATAATACCAAGAAGTATATTGAAGCAGGTAATTTTGGAGGTAAGGGTTCAGATGCACATAAAGCTGCAGTTGTAGGAGATACCGTAGGAGATCCTTTCAAAGATACAGCAGGGCCTTCCATTAATACACAGATAACTGTTGTGTCATTGGTAGCGTCACTTATGTCTACAATATTCCTTGCATTCTCAATATTCTAAAAGAAGATTCTGCAATTACCGAAAACTCATTTCCAATAACTTGATTTGTTGGCAAATTCAGGGTTTTATGTTAACATAAAGGATAATTCAAAAGCCTGTAGGGTTTTTATGGAAATGTAAAGGGATTATTATGAAAGACATTAAAAGAATAATAGCAAAACAGCTTGAAAAGAGCATTGAAAAACTTGAATGGACAGTAATAATGGATGCTCTAGAGTATCCTCCTAACCCTGAAATGGGAGATCTGGCATTACCTTGCTTCAAACTTAGCAAGGTCTTAAGAAAATCTCCTGTCATGATAGCAGATTCATTAGCTGAATCATTAAACGTTGATATAGTTGAAAGATGCGAAAGTAAAAGCGGATATCTAAATATACTTTTGAATAGAAAATATATGGTAAATAATATCCTTAAGGGCGTAATTGATAAAAAATATGAATTTGGAAAGAATGATGAATTTGCAGGTAAAACAGTATGTATTGATTACTCTGCCCCGAATATAGCAAAACCTTTCCATATAGGGCATCTGCGTTCCACAGTTATTGGCCACTCCATAAGAAGACTTCATGAATTTAGAGGATATAAATGCGTAGGTATAAATCATCTTGGTGACTGGGGAACCCAGTTTGGAAAGCTTATTGTCGCATATAAAAATTGGAGCTCTAGACAGTTGGTAGAAGAAAAAGGTACTGAAGAGCTGGTAAGGATATATGTAAAATTCCACGCTGAAGCAGAAAAAGACTCTTCATTGAATGACCAGGCAAGAAAATGGTTTTCAAAACTGGAAAAAAAAGATGAAGAAGCTGTAGCTCTTTGGGAATGGTTCAAACAGATCAGCTTGATAGACATAGAAAAGACATATAAAGTACTGGACATATCATTTGACAGTTATGCAGGGGAATCTTTTTATAATGACAAGATGGAGCCTGTTATAGAAGAATTAAAACAAAAAAATCTCTTAATCAACAGCGATGGTGCAATGATTGTAAGCTTAGAAGAATATAATATGCCTCCTTGCCTTATTGTAAAATCAGACGGATCCACTCTTTATGCAACAAGAGATATCACTGCTGCAATATATAGGAAAAACACATATGATTTTGATAAGTGCATATATGTAACCGCGACTGCACAGGATCTCCATTTCAAGCAATGGTTTAAGGTAGTGGAACTTATGGGATATGAATGGGCAAAGGACCTAATTCATGTCGGATTCGGAATGGTCTCATTGGGTGGCGCTAAATTAGCTACACGTGAAGGAAATATAATATATCTTGATGATTTATTTAAAGAAGCATCTAAGAGAGTATTAGCTATAATTAATGAAAAGAATCCGGACATGGAGGATAAGGAACAGAAAGCACAGGATATAGGGGTCGGTGCGATAGTATTTTCTGACCTTTCAAACAATAGGATAAAAGATATAGATTTTTCATGGGAAGATTCTCTCAATTTTGACGGTTCTACAGGACCATATGTACAATATACATATGCTAGAGCATGTTCAGTATTAAGGAAAGCAGGACTTTCCGATGATGAAATCAATATGGATGGAATAAAATCGAACCATATGACTAATGATGATGAGTTTGTCCTATTAAAGACATTATCACTATTTAATGAAAAGATTGACCAGGCATTAAAGGACCTTGAGCCATCCTGCATATCACGTTATCTAATTGATGTATGCATGGCTTTCAATAAGTTCTATAACTGCCATACAATCTTAAATGCGCAAGAGAACAAAAAGTTCAGAATACTTCTTACAGCCGCTGTAAAATATGTAATAGGAAACGGGTTGTATATAATCGGGCTTAAGAGGACTGAAAGAGTTTAATCAGTTATCTGAATAAATTCAGTTATACCAGCAGGGGCATCTATGAAGTGTCCCTTTTCTTTATCTGATAAACAAACATAAATTCTGCATGCTTTCTTTAAAGCCACCTGATATATTACATTCCTGCCTTCTCTTCTGAAACTTACAGTTATATCAGAAAGTGGTGTAGGTTTTGTGTATTTGCCGTTATGAAGCTGTTTTGGTATTCTTGGTTTGAATTGTAAAATTTTATATCCAGCTCCATATGAAGATATTCCGAAAAAGATATCATTAAAAATCATCGGCGTACTTGACCAGGGGTGACACAAGCTGCAGTTTTTCTTGTCGTCCGGATGCCAAGCTTCTATGCATGTAGTTGCTCCTGTGTTAACCATAGTTTTCCATGAATTTCGCTGATTTGAAACAATTAACTCAAATATCTTGTCAAATTCTTTATAAGCATATAACACTGAGAAATAATAATAAGTGAAATATACACCACATACTATACCTCGTTTTTTTATAAATTCCAAAAGGGGTTTATATCCTTTTGGAAGCTGTAAATTAAAATACAAAGCAAAAACGGCATCATGGAAATTATGATAGACAGATGTTTTTGACATATTAAATAAACCAGATTCGTGATCATAAAAAGCATTAATTACAGCTTTTTCAAGACTATCAGCCTGTTTAGTAAGTTTATTTGCTCTTGTCACATCTTTAATGTTTAAGTATACTTTTGCGGTCTGTCTAAGTATGCCAAGATATGCAAGATTACCGAAACAGTTTGGACCATTAATAATCTCATCATTGTAGCCATCCCTATATATAACTGGCCAGTCAACAAGAACAGTGTACTGTTCCCTGTGTACATGCTTTATGTGCCCTAATATACCTTCTGGCTCGCAAAACTGTGAATAATAAGATATAATGCCTTCTAGAACATTTAATGAATCATTTAGTATTTTAGTATCTTCAGTATACTCAAAGTATTTATTTAGGACTAATGGAAAAACTAAAGAGTAATCTATCATTTGTGAGGCATCATATGTGACAGTAGTACTAAATAGCCCTGGGCATAATCTTGCACTGTTAATACAGTCATAAAGGAATTTTTTCATTATTCTTGTATCATTTGTATATGCCAGATGAGAAAGGCCTGTTATCAGGCCATCACCTAAAAATGCACCTTTTTCCCTTGTAGGACAATCGATATATGATTCCTGTGTGCCTTCAATTATTCCTTTTTTACACATTTCCCAAATTTTTAAAAACAAAGCATTATCTAATTCTAGTGTGGAATGATTCTTGGGTATTGGATAATGCCTGCGGTTCACACATATACTCTTTTTTGTAAACTTTCCCGGAAAACCAAATACCTCAATATATCTAAACCCTTTAAAGTCAAAAAACTCCGCATAATCATCCTGACCGCTTAATGTGATTGTTTCATCGTAATCACACCCGCATCTCATATCATGCCTTGCTTCGCTACCGGTTTCATTTAGTTCTTCAGCATGCCATATCCTTAAAATCTGTCCTTTCTTTCCTTTAACATTAACTATTGTATTACCGCATATTTCCTGACCGAAATCCAGAAGATAATGGCCTTTGTCTTTTTTTATAAAGCTTAAAGGATAAGTTATGTTAAAAGATACTGTAGGAGTAATTTGCGGTTTCAAAAAATAAGACATAGGATAGGGTACTGATGAAATAAAAGGTGTTAACCATGAGGAATCATCGAATTCTGACTTGTTCCAACCATATGGAAAAAGATTCAAATCAATATTTTCTGAAAACTGTGTCTCATACCCATATACTTTATCAAATGAATAAGCATTAAGCTGATAGCATTTAAAGGAAAAATCAGAAGATATCCTTTGAGTTTCATCGTTCTCATACTCTATTTCTAGCATACAAATCATTCCATTAAGATTATCTGCAGATATAAAAGCCATATTAAGCATTCCTTGATAAAATACGTGAAATGCTATTGTATTAGGACCTGATTTTAGAAGTTTTTTTACTTCAAACACATTATAGTTATATGCAAAACATAAAGCTTGGGCGGGACCATATGCCAAAAAGCAACCGTTTATATATGCTTTATAACAATCATCTGCTGTACAATAAAGCTTTGCGGTTTTTATTCTTATGTCTTTAACATTAAACTGCTTACGAAAAAGAGTATGCCTGTTGTGTATATCTGTTCTCATGTACTTTGATCTTTTTGCATCTATAGGTTGTACTGCTTGCTGCTTTTTAAATATCGGATCATGAAGCCAGAAGGCTTTTAATTCGATATTGTCCTTTACACATATATCATACATTGCACTTTTTGTATTATACAGTCAGTAACTGTTAATACTCCTCCATTTAAGTATTTTATAACAATACTATAAGTTATTTCTACATTAATTAGATATGTCTGTGTATTAATACTGATAAAAGATGAATAATGTGCATATAAGATGCAATATTTATTATTTATACCAGCTTCAATATTGATTTCTAGACTTCTAGTAAGACCGTTAAGGAGACTTTCATATGTTGATGAGCCTTTGTTTTATGATGATATGGAATTTATGCTTTCTTTTATGCTATCAGTGTCTTTTATATTATCTTTGAGTTTAGGGAAAAATCTTTTAAGCAAGATTTTAATGATAGTATTCCTTTTCTGCCTATGTTGCATAACATATACAGATGCCCAAGCAGGATATATATATGATAGGTTTCATATAATTATACTGTTTGTTGGAATAATTCTATCAATATGCGATTTATCTGATGATCAATTAATCAATATAAACTACTTGGAGCAAAGATTGTTCGGATGTATGTTAGGAGGAGGCTTTTTGGAATTAATGAACAGTCTTTCAATTATTATTCTAAAAAAAGAAGGAATTGGAGGAGGGGATGTCAAACTTTGCTTTGTCTGCGGTTTAGTATTAGGCTTTAGCGGCATGACCTATGGATTTATACTTACTTTTCTGCCTGCTGCATTGTATACGATTATTTCAAAAGGAATAAGGGGGCAGGAAATATCTTTAGGGCCTTTCCTGTGTGTTTCAATAGCTGCAGTATATTGTATTGGGCGTGTATAAATGTTAAAATTATTAAAAGAGGTATATTTATGACGCAGCCATATGAGACTGTAATAAGTGAAAAACAGGGATACATTAATTCATGGTATGTATTTTATGTCAAAAGCGGAGAAGAAATGAAGGCACGAGATAACCTCATAAAAATATGCGAAAGAAAAAAGATAGATTTGGATTTTATCGTTCCTACCGCTATAAAATTCATTAAAAAGGAAAAACAAAGGATAAAGACATATAAAACAGTATTTCCGGGTTATGTTTTTGCAAATGGCATTATTGATGCACAGATATATAATATGCTTAAGGGTATACCTAGCGTATTTAGGATGCTAAGAGACCGGAGTACATTTACTCTTCTTCCTGTTCCAGCAGAAGAGATGCAACTGCTCGCAGGTATAATGAATGTATATGGTGTCATTGAAGCTCCTGAAGTGAGTTTTGAGGAAGGTCAAACCGCTATTATAACCAAAGGTCCTTTGACAAGTTTTAAAGGTAAGATTGCAGCTGTTGATAAGCATAAGAATAAACTTACCCTTCTTGTTCCGTTTCTTGGAGAAGAAAGAAGGGTGGAAATCGGATTTATATTTGCAGAACCAATTAATCAGGAGGTCACAGGATGAAGAAAGGAAGTTTTTTTGCATTTATACACAGGATAGGTTATATAAACAGATGGGGATTGATGCGTAACACAAGTTATGAAAATTTGAAAGAACATAGTTATGATGTTGCAGTTATAGCTCAGGGGCTTGCACTTATAGGAAATGCTAAATTCAACAAAAATTATGATGTTAACAGAATCACTGCTGCAGCTATGTTTCATGATGTAAATGAAGCACTTACAGGGGATCTTCCGACACCTGTCAAATATGCAAATAAAGAGATTGAAAAAGCTTACAAGAAGATAGAAGCTGATGCTGTGAATAACATAATTCAGATGCAGGATGACATTATTAAAAATAGTTATATTGAGTATTTCAACCCTTCAGTTGAAGATAAAAAAATAATAAAAGCAGCTGATAAAATATCCGGTTTTATAAAATGTAAAGAGGAAAAGGATAGAGGGAATAAGGATTTTGATAAGGCATATGAATCATTAAAAAAGAGCATTGAGAGTTCTGATCTTCCCGAGGTGAAATATTTCATAGAGAACATGCTTCCTCACTACAACCTTATACTTGACGAATTTTTGGAATGAACTACGAGTAAAACGACGAATTAGAGAGCATTTAAGAGAATGTAAAAGATTTCAAGAGATATATAAAAAAACATGTTGACAAGCTGTGTTATATGTATTAAAATTACCCATGCCGTGTAAAGCGGCATTAATTATGGAGGAGAACAAGCAAAGTATGAAGACTTTTATGGCAAAAGCTGACAGTATAGAGAAAAAATGGTATGTCATAGATGCTAATGGCCAGACACTAGGCAGATTAGCAAGCGAGATAGCCAAGATTCTTATAGGAAAGAACAAGCCTGAATTTACACCATCCGTTGACACAGGAGATTATGTAATAGTAGTTAATGCTGAGAAGGTAGTTGTAACAGGAAAGAAAGAAACCCAGAAGATGTACAGAAGGCATACAGGTTACATCGGAGGATTAAAGGAAGTAGTATACAAAGATTTGATGGCCAAACATCCTGACAGGATTATTACTCAGGCTGTAAAGGGAATGCTCCCAAAAAATACATTGGGAAGGCATATGCTCAAGAAAATGAAGGTATATGCAGGAAGCGAACACAACCATCAGGCGCAGAACCCAGTAGTTCTGGATCTGAATAAATAGCGGGAGGTTAAGTTATGACACAGTATTGCGGAACAGGAAGAAGAAAGAGTTCTGTAGCCAGAGTCAGATTAGTTGCAGGAACAGGAAACATTACGATTAATGATAAGGATATAAGCGAGTATTTCGGACTGGAAACACTCACAATCATAGTAAATCAACCTCTTGATTTGACAAAGCTCAGAGGAAAATATGATGTGTTTGTAAATGTAAAAGGCGGTGGATTCACAGGCCAAGCAGGAGCTATTAGACACGGTATCGCAAGAGCCTTACTTGAAGCTAATCCTGATTTGAGAACAGAACTTAAGAAAGCCGGTTATCTTACAAGAGACCCAAGAGAAAAAGAAAGAAAGAAACCAGGTCTCAAGAAAGCAAGAAAAGCATCACAGTTCTCAAAGAGATAATATTCTTTTTAACACAGGAATTACATATCATAAATCAACATCCCAGGATATATATCCTGGGTATTTTGATTTAATGTGACACATTAAATCTTATTTACAGCTTAATATAATATTAATTTATAGAATAATTAAAAATACCTGTCCTCATATAGCACCAGCTTGATTGGATTTTTTAAAGCTATATTAACAATTTTGCAAGAATAATGTATAATATTATTTACGTGGAACATGAGGGGCAGAATGAATTACTATGATAGGATACAAAAATCGATAGAGTTTATTGAAGACAACCTTGATACATATATTGAAATTGAGGATGCCGCTGATTCTGCTAAAATGTGCAGTACTGAATATTTACGCTTTTTCTATGCTGTTACTGGACTTACTGTGCAAGATTACATAGGAAAAAGAAAGATAACATTTGCAGTAGAGGATATAAAAAAAGACAGATCTGATGCCAATAAACTTGCAAGTAAATACTTTTTTAGCAGTACAGAAGCATTCAGTATGGTATTCAGAACCAATACAGGTTATCTACCTTCGGAGTTTTTAGACCAAAACATACATTATTCATTTCCTAAAATTGATGTAAGAGATAAATATTATGATGAACAAGACCCTATGTTATTAGCACGATTTCCTGATATACGTCTTTTAAAACATATACCCAAGATGAGAATGGCTTCCTATACCAGTTATGGGAATGAACCGGAAAATGATGCATGCGAGATTATTATGGAGTATGCTTTAGAGAATAATCTTTTATGCAAGTACTGTTCATTCAGGATATTCGGATTTACTGTCCCTGATTCCATTAAAAGTGATGGTACATATGGATATACAGTATGTATAACAGTGGGTGATGAACATATTTTTAAAGATGGACCCGTTAAAGAATTGATAATTGAAAAAGGGCAATATGTTGTAGCAACAACTACAGTAAGTAATATTGTGGAAACATGGGAAAGATTTAAAGAATGGCTGCGTTTAAGCGGATACTTACATGGAAGCCATCAATATCTTGAAGAACATCTACTGTGCAGCAGATGGAGAGAAAAAGAACCATTTAACGATATTGAGATAAATCTTTACATGCCTGTAAAGAATAAAAAAAGTAAGGAATAACCTGTTTTATTTTTACATATATAAAAAATTTCTGAGCAGACCAGAGCTTGCCTTGTTTATATTCTGACTTTAGAATAAAATAGTTGTTAGGAGAAAGTATGAAAGCAACTGACAAGACTTATGTTATTGCTACGTGCAATGAAGAAGATACAATAAAGATTGGTGCGATAATGGCTTCTGTTTTCGAAAACAGGGTAATTGCAATATGCGGGGATTTAGGTGCAGGCAAAACTCATCTCGCAAAAGGAATCGCAAAAGGGATGGGTATTACCCGTCATATTACAAGTCCAACATTTAATATCCTAAATGAGTATAAAACTAATGACAAGACATTTTATCATATGGATGCATATAGGCTTACAGATGCTGAAGATGCTTATGAAATAGGTATTGAGGATATACTTGAACCTCATGGGATAACGCTTATTGAGTGGGCGGAGAATATTATAGATACGCTTCCTCAAGGCTATGTCAGTATTTATATTGAAAAAGGCGAAGATGTGAATAAAAGACTGTTATTTATTACAGCAGATAAAGAATCCATAGACAGGATGGCAAATTTGATATATGAAAATACTGATAGGTGATACTTGTTTAAAAACAGCTTCAGCATTAATTTCGGATAATAATGATATACTTGCTTACATGCAATCAGAAGGTGAGGAACCTCACTCAGTAATGTTCCCTAAGCTTGTGGAACAGGTATTAAGCATATCAAGAATGGATTTTAAGTCACTTGATGCCGTCGCATGCGTTTATGGCCCGGGTTCCTTTACAGGAGTAAGAATCGGTCTTACATACTTAAAAACTTTGGCATACGTGCTGGATATACCTTTTTATGTTTTAAATACACTTGATGTGATTGCTAATATAGAGCCTGCAAAACGTCATATTATATCAATACCTCTGATTGAGGCCAGAAACAGCGAGGTCTTCACAGCAATATATGAACCTGAAAAGGGGATATATAGAAAAATCACGCAATACACTGCAAAACATATAGACAAGGTTATCGAGGAAATTACGGATTTATGCAGAAAAGATGAAAAAGCTTTAATTCTTTTAGGCGGAGACGCGCAGCAAAAATATTTTCTGAAATTTCAAGAAGTTTTAGATGATAGGGTTATACCTTACAGCGAAAAAAGGGATTATGTTGATTTGAAAAGGGCATATCTTCTTATATCCGAGCAAAATAGGGAAAATCCATTTACAGCGGAACCATTTTACTTAAGAGAATCCGGAGCAGTAAGAATGAAGAAGCAGAAAAGATGAATGTCAGTATTAGAAGAGCGGAAATTGATGATCTCGATGGTATATTCAGGATAGAAAAAGATACATTTACTGATTACTGGTCCTATGAGAGCTTGTATGAGGATATATATAAGACATCTATCTCATATTATCTGGTTGCATGTACAAAAGAAGCAGTCATAGGATATATAGGAATGTGGCATGTGCTGGATGAATCACATATAATGAATATAGCTGTTGATAGGGAATATCGTCATCTTGGTATAGGGTCTCTTCTATTAGCCTCACTTATAGACTATAGTAGGAATGCAGGTATAAAAAGAATGACATTAGAAGTAAGGGAGCATAATGACAACGCTTTGAAACTTTATGAGAAATATGGGTTTGAAAGAAATGGTAAACGTAAGGAATACTATCGTGATACGAAAGAAGATGCCATTATAATGTGGAAGGAACTGTAAATGACTGCTTTCAACGAAAAAATAACCTATCTGTTATCGACACTGCCGGAAAAACCGGGAGTATATCTGATGAAGGATTTTAAAGGTGAAACAATTTATGTCGGTAAAGCTTTAAATTTAAAAAACAGGGTAAGTTCATATTTTACAAATACATCAGGACACTCACATAAAACTAAAAGGATGGTAAACAATATCGAGACATTTGAGTATATTGTTCTGGATAATGAAAGACAGGCCTTTCTTACTGAAAGCGATCTTATAAAATCTTTAAGACCTAAATTCAATATACTGATGAAGGATGATAAGTCCTATCCATATATAAAGATTACTACTGAAGAAGAGTTTCCTGGTATATACATTACAAGAAAAAAAGGAGATAAGAACGCTAGATATTTTGGACCTTATCCAAATAGAGTGTCAAAGAGAAATACGATAACTCTGCTTCAGAGCGCATTTATGCTCCGCTCATGTAATAAAATAGCAAAAAGGCCGTGTATAAATTACGACATGCATTTGTGTCTTGCTCCATGTTCGAAAGATTACTGCAAAGCAAAGTATAAAGAAGCCGTCGATTCGGCTTTAAGGTTCCTATCAGGTAATGGTAAAGAATTAATAGAGGAATATAAAAATAAAATGCAGATTGAAAGCGATAATCTCAATTTTGAAAAAGCAGCATATTACCGTGACCGAATAAATATACTGACAACCATATCAGACAGTTATGCGCTAGACACCGACCAGAATTCGCTTGACGTAATCGCATATGCGAGAATGAAGGATTTCATTTCTTTTTTTATAATGAATATCAGAAATGGGAAAGTATCTGATAAAAGGACAATTAACATTCGTCAGGAACGCATTGAGGAAACAGATATAGGGTATGAATTTTTAAGACAATATTATGATAATAATGTTCCTAAAGAAATTGTTGTATATAATGAAATTGCAAACAGGGAAGATATGGAGAAATGGCTTTCAGATAATGCCAAAAGAAAAGTAAAGATTACCATTCCGCAAAAAGGGAAATTAAAAAAGCTAGCGGATGCGGCATATGAAAATGCGGTCATTACATTAAAGCTTTACATGGGACAGACAAAAAATCTTGTAGATACTAGTTTGATATATTCACTGGCTTCATTTTTAGAACTGGAAACTGTTCCTGTTGTTATCGAGGCTTTTGATATTTCGCACCTTTCAGGGCAGGATGCTGTAGCATCAAAAGTAGTGTTTAAAGACGGTATACCATTTAAAAGCGGTTATAGAAGATACATGATAAAAGGTAATAATACCCGTTCAGATACTGATTCAATGAAAGAAGTATTGAGAAGGAGGATGGAAAAAGAAGATTTACCGGATTTGTTTCTAATAGATGGAGGACAGAATCAGGTTTCTGCTGTGCTGGATATTGTAACAGATAAGATACCAGTAGCGGGAATGGTAAAAGATGAGAAACATATAACACGTGCACTTATATATAACTCAAAGGAATATGACCTTTCATCGGATATGAATCTTTATGTGTTTATATCTTCTATTCAGAATGAAGCTCATAGATTTGCAATCGAATATAACCGAAAAAAAAGGACAAAGAAGATTTATGAATCTGAACTTGACAATATTCCCGGAGTAGGTGAGAATATTAAAATTGCACTTTTGAAGCATTTCGGTTCAGTAAGAGGAATAAAAGCTGCAGGTGAGCAGCAGATTGCAGATGTGAAAGGTATAGGACAAAAAACGGCGAAAGCGATATATAATTATTTTCATAAAACACAGGGAGGATAAATGGCTGTATATGCGATAGGAGATCTACATCTTTCTTTTCAGACAAACAAACCTATGGATGTTTTCGGGATGGAATGGGCAGGATACCAAGATACTCTATATGAAAACTGGCAAAATACTGTAAATCCACAAGATACGGTTATAATACCGGGTGATTTCAGTTGGGCGATGTATCTTAATGATGCAGTTGAGGATTTTAAGTATCTTAACAGTCTTAACGGTAAAAAAATCCTTTTGAAAGGCAATCATGATTACTGGTGGGAGACTAGAAAAAAACTTGTAAATTTTCTTGAGAATAATGGATTTTCAAACATTGACTTTTTATATAACAATTCTTTCGAAATAGAAGGTATTAATTACTGCGGTACTAAAGGGTATGATCTTAAGGATGCGGATGAAAAAATAGTAAACAGGGAAATAGCCCGTTTTTCAATTTCATATGAAAGCATTAAAGATAAATCTAAAGATACAATAGCAGTATTCCATTATCCGCCTGAAAAAGAGCTGCTGTACATGATGGCAGAGTACAAAATAAAAAAGTGTGTATTTGGCCATCTTCACGGCTTAAAAAACAACAGTTATAATAAAATCGATCATATGTTAGTGTCTGCGGATTATTTAGGATTTAAGCCAGCACTGTTAAGGTAATCGATATATATTAGGATTATGCAAAATTTGTTAGATTTATCGCATTGTACAGTTATTTGATTTAATTATATAATAAGTAAATAGAACCCATCAAAAAGCGGAGGTGTAAATTGAATATATCACAGGTTAAAGAAGTTGCTGCAGGCATTAGAGATAATATTGGAAAAGTAATTATAGGGAAGAATGAGATAATTGATCTGGTTTTAGTATCTGTGCTTTGTAACGGACATGTGCTTTTGGAAGATGTACCTGGATTAGGAAAAACAATGCTAGCCAAAAGCCTTGCAAAATCGATAGATGCGCATTTTGCCCGTGTGCAATTTACTCCGGACCTATTGCCTTCAGATCTGACAGGTGTAAGCATTTTTAATCAAAAGGAAGGTGAATTCAAATTCAAGAAAGGACCTTTATTTACTAATATAGTGCTTGCAGATGAAATAAACAGAGCGACACCAAGAACTCAGTCTGCTTTATTGGAGTGCATGGAAGAGCATCAGATAAGCGCTGATGGAGTAACATATAAACTGGATGAGCCATTTTTTGTTATAGCGACACAGAATCCATTGGAGACACAAGGAACATTCCCTTTACCGGAAGCACAGATGGATAGATTCTTTATGAGGCTTTCAATTGGCTATCCTACTGAACAGGAAGAGATAGCGATATTAAGCAGATTTGAGAAAGATATGCCTTTAGCTGATTTGAAAAGTGTTGCAACAAAGGATACCATTATTGAAGCTTCACAGGCAGTGAGCACGGTAAATGTTCCTGATGATATAAAAGACTATATAGTAAGGATAGTATCAGCTACCAGGACAAGCACAAAGCTTATTCTAGGATTAAGCCCCAGGGGAAGCCTAGCTCTTATGAGGGCTGCAAGAGCATATGCTGCAGTAAAGGGTAGGGATTTCGTAATCCCATCAGATGTCAAAACAGTAGCACCACATGTTATGGGTCACAGAGTAATGCTCAAAGGTCACTCCTTGTCATACGGTGCAAAGGGTACGATGGATGTAATTAATGAGATATTGGATACAGTGCCTGTTCCTACAGAGGAAGTATAATACGGTATGGAACTGATTCTGATTGTTATAAGTCTTGTTATATTTTTTGCGGCGGAAATAATATTCTTCAAATTTTTCGTATTAAGAAAAATTGAATATTCGCTTAAGTTCAGTCAGGATGAAGCATATGAAGGCGATGATATTTTTATTGATGAAGTTATAAACAATAATAAGAATGTTTTCGTACCATGGTTGAAAGCAGATATACACGCATCTAAATGGCTGCAGTTCGCAAATACGAGTTCTTCAATTATTGACGAGGAAAGATGCGTATCTTCGGGCTTCAGTCTTAAAGGCCATCAGAAAGTAACAAGAAGGTGGTATACCAGGTGTGCGAAAAGAGGAGTATTCACAATAGTCAATACTACACTGACAGCAGGAGATCTTTTAGGGATTATGCAGGATTCGGAAGCCTTTCCCGCGAACACCAGGCTTATGGTATTTCCAGGAGTATTGCGTCTCGAAGAAGCTTTCTTTTCAAATAAGGACCTTTTGGGTGATATGATGGTAAAAAGGTTCATAATGGATGATCCTTTTATAATCAAAGGGACAAGAGAATATGTTCAGGGAGATCCCTTAAATCGCGTAAACTGGAAAGCTACTGCAAGAATGCAGAAGCTTATGGTCAGAGAAAATGATTTTACGGCAAAAAAAGGTATTACTGTGCTTTTTAATATTAAATCATATGCATTAGAATATATAGATGTAAAATATAAAGATGTAATAGAATTGGGTATAAAAGTAGTTAATACGATTTTGGAAAGAGGTTACGGTATGGGATTTCCTTTGAGATTTGGAACTAATGCCGGGATTATTTCCAATCCTGATGAGATGATATTTACAGACTCTATATCCGGACCTGAGCACATGCGACATTTGAAAGTGATTCTTGCCGAACTCATACTTAAGAATCATCTGGATTTTCCAGAATATATCGAAAAAAATTATAACGAGATATATGATACACAGGTATATATTGTTTCCGCGTATTTAAATGATGAAATTATTGAAAAAGCGGATATACTAAGAAGAAATGGGAATACTGTGAAGTTTTTAATACTTAACTATACTTCCGATGCGGTTTCAAGCAGGGGTATGGAAGTATTTTTATTAGATAGAAATACTGATTTTTTGAAGGAGGGGGAATATTATGGCTCTGGAAAAACAAATAAAGCGTAAATTCCTGCCACTTTTAGGAAATATGGGATCTGTAGGCGCTCTGACTTTTACAGTGTATTATTCAATATTTCCAGAAACAGTTTTTTACTGGCTAGGATTCTGTTTTGTGATGATGCTTATCGGTACAGTGTTTGGAATAATGATTGTCGAGTATTATGAAAAAAAAGGAAAAGACATTGTAAAAGCAGATGTTGACAGGGTAAGACTGCTTTTACAGCCATCATATCTATATGCATTTATACCTTTTGCAATACTTTTAGTATTAGGATTAATCTTGTCATATGGATTTACTGAAGCATTTTTCGGTTTTGCGTTTCTGCCTTCTATATACTTCATACTAGGTATAGGAAACGGTATATTTGACTACACTCAGACTGCAAACAGAAAGATGCTATATCTAGCTATAATTCCGATAGCCATTTCATTATTCAGTGCTTTTGTTGCCGGACCATACGGGTTTTATCAGGATCCTGTATGGATTTTCGGTTCACTTTATCTTCTGTTCTTCCTGCTCATTATAAATAGGATTAAGATTGAGGAGATGTTCGTATTAACCAAGCGGGTAAATGTCGAGAACAAAAAAACAATAAGAAGAAGAAACGATTTTTTAATAATGATTTTCTTCACGCTTTACTTGATAATATTCGTAATACGTAATAGCTTTACAAAAATTTCAGATTGGATAATTAAGTCGGCATTTGCATTGATAAATTGGATAATAAACCAATTTTACAAGCTGTACAAGGAAATAGATGTAGAACAGGTAACTGAAGTCGCAGAAGATGTCGTGGAAAACGGACCACCTCAGATGAGCCCTCCTTTGAATCCTGTTGCAAAAACTATACTAATCGTTATAGCCAGCCTCGTGATAGCAATAGTTATTTACTTTTTAGTAAAGAAGATAATACAGCTTATTAAATGGATTGCTGAAAAAGCAAATGATACTTTTACCGGTGGGTCAAGAGTTAAAAAAGATGTAGACAACGAGGAATTTGAGGAAATAGTGGAGTTTCTCAAGGATAAAAAACAAAGTAATAGATCAAAAAGAGCTCCGAAATTTAAATATACGATAAGTAGCCTGAAAGCTTTGGATACATACAAGGAAAAAGTCAGATATCTCTATGGATTTGCTTTGGAGAGACTTAGATACAAAAAAGTAAACGTGACAAAAGCAGACACTCCTGAACAGATAGTGGATAAGTTAATGAATTATGAGAATGGTGATATTCTTGTTAATGATGTTTTTGAGGATTTTACAGAGGAATATATAAAAGTACGTTATGGGAATAAGGAACCGTCTGTAAAAGAGGATATAATGAATAAAGCATCTGCAGTTGATGATGGTATAGACAGGATAAAGATTAAAGAGAAAACTGATGAGTGACCATCAAGTCATTAATTTTTGCATTAGTATAAAATATTTGGTAGAATAATAAGTACACTAAAATCGGTCGTGATAATATCACGGCTTAAACATAAGGAAAAAAGATATGGAAGATGAAAAGAATAAATTAGAAAAGATAATTGATGATAAAGACACTATAGAAGGGCTGGACATACCAGATTTGGCTTCCAGTATTAAAGAAGATTCAGAAAATATACAGTTTTCAAAAGTACCTCTCATACCACTTCGTGCTGTAGCGGTTATACCAAGCATGGTAACTCATTTTGATGTGGGAAGGGAGAAATCTATTCTTGCATTGGAAAAAGCTATGGAGGAAAACGGACAGGTTTTTCTAGTTATGCAAAAAGATGCATCAGTAGAGAATCCAAAACAAGAGCATCTGTATGAATATGGTACAATTGCAAACGTAAAACAAGTATTAAGACTGCCAGGGAGGACATGCAGGATTCTAGTTGAAGGAATCAAACGTGCCAAGCTTGAAGATACAGTAACAATAAAAGGATATTACACAGCAATAGTCTCTATACCAGAAATAAAAAAAGCTGTTATTTCAGCAAGCAATGCATTGGAAGCAATGCACAGAAAGCTTACCACTCTTTATGAAGAATATGTCACTCTTCTAGGAAGGATATCGCATGAAGGATATTTCAGTGCGGTTGCAGCAGATGATATAGGTATAGTAGCAGATGCTATGGTCGGTTCCATGGTACTAAAACCGGATGTAGTGCAGTCTTTTATAGATGAACTGGATGGAATAACCAGAGCAGACAAACTGCTTCCTTTACTGGCTAATGAGATAGAGATTTTGAAGCTGGAAAGAGATCTTGCCACAAAAGTCAAAAGCACTATTGATGACAAACAAAAGGAATACTATCTTCGCGAACAGCTAAAAGCTATACAAGAGGAACTTGGAGAGTACAACGAGATTATAGATGAAGATGAGATGAGTGAGTTCATCAAAGCTATAGATTCTAAAAGATATCCCATGGAAGTCAGGTTAAAACTTAAAAAAGAGATGAACAAACTTTCAAAGATGTCTCCAATGTCTCCGGAAGCATCTGTTATACGCTCATATATGGAAACTCTGATAGAGCTTCCTTTCGGCATACACACTAAAGAAAAATTAGATATAAAACATGTCAGGAAAATACTAGAAAGAGATCATTACGGATTAAACAAGGTAAAAGAAAGGATAATTGAATATATTGCAGCAAAGAAATTAAGCAGTGATTTCAATTCTCCGATATTATGTCTTGTTGGACCTCCAGGAACTGGTAAAACATCAATAGTTAAATCAATTGCTGAATCTATTAATCGTAAATATGTACGTATGTCCTTAGGAGGTATTAAGGATGAAGCGGAAATAAGAGGCCATAGAAGAACATATATAGGGTCTATGCCGGGAAGAGTTGCAAAAGCGATTAAACAGGCAGGTTCAATGAATCCTTTAATACTTTTTGATGAGATTGACAAACTAGGAAATGATTTTCGTGGAGATCCTGCAAGCGCTATGCTGGAAGTGCTGGATGCTGAACAAAATAACTCCTTTAGAGACCATTATCTTGAGATATCATTGGATTTAAGCCATGTTATGTTCATAACAACTGCTAATACTACAGAAACCATACCGAGGCCTTTGCTAGACCGTATGGAAGTCATAGAGGTCACAGGATATACTGAAGAAGAAAAAATGCATATAGCGAATAAGTATATAATTCCAAAGCAACTCAAGAAACATGGTATGACTAAAAAGCAGCTGTCTATAACAAAAGATGTATTAATGAATGTCATAAGCAACTACACTAGAGAATCAGGCGTAAGGAATCTTGAGCGTGAGATAGCTTCTCTTTGCAGAAAAGCCGCGACAAAGATGCAGCTTGATGAAACGGATACGATTAAGGTGACTGTTGATAATATTGAGGATTTTTTAGGACCTAAAAGATATCTGTATGATACGACATTCGACCAAGATGAAATAGGTATTGCAAGGGGTCTTGCATGGACTCAAGTTGGAGGGGATACTCTCACTATAGAAGTAAATATTATGAACGGGACAGGACATATAGAACTTACCGGAAGACTTGGTGATGTCATGAAGGAGTCTGCAAAAGCCGCAATAGGCTATATACGCTCACAGACAGAAAAACTGGCTATAAACCCTGACTTCTATAAGGATAAAGATATACATGTTCATGTTCCAGAAGGAGCTGTTCCGAAAGATGGGCCTTCGGCAGGCATAACTCTTGCCACAGCAATAATATCTGCTCTATCAAACAAAAAAGTGAGAAGAGATGTCGCAATGACAGGCGAAATTACCTTAAGAGGAAGAGTACTTCCTATTGGAGGGTTAAAAGAGAAACTGTCCGCTGCAAGAAGAGCAAATGTAAGGCAGGTGTTAATTCCTATGGAGAATGTCAGAGACTTAGCGGATGTCCCAAAACAGATTTTGGATGAACTGCAGATTACACCAGTAAAGAACATGGATGATGTGCTTATGCATGCTTTAGCGGAATAAAACTGTCATTACAGGAAAAGTTAATAAATATAACATGTATCAGACAGGCTCAGAATTTTTAATTTTGAGCTTGTCATTTTTCCATCTGCCAGAAAAAAAGAAATAACCGCCTATCAGCATTGAAAAAAAAGTTGCTATTGGCGCAGCATAACCAAGCCCCCCTACGCCTGTTTGCAAAACTTTAGCGAATAATAACACCAAGGGGATTCGAAACACCAAGGAACTGACTGTGCTTGAAATCATAGAAATAATTGAATAGCCAGCGCCATTTAATAATCCGTTAAAACAAAACGCGAAAGGCACGACCAGATAATCATAACTGAAAGACTTAAGATAACTGACACCTATTTTAATGACATCCGGCTCAGCCTTAAAAGCAATAAGAATAGCTTCAGGAAAAATTTGTACAAAAGCGAAAATTATTACGCTTATTGAAAAAGATATCATAATAGCGGTTGTAAGTGTCTTGGATGCTCTTTTATAAAACCCTGCGCCAATATTCTGAGCTGCCATAGCAGAGACAGAAGCACTCATCGCAGCTGCAGGAAGTATTGCAAAGGAATTAAACTTGCCTACTATACCGACAGCTGCTGATGCTGTGACTCCTCCAATATCGTTAATCATAGATGTAAGAACTAAGAAAGATATTCCTACAATCACATTCTGAGCGCTAGAAGGAATTCCGACTTTTAATAAAAGCCTTATTTTATCTTTGTGTATTCTGAAGCTCTTGTGATGGAAATTAAATATGAACTTGCTTCTTTTAAGATATATTACCGCAAGAATCATTGATATTGCTTGAGAAATAATAGTTGCAATAGCTGCACCAGCTGCACTCATGTTGAAGTAACCGACAAACAATATATCTAAAAATACATTAATAACACAAGCTATACCTACAAAAACAAGAGGTCTCTTGGAATCTCCCATACCTCTTAATATAGCGCTTATTGCATTGTACCCGAATACGAATACAATACCCCACATGCATATAAGAACATAATCTTTTGCCATGTCATATGATTCAGACGGCGTATTCAAAACCTTTAACATGACATCAGTGAAGAATGTCATGAATATGGAAAAGAAAAGAGCAAGAATACCCATAACCGTAAACAATGTACCAATCGTCTTGTCTACTTCCTCATGTTTTTTTGCCCCTATATACTGTGCGATAAGCACGGTACCGCCAACTGCAAGCCCTATTACAAAGTTGGTTATTACCATTGTAATCTGGCCGCCTATATTTACTGCTGACATTGTATATGTGCCGCTGTACCAGCCGACAATGAGCATATCTGCTACAGAATACAATGCTTGCACAATATTTGAAAGCAACAAAGGAAGACTGAATTTAATCAGTTGCTTTGCTACATTACCTTCTGTAAGTCTGTTTTCGATACCCATAAATGCCTCCATATGCATTGTTACAATGTTAACACAACATTTTTTTATTAACAAGATGATTAATCCAGTGCTATTATGCAATTTACAAAATAGCGGTTTGAATATATAATTACTCTAATTAGCAAGGAGGGTATTATGAGATCCATTGCCCAGATAAATGAAAAGATAAAAAAAGGCAAGGCTGTTGTTGTTACAGCAGAGGAAGTAATAGACATAATCAAAGAAAAAGGCTATAAGGAAACTTACGAAATGGTTGATGTTGTGACTACCGGAACATTTGGACCTATGTGCTCGTCAGGAGTATTCATCAATTTCGGACATTCAAATCCTCCAATAAGAATGCAAAGCATAATGCTGAACGATGTGCCTGCATACGGAGGTCTTGCAGCTGTTGATACATATATTGGAGCTACTGAAGTATCTGTAAAAAGAGGTATGGAATACGGTGGGGGTCATGTAATAGAAGACTTGATTGCTGGAAAGGATATTAAACTGCATGCGCTTTCAAACGGTACTGACTGTTATCCGCGAAAAGAAATCCTCACAACTATAAACAAAGATAATATAAATCAGGCATACATGTATAATCCGAGAAACGCTTACCAGAATTATCCTGCAGCTACCAACTCAACTAATAAGACTATATATACATATATGGGGACATTGCTTCCCAACTATGGGAATATCACATACAGTACATCCGGAGAGCTCAGCCCTTTGTTGAATGATCCGTATATGCGGACAATTGGAGTCGGGACTAGGATATTTTTAGGCGGAGGCATAGGATATGTCGCATGGCAGGGTACCCAACATAAGGTGGATGTGGAAAGAACTGCAAATGGTGTTCCAATTGTAAATGCGGCAACTTTGGCAGTTATTGGGGATATTAAGCATATGAGTACGAAATATGTCAGAGGAGCGGTATTTGATAGGTATGGAGTTACACTTTTTGTGGGAATTGGCGTGCCAATACCGATTCTCGATGAAGATATGCTAAAATTCGTTTCTGTAAAAAATTCTGAGATATATACAAAGCTTGTGGATAAATCCGGTAATGTAAATATCGATAAAAAGTTTAATTATGCCGAGCTGAGAAGCGGGACTGTTAAATTCAATGGAAAGAATGTTCATACTGCTCCTTTATCATCTTTATACGTAGCACGTAATATCGCGCTTACTTTAAAAGACTGGATAAATAAAGGATCTTTTGAGTTGACTGATAAAGTTACAGACCTGCCTTTTGAAAGCAGGGTTAATTCGCTGGAAATAAGGGAGATAAAATAATGGGCAAGCTAAAACTGAAACTTACATTTGATAAAGACTGCGTCACTAGGCCTATAATATATGAACTTGTTAAAAAATATGATGTTATGACTAATATCCTTAATGCTAATATAGAATATGGAAATAAAGGAAATATGATTCTAGAGATAAAAGGAAAAGATGAGAATCTCAAACTAGCACTGGAATATTTTAAGGATTTGAAGATAAAATATGAAATATATGCTGAAGCGATAATATGGGATGAAAAACAATGTATAAACTGTGGAAGCTGTACAGCTGTTTGTCCTACTCAAGCGCTTACAATGGGAAAGGACGATTGTCTTCATTTTGATAAAGACAAATGTGTAGTATGCCAGCTTTGTATAAATGCTTGTCCCATACGGATAATATCCGTAGAATTGTAGAGGATAGATGTAATGTATCAGATAAGAGATTATAGGAAATCTTTTTCTAATGAGCTTAAGTGGTATAATGTCTGCGTAGAAGAGACTGATCTTATGATAGGCACTGATGAGAATTACTCAAAACAGGTTTTGAAGATTGTAAGGACTCTTAGACACGATATATATGCCGCAATCGAAAAGAATCAGGAATTTTTCACTTCGCTAGTACCGATTGAATACGAGAAAGCTGAAGGTGTAGCGAAAATTATGGTAGAAGCTGCAAAGCTTGCAGGTGTCGGACCATTTGCAGCTGTAGCCGGAGCGATTAATGATATGCTTGCTGATAAACTTTCCGATCAATCAAAACAGATATTCATAGAAAATGGCGGTGATATATATATAAAGTCAGATAAAGATAGGAAAATCGGAATATTCGCAGGCAAATCGGTTTTATCAAACAAGTTTGCCATCGAAATACCAAAAGAAATCTTTCCTGTCGGGATTTGCACATCATCTGCGACAGTCGGACACTCTTTCAGTATGGGAAAAGCCGATGCTGCGGTAGTTATATGTAAAACCTCAGCTGTAGCTGATGCATTTGCTACTGCATTGTGCAACAGAATAAAAAACATTGAGGATATATCTTTTGCTTTGGAGTGGGTAAATTCTTTTGAAGAAGTTATAGGAGCTGTTGCAATTATGGACGATAAGATAGGAGCGATAGGAAATATTAAACTCGTGAAATGGAACTGATATGAGGACGCAATTAGAAAAAGCAGAGAAAATAGTAATAAAAGTCGGAACAAACACACTTACGCATGAAAACGGCAAGATGAATCTGAAAAGCATGGAGCTTTTAGTCAGGGAAATAGCTGAACTTACGAATAAAGGTAAAAAAGTCATTCTTGTTACTTCAGGTGCTGTGGGTGTAGGGCTCGGTAAACTTAATATTAATAGGAAACCAAAAAATCTTATTGAAAGGCAGATATTATCAGCAGTAGGGCAATGTGAGCTTATGCATATATATTCCAAACTTTTTTCTGAATATTCTATAACTGTAGGCCAGATACTGCTTACTAGGGATGTTACAGAAAATCCTGTTAAGGCAGAAAATGCATATAACTCTTTCAAGGGTCTTCTTAATATGGGTATAGTACCAATAGTAAATGAAAATGATGCCATATCTACAGACCAGCTCGCAATAGTAGATTCCTTTGGAGATAATGACACATTATCAGCTATGGTCGCAAAGCTCATAGGAGCGGATCTTCTCATAATCTTGTCGAATATTGACGGATTATATAATAAGGACCCAAATGAAAATAGCGATGCTCATATAATTGATATAGTTACAGATATTGATGATAAGATAGAATCTTATGCATCAGACCTCATAAGCTCCTTAGGAAGAGGCGGTATGAAGACTAAACTTTCTGCAGCAAAGACATGTCTGGAGAATAATATAAAAATGGCAATTATAAACGGAAATAATATGAAGAACATATCTTCTTTACTCGATGGGGAAAATATAGGGACATTGTTTACCAGAAAGTAATAAAAGCCAGGAGGAAGTCATGCCGTATATTGATGAATTAGGTATAAGAGCACAAAAAGCAAAAGAAGAGTTAATCGGAATAGATACTGATAAGAAAAATAATGCATTAAAACTGATGGCTGAGCTTCTTATAAAAAACAGCAAAGCGATTCTTGATGCCAACAATAAAGATGTAGTTGCTGCAAGAATAAAGAACACTAAAGAGTCTCTAGTAGACAGGCTTATTCTTAACACTGCTAGAATAGAAGGTATGGCAAACGGGCTTTTAGAAGCATCTATGTTTACTGATCCTATTGGAAAGATCCTATATGAAAAGGATATGCCTCAGGGTATGAAGCTAAAGAAAATATCCGTTCCGATGGGCGTCATCGGAATAATATACGAATCACGTCCGAATGTCACTGCTGATGCTGCAGGGCTTTGTTTCAAAGCAGGCAGCGTAGTCATACTAAGAGGCGGTTCTGACGCAATAAACTCAAATAAAGCTATTGTGAAGGTTCTGAGGGATGCACTGGGTATGCTTGGTATAAATATGGACAGTATCCAGCTTATAGAGGATACAAGTAGGGATACAGCGACTCAGATGATGAAAGCAGATAACTATATAGACCTTCTTATCCCTAGAGGAGGAGCCGATCTTATCGCTTCTGTTATCAAAAATGCGACTATACCTGTAATTGAAACAGGAACGGGTAATTGTCATCTGTATATAGACAGAATCTTCAATGAGAAATATGCAATAGATATTGTTTTAAATGCAAAATGCTCGCGTCCAGGCGTATGCAATGCGATAGAGACATTACTGGTTCATAAAGATGTTTATACACAAATACTACCCAGAATAGAAACTGTACTATCACCTTATAATGTCCAGTTAAGAGCATGTGAAAGATCAATAAAGGTATTAAAAAATGCTATACCAGCCGTACAAGATGACTGGGTAACTGAATTTTTAGACTATATATTAGCTGTAAAGGTAGTTGACAGTATTGATGAAGCTATAAGGCACATAAATAAATATGGAACAAAACATTCCGAAGGTATTATAACTGATATAGCCGAAAACAAGAAGAAATTCCAGGAAATGATAGATGCTGCATGCGTATATATAAATACCTCCACCAGATTTACTGACGGAGGTGAATTTGGTCTTGGAGCAGAAATCGGAATAAGTACTCAAAAGCTACATGCAAGAGGCCCGATGGGGGCAAATGAGATTACTACATACAAATATATAATCGAGGGTAACGGTCAGATAAGATAATCAGTACCCATCAATTGACAGTTCAGGAAAATCAGATAAATATGGAAGAAGATCCTCTTCATAACGGATCGTTTTTCCTGATATCTCAAAAGGTTTGTTAATCCTGAACATCTGCCCGTAATCATAGAACTTCATAAAGTTTATATCATTAGCAAAAGGAGCGGATACTGCGCATATCTTAGGCCAGTTTTCATTCTGGCATATGCTATAAAGAAAAGGTTTCATCATATCCATCTCATTACCGCCTATATATTCCTTTACCACGACACCTTGTCTTTCCCTTAACACACAGTCCGCATATGACACAGCCTGATTCTGTTTAATAAGCAGATATGTATTACTAAGCTCGTTTCTTACCCATTTGTCGTAGTATTCATCATTTCTTATATATACAGGGCTCAGCTTGTGTGCAAATTCCTCATACAGTTTCTTCAATAAATCAATATCAGCTGGGGAGGATTTTACTATTGAATATCCAGATTTCAATTCAGTCTTTTTTAATCTATAAACTTTATAGTAGGAACATATGGAAAACCATCCCTGCTTGACATAATGGTGATTAGTGCCAGTGTGCAAAATGGAGAGCGGCATATCATTCTTATACATATAATCGATAGCCATACCTAAAAGCTTAGCGCTCAAGCCCATACCCCTGTGGGAAGGTTTTGTACATACTTCGCCAATACCCCCTACTTTTATAATACTGTCTTTTATTCTCAAGTATCTTGTAAAAACTCTTACAGAGCTTGTTATGCCGGTATCATCTTTGGAAATAAATATCCCATTTATATCCCTGTAAGGGTCATTCACATAATGACGCATGAAGTATGATTCACCTACAGGAAATACCGAACCGCAGAAAGCTGTCCATTCCTTTAATTCATTTTCTTTTAATGATCTAAATTCCATATACGCTCCTTGCTTAAATATACCTGCCTAATGCTGATAAATTAATTAACTGTCAAGTTTATGGCTAAAGTTTTATCATATGAGTTAAAATATGCTTTAATTTCACATATACCTGTTGATATGGGAGTTACAATACCTGATGAATTTATAGTAGCTACTGCAGGTTTCGTGGTCATATATGTTATACCGCCTGGTATTGTAGCAAGCGTCATAGCTACCCCATACTGGTCCAATGCAACAACATAAGGTGCTATCTGGAAGGAGCCTGCTGATAAACTCTTAGTGATATTTGATGAAGATGCATTTAATGTCGTAAGTACAGGAGCAGTTCCTGAAGCGGTTACATTAATGCTATGGATTTCCTGTCCTGATTTCCAAATTTTAATTGAGGTACTCATTGTTCCTATTACATTCTGAGCTTTCAAAGTCTTTACTCCTGCAACATCCTCTATAATGAAATTATTAGCTCCAGATGAGTTAGTACATGTTATTTGGTCGATTCCCGTTGGAAGGGTACCTGTGTATGCTAAGTTGACAAATTGGTTCGAAGCAAGTTTGCCGACTATCGCTATAGGCTTCCAATGACCTGTATCAGTAGATGTGTCAGAAGCTCCCCCATACATTGCTGATATATCCTGTATCTGGTAATTTACAATTTTGTCATCATCCACCACAACCAGAGTAACATCGTATGTGCTTACTATTGCAGCTCCGTTTTTAAGAGTGAATGTAAGCATATACATACCCGATGTTGCAGGTGCATTCATTGTATATCCTGCTCCTGTCACTATGCCCTCTGTAAATTTCGCACCTGAAATATTAGAGGATGTCACGATAATGGAATGTGAAGAAGTCAGTGTTATCTCTTTTTCATACTGATCAGCTATTTTTATTATATCTGCAGATAACTTAAATACAGAATTTTTCTGGTAATAAACTGGAATGCTCACGTCGGTAATATATGTTGGCACTGGTGTAGCCAGAATTTGGATATCCAATGAACCCTGAGCAATACTATTATATGAAATATGCAGGGTTGCCAAACCGTCAGTAATACCTTTAATCTCAATTTTTTTGTTTACTATATTGAATCTTATATTTGCATTCGGTATTACCGAGGCATTACTTGATATCATCATTAACTTGCTTCCGTCCAAAGTATCTAAAGCGATATTATTGCCATATTGGTCTTTTGCTGTTGCATTAACAGCAGTCCATTCATTTACATATATGATTCCTTCTGCTCCAGTTATATTAAGAGTTGTTATTACTGATGAAGAACTGACGGTTATCTGTATGGAAGAGGAAATTGTCTGTCCTACAGCAGTCAATGTAACGGTTCCTTCTTTACTGCCTATTGAGCCTGTAGGGAAATATAATTTCCCACCTGAAACTGTTATCTTAGAAGCATCAATTATCAAAGTATCTGAACTTGTGAGTATAACGGGCTTGTTAAGGCCTACATCAGTTGGAAGTATTGTATATGTCTGATTATATTGGTCTTTTGCATTCACTGTAATATAATGGCCTGAAGAACTCACTAAAACCTTAGAACTGCCTGAAGCAATCTGAAGCTGTCCGAATGAGAAGGAAGTCACCTTAGGTGATTCACTGATCGTAATATCTTTTGTTACTGCAGTCCCTGTTGTATTTTCCACTATTATAAGACGGACTACATCATTAGCTGCAAGGTTTTGCGCTCCTGATAATATGAATCCAGCAGAATTCTTGGATATGCCCAAAGTTATAGCAGGTTTAGTTGGGCATGAAGCATTTAATGTAAAGCTTGTGTATGCAGATAAAGATAGAACTGCACCATACTGGTTTTCAAACGATACTTTCAAATCCTGGTTATTTGCAGCAAAAATATGTTCAGCATTGATACTGATTTGTGCTAAATTTTCTGCTTCGATTTTAAATGATTTGGACACATCAGATATGCTTACAGTATAGTCTCCAGCAGCATATGATGTTGTCTTTGTTATCTTCACTGAACTTCTGTCTGATGCCCAGATTAAACTGGTTCCAGACACATCTTGTGTCCCCATTTTTAATACAAGAACGGCACTAGTTTGTGCTGGGGAACTAAACCGAACAGTAATTTCCTTGGTACCTGAAGCGAATGCGTCGGATATACCAAATAAAGAAGGTGTTGCACTTGGAACTGCAGTTGCAGTTGGTGTAGGTACCGGTGTGGATGTTAAAGTCGGAGTTGATGTTGCTGATGGTGCTAAAGTAGAGCTCGGAACAGGTGTGGCACTTGGAACTGGAGTTGCAGTTGGTGAAGAAGCCGGTGTGGGTGTTGGACTCGGAGTTGGAGACGGAGTAGCTGTAGGTTCTTGCGTCTCGCTTTGTACCGGACTTTCTGAAGGTGATGCTAAAGGTGATGGCGATACATTCGGCTGTGAAGGCTGTGTGCTAGGTGCCGGTGGTTTTACGCAGGAAGCCATAATAGCAGCTGTAATCAATATGATTAAAACAAAAGATACTGCTGTTTTCTTTTTGATTTTCAAGTTCTTCATTTCTTTTACCCCTTTAAAAAATTTAATTGATAAAATATTTAATATCTGCCATAAGTCTTGGCAGTTTCAACCATAGCAAAAAGATTTTCGTCAGGTGTATCCCTACCACACTGGTCTCCTGTCGACAAAATGAATTTTCCGCCTTCTGCAGCATCATCAATAGCTTGTTTGCATGCATTGATTACATCTTGAACAGTTCCCCTTAACATGACTTCAGTGGTATGAAGATTGCCTTTAAGAACAATCTTATCTCCATATAGTTTTTTCAGCTCTTTCAAGTTACAATCTCCCATAGGAGGTATTTCCAGAGGATCAATAACTGTTAGATCAGTTTCTTCAGAAAGTATTTTTACTAAAGCTGTTTCAGGTCCACAGGAGTGCACATGTGAGGGTATATTATACTGTTTGCATAATGAAGCAACCCTTTTTATTATCGGTAAAGCAAGTTCTCTGAATATATCTGGTGTTTGGAATATTAAAGATCCTGAACCACCTGTCCCGATAAAATCCGGTTTATATTGTAAAGACATTAACTTATGAAGCCTTTTTTCATAGTATTCAATCAGCTGGTCACGCTTTTCGTAATATTTGTTGGGATTATCATAGAAATCATAAACCATTTCTGTATTCTTCAAAACAATGGAAGTTCCGCAAGTTATTCCTACGAGCCCATGATTACCCATCTCTTCTTTTACCCATTTTAGCAAAGCTTCTCCTGTAGGCCATTTTGAGATATCTTCTACTCGTTCATATTTGTCAGGAATAAGCGGAAGCTTTACCAAATGCGGATGCACATCCCATGAAGGAGGATTGTTCCTATGGTATACGCTAACTAGAGGCTCCCATATTTTCTGGTTTTTTTCTGTACGGTATTTCTGTGTGACAATCTTTAAATCATCTTTGTGCACTATAACTTCTGTCCATGTATCATCGAACTCCCCAAGTTCCTCAAACTGTATATTTGCGAATCCATCCATCAAAGAATCAAATCCGAAATATTTCACACTATCAATATAGGCCTTCCATTTCGGTATCCGTTGATATAGATATATATCCCAGTATGGCAATCCTGTCCTTCGGATAGGTATCATTTGTGAAATATCTGGAGAAACAGGAACATGGTCAGGTATTTCGCCTTTTAAAACAGTCAGGAGTCTTTCCCTTGAATTCATAGTCACCTCGTAAAATTTTATATAGCAAGGATTCAGTAATATATATTTATTTCCTTGCTTTGTAACTTATTATATATCAATACTATGTATAATTAAATATAAAAGGTAGTGATTTAATGAATGAGGTATTATGCTATAATGTCTTGGTGTGGATATATTGAAAGCCACATACAATTGAGTATTTTACGGAGGCGATTTTATGAATAAGGAACCCAAGAAGTCAGTAAATCTTGCTTTTGTAGGGTTGAGCAAGAGGGGAAGCGGGCTTCTGAATATTGTATTACAATCAATGGATGATGTTAATGTTACAGCAGTCTGCGATGTCTATGAAGACAGGGCTAATTCTGCAGCTGATGCTGTTATGAAAAAAACTTCAAAAAGGCCTTTTGTTACTTTGGATTATAAAGAGCTGCTTGATCGTAAGGATATTGATGCCGTGATTGTGCCTTCATCATGGGAGACTCATTTCGACATATGTATAGATTTCATGGAAGCAGGGAAATACGCCGCTTCAGAAGTCGGAGGCGCTACGTCTATAGATCAGTGCTGGCAGCTTGTAAAGACTTATGAAAGAACAAAAATACCTGTCATGATACTGGAGAACTGCTGTTATGGTAAAACTGAAATGACGGTTTTAAATATGGTTAAGCAAGGTGTTTTTGGCGAGCTTATACATGCACAAGGAGGGTATCAGCATGATTTACGTGCTGAAGTAGCAATGGGCCGGGAAAATCGTCATTACAGGCTTAATAATTACTTAAACCGTAATGGGGACCTTTATCCAACACATGAATTAGGTCCGATATCCAAATGGTTATCGATAAATAGAGGTAACAGGATGACATATCTTTGTTCAATGGCTTCAAAATCAGGTGGTATAAATGAGTGGATTAAAGCACATAAAGGTCATGACTTTGAAAATGCGGATAGAAACTTCGCGCTTGGGGATGTTGTTACGACAATGATTAAGTGCGCTCATGGGCAGACTATACTATTAATACATGATACCTCTCTTCCAAGACCATATTCCAGAGGCAACAGGCTTCAGGGTACAAAAGCAATATGGTTAGAAGATAAGATGTCATTTTTTATAGATGGCATAAGTCCTGCTAAGGGCTGGGATCATGAATGGGAAAGTTTTGAAAAATATTATGAACAGTACGAGCATCCTCTATGGAAATGGTACAGGAATAAAGGTTTAATAGCAGGTCATGACGGGATGGATTATCTATCATTAAGGGCATTTTTGGAATCAGTCAAGAATTGTACGGACACGCCTATAGACGCATACGACATGGCTGCGTGGATGAGTATAACATGCTTGTCAGAGGAATCTGTTGCAATGGGAGGTCATCCAGTTGCTATTCCGGACTTTACGAACGGAAGGTGGATAAACAAACGGCCAGTTATATATGGCAGGTACTGTCTTGACGAAATTTGTGAGAATAAATTTTACGAGGATTAATAATATGCCAAATGCAAAAACTGAAATGATAACTGGAAGCTGGGCATAACTTCCGGAGGTATTAATCATCTCACATATCAAAAATATGAAGAAATGGCAAATGCGTCCATAGATGCTATCGAGCTGTCATATAGTTTTGAAAAAGACGTAGGATTTGATATATGCAAACAGATAGATTACACTGATAAAACAGATATCCTGTTGTGGTCATTTCATCTTCCATGGCATCATGAGTTATGCAATATAGCTCACATGAATAAAGATATGAGACAAAACGCAGTTGAGATGGATAAGGAAATAATCAAAAAATGCGTTTCTGTAGGTATAAAATACGGAGTCATCCATCCTTTCGGCGAGCCTATAAGTATAAATGAAAGACCTCTGTAGGCACTCCGAATATACAGGTTATATAGATTTTTCAAATGCAAAGCGTTCCTTGCCATCTTTAAGATATATGATACCGCAATATATAAAACCGTTCTTTTGTAACATTTTCTGCATGGGAATGTTGTCTCGATGCGTATCAACGCGTATACTGGCAGCTTTATTGTCATGAGCTAGTTCTTCAGAAAAACTTACTATTTTTGATGCTATATTCTGTCCTTTATATTCGTCTTTTACTGCTATGCGGTGTATGACGCAGTAGGGCATATTATCTGTAATCCACACTCCGTCAAATATCCTGTCATATGTCGGTTCGTTTCCTATGAACACTGCTGCTGTAGCAATTATTCTTTTATCTTCTTTTAAAACATAACTAATACTTTTCTGTATATCATCAAGTATAACTTCTTTTGAGGGATATCCGTTCTGCCACTGGTCTATATTCATCCTTTTCAGAGCATTTTTAGCTTGAGCGAATATCTCCATAACTATATCTAATTCAGTTAATTTTGTCTTTTCTATAAAATACATGATAAACCACCTTCAGTTATTTGTAGTGCGCTCCTCTTTGGTCTTTAAGGTCATAAAGCAATCCAATCAGATTCTTGTGATACGGGACAAACATTGTATTATCGATAAGCTTTATAATGGTTTCCTTATCTGCCCATTTTACTGCTGCTACTTCTTCAGGTTGCAGCTTCAAGGTATCTAAATTCACATCTTCTTCGATTATGTAGTAATCATCAAAACCGAATGCGAAATGCACTGTCAGAAAAGGACGCTTATTTTCAAAATCCATTTCCAGTCCTATCTCCTCAAATATCTCCCTTTTAGCGCATGCGCTGCTATCTTCACCCTGTAAAGCGCTTCCTCCTATGGTAACATCCCATAAACCAGGCCAGCCCTTTTTGAATGGCTGTCTTTGTTGAATAAGCATTTCATTTTTCGAGTTGAATATACACACATGTACGACGATATGATAATCATCCTTATCGAATTTCTCACCGCGTATTTTAGTTTTACCTAGAGGATGCCTGTTCTTATCATAAAGATCCCAGATTTCCATAAAAGCCTTCTTTCATATAATAAAAGAATTTTACTGTATTTCTTTTTCAAACCATGCAAGCATTATATCTGTAACTTGTCCATAACTGTAAATTCCGTCAGATTGCCCCTGCGCCTTAAGATATGCGTCGTTCGTCTTGCTGGATATTTTTGAAATTTTCCCTTCATACCTGTCCCAGTGCTCGGAATATCTGTCATAATCGTGTCTTAATAAATTAGAATAGGTTGCTGTAAGCTGCTTGTGTAATTCTGCATCTTTTGAGTACAAGGAATTCATTGTGTATATCAATGCCATTGAGTAAGCACTGTATAACAGATTTATATCCTTTGAATTATTTAAGGTATAAAATGCAAAGAAGTTTGCTTCATCTTCAGAAGTAATCCCATTTCTATGAGCAAGCTCATGAGCACATGTAAAGGGTAAGGCGATTGCAAGATTGTTTGAGTTTATATTAGCTTCTCCTGTAAGGAAAATAAAAATTCCTGAGGTCTGCGTATATGACCATGGATTGGAGGCTAGAACATATTTGGGTATAGCTTCTTCTTTTCCTGTAATTTCACTGACTTTTCTTGCAGTAAGAGAAGCGTTCCTGTTAAATTCATATCCTGTATAATATCCTTGTTCATTTCGGGTTACTTTTTCTGCCTGTTCATTAGCTTTATCAATAAGATATCTGTTTAATGCGGCTAGTTCCTCGACTGATCTTTCTTTTATGTCTTCTTCACTGATATTAATGTAGTTACTTATTCCTTTGGTATAATACATGCCGCCCCATAACGCATAAAAAAGAAAAGTGATTATGGATACTGTGAGTATCCAGCTGGTTAGATATTTGAATAACCTGCCTAGCTTTCCTTTTTTCTTTACTAAGTTGTTTATAAGTATGACCAAGGATATGATGAAGACTAAAGAAATGATGTATATGAGCACTTCAGCAACAGAAAATCTGACAAATGAGAATACTTTTGATAACGTATGCATAGCAGTAACAGACCATTTTGTATATACACCGTTTGCAAAATCTGGGAATTTCTTAATAACAGTAACCAGTATTACTGATATAAGCGCAAAGCATAAAGAAGCTATAAGCATCCTTAAAGCGATTTGAGCATCGGTATTTTTAATTTTCTTATTTTTCTTTTTTTTCATCATTGCATTGTCCGCTGTAAGGGCATGATGAGCATGTATTACATGATGAACAGCCCTTTTTCCGATTCTTTACAAGGTACCAGATCACTAAGGTTACTACCAAAGCGACAATTGCTATTATAACATAATCTATAAGTTTCATGATATCACCCTATCAACATTGCTAACTGGTAAAATACCAGTGCTACTATATAAGCCAGTCCTGTCTGTAAAAGTATTACTACAAACATTGACTTAGTTCCTAATTCCCGTTTTACTGCAGCTACTGTTGCAACACAAGGAGTATACAAAAGAGTAAAAAGAAGGAAGGAAAAGGCTGAAATTGACGTAAACAGATTTGCTAGCGGTCCCGACATATTATCCATTCCTGTACTTAATAGCACAGCAAATGTAGATACCACTGCTTCTTTTGCCATAAATCCTGTAATAAGAGCAGTTGAAGCCATCCAGTTACCAAAACCAAGAGGTATAAATATAGGAGCAATAATGGAACCGATTAATGCAAGAATGCTGTCTTTGCTGTCTTGCACCACGTTAAATCTTATGTCGAATTTATTTAAAAACCATATTATTATGGATGCAATAAATATTATTGTAAATGCTCTTGTTATGAAATCTTTTGTTTTTTCCCATAATAGAAGCATTGTGTTCTTAAATGTAGGCAACCTGTAATTAGGCAACTCCATTATAAAAGGGATAGGATTGCCCTTGAACACTAGTTTTTTGGATATCAAAGCTGCAATAATTGCAAGAACTATACCAATCAGATACATACCGATCATAACCAGAGCACGATAATTTTCAAAAAATGCCATTGTAAATACTGCATAGATTGGAAGTTTTGCTGAACAGCTCATAAAAGGCGTCAAAAATATTGTCATTTTCTTATCTCTGTCAGAAGTTAATGTGCGAGTAGACATTATTGCTGGAACTGTGCATCCGAATCCGATAAGCATAGGCACAATGCTTTTGCCTGAAAGTCCGATTTTTCTTAAAAGCTTGTCCATGATAAATGCTACTCTAGCCATGTAACCGGAATCTTCAAGCAAAGACAACAGAAAAAACAAAACAATAATAGTCGGAACAAAAGATAATACGCTTCCAACACCTGCGAATACTCCATCTATAACCAACGATTCCACAACAGGATTAATACCATATGCTTTTAAGCCTGCTGACGTTAATACTGCCAAGTTATCTATTGCACCAGAAAGCAAGTCGGAAAGATAGCTGCCTATCACTGCGAAAGTAAGCCAGAAAATCAACATCATTATACCCAGGAATATTGGTATACCAAATATCTTGTGAGTAAGTAAGTTATCTACCTTTATTGTTTTTGCATGATGCTTGTCAATCTTGGGACGAAGGACAGCTTTTTTGCATAAATCCTCAATATACTGATATCTCATATCTGCAATTGCTGCCATTCTATCCAAAGATAACTCATTTTCCATTTCAACTATCCCATGTTCAATCATGTCTTTTTCATTTTTGCCTAAAGCAAGATCTTTCATTATAGGCTCGTCACCTTCTATAATCTTAACGGCTGCAAAAGATGCAGGTATGTTTGCTCTTTGAGCATGGTCTTCAAGTATATGCGCTGTAGCATGCAATGTTCTGTGGACTGCGCCGGCACAGAAATCCTGTTTAGGCGGTGTACATCTGTTGCTGACAAGGTTTATTACTGCTTGCATAAGGTCTGTTATACCTTCATTCTTATTTGCCGAAATAGGTATTATAGGAACCTTTAGAAACTCACTTAAAGTATCAGTATTTATGACTATACCATTCGAATACACTTCATCCATCATGTTGATTGCAATTACCATAGGAATATTAAGCAGCAAAAGCTGCATGGAAAGATAAAGCCCTCTTTCTAGTGAAGTGCCGTCTATAATGTTAATGATTCCGTCAGGATGTTCTTTTATAAGGAAGTCACGGGTCAGGATTTCTTCTGATGAGTATGGAGATAATGAATATATGCCAGGAAGGTCAACTATTTTTATGGATTTATCAGCTCTATAAATACCTTCTTTCACATCAACAGTGACGCCTGGGAAGTTGCCCACTCGCTGATTTGAACCGGTTAATTGATTAAAAAGAGTGGTTTTGCCAGAGTTCTGATTACCTGCAAGCGCTATTATCATAAATTAATCTCCTCAATTTCAACCATTGAAGCATCTTCCAGTCTTAAAGTGAGCTCATAACCTCGTAAATATATGCTGATAGGGTCTCCCATAGGCGCTTTTCTTTGCATGTGGATTATAACTTTGGGGGTCAATCCCATATCCAAAAGCCTGTGACGTAATCTGCCATTACCTCTTACTGCAATTATTCTTCCATATTTGCCGATACTGAGTTTATCCAATGTCATATTGCTTCTCCATATCTGGCATGAACAATATTTATCATGCCAATGTTAGGATAACTTATGGCTGTGAGCTAGTCAATAAGCAATTGCTAACTCATTAAAAAATCTTTTTTTTTCACTGTTTATAATACTTAATTTACTGAATGAAGTTGAACTTAATAGAAGAAATAACTATGAAATTGAGCTAAGGTTAGAGTTGTCATAAATGAATAAAAAAGGCATAATATAAATAAGGCTGAAAAGCTAATAAATTAAAGGAATTCAAATATGAGATTGTTTAGCGGTTTTACCTGCAATGAAAAATTAATGACAAATGCATGTTTCATTGAGCTTTTAAAAGAAAGTGTGCTCAAAGGAATAGAGAATGTGGATATGCAACAAAGAGAAGAGATGATAAATAAAGCATATACTGCTCTTGATACCGCACTACCAATATTAAAAGCAAGCGAATATATGCAGTTTTACTATACTGGCAACCGTACTGACTTCCAAAAACCATATTATCTTAGAAGGAGCATGCTGATTGATTTGATTCTAGGAGAGCTTTTTGATAGAAAAGGTTGTTTTATCGATAAAATTACTGACCTTACCTGGCTTATTCTAGAAGAAAGCACATGGGTTATACCGGCTCATAATAGAAATGGATTACCTCTTCTGTATGAGCGTGATGAAGCATCTTATATTGATCTTTTTTCTGCAGCCACAGCTTCCTTGCTTGCTCTTGTATACATCTTTATTAAAGAATCTATAGATAAAAAGGACAAACAGATATGCATAAGACTTGAAGAAGAGATTGAAGAAAGGATATTAATTCCTTTTGAAAAGTATGCGAAGAACTGGTGGTATGTAGGATATATTGAAGGTCATAAAATAAACAACTGGAATCCATGGATCCACTCAAACATACTTTTTACTGCAGCTATATTTGTAAAAAATCATAATAGACTGGTCAGATTATGTGATGATATGCTGCTATATACAGACAACTGGTTGGATACATATGGATCAGAAGGCGGTTGTGATGAAGGGCCTTCATACTGGGCTGCAGCAGGCGCGTCATATTTTGATTTTCTTGATTTACTATATATGATGTCACAAGGCAAAATAGACAAGTTTAAGGATAAGCTTGTATACAATATCGGAGATTATATAAGGAAGATGCATATTTTTGATAAGTATTTCGTTAACTTTGCTGACAGCGGTCCAAAACCGGGAAATCTGGATACTCATCTTATATACAGATATGGGAAAATGACTGGTAATAAATCACTGATAGATTTTGCATGCATGTTTGATATGCCTGTCAGAATATCATGTTATCATCCATATAGATCGCTTTTAAATATTATCAGTTTTAAGGATTGTTTCTCGGCTTATAAATATACAGCTAAAAACCAGGAGATAATGGAAGATATTCAGGTTTTTATTTTCCGTAACAAAATGCATTATTTTGCTATAAAGGGCGGGCACAACAGGGAGTCACATAATCATAATGATGTAGGTCACTTTATATTATATGAAAAGGATAAACCCGTTATAATCGATACCGGATCGGACACATACAGCAAGAAGACTTTTTCTGATGAAAGGTATACATTGTGGAATATGCAGTCATCATATCATAACCTGCCAGATATAGCGGGATTCGCTCAGCTTGCAGGTTCAATGTACAAAGCAAAAAATGTTATTTTTGATACAAATAATAGAACTGTGTCATTAGAGCTAAAAGAAGCATATCCAAAAGAAGCGGGAATAATATCGTTTATAAGGAAGATAGAGGTTAAGGATGAAATAATTATTGTTCAGGATGACATTTCACTGGATAAACAAGGGTATATTGAAGGTCATCTGATGTTGCTTTTGGAACCGGTAATAGATAAAGATGTCGTTTATGTAAACGATACCAAAATTGAAATTAAAAACATCCAAACAATCGAATACGAGAAAATATCAATCTTAAATGTTATAGGGCTTAATACTGGTGTTCCTGAAAGAGGAGAAATGGCTAAAGCATGGGATGCGGATTTTTTGTTCAGGGTAAAAACCGGAATAAGATCAGATAAAGTATGTATGAAATATATAATCAGCAGGAGGGACTAAAATGGCTTATGAGTGGTACGGGTATTATACCAATGAAGGTAAAGATTATGTTATAACCAGACCGGACACGCCAAGACACTGGTATAACTATATGTATAACGACGAATATATTACATTTGCATCACAAGTGGGATTTGGAGAAGGATTTGCACAAGATGACATGGGTAGACGTATAGCTCTTGTCATGAATCGTAATTTCTTTGTGTGTGAAGATGAATACTGGTCACTTGCCGGGCTTCCTATCAACTACGGGTATTCAGGATATTCCTGTATCCATACAGCAGGTTCCACAACAATATCTCTAAAGTATAGGAATATATCATCAAAAGTCAGGATATTTGTTCCAAACAAAGGACTTATGGAGATTTGGAGCGTGACTTTAAAGAATGAGTCAGATAAAGTAAGAAAACTATCACTTATACCATATGCAAAGACAGATATCGACTCTGCATACAAGCCCCAGGGATATAATGTGGCAAGAGGAGGATCTTACAAGGATAAAAACTGTGTATATGGCTTTTTTTATAACCAGTTCAATTCTGAAAGAAATCTTCCCATATACGGTTATATGTCCTCATCTGAAAATATAACAGGATATGATTCAAGAAGGACTGCTTTCATAGGCGCATATAATGACGAACAGAGACCTAAAGCGCTAGAGGAAAATAAAGGATGCACAGACAGCGACTGTATTGTGGAAAAACTTTGCTTTACCCTGCAAAATGTTATTACATTAGAACCAAATGAACAGAAAACAATACACTATGTAATTGGGTTATCCTTTAATAAAGAAGATATAGTAACTGCTGATAATGAATGGGTCAAAAACCAATATTCATCTATGATGGAAAAATATGAAGACCGTATCAGGCGTGTGAAAATTAAAACCCCATGGGAGAATTTTGATAATTTAATAAACGGATGGATGGTTTATGCTACTGACATGGGAAGCAGATGGGCAAGGGTCCGGCATAACGGATACCGCGACATGAGCCAGGATACCGACTGTCTCGCTGTTTTGAATGCGCCTTTGGCATGGGAAAGGATAAAAAGGGTGTTATCCTATCAATATGAAAATGGATATGCTCCAAGGACAATAATAGATGGCTCATTAAAAGACAGGAACTTCTCTGACAACACTGTGTGGCTGACTTTTGCAGTGTATGATATTATAAAAGAATTAAATAAACCTGAACTTTTACATGAGCAGGTAAATTTCAATAACAAAACTACAGCTTCAGTATATGAACATATTAAAAGAAGTGTGGATTTTCTATATAACTTTACAGGACTCTATGGGCTGATAAGAATATGGGGAGGAGACTGGAACGACTGTATTAACTATGCAGGACTAGAAGGTAAAGGTGTTTCTGTTTGGCTATCTATAGCATGGTGCATGGCAGCAAAACAACTTTCTGAATTGGCAGGCATGTTGGGATACCAAGAAGATAAAAAATCCTATATGGATAAATATCATATAATGCGTGATAGGATTGATGAGCATGGATGGGATGGCGAATACTACATGTATGCAAGAACAGACCACGATATACCTTTAGGTTCTCATACACAGGAAGAAGGCAAAATTTTCTTAAATCCTCAGATATGGGCAGTATTTGCAGGGCTTGATAAAGAAAACAGGCACATAAAATCCATGAATATGGCAGAGCTACATCTTTCTTCTGATGAAGGAATACTGTTATCCAAACCAGCTTATACAAGACAATATGATTATATAGGCTCTATGGCGGAAAAACCAGGAGGCGTGCAGGATAACGGAGGAGTATATCTTCATCCTGCTGCATGGAAACTTGCAGCGGATGCTATGTTGAAAAAAAATGATAAGGTTGAAGAGAATCTCAAGAAGATGCTTCCTTTTGACAATGATTATTATGAGACAAAAGGGGAGCCATACTGTATGTTCAATTGTTATTATCTAGATTATCACGGTTATAGGAAGGGTACTCCTGGACAGTCCTGGAGGACAGGTACAAACGGATGGCTTTTAAAATCAACTGTTATGTATATATTTGGACTGGTTCCTGAACCAAAAGGCTTGAAACTAAATCCATGTTTACCTGCTTCATGGAAGGAATGTTCCATTACGAAGTTATTCAGAGGATGTACATATAATATTAAATATATACAAACAGGTAACGGGCATAATAACAGGATATCCAGAATAATTGTTAACGGACTGGAAAAACAATATATAAATAACACAATACCTTCAATAGAAGGCCAGATATTGGATATAATGGTATATCTGGAAACCTAATGTTAAATAAAAGATAACAGCTGTTCAGGTTTATCTATAACTGTTGCAGCTCCAAGAGAGTATAATAACTCTTTATCTCTAAAACCCCAGGATACGCCTATGAATGCGATACCTGCATTTTTTGCCGTATTCGCATCTACATCAGAATCGCCTACATAGCAGGCTTGTGATTTATCACAGCCAAGCATCTCTAAAGCCATATATACGCTGTCAGGCGCGGGTTTTTTCCTTATCTTATCCGATTCTCCTATAGCTACATCTATATATCCGTTGAAGTACTTGGGACAAATCTTCTTTACTGCGGCATCAAACTTGTTCGATACTATCGCTGTTTTATATCCTTTAGCTTTGACTTGTTCCAAAAGCTGTAAAATCCCTTCATATGGTCGGGTCTTGTTTTCCAGATTTTTTGAATAGTGTTTTTTAAATACTCTCAGACAATCGGAAAAATCTCTATTTAGCCTTCCTTGAGGAAGCGATAACTCTAGAAATTTTTCTATTCCATTCCCGACATAGGTTCTGGCCTGGTCAAGGGTAATGCTTTTATAACCGAAAGCATTTAGGGTATAGTTCATGCTATCTGTAAGATCTTCCAAAGTATCTAGTAAAGTTCCATCCAAATCGAATATTATTGCATTAAATCTCATTAAATCCTCCATTATAGGTACTGGTATATATTATTCAGAGAGTCAATCACTGGCACTGCTATATTATAATCCAAAGAAGCTTCCAGCCACTTGGCACTTTCACTTTCTTTTGTCTTATACCATATAGCATCCATATCTGCATTAATCGCGCCAACTATGTCAGTCGTGTATAAATCACCAATAAAAAGACATTGTTTGCTTGATAGCCTCATTTTGCACAGCATGTAATCATAAAATTCCTTCATTGGTTTTACATATCCCATTTCTTCAGAAATGAAAAAATGTGTAATATATTGTTTTACTGGATTTAGCCTTTTATACTGTATGTTCGCTAATCCGTTTGTCGCTGCAGCTATAAGATGAGTCTTCGAACACTTTTTAAGCACATCAATCGCATGTTCCTCAAATATATGGGTGTTATTGAATATATCAATATATTCTTGTGAAAGCTGGTATGCATTTCTATCGTTAAGGTTAAATGTTTCTATTACGTTTAAAAACACCTCAAAACGTTTGTAGTTATATTCCTTAAAAAGCTCATGGTAATTTTCGCGTATGACAGGATTATCCAAAAGATTAAGATCGAAAGATTTCCACAAATCATAGCATATTTGTCTGAATATGCCTTCAATCTTATGAGTATATTCTATTCCATGATTTAAAAGCAGGGTTTGCAATGCTTTCGCAGCTGATGCGTCATATTGAAGGATAGTATTATCAACATCGAATATAAGGCATTTATATTTACTCAAGATAAAGTTCCGTTTCTTTATATTTAATGCTACTGTTACCTGCCATGATTATGAATTTTCCTGGTTCAGTTATCCATTTCTTATCTTTCCAGAATGCAAAATCTCTTGGTTTCAGGTTGAAGCGGATTGTTTTTTCTTCACCAGGCTCCAACTCTACTTTCCTGAATCTTTTTAATTCCAAAACAGGCCTTACCAGCGAAGCAATACAGTCCTTAATATACAGCTGAACGGTTTCTTCTCCTTTTACATATCCAGTATTCTTTACTGTAACCAGAACTGGTATCTCGTCATTGACGGTATACTTCTGATTTTCCTGAGTTTCTATGATAGGAGCGGATATATCGAAATCAGTGTAAGATAATCCATAACCGAAAGGATAAAGCGGTTCAACAGAAGATTTATAATAGCTTGGCGCTCTTCCAGGATAAAAACGGTTGTAGTGGCATTGTATCTGGCCGACATTTCTAGGTATAGTGACAGGCAGTTTTGCTGAAGGATTATTTTGTCCGAAAATTGTCATCGCTACTGCATTGCCGCATTCCTGACCAAGGTAGAAAGCCAGAAGAAATGCATCAGATTCTTCTTTCGCCCATATGACAGAGCTTGGTCTTCCATCGATAATAAGGAGAATAAGTTTTTTTGCTACTTTTCTGACCCGTTCAAACAACAATTGCTGGTCTCCTTTTAAGGATAAATCATCGGTATCTTCATTTTCCATACAGGTTATTTCATTACCGCCTAAAACAAGCAGTGTTATATCAGCTTCTTTTGCCTTCTTCACAGCATGAGCTATATTAATTTTTCCATAATCATCCTGATCGAGAGCCTGGCTGTATGTTATTTCAAAATTACCTTCTGCATAATTCTTTATACCGTCTAGAACTGATACGAAATATTTCGGTTTATCTGTTGAATAGTTACCAAGAAGCAGCCTGTTAGCATTTGGCCCTATTACTGCCATCCGGTTTATGCTATTTTTATTTAAAGGTAGAAGATTGTTTTTATTTTCTAAAAGAATTATGGATTTAAACGCAGCTTTTAGTGCAAGCAAATCATGATCTTTATTGTAACAAACCTGTTTTCGATCAGGTCTTGATTTGCCAAAGTAAAGGGTCTTGCCAGCCATTGAGACATGATCAGTGCCAGATGTGCCCATGTAACATTTTTCTAAGGATTCCTGCTTTGGATCGGCAGTCGGATCATCAATGAGCCCGAGCTCATATTTTTTAATAAGGACGCGCATTACTGATTTATTTACTATCTCTTCACTTATGCGGCCTTTTTCAACCGCGCTTTTCAAAACAGGACCATAAAGCCTGTTTTCATTCCAAGGTATCATCCATGCAAGTTCAGTATCAACACCAGCATTCATTGCCATTACAGCGCTAGTTTCTGGTGAATCAGATACAAACAATGCTGTATGAAGTTTTCTTATGTCGCCATTATCAGAAACAACGATACCGTCGAAACCATATTCCTCACGTAATATATTCTGTAAAAGATATCTGCTTGCATGACAAGGTACACCATTAAGACTGTGATGCGCTGGCATAACTGAGCATACATGTCCTTCCTTAACAAGGGTTTCAAAAGGAAGAAGATGCACTTCTCGCAAGCTTCTCTCAGATATTTCCATCGCAGCGCCATTAAGGCCTCCAAGAGGTTCCCCGTCAGCAACAAAATGCTTTGCTGTAGCTACTATATGGTCTTTATCAAGATATTTATCTCCTGTCCCTTGTAGGCCTAAAGAAAAAGCCAGCCCGATTCGAGATACATGATATGGATCCTCTCCATATGCTTCCTGGATTCTACCCCATCTTGGATCTCTTACAACCGCAACCATTGGACCATAACAATGATGTATACCACAGGCTCTGCATTCTTTTGCAATTACAGTAGCAACTTGTTCGATAAGTAAAGTATCCCATGTCGAACCTAAAGCAAGTGCTTGAGGGAATGAAGTAGCATACGGCGTAACAGCACCATGAAGACATTCACCCTGCTGCATATGAGGTATAGACAATCTTTCATTCCCATTAGGAAAGGATGCAGCCAGCTGGTGAAGTTTTTCATCTAGGTTCATCTGCGCTAATTTTCCTTCAGCCCATTTTTCCGCTCTTATCCTTCTTTCAAGGTTATATCTGTCCATTTCAACACCTCATCTGCGGTAATATTTTCTATACTTATGATTTTATCAAATGGAGTGGCTTTTAACAATCAAATACAGCTTTTTGATGTTGACTTTAGTTTCCGAGTAACGGATAATAACAAAATAGGGGTTGAAGGAGGCGAAGAATATGACAGACAAGACCAATCATATATTATCCAACAAACCTGTACCAGAAGACATATCAAAAAAACTTGATGAGCTAGCGCAGAATCAGCGCCTGCTTTTTTTTATTGTCGGAGACCTGTCCAAAGACAGTATGTACAGTCAAACAGTACTTGTAGTTACCGATAATGGCTTATTCTGTTTTGACAGGATATATGATGATGGTGTTATATATATTGCGCATGAGGAAATAGAGGAAATCAGAATAAAAAGACTTTATGGCAATGCCATAATGGTTGTAACCAAAACAAATGAAAAAGCTTTTGATTTCTTCAGATTCACTTATTCTGTTGCAAATCTTTGCGAAGCTGCAGCGGATTTTTCTAAAAGGACAAAACAAGGTAATGATATAGATAAATCCATGGAAATGGTAACAGCTGTGTTTGAAAAACAGTTTTCCAGCTGTCCAAAATGTGGAAGAACTCTTGTCCGTCCGGGAGCTCAATGTCTTAACTGTCAGCCAAAAGGTAAAATAGCTAAAAAACTTATGAAATATGTGCTCCCTCAGAAAAAGCTTTTAATAATTTGCCTAATTTTTTCAATTATTACAACAGCCATGTCTTTAGTGCCTCCATATATAACAAAACTTATGGTTGACGACATAATTCCTAAGAACAATAGAGATCTTCTTATTAATGTTGTTTTCTTTTTGTTTGGCACCTATGTAATACAATATTCAATAGGCGCGTTAAGATCATATCTTTTAAGAGTCAGTGGAGACAGGATAGTCGCAAGCTTAAGAAGCGACATATATGCAAAAGCACAGTACCTTCCTATGAAGTTTTATGATAAGACTTCTACAGGCTCAGTTATAACCAGAATAAGCAGCGATACATCCACTTTGCAATCTTTTACCTTAAGAATAACACAAGAAGTAGTGGTTCAGTTTTTCCTGCTTATTGGAATTATAGTTATAATGTTCGTAATGAATTGGAAGCTTACTCTGCTTTCCCTTATTCCGGTTCCTCTGGTAGTTATCGGTTCAAGGATTTTTGGAAAGAAAATACTGCCGTATTACAGAAGGATATGGCGTAAATGGTCAGCAGTTTCCTCTATTCTTACAGATACAATTCCCGGAGTAAGGGTTATAAAAGCATTCACTAATGAAAAAGGAGCAATTGATAAATTTGATAGATACAACGAAGAATGGCTTAAAACAGATATAAAAGCAGCAAGAATAACTACTTTATTTCCTCAGATAGTAAGCTTCTTTGTAACGTGCGGTTCCTTACTTATCTGGAGCGTCGGAGGAAATTTGGTAATGAATACGCAAAGCGGCCTGACTCTTGGCTTGCTTGTTTCATTTATATCATATACATCAATGTTTTATGGGCCTGTAAACTTCTTTGCAAATTTTAATGACTCATTACAGGCAGCAGTAGCAGCTGCAGAAAGAGTATTTGACATAATAGATGCTGAACCCGAAGCTGATTTTGGAAAAGGAAGCCATCCTAAGAATTTTAAAGGTAAGATTCAGTTTAGGAATGTAAATTTCTCGTTTGACCGGACTAAGATGACATTAAAAGATATAAATGTGGATATTGAGCCTGGAGATATTGTAGGCATTGTGGGGACTACAGGTTCAGGTAAATCCACTCTCATAAATCTTCTAATGAGATACTATGATAATTATGAAGGGCAAATACTTGTTGACGGGCAGGATATTAAAGAGATAGATATGGAATTTTATAGAGCACAAATGGGTTATGTACAGCAAGAACCCATGATGTTTCATGATACTATATATAATAATATTGCATATGGTAATAGCAATATTCAAGTAGAAGAAGTTATTAATGCCTCAAAGATTGCAAATGCCCATAATTTTATTATTAAGCTTCCTGATTCCTATGATACAGTTTTGGGAGAAAGGGGTACAGGATTATCTGGTGGAGAAAGACAGCGCGTGTCTATTGCAAGAGCAGTTCTGAAAAATCCTAGTATAATGATATTTGATGAGGCTACAGCAGCAGTTGATTCAGAAACTGAGCTTCTAATACAGGAAGCGATAGAAAGACTTATAAAAGGAAGAACCACTCTTATGATTGCCCACAGGTTGTCAACATTAAGAAATGCGAACAAAATCTTAGTTGTGGATGAAGGCCAGATAATAGAAAGCGGTTCTCCGGAAGAACTTCTTAAAAAGAAAGGCAAGTATTATAAGCTTATAGAAATACAAACAATGTCATCAAAATTACAAAAAGCCAAGGAAGAGGAAAATATAGAATAGGAGGAAGCCTGCATGAAAGTACCGTATATTGAAGGTGATAATGCCAAGATAACAAGAGTAGATCTTACACATGTGGATGTGGTAATGTTTAACGGCCAAAAATTTGAAAATGTTGAACCAAGAAGGCTTTTTCCCATAAGCGGTTTAAGAAAGTATATAACTTTACTGGATGCAGAGGAAAAGGAAGTAGCTATCATCCGGAAACTTGACTCTTTAATGGAGGATTCGAAGAAAGCGGTGGAAGATTGTCTGAATGAATACTATCTAGTACCAAAAATTATCAAAGTATATGAGGTTAAGGAAATATCCGGGAACATAAATATGCATGTACTGACAAATAAAGGGGAAAGAAAGTTTGAAATATGGCACAGATATAATGATATAAAAATTATTCATGGCACAAGAATGTTATTTAGGGACATAGCTGATAACAGATATGAAATAGAAGATATTGATAAACTTGACAAATCCAGCAGAGTTAAGCTTGGCACATTTATATGATATAATTATAAAGGAGGACAAAAATGAAACTTATTTTAGCTATTGTAAATAATGATGACAGTGCTATTGCAGCATCCGCACTTACAGAAGCCGGCTATTTCGTAACCAAACTATCTACAACTGGGGGATTTCTAATGGTAGGTAATACGACTCTGCTCATAGGCACGGAAGACACAGAAACAGAAAATGTAATAGAAATCTTATCCAGATACTGTAAAACACGCAAACAAGCTGTCCCTTCAACAGCATCATTTGGTAATGGATTATCAAATGAAAGCCTAGCGGCTGAAGTAACAGTTGGCGGTGCAGCCATATTCGTAATGAATGTGGATAAGAGCGTAAAAATCTGATTTTTCTTTATTTCTTTTTATCAGCTTTTATTTTTGAAGAGCCTGCAGATACTGCCGGCTTTTTTGTAAATATCCATATAAGTATATTACCTACAAGCATGCCTAATGCGGCTGATGCGGCATAAAGAACCATATATACCAAAGCCGTGTAGTTGTAGTATATAAAAGCAGCAGGTATAAAAAGAACTGTCGGGAATAATATATAAATCCATTTGAACCTGTTATAAAGAGCAAAAATTATTCCTGCAACATATATAAGGGCAGGAAAACCGAGTAAAAGCATATATAGTATAAAATCGGACATATTCGCACTTATAAAAACGATAGGTAACAGATTGAACATAAATGCATAAAACGCAATATGGATAATGTAGTGGTTTTTTAGCCTTGTAGATTTTTCTATATCTGTTAATTGGTCGTATTTTCTTTTCATAGATTGATTTTAATGGCTTAAGCTATATATTGCAAGATAAAATACCTTAATATAATAACTGTCATTTTTATTTATTCTTTTTTATGATAAATTATATTATAGGTTTGTAAGGAGGGTGCATTATGTGTGATACATTGGGATGCGTTAATACAAAGATACCAATTTTTGGTAAAAATAGCGATAGGTGTGTGGATGAGCCTCAGCTTTTAGAGTTTTACCCAAGAAAGATTAACTCAGAAAAAAGCTTAATGACGACTTACATTGAAATTGAACAGGTAAATAAGACAAATGCCATTTTAATATCCCGACCTTCATGGATGTACGGAGCGGAAATGGGAGTAAATGAATATGGCCTTGTAATAGGTAATGAAGCGGTATTTACAAAGGGAGCATATAACAAGACAGGCTTGACAGGAATGGATCTTCTTAGGTTAGCATTGGAAAGGGCTGTGGATGCGAAACAGGCTTTGGAATTAATTATTACTTTACTTGAGAAATACGGACAGGGCGGTAACTGTGCTTATGAAGGTAAAAAATATTACAATAATTCTTTTTTGATAATGGATAGGAATGAACTTTATATCTTAGAGACATATGACAAACAGTGGGCTTATAGGAAAAGTGAAAAAAACAGCATATCAAACAGGTTATGTATTGAAAACAATGCTGATAAAACTACAAGAAAAAACTGTAATTTTGCGAAAAGTTATACTGAGCCTGTATATACATACTTGTGTGGTTCCGGATACAGAAGAAATAGAACTCAGGATTTTATTAATAAAAGCGAATGCGATTTAAAAGGGTTTAAAAAAGTTTTAAGGAGCCATAACAATGTCAAAAATCCTTTTTCTACAGGAACTGCAACCAGCGTGTGTATGCATGGAGGAGGAGTTGTTGACAACCAGACCACAGCTTCTTTGATAGTAGAACTTTTTCCTGTGCCTGTAATTTGGGCGACAGGTTCATCACTACCTTGCGTATCTTTATATAAACCATATATGTTTGGCACAAAAGCTCCTTTTGTATACTCGCTTGATGATAAATCCTCTATAAAGAAATGGAAGGAACGAGAAGCTTTTAACAGAAGAATGCTTGGCAATCCTCCTTCGGATGAATACTATGAACAGATTGAATATTTGGAGAAGGAGTGGGAGAATCTTGTTATGTCTTCATATGATGATGCTTCAAAAATGGAAAAGATATCTCTTTTAGCTTATGAACAAGAAAAGGAATTCTTTGAAAAAATGGATAAACTAATCTCACCGCAGCCAAAACATACATTTTTTAATATGGGATTTTGGAAGAATAGAGAAATATAAACTATCTGTTATTCATCTTAAGCCATTCATCTTTTAACATTGAATAGCATACTATATCCATAGGTTTACTGTCATAGGAAGGACGGGCTTTACGAAGAGTGCCTTCAAGTTTGAATCCGCATTTTTCAATTACCCTCATAGAACGTTTATTATGAGGATAATGGTCAACAGACAGCAAGTCGAGATCCATTACAGTAAAAGCATACTTTTGTACAGCTTTTACTGCTTCGGTAGCTATACCCAACCCCCAGTAATTATACGAAAGCGCATATCCTAAACATTTCGTTTTTATGAATTTCACCGAGGAACGCAAGGAATCCACATGAAGCCCTATAGAACCTATCACCTTATTGTTTCTTTTATAGACAATAGCCCAGACATCATCATTTCTCATAAACATATTTAATACAGCTTCTGATTCGCATATATTCTTATGTGGAGTCCATCCGGCATTAGGGCCGACATTCGGATTACTTGCATATTCGTACAAGTCCTCAACATCATCAAATGTAAATTCGCGAAGTATAAGCCTGTCAGTTTCAATAGTACCCAGCATTCGTTCCTCCTTTACAGCTAATAGTATTTTTACCGCATTTTAGCAGGATTTCATAATTCTCATACTTGAATAGAGCCATAACATCATTTGGTACCTCAATTACAAAATCCCGTGATTGCTCGATTGTATCATAAGATACAGATATTTTGCCATACCTACAGGTGATATGGCCTTTTGCTTTATACAGTCCTTCAATTTTCTGTGGTGCGATAATAATACTGTCAAAACCTGAAGAATCTTTTGTCTGTCTTATACCAAGAATATATTCAAAAAGAAATCTGACTGAAGAGCCAAACATAGGATGATTGTTTGAATCGCCATCCCATCTTTCCCATAGTGTTGTTGCGCCACTTTTCATCATGTTATAAAAAGAGGAAGTTTTTTTGTTTGTTAAGAGACTGAATGCCAGGTCAGATAATCCATTTTCAAATAAAACACGATTCAATATATATGTTCCGAATATGCCTGTGTCATATGTAAGCAAAGACTCATATCTTCTTTTTATACCCTCAAGCGTCTTGTTGTTCCCGAGTCCTACGTCATATGCAAAAGCATCTGCTCCCTGTGTTCCGAATATGAAGCAGTGTTCCAGGTTGGACATATATGCGTTTACAAAAGCTTTTGAATGACTATCGATCAGATTTTGAATATAAGAAGATTCAGTTTGCTTTTTTAAAAGAACAGCAATATCTTTTGCTATCATCAGCAACTTTATATAAATTGCGGTATTTACAAAGCTTTCTGGAATATATGTAGGACCAGGTGTGCACCATTCGCCCAAACACCAGCCTTTCTCTTCTTCTCGCACAACAAGACCGTTTTCACAACGGCTTTCCATGTAAGAAAAGTATAGTATCATCTTTGGGAAAAACTTTATAAGGACAGACAGATCACTGTAATGCATGTAATATTCATATGGGACTATGACTATTGCTCCTCCCCATCCTGCAGGCCCGCCTCCTCCTCCATTAAAAGGAGCGGTATGTTGAATATGACCACTTTCTATATCCTGGCAGTCAGATATGTCATCAAGCCATTTTTTATATATGTTTTTTACATCAAGGCAGTACATTGCGCTTTTACAGCACAACTGCCCATCTCCAGTATATCCAAGTCTTTCTCTGTGAGGGCAGTCTGAAGGTACGCAGCCATGCAGATTGGTAAGCTGAGACTGTACATATGCTTTGTAATACCAGTTCAGTATACGGCTGTTACAGGAAAAAGAGGAGGTAACTGCAGCATCAGTGTGTACTACATGACAGATATCGCATTTTGCATTATCCGTAACTGTAAAATACCTGAAACCTTGCCATGTGAATATTGGATGATATTGATTTAATATGCCGTCAGTTATATATTTCATAGTGCCTTTTTGACCTTTATATCCGCCAATTGATGTAAAGTCCAGATTTTTATCTTTGTCAATCCTTTCGCTGCACTCAACGATTACAGTCTGGTTTTTTTCTTTACATTCAATTATAGGATAACCAGTAATATTGATTCCTGCATCATATAACAAACAGCCATCTTTTCTATCTATCAATTTCGGTTTGATTTTCTTAATAATCCTATCACTGTTAAAAGTCTGAATATGAAAACTGCTTTGTGGAACTGGGCAGATAATACTGTTGCACCAGCCATCCATGTTAGCACTAATAGTGTTCCATTTGTAATCAAAATCTGTGTAATCATGCTCCTCACCAAAAAAAAGGTTTGAAGTTTTTATAAATCCCTGTTTAAAAAGTACCGATTGGTCAGAAATAACCTGATTGTACCCAAGGTCAATCCAAAAACATAGCTTAATCCTTCCGTATGTGACGTTTCCTTCTCCCATTCTTTTAGTCTGGTTATAGAAACCTGAACCCAACATTATCCCGATACAATTTTCCCCAATATCGAGATATTTAGCTATATCATATCTTAAGCAGTATATCCTATGGTTCATTGTGTCATATATGGGATATCGGAACTTGCTTGTATCACGAGGATGATAATCCGAATACGCAGGGGTAAATAAATCATCACTGACTTTTTTGCCATTGATATACAGCAGGAAATACCCTAACCCTGTGATATTTATCATGGCTTTACCTGATCCTTCATACGTAAATTTTTTTCTGAATATAGCAGAATCAGTATCCATAGAAGGCATTATCCATTGTGCGTCTTTAAATATGGTCTTGTGGTACATAATATCTCCAAATACAAAATGAAATGACATGAATATTATACACAATATTTGATAAGTGTTTAAAGAGTTAAAGTAAAATTAATCTCATCCGTTAAAAAGGCTGCTGTTGACTATTAAGTTGCAGTGTCATAAAATCCTTTATATAACTAGGAGGTTGCGATGAAAGCAAAGGATATTGAAAAAGCCAAAAAAGAAGCGCTAATGATGTATGAAAAAGCACACATCGTGCTTACAGACGATGAAAAAGAAAATATTGAGATAGCTGATTTCGGACTTAATGATTTTTATAACACAGGCTTAAGCCTTGTAACATATGTAAATACTAAGAACTGTTGTGCAAAGGAAATGGTACTACATCCTTATCAGACATGTCCTGAGCACAAACATGCTCCAATAAAAGAGATAAATTATAATGGCAAGGAAGAGACTTTCAGAGTAAGATATGGGAAAGTATATCTTTATGTTGAAGGGAAACCTGCAGAAAAAGTATCGGGCAGAATAGTGGATAAACACTATACAGTGTTTCATGAGATTGAACTGAATGCAGGACAGCAGTATACTTTGTATCCTGACACATGGCACTGGTTCCAGGCAGGAAAAGATGGCGCAGTTATATCGGAATTTTCAACAGCCAGTTATGATGAATGTGACTATTTCAGAAATCCTGATATAGAAAGAATACCTACTATAGAATAATTATGCTTTAAAAGCCTGTTTGACAATAAGTAAGTTGTTGGTGAGTATTGTATCAATTCCCATATCCAGGAAAGCTGATGCTTCTTGTGGATCATCTGACCAGAATATGTTGCATCTGATATTGTTATCTTTTGCTTTTTTAATCATCTCATTATTGAAATACGGCTTGAATAACTGTAGCTTGTAACATCCGTACTTAATAGCCTTGTCTACGAGAGTGAAATCCAACTGACCGTCCAAACAACATCTTTTAAGATGAGGAGCGATTTTTAAGGAAGTTTCCATTACTGCTTCGTCTCCTGCTATATATACATAATCTGCACAGTCATATTTTTCTATCAGATCCGCAATAACTTTGAAATCTTTTTCATCATATGGGAAAATAGTGTTTTTACCCCATTCATCAGTAAATTTCGTTTTAATATGGATGTTCATAATAACCTGATGATTGAATTTTTTCAGTATGTCTTCAAAAGTGTCATATCTTAAATCTTTAATAAGAGGGCTCATCCCTAAAGAAGCATCCAGCTGTTTTACTTCATCATAAGTGTATTCCCATATCTTTTTAGTCCTGTCTCCAGGGAAATATGGATCGTGTATGGCAATCATAACACGGTCTTTTGTAGGCCAGAGATCAAATTCCACTTCATCCGCTCCCAAAGCAACTGCAGCTGATAAGGATAAAATCGTATTTTCTGGGCATAAAGCGGAAAATCCTCTATGTGCACAGATTCTAGGATATGGCATTTCATTATCGGTTTTTGATATGAAGCTTCCTGCTGAAAGGTATGAATAAGGTGTTCTGCCTTGTGTTACAAATTCATCAGCTAAAATCAGTTGCTGGCCATGTCCGTTTGGTTTATATGCCTTATTCGGTACTTTAATGTCTGCTTTTAATACTCCTGTCAGCTGTTCCATGTCTGCAAGTATAGTCCCATCACAATCGCATATTAAGGAATGGCCGCCTTTTGTGGTATCTCCCATGGAATATGAAGCCCTTAAGACATAACTATTGCATCTTGAAGATATAAGTCTTGCCTGTGAAAGGATTATGTCTTCATTCTCACTTCTTTGATATGAGCATATGAGTATTATGTCAGGTTTTTTTGACCTTATATACTCGATATATTCTAAAAAATATGCATCGTAACAAGTAATAAAAGCAAATCTTATTCCCCCTGTTTCAAATATGCATGGAATATCAGTCCTATATCTGTATGTATAATCCAGTTTGAAGATTTCCTTTTCCGCATATGTCAGATGCTGTTTGTCATATCTGTATTTTAAGGAACCGTTGTTATCATAAAGAAGAGTGCTGTTTCGAAAACCAGTTTCAGTTCTATATGCCATATTAACTGCAACCATAGCATTTGTCCTTTTTGCTGTAGCGATTACTTTGTCAGTAAGAGCTTGGGTGTTCTGGTCATAGTCTGCAAGCATCTGATTATAGTCGGATGCTCCTGGAATGTTAGAAAACTCCGGCAGAAGAATAAGGTCCGCATCAGATGATACGGAATCAAGTGATTCTAAAATAAAATCGACAGTATTCTTCCTTTCATCCATGGTTTTCGGATATGATGGCTGTATTATATAAATTTTCATATTTACTGCCCCTTATTATCCGAATTATTTACATCACTTTTATCATCTAATAATAATTCCATACGCCTGTATTTTGTAGTAAAACCATGTTTTTCATAAAAATGCATAGCACTCTCATTAAATTCCCAAACATGCAGCTCTATTGCATCATAGTGTTCATTTTTTGCATATGCCAGAATATGCTCGAATAAAAGCGAACCAATTCCTGTTCCTCTCTTATCATCATCTACACAAAAATCATCAATATATAAAAGCTTTCTATCCTGCATGAAAAGATGATTTTTTCTTGTTTCAAATAAGCAGAATATATAGCCTGCTACTTTGTCTTTGTCATCAACTGCAACGGCAATATACTCATCTGGTTTCTTAATTTTAAAATACATAAGATCCTGTGTATACTTATTTGCATTGTTCTTGAAAATATCAGGTCTTTTTTCATGATGCAGCTGAGCTATCTGTTTTAGCAGGCGTATAATATCGTCAACATCTTTTTTCTGGGCTTTCCTTACATTATATTCCATTAATGTTTCCTGATTTCTTAAAATTTATTTAATACTATTATATCCCAAAGCAAAATAATCATGCAATTTACATAACTATCTGTAATACATATATCCATTATAACCTTTTAAGGATGTATAATATACATATTAAAAACATGAGGTGCTTATGAATATATCAGCAAAATATTTTAAAGACAAAAAGCCCAAAGCTCTTACAATGAGTTATGATGACGGACCGTTTGAAGATTATAGGCTGGTAGAGCTATTTAATAAATATGGCATAAAAGGGACATTCCATCTTAACTCCAGATATCTAGATAGAGATGATTATCCTGCTCAACCGGAAAAAGTAAAATATACTGATGCGAAAAGTCTATATGAAGGGCACGAAATATCCATACATACAGTTAATCATTGTGATTTAAGATCTGTTAATAACAACAGATTTATGCACGAGATTATGGACGACAAGAAAGCACTGGAGGAAATAGCAGGTTATCCAATAAGAGGTATGTCCTATCCTTACGGATACTATAATGATGATGTGGTTAAACATTTAAGATATCTAGATATGGAATATTCCAGGACTACAAAAAGCCATAAATCCTTCTACATGCCTGATGATTTCTTGGAATGGCATCCGACATGTCATCATAATGATGCCCTTGACCTTATAACTTCCTTTGACAGTCCAAGATGGAATATGGAGATGCCTCTTTTTTATGTATGGGGTCATAGTTATGAATTTTCCAGATTTGGGGATAAGTGGCATATAATTGAGGAATTCTGTAAGAGAATAAGCGCACGGGATGATATATGGTATGCGACTAATATACAGATTAAAGATTATTATGATGCTGTTAAAAACTTAAAATTCAGCGCGGACGATTCTTTAGTATATAATCCAAGCTGTATAGATGTTTGGCTGGATGTGGATAAAGAACCTGTAATGGTTCCATCAGGCAAGTTAATCAAACTAAAATAACAAGTTAAATCACTGCAAAATCCTGAAACTGCTAAGATTGAAATCAATAATGCCTTCTTGTTTCATTTTGCTAAGTTCACGTGAAAGAGCAGCCCTGTCAGCATTAAGATAATCAGCAAGTTCGTTTCTGGAAAGGGGGATTTCAAAAGTCCTAGATTTAGTTTTTGATGCGTTTATATGAAGATAGGTAAGTATCTTTTCTCTTAAATTTCTTTTTGAAAGTATGTCTAATTTCTGATGCATCTGCATATTTTTAGAAGCCAGCAAACTCATCATGTTCTCAATAAGCTTGGAATGAAACTGACATGCTTTGTTGCATGTCTGTATTATTCTCGGAAACTTTAACCACATAATTTTGCAATTATCCACTGCGGTTATAGTAACAGGCGACTTTGATAAATTAGCGCAGACAAAGGCTTCTGCAAATATATCATACTTTTCTATTATAGCCATGATGGCTCTGACTCCCATGAAATCTTCAGAGGAGACTAATACACAACCTTCAAGAACAAGTCCTATGCTTTCGATACTGTCATCAACCATAAGAATTATCTCGTTACGCTTGTATGAAACAATTTTTGCTCCTAAACAATTAAGCATACTGTTGATACAGTCAGATGAGATTCCATTGAATAGTTTTACTTTCTGTGATAGAAAATTAAAATCTAAATTTTCCATAGGCCTCCTTGCATTAATGACATAAAAGATAATATGTCTTAGCTGATTTTTATTATAATTTAAATATGTTGCAATTGCAACGGACTATTTAATTGTAATTATCTACAATATTAATAAATAGATGAATGATTATTAAAACAAATTGTGAAAAGGTAGGGTAATATGGGTAAAGTTATTAGAAAAATTATAAAGATTGATGAAAATTTATGTAATGGATGCGGATTATGTGCGAAAGCATGCCATGAAGGAGCAATTGGAATGGTAAATGGCAAAGCAAAATTAATCCGTGACGATTATTGTGACGGTCTTGGAGATTGTCTTCCAGCATGTCCGACAGGAGCTATTACCTTTGAGGAAAGAGAAGCGGAAGCATACGATCATTCTGCTGTCGAAGCAAAAAAACTAAGAGAATCAAAAGCCAGGGCTATCCCAACATCATCTTGCAGTTGTCCGGGTTCAGCAGCAAAATCCTTGTCGCCAAGAAAAGAAGAATCATGCCAATCATGTAGTACTGCAACCAGCAGATTAAGACAGTGGCCTGTCCAGCTCAAGCTTGTGCCAATAGAAGCAGGTTTTTTCGACGATGCTGACCTTCTTATAGCTGCAGATTGTTCTGCATTTGCATATAGTAATTTTCATGAAGATTTTATAAAAAACAGAGTTACAGTTATAGGGTGTCCCAAACTCGATGCAGGTAATTATACAGAAAAACTTACAGAGATACTAAAAAGGAATAACATTAAGAGTGTGACAATAGTTAGGATGGAAGTACCATGCTGTGGTGGTCTGGAATTTGCTGCAAAAGAAGCATTAAGGACATGCGGTAAAATGATACCATGGCAATCAGTCACGATATCAACAGATGGAAGAATATTAGACTAAGAGAATATGTTATATAAAAATTACAAGGAAAGGGATTAAAATGAAAGTAACAATTGATCAAGACGGATGTATTGGATGCGGACTTTGTGCAGATACCTGCCCAAGTGTGTTTTGCATGAATGATGATGGTTTTGCTGAAGTATGTGGTGAACCAGATGAGACAAATGAAAAATATGTACGCGAGGCTGCAGAAGGCTGTCCGGTTTCCGTGATACACATAGAAGAATAAGGAGGAATCAGCATGTCAGAAATGTTTTGTTTCCAATGTGAACAGACAGCAAAAGGGACCGCATGCCTTGATAGTAAAGGTGTGTGCGGTAAAACTTCCCAAACTTCGAATCTGCAGGATAAGCTTACAGGAGCACTCATAGGTATTGCTAGAGCAGTGAATGCTAACGGTTCATATATTTCAACTGATCGCATAATGCTTGAAGGGTTGTTTACCACAATAACAAACGTGAATTTTGATGATGAATCATTATTAGCGCTTATAGACCGAGTCCATGAGGAAAAAAATCTGTTATCACCTCAGTGCGCATGCTGTGCATCCGGTTGTTCGAAAAGCGATGATTATGATATGAGTGACTTATGGAATTGTAACGAGGATGTACGCTCATTGAAGTCTTTGATACTCTTAGGAATAAGAGGGATGGCAGCATATGCTTATCATGCCATGGTTTTGGGGTACACTGATGATGAGGTTATGGAGTTTATATACAAAGCAATGTTTGTAATAGGTGAAGATTGGTCAATGAAAGATCTTCTGCCTGTAGTTATGGAAACAGGTCAAGTTAACTTAAAATGCATGGAACTTCTTGATAAAGCTAACACGCAGACATATGGCATACCTGTTCCGACAAAGGTCCCGCTTACAATAGAAAAAGGACCCTTTATAGTAGTATCAGGGCATGACTTGAAAGATCTTCATATCCTTCTTAAGCAGACAGAAGGGAAGGGCATTAATATATATACTCACGGAGAGATGCTTCCTGCTCATGGATATCCTAAACTTAAAGCCTTCAAGCACTTAAAAGGGAATTTCGGTACAGCTTGGCAGAATCAGCAAAAAGAATTTAAAGATATACCTGCTCCGGTACTTTTCACTACCAATTGTATAATGCCTGTAAAAGATAATTATGCAGATAGGATATTTACTACTGAAGTGGTAAGGTATCCGAATATGGTACACATAGGAGAAAACAAGGATTTTACACCTGTTATAAAAAAAGCTCTTGAACTAGGCGGATATGAAAAAGATCATGAAATGAAAGGCATCAACAAAGGTAAGGAAGTTACTACCGGATTTGGTCATGGGACAGTACTGTCTGTTGCAGATAAGGTAGTTGATGCAGTAAAATCAGGAAAAATTAAGCACTTCTTCTTAGTGGGTGGATGTGACGGAGCAAAGCCTGGGCGTAATTATTATACAGATTTTGTTAAGCAGACTCCTGTTGATTCAATAGTTCTTACGGTAGCATGTGGCAAATACAGATTCAATGATTTAGATCTTGGTTCAATTGAAGGACTTCCCAGGATTATGGATATGGGACAGTGTAATGATGCATTCTCAGCGATAAAAGTAGCTGTAGCTTTGTCAGAAGCATTCGGATGTTCTGTTAACGAGCTTCCACTCACACTAGTTCTTTCGTGGTATGAACAAAAAGCTGTATGTATACTGCTTACACTTCTTGCGCTTGGAATAAAGAATATCTATCTTGGACCGACTCTTCCTGCTTTTATATCACCAAATGTATTGGAATTCCTTGTTAAAAATTATGCTGTAACACCGATTTCAACAGTTGAGGAAGATCTAAAAAAGATGCTTGGATAGAATCGCGTAATATTCATGTTTAAAATATGAAACTGGATAATTGTGAATAAAAACAAAAGAACCGGAAAATGAACGGTTCTTTTTATATAACTTTATGTATGAATAAAGAATTCTCTGATTTACTCTTCATCAATAAACCCATGTTCTATCGTTATATCACATTTGATAGCAGGATTGGACTTGATAAGCTCTTTTTGTATATTCTCAGACAGAGCATTTTCCTGCTGTTCGGAATATGAATGGGGGACTGTAACATCAAAATCAAGCTTTATTTGCTGATTTTTAAATTTTGCATGGAAATCATGAATAGAGGCATTGGAATCTAAACGCTTTACAATATCTATAAGAAGCGATTTGTATATAAAGAATCTGATGTCATTTACTTCCTGAGGGTCCATATGGATGACAAGATGGATTCCCATCTCTTTGTATACATCCCTTTCTATCTTGTCAATTACGTCATGTACTTTCTGCATATCCATGTTATTAGGTACCTGCGCATGGATAGTAGCCATAATGTTTGAAGGACCATAATTATGAACGATAAGATCATGGCTTCCTATAATGCCTTTGTAACTTTCTACTTTTGAAGTTATCTTCTCGTATAGTTTCTTATCTGCTGCAGAGCCTAGTAAAGGCATAAGGGTTCCTTTAGCGATTTTTATACCTGATATGAAAACGAAAACAGATACGCCAATACCTACAAAGCTGTCTATAGAAAAATTGAAATACTTAGCAATAAGCATGGATACTATTGTCAATCCGGTTACAATTAAATCATTTCTTGAATCAAGAAATGCAGCTTTCTGAACATATGAATTTATTCGGATACCGATATCCCTGTTCAATAGCATTACCCATGCTTTGAATAGCATGCTAACTAACAGTATTATTATAAAAGCCCATTCGAAAACCATAATTTCCGGTTCAGATATCCTCTTTATTGAATTCATTAATAGCGTGAATCCTGCATTCATGATTATAAAGGAAATAAGCAGGCCTGCAATGTATTCAATTCTTTCATGCCCGAAAGGATGTTCCTTATCTGCAGGTTTTTTTGAAAGTATCGATGCAAGAACACTTATAAAGAAAGAGCCTGCATCTGACAGATTATTAAAAGAGTCAGCCACCACAGCAATGCTTTTGGATAGCAAACCCACAATAAGCTTGCATATAAAAAGCAGAATATTAACTGACAAGCCAGATACGCCCGCAAGCATACCGTATGCGCTTCTTACTACGCTATTTTCAATGTCTTCATGATTTTTTACGAATAATTTTATTAATAACTTGTTCATATTTATTTCTCTTCAATTTCGTTAGTATCTGATAAAAAACGCATTCACTAAATATTTTAATGAATGCGTGATGTTCATTTGCGAAATTTAAAAATTCTTCAGCTTGGATGCCGCTGCTTTATCCAGTATGACCGTCGCATCTCCTTTATATATCTGTATAGCAGAAGCTGTAACATCAGTAGTTACCGGTCCTTCAAGCGCTTTTGCAATAATATCGGCTTTACTGCTTCCACTTACTAACATTAAAGCTCTTCGGGATTCTAATATAGTCGCGATTCCCATAGTAAGGGCTTTACGTGGCATGTCTTCTTTTGATACTCCTGCTTTTTTATAAAAAGCTTCATAATTATCGTCAACTGTTTTCTGAGTGAGGTATTCAACCCTTGTTCTTGAATCAAAAGACGATCCAGGTTCGTTAAAAGCCCAATGCCCGTCACCGCCTATACCAAGTACTTGCAGGTCAATCCCGCCAGCATCCTTTATCATTTTTTCATATTCTATGCAGAATTCTTCTGGATTTTGTGCAAGACCAAATGGGACATGAGTATTTTCCGGTTTTATATTTATTCTCTTAAAAAGCTCTTCATACATGAATCTTGCATAGGATTGATCTAATTCATATGGCAGTTTGAGATCCATAGTAATTCCCAAATATTCATCCAAATTAAAGGATGTAACCTTTGAAAAATCTAGTCCTTCCTCCTTATGTAATCTAGCAAGTTCATGATATGTGCCTATTGGTGTAGCTCCGGTTGCAAATCCTAAAACGCAATTAGGTTTTTCCCTTACAAGATCTGCAATAATTGATGCTGCTAATTTGCTTAACTGCTGATAATTATCCTTAATAATAATTTTCATCGCTATCCTTCTTTCTTTTTCTATTATAATACATCAAAAAAAATACTTATTAAAGTATCTTCACATTTTTTTTATTAAATCTTCTAGAGTTACTGCATCTAAATAACTGTTTAATATATGATTTACATTTTTCCATAATGGCAAAGTCAGGCATTCATTTGACCTTTTGCACTTGTTTGGCTCGCATTCCAGACAATTAACTGGTGATAAGCTTCCTTCAGTTGTTCTCAATATTGAGCCTATTGTATATTCAGAAGCTTCCTTAGCCAGCATATACCCGCCAGTATTTCCTCTTGTGCTGTACACGAATCCTGCTTTATGCAAAGTACTGATTATGGATTCAAGATATTTTGCAGATATATCCTGGTTTTGTGATATCTGCTTTAAAGAAATAGGTTTATCTTTTGTATGCTGTGCGAGTTCCACCATTATCCTCAAAGCATACCGGCCTTTTGTTGAAATTTTCATTTAATGCTCCGTTAATCCCTATTATACCATAGGATTACAGGAATTAAATTCGTAATAATCAATCTTTAATAAAAAGTGAATGAACAAGAACAAAAGCGATTGATAATGATGAGAGTATCAGACTAATAAATACCGATATTGTCTTATCGGAAAATCTTATAAGTGCTGTTATGGAAAATATAAGCGCAAACAGTTCACATACGACACATATGCATAGACAGACATCCCATAATCGGGACTCAAAATTTACTATACCGCATAACATTGTAATGAAGAATATTATAATGGCTAGTAAGGAAATAGCTGTCAGGATGACCGATAATCTGCCTGCCAGGCTCTTAGGCATAAACTTCATAACACCACCCCCTAAAAAGAAATATTACATATATATTTTATGCCCCTTTATACAAATTATCAATATTTATAGTGATTCTACCCTGTTACGACCATTATCCTTTGCCTTATATAACAGGGTATCAGCTTTCCTTATAAGTTCAATAGTGCTTGTTCCGTCATACTCGCATACTCCTGCGCTTATAGTTGCCAACACATCGCAAGGGAATCTGTATTTTTCTATTTTACCGCGTATAGACTCAGTAATTTTAAATGCATCTTCCTTTTTAGTATTTGGAAAAATAATCATGAATTCCTCTCCGCCATATCTTCCGACTGTATCTGATTTTCTTACGCTTTCCATCATTATCTTAGCTATGTTTTCCAGTACCATATCACCACAGACATGTCCTTTTGTGTCATTTACTTTTTTAAAGTTATCTAGATCAAAAAGCGCTATGCTGAAAGTCTCATTATTGTTGTTTGCATCTATTGCGGTATCTTCAAGAATTTTAATTAAAGCCCTGTGATTTTTTACTTTTGTAAGCCCATCAGTAAAGGATAGCGTATAAAGAAGCTTGTTTTGTTCTGCAAGCTGTTCTTCAAGTTTTTTCTTCTCAGTTATGTCAAAAACTATGCCTGCTAATAGCACAGGATTATTGTCTTTGTCGTATTTTGTTATTTTTCCACGGTCGTAATAATATCTATATGAACCATCTTTTGCCTTAATCCTATATTCAACGTCATAGACCGGAATTTTCCCATTCAAATGGTCTCTCATTATTTGCATGCATTGCTCATAATCATCGGGATGCAGTTTGTCTGTAAAATACTGATATGTGACTTCTTCCGGGATTTCTGACTCGCTATAACCTAGTGCGGTTATCTTCAAATGATTAAAAGTTACTTTGTTGGTTGGGACATACCAATACCACTTTCCCAAATTACCGGTCCAAGAGTAATTCAGGTTTGTATCCTGCTGTTTTTCTTCTATTAGCTGTTGGTTTATCGTCATAATTTCCAACAGTTTCTCTTCAAGAGCTTTTATCCTTTTTTCATTGTCATTCATATATTACTCCTCTTTAGAAAGCAGGTGTATCAAATCTTTATACCCTTCTTGTTCCATATTTTCCTTTGGTATGAACTTCAATGAAGCGCTGTTTATGCAATAACGTAATCCGCCTTTGTCTAACGGCCCATCAGTAAAGACATGACCAAGATGAGAATTTGACATGCTGGTTCTTACTTCAGTTCTAATCATGCCATGTGTGAAGTCAGTTTTTTTGTTTATCAGCTTCATATCTATTGGTTTTGTGAAGCTTGGCCAGCCACATCCAGAATCGAATTTATCAGTAGAAAGGAATAATGGTTCACCAGATGTTATATCTACATAGATTCCCGCTCTTTTGTTATCATAATACTCATTTTTGAATGGCGGTTCAGTAGCATTTTTCTGTGTTACGTCATACTGCAAAGAAGTCAGATTTTTTAAAAGCTCTTGATTACTTTTTTTTTGATATTTATTCATAAAAGAATTTTCTGCTTTCTTAATCTTATCAAAAGATATGTGACAGTATCCATTCGGATTCTTATCCAGATATTTCTGATGATATTCTTCAGCCCGACAATAATTGATAAGAGGTTTTATCTCAATAACAATAGGTTTTTCATATTTCATCTGCAGATTATTAATAGATTTTGTTATTACATCCAGCTCAGATGCGTCTGTATAATAAATACCTGTCCTGTACTGTGTTCCAGTATCATTACCTTGTCTGTTAATTGTAGTAGGGTCAATGACATCATAAAACATATCCAAAAGTAATTCTAGATCTATTTCTTCTTCATCATATATGACTTTGACTGTCTCTGCATGACCTGTATTTTCGCGACATACCTGCTGATAAGTAACATTTTCCATATTACCATTAGCGTAACCTGCTTCGGTTTCCTTTACTCCTTTAATAACTGATAAATACTTTTGGGTTCCCCAAAAGCATCCACCTGCAAGATATATCTGTTTGAGTTTTTTTGTCATACGATATCCTTACCAAAATTATATGCTTTTTCTAAAACTTCCAGACTTGGATTCCATAAGCATTTCAATCCTTCGTTAACAACATCAAATCCTGCATCAGTCAGCATTTCGTTTAATATTTTAATAGATTCGCCTGACCAGCCATAACATCCGAATGCAGCTGCTTTCTTGTTTTTGAATTTTAATCCTTTCATATAGTGGGAAAGTGCAGCAAGTGAATGTAAAGCGCAGTTATTAATAGTAGGGGAGCCTAACAGGACCATTTTGGATTTGAAGACTTGAGTAGCTATGTCATTAATATCGCTTTTAGGCAGATTAAATATTTTAATTTGCACATCAGCATCCTTGCTTCTTATACCTTCTGCTATTTTCTCAGCCAGTGCTTTCGTGCCATTCCACATTGTGTCATATATTATCGTAATGAGATTTTCCTGATAGTCATTGCACCACAAAGCATATTTTTCCACTATCTGCATAGGATTGTCCCGCCATATTATGCCATGGCTTGGCGCGATAATATCTATATCAATATTCATAGTTACGATTTCTTCCAGTTTCTTTTTTAATATCGCACTAAAAGGTGTAAGTATGTTTGCGTAATATTTTTCTGCTTCGGCAAACAGCGTGCATTGATCAACAAGGTCATTGAATATATGATCAGATGCATAATGCTGTCCGAAAGCATCATTACTGAAAAGTATGTTATCTTTTGTTAGATAAGCTGCCATACTATCTGGCCAGTGCAGCATGCGCATTTCCAAGAAAATCAGCTTTTTGCCATTACCTACATCCAAAGTGTCTCCTGTCTTTTGCACTCTCAAATCCCAGTCTTTGAAGTATTGTCCTTTTAATGATTTTACTGCATTAGCGCTGCAATATATCGGTGTATGAGGTATTTTCTCCATCAATTTTACAAGCGCGCCACTATGATCAACTTCACCGTGATTTGAAACAATATAATCTATTTTTGATAAATCAATTTCTTTTTCCAGATTATCTATGAAATCATTGTCAAAAGGCGCCCATACAGTATCAATCAGGACCGTTTTTTCTTCAAGTATGAGATAACTGTTATAGCTTGACCCATTGTGAGTCGAATACTCATCGCCATGAAATTTCTTAAGTTCCCAGTCTGTCTTTCCTACCCAGTATACATTATTTTTTATAAGCTTTTTCATAAGATTCCTTCCTGTCTAATATTCTGGTCTATTTCCGAACTCTGCATTTTCCACCCATTCCTCAGCATTTCTCAAGGTTTCTGCAAGCGCGTCTATTACATCATAATGGAGTTGCTCTTGTTTGATGAGATATTCATACAGCTGCTGGCTTTTTTTCCCAGGAGAAGCATCAAGGTATTTTTTGTATAGCATTACGCTTTGTTTTTCCATGTCCGCTGCAATTCTGTAAAAATCCAATTGGCTTAGCTTTTCTTTTTCCTCTACTGCCAAACCATTCAGGCTTTCAAATATTGTTTTTTGGTCTGATAATGCTGATAAAGATAACTCATACTCTAGATTATTCATCTTGTTTTCAAGAATTTTAGCATGATTTTTCTCATCTTCTGCAAGCATCATACATACAGTATAAAGGCCATTGTCTTTATTGAGCTTAGCTTGATGCAGATAAAACTTCTCGCCATCATATTCCATTTTGATTGCAAATTCCAAATTAGTCATGACAGACTCCTTTCTTGATGGGGTGAAACCCATAGGATAGTAATTCATAAAAATCATGAAATTACGGACCTTATTTCATTTTCAAATATCAATTATGTGTGTATTATAACATATATTTCTTCTGATTCATAAACACATCATACATAGCGAGTATATTTTCGGGTGGTACATCAAACTCTATAGCATGTGTCGGTGATGCGATATACCCGCCATTTTCTGAAAGAATTTTTATGGTTCTTGCTGTGACATCGCGTACCTTTTCAGCAGTCGCTATCGGAAGCAGCTGTTGCGTGGAAATCGCTCCCCAAAAAGAGAGTTTATTTGAGTACATGCTTTTAACTTTTTGAATATCATAAATTTCCGGCTGGAATGTTTGATAGCAGTCTAGTCCGATTTCAACAAGATCATCAAATATGGCATTTATATCACCACAGGAATGCTGTATTACAAAAAGATTCTTTTCTTTTACCTTACCATACATTTTTTCAAGTCTGGGTTTAATAAACTTTCGCCAGTAATCAGGTCCCATTATCATGTTCTTCTGTTGTCCCCAATCATCTCCGAAATATACTGCATCAATATCATAATCAAGTGCGATATCTATTATTTTCATATTGAATTCGCATATATCATCAAGAAGCTTATGAAGTCCTTCAGAATCCTCAGCCATGGCTATAAGGACCTCTCTCATTCCAGCAAGGCTCCATGCCCTTTCAAAAAGAGAAAATCCTATCCCGGTTATAACGAAACGATCACCTCTTGTTTTAACAAGACTGCTGATCATGTTTCTGATATATGGTTCATCTACTGCTGGAAGCTTATATTCATTGTCATCCAGATTCTCTATTACATTGCTTACAGGTATGCCTATATCCTTGTCAGCTCCCGAACGATTCCATATAATACCGAAATCATCTTTATAGTAGTCAGGTCTTCCTTGTATCTCAGTAGGTCGTCCCCAGTACTCTGCCATATGAATATATGAATCTAATTTTGACAGAATGTCCGGATCTTTCGTATAGTTAATTAGATTTGCCTGTGCCTGTTTTGTAAAGTTTGCACTGAAAGGGCATATTTCTGTGTGTTTGTGTTTCAATGCCTGTATTACTGTATCTCTTCTATTCATGATATAAATTTATTGTACAATCAGTGGCTGAGTGTACCCCTCCTTTTTATTTTATATGTGAAAATAATATGAATTTAAAAGATATGTCTCATCATATTTCTTACTAAGCTTCATAAGGAATGATTTAACTTTAGCAATATTATCGCTTTCTTTTCCAGATTGACTGTATTTGTAATTCTCAAGAAGCATCTGTATCTTCATTTTTTCTTTATCATCTGCTTTTTGCTTGAAATAACCCCAAACATGCTCGAATGCATTAATATAGGAGTTCGCTGATCCTTCCATATTTAATGATTCTTCAATCAGTGTGTAAAACTTAATAGCAGGATATGAGCTTTTATCTTTAATCAGGTTTCTTATTTCCAGATAATGCTTATGTGATTTTTCCAGTACGCTATATTTATATCTTGCCCATTCCTTTTCCAGTACGGAAATGTTATAGTCTGTTGACGCAGTATTAATGCACTTTACAGCAGAAATATTTTTATCCTTTACTTCCAGCATTATATCAATATCATATTGCTTCAAGTTATGATAAAAAGAGAGGAAGTCATTTAATAAAATGGACTTTGAATGTGAGCCAGTCTTTTTGCATTTATCCTGCTGAGAATAATGTATTTTCTGAGGTCCGTCGCACTTTTTCCATGTTAAAGAACATTCTTTTATCCATTCAAGGTCAGATATATCCTTCTTGTAAGAGTTTGCATAATTGTGAAGATTGTCATAGACAGCAGGTATTCCTAATTGGTTTGCTAGTTCCAAAACTTCCTTTATATTAAATATCTTGTCATCATTCTCGATAATAAGGCGGTTTTTAATGCGTGTCTCAAGTTTTGAAAAATTGTCAGTAAATCTTTGTAAAGCCTTTTCCTTGTCTTCATATGCACCACCTATGTGAAGTACAATCTTATTTGTGTTATCTAATTGCATTAAATCCAATATATCACAATGATATTTCAGATCATCTTCTGCTTTTTTAACCACTTCATCATTCAATGAATTCAATACTGTATACTGTCCAGGATGCATGGATACTCGTAAATTGTTATTTTTAATGTATGTTCCAATATCTGTAAGACGCTGACCGAATATTTTTTTCCATTCCAGTTTGTTAATATCACTGGAACCGAAAGGAATTAAGTCAGAACTTATTCTAAACAACCGTATGTTATTATCAACATTATATTTTAGGATATTTATCAATGAATCAAGATTAATTGAGATTATATTTTGAAGATTCTCATTATTTGCGTTTTTCGCTATGCACCCTTTCATTTCAGTGCCAGGCACTCCTGCAGTAAGGCAGGCATATCCTATTTTCATCTTATGCTCCTTTACCATTATCTTTATTTTATATTATCCATATTTGTATATCTATAACAAACATAAGAAAAGCAAAAATGTTAACGATATTATATAACATCATTGCCAAATTATTAATACTATGCTACAATATTATAGAAAGGTAGAGAAGTAATGGCAAAATCGGTATACAGTTTAATATTAAATGATGAAGTAATAGATAAAATTGATTCCATGGCTTATGCAATGAGCACAAGCCGTTCGAATTACATAAATGAATTGCTTGCAGACCATGTGTCATATACTACCCCGCAACAAAGAATAAAGGATATACTTGATGCTGCAAAAGCTTTTTTAGAACCTAAGGGTAAATATTCCTTTGTAGAAATGAGTTCAAATTCCTTTATGGATATACGAAGCGCGTTAAGCTACAGATACCGTCCGACAATACGATATTGCCTGGAGATACTCAAAGAAGAAAAAGGTCCTTTTCTTAAGTTAAAAGCGCAGGTAAGGACACAGAATAACAGTCTAATGACAGCAATAGAAGGATTTTTTATGATATGGCAAGCTATTGAAAAAAAACTTATAACCTATTCATATGATGAAGTGGAAATGACTTCTTATGAAAATGTCTGTTATACAAGAATTTTCTTTTTAAAAGAAAAAATCGGTATTAATGAGGAAAAGTTAGGGAAAGCTATTGCTTCCTACGTGGTAGCGCTTGATAAAGCTATAAGTATATTCATGGATAATATGGAGGACACTGATTATGCGGTATCAAGAATATATTCTATTTATAGGGAATATTATGAAGATGCAAAGCTGATTATATAATTAGGAGGTGACAAATGAACATACAAAAATTTACTCAAAAGTCGATAGAAGCAATCAACCAAGCACAGAGCATGACTATAGAATACGGCAATATGCAGATTGAACAAGAACATCTGCTTTATGTTCTTTTGAACCAGCCGGAAAGCTTCATATCCCAACTGATGATTTCAATGAATATAAATACAAGTTCTCTTTTGGCAAAAGCGGAAAAGCTTGTAGCTAATCTGCCAAAAGTAACAGGAAGCGGGAGAGAGCCAGATAAGGTATATGTATCAAAGGATACTGATCAGACATTAAATGAAGCAGAAAAGCAGGCAGATGTTATGAAAGATGAGTATGTATCTGTAGAGCATATTTTTCTTTCAATAATTGAAACAGCTAATACCAGAATAAAGAATCTTTTTAAAGAAACAGGTATAACAAAAGATTCGTTTTTAAAAGCTTTGGCTTTAATAAGAGGCAATACGAAAGTTACATCTGATAACCCTGAGTCGACATATGATGTATTGAACAAATACGGCCAGGATTTAGTTGAATTAGCAAGAAACCAGAAACTGGATCCTGTTATTGGTCGTGACGAAGAAATTAGGAATGTGATAAGGATTTTATCCAGAAAGACAAAAAACAACCCTGTACTTATAGGAGAACCAGGTGTGGGGAAAACCGCTATAGCGGAAGGTCTTGCATTAAGAATAGTAAGAGGTGATGTTCCAGATAATCTAAAGGAACGAAAGTTATTTTCTTTAGATATGGGAGCTTTAGTAGCGGGTGCCAAGTATAGAGGAGAATTTGAAGAAAGATTGAAGGCTGTTCTTCAAGAAATTAAAAAGTCAGAAGGAAAAATTATTCTTTTCATAGATGAGCTGCATAATATAGTTGGAGCAGGCAAGACTGAGGGAGCGATGGATGCAGGAAATCTTCTGAAACCAATGCTTGCAAGAGGTGAACTGCATTGTGTAGGCGCGACCACACTTAATGAATATCGTCAATATATTGAAAAAGATGCCGCTTTAGAAAGAAGGTTTCAACCTGTAATGGTAAATGAACCTTCTGTTGAAGATACTATCTCGATTTTAAGAGGACTTAAGGAGAGATATGAGGTATTTCATGGGGTAAAGATACAAGACCAAGCGCTGATTGCAGCAGCAACACTTTCCAACAGATATATTTCTGATAGATTTTTACCGGATAAAGCAATAGATCTAGTAGATGAAGCATGCGCGCTGATTAAGACTGAAATTGATTCCATGCCTTCGGAACTGGATGCGATATCCAGAAAAATAATGCAGTTAGAAATAGAAGAAGCTGCACTAAAAAAAGAGAATGACAAACTTTCTAACGAACAGCTTGCTAAGATAAGGCAGGAACTGGCACAGATGAAGGAGAGTTTTAATGAAATGAAAGCAAAGTGGGAGAATGAGAAAACTTCCATATCAAAAGTGCAAAAACTTAGAGAAGAGATAGAACAGGTCAATGCGCAGATAGAAAAAGCTGAAAGAGAATATGATCTTAATAAGGCTGCAGAACTGAAATATGGTAAACTTCCATCTTTAAACAAAGCGCTAGCTGAACAGGAAGAGATAGCGGAAAAATCAGAACAAAAACATACATTGCTTAGAGATAAGGTTACAGAAGAAGAGATTGCTCTTATTGTCGCTAGATGGACAGGGATACCGGTTTCTAAACTTATGGAGGGCGAAAGAGAAAAGCTGCTCGGGTTGGAAGAAATACTTCATAAAAGGGTAATAGGACAAAATGAAGCTGTAAGGAAAGTTACCGAATCAATAATCCGCTCAAGAGCAGGAATACAGGATCCTAACAGGCCTATAGGCTCATTTCTTTTCCTCGGACCGACTGGAGTCGGAAAGACCGAACTAGCCAAAGCTTTGGCGCAAGCTTTGTTTGATGATGAAAAAAATATAGTAAGGATTGATATGAGTGAATATATGGAGAAATTCTCTGTAAGCAGGCTTATAGGTGCTCCTCCAGGTTATGTGGGTTATGAAGAAGGAGGACAGCTTACTGAAGCTGTGAGAAGAAAGCCTTATGCTGTCGTTTTATTCGACGAGATAGAGAAAGCCCATCCTGAAGTTTTCAATATACTTTTGCAGGTATTAGATGACGGCAGAATAACTGATTCACAGGGACGTACAGTTGACTTTAAAAATACTATTATCATTCTGACATCTAATCTCGGGACGCAGTATATACTAGAAGGAATTACAAAAGATAACGAGATATCGCAAGAAGCAAGGCATATGGTAGATGCATTATTGAAGCAGCAGTTCAGACCGGAGTTTTTAAACAGGCTGGATGAAATAGTATTTTATAAACCTTTATCAAGAACAGAAATATTATCCATAGTGGACCTGATGATTGAAAATCTGGAAGAAAGACTTAAAGATAAACAGCTTTCATTAAAAATATCTGATTTAGCTAAAGAGCACATTGTAGAACAGGGATTTGACAGCATATATGGAGCGCGTCCTCTAAAAAGGTATATACAAAGTCATGTCGAAACTCTAATAGCCAAGATGATACTCTCTGAAGATATGGAACCTGACACTATGCTTTATGTGGATTATGATGGTAAAGAGCTTACAGTAAATAAAAAGAGCAATTAGTGATTTATAAGCTAAAACCATCTTTTCTTCTTGAAATAATATATCATTAAACCGGTTATTAGAATCATTATCCCCCACAATACAGGGTATGCCCATCTGAAACCGAACTCAGGAATAAATTTAAAATTCATTCCGTATACTCCGACTATAAATGTAAGCGGTATGAATATGGTTGATATGATTGTTAATACCTTAATTATTTCATTTAACTTATTGCTAGTGGATGTATAGAAAAGCTCCATAAGATCAACAAGCATTTCTCGGTTTGCTTCGGATAAGTCTATTGCTTCCTTTATATGATCATATAAATCATTCATATATGGAATCACTGACAAAGATATGAATTTCGAAGGTTTGTTTATCAGCATTGAACGGGATTCCTTGAAAGGTATTATGGACTTCGACACTAACTGTATATCGCTTTTAAGTTCACGGATTTGAGATAAAAGCTCATTAGTAGCATTTTTTATTACTTCTTCTTCTAGCACATCTATTCTTTCAAGCTGTTCATATAGGACTTCAAAATAGCCATCTGTTATTGCGTCTAGCAGACGGTAAAACAGGTAGTCTGATCCGGATTTGCGTATATGGCTTTTTGGAGTATTAATTTCTTTACGGACTTTGTCAAAAACATCACCATCAACATCACCAATTGATATCACGTAATCATTTCCAATGAGAAAAGTTATACCCTCTGCTACTAGCATTTCCTCTTTTTTATAAATCATAGTTGCAATAGCAAATAGAAAATCCTCATAATCCTCCAGCTTTGGTCTTTGTTTTTTTTCTGAAATGTTATCCAATACAATAGGATGAATGTTGTATAGTTTTTCCAGCTGGCTGCATATGCCTTTATCACATGAACTATCTATATCAATCCATCTAATGGAACCTTGTTCCAGCTTTTTCAAGGATTCCAAGCTGGAAACCGTATACTGTGCTAAATTGTCCGAACAATAGTCTGTTACTGATATATTAGGTTTTTCAATATTAAGTCCTGTCATTTAGTTGCCTTTAAAATATCCCGTATTTCAGTTAGAAGAAGCTCTTGCGCAGACGGTGCAGGTGGAGCAGGAGGGGCAGGAGGCTGAATATTTTTTTCTTCCTCCTTCTTTGCTTTTTCCTTCATTTCATCTGCCTTTTTTCTCAACACAGCGAATAGTTTAACCAGAAGAAAAACGCATACAGCCATAATCAGAAAATCAACCACATACTGTATGAACATTCCATAATTTACAGAGGATGCTGCATTTCCTTCCGCATCATATGTAAGAATCCATTTCAGTTCCTTGAAATTTACCTTTCCCATTATTAAACCTACTAAAGGCATAATTATATCATTTACAAGAGAGGATACTATTTTTGAAAATGCTGCTCCTATTATTACACCGACTGCAAGATCAATAACATTACCTTTTGTTATAAACTTTTTGAATTCTTCTATTAGCTTGACTCTTTCTTTTTTTATACGTTTCCGCATATATACCTCCGATATGATATTTCTTTTATGTATATGTAGAAATAGATAATATTACTTAAGCATTATTTTTTCCAGTTCAAGAGGCTCGATATATCTGCCTTTATAATATGCTCTCATATTGCCGCCGGATATCTCATCAATAAGCGCTACATGATTGTCATTGCCTACTCTTCCGAATTCGAATTTTATGTCATACAGCTCAAGTTCTTTCTTAAGCATTTCCTCTTTTATAATTGCACCTATCTTGCGTGTCATTTCCACTAGGGTATGATATTCCTGTTTTGTCATTATGCCAAGCATATTCAAAGCTTCATCAGTTATTAGAGGATCATTCCTGTCATCATCCTTTAATGTCACTTCCACATAACCGTCAAGAAGCTGTCCCTCTGCACAGTACATCCCATATCTTCTGTAAAAGCTTCCTACAGCTCTGTATCTTAGTATTACTTCAACGCCTTTACCAAACACCTTAGCAGGTTTTACTGTCATAGTCTGATTATCGATATCACAACCTATGTAATGGGTAGGAATTGAATAACTGTTTATCTTCTCGAAGAAATATTTTGTAAGTTTTAATCCAGCTTTTCCGGCACCTTCTATCTTCAAACCTACAGTATTAGCTCCTGGATCAAAAACACCATCAGTACCTGTTACATCATCTTTAAATTTTAAAAGATAATTTCCATCTTCCATACTATATACATCTTTTGTCTTGCCAGTATAGACTTTTTTCATTACTTATCACCCCATATCTGAAAATTAATATCATTAAGATTATACACAATTTTTTTATTAAGCACCATAATATTACTTACGATGATATAATCTTTACAAGAGGTGAGATATGAACAATAATATTTCCAGTTACGATTACAGAACAAAACTTTTCGATTCATATGACAAGTTCATACCAATAGGAAATGGACGCATTGGAGCTTCAGTATGGATGACTATGACTGAAAAAACTGATATTAATCTTCTTTTATCTGCAACTAATAACTTCTCTGAGCTGGGAAGGATTTTAAAGACATGCAAATCCTGTATTTCTATTTCACCAAATGTCTTTGACAGTGAATTCGAAGCTCATCTTGATTTGGAAAAAGCTATTTTAACTATAAGATCTAAAAAAGCTGAAGCTAAGATATATATTGATGCCAATAAAGATGTATTATGTTTTTCTATCAAATCCGAAATACCTGTACATATAACTTATATGATTGACAACTACAGGAACCAGCCTTTAAGTTCACACGATCTTGAGAACGATTTCAGTAACTATGCTATGTCTGGTTCTGCAAGGTTCCATAATATATCTGAAAGTGCAGATATCGTAAGAATATCAAACAACAGTGAGGGTATAATCCAATATCACAGGAATGAGGTATCCTGTTATGAATATTCGTACCATGCGCAGAACCTGTATTCAAAAGACAAGGATGTATATCGTGACCCTTATATAAACCGTACATTCGGTACATTTGCTGTATCAAATAACCTTAATGCGGTTAATAGAGACGGACATAGCGTTTTAACTACAGAAAAGGCAGTATTTAATTGTAAAATTCAAATATGGTCTTTAACAGAAAAAACAGATTCAGTTCAAAGTTTTGAAGAAAAGATTACAAATGCAGCTAATAATTTCAATGAATCAGCAAGTTATGAAATGCACATAAAAAACTGGAAAGAGTACTGGACCCGTTATTATATCTATGCATATGGATCTGATGAAGCGATTTTTCTGACAAGAGCATGGATATATCAAAAGTATTTTAATGGATGTGCAGGAAGAGGACCTGCTCCTATAAAATTCAACGGGTCATTATTTGTCACATATCCGCATGAAGTTACACCAGGACGCATAAGTTGGGATTACCGCAGATGGGGAGCGGCTTTTTGGATACAGAATACAAGACACATATACTGGAACATGCTTTTAAGCGGTGATTTTGAAAAAATGGCACCTTTATATGACCTTATGTCAGAATTGATACCTATATCAAAGCACAGAAGCTTCGCATATTACAGTCATAACGGTATGCTTTTACCTGAAACATTTACAATAGGCGGTCTTTACTGTATGAGTAATTACTGCATACCACAAGAAGATAATAAAAGGTACGAAAAAGGGACATGGCTTCATCTTCCTGGACAGATAGGAAATCACTATATCCGCTGGCACTATAATGGCATGCTGGAACTGGCTTATTTGATGCTTCTTGGCGCAAAATATTCAAAAAACAACAGTTACCTTCAAACCGCATTGGAATTTTCCAAAGAAACCCTCATATTTTTCTATGAGCATTTTGATACTTTGGATGGGAAGATATTGATGAAGCCGGTTTCAGCGCTGGAAACTTATCAGGATTGCGTGAATGATCTTCCTGATATCGCAGGGCTTGACACTTTGACATCAGAATTGAATGAATGTCAGAATCTTCCGTCTGAAATTTTAGAAATATCTAATAAGATTAGGGATATTCTGGTGGATTATCCTAAAGATGATTACAAACTACTTCCATGCCATGTTTTAATTGATAAAAAGAGAAGGAATTCTGAGAATCCTGAACTATACAGCATTTTTCCATTCTACAGGCATACTTACCTTGACAAGGAACATCCTCTTTTTAACTTCGCTGTCAACGCATTTCATGAAAGAAATGAAAAAGCAGGCAAAGGGTGGTCCCAAGACTGTATACAATCCGCTTTATTAGGTCTTACAGAAGAGGCCAAGGCAATACTTTTAAAACAAGCTAAAATGACTGATGAAAGATACTCATTTACAGGTATATATGGTCCCAATTATGATGAGACTCCCGATCAGGATCATGCAAATGGAATAAGTATAGGGTTTATTCATACGCTATTGGCTTCATCAAAAGACAAAAATCTCTTATTTGGAGCATGGCCGAAAGAATGGAATGTCAGTTTCAAACTTCCGCTTTATTCTTCAAAATCCGTGACTTGTGAATATGAGAATGGGAAAATCAAATACATAAATTTTGAGGATAAAGAAGACGAAAGAAAAGCTGAAGTCAGAATATAGTATCAGCTCTTCTTTTGGTATTTTCGTAAAATTATCACAGCTATGAGTACTATTAAAGCTGGGAGAAGAAACTCAACGCTTCTTAATAATATGGTTGCATAAAAAGGAAAAGATGCTTCCATCGGATTGTACTGTATATAGTCTACCGTTAACCTGATTATAAAACCGACTGCAAGAAGACCGCTTACTACATACAGGAATTTATACCATTTTTCTTTTTTCACTTAATCTCACTCCCTGTATTTCTTATTTGCTGCAAGTATATCAATTTTGCATGTCAGACACAACCCGTCATGACAGCATTTAAGATTACCGCATTCCTCGCACTTCCATTTTTCTTCTTCTTTAGCTAAGAATTCATCAATTCCATGCGAAGAAATATATTTAAGGTTTTCAATCATGCTCATGTTGTATTTTGTACTGTATCTTTTATCTAAACCCTTAAGATACTTACATGGGAAGTCCTGACATTCGGTGCAGAAACGTATTTGTCCTTTACCGATTAAATCACAGTGATTTGCCATATAGATACAATTCATATCTCTTGGTATACACCCTGGACAGTACTTCTTATGAAATCCCTTTTTATTCAAATTATATTTGCCAAATTGATACGAAACACATAAGCTGCAATTCATTCCGCATGGTGCTATTAAATCCTTGTTACCCATGTTATCTATATTATCCATTTTCCTACATACCCCCTCCCGATTTGCATATATCAACCTATTTATTGTCACTCTTTGCCTTTATTGTAAATGCATATATTGCCAACCCTAATATTACGACAGCATATCCTATTACCCAAACCAGATGAGAAAATATCATATTGAAGTTACCAGACAGAGCGGCTCTTCCTGCATCAACGGCGTGGGAGAAAGGAAGAAGCTCTGCAATGCTCTTGAATGTACCTCCGACCAAGCTGAGGTCAAACCAGGTTCCTGAAAGCCAGGCTGTCAGATTTGTAAGCAATGCTCCGCATATGCCACCAACTTGTTTGTCATTGAAGATGCTTCCGCATAACAGTCCGATTGCTATGAAGAGCACAGCGGCAGGTATCAAGACAATTATAGTTATCAAAATATTGATGCTGATAGTAAGACCTAAAGCTATAGCTGCGATAAAACATATAATAATCTGCATTACTGCCATCGGAAGTAGGGGAAGGGTGTATCCCAGAATGAAATCTGATGATTTCATAGGAGAAATATACAGTCTTAACATAAAAGAGCTGGTCCTGTCTTTAGCGATAAGCATCCCGGAGAACAGGGAAATAAATGAAAGGCCGAATACGGAAATACCGGGAGTGAGATGATCTATGGCAAAAAGCTGTACAGAAATATTTGCCTGTATTGCAGATAAAAGCAAAAGCACTATAATAGGGAAACCAAGGCCGAATACCAGATTTAATTTATCGCGTAGTATTTCCTTGCTGTTACGTAATGCGAACGATGCTATTCTCATACTACACCGCCTCACTTTCCGATAAAGCAATAAAGGCATCTTCGAAGTTATCCTTACCTGCTTTTTTCATTATCTCATCAGCAGTACCGATTATTTTCAATTCACCTTTAACCATAATGCCTATGCGGTCTGACAATGCTACCGACTCTTCCAGATAATGGGTAGTTAGTATGATTGTTATATTCTGTTTCAGCTTTTTTATAATTTTCCAAAGCTCTCTTCTTGCAAGCACATCCAGTCCAAGTGTTGGTTCGTCTAAAAACAGGAGTTTCGGTTCGGAGATAAGGGCCATTGCAATACTCAGTCTTCTTTGATAACCGCCTGATAACTTATTTGCTCTATCTTTTGCGACCTCATTCAAGCTAAAGGAATTCATAATATTTGAAACCTTTTTACGAGATGCTTCCTTATTGTTTCCATATATGCCTGCAATGAGTTGCAGGTTTTCTTCTACCGTCAGATTGGGGGCTACTGCTGTTTCCTGAGGCGAAACATTTATAAATTGTTTTATATCATAGTCATCTTTAACAATGCTTTTATCAAAAATATATGCATCCCCATCTGTTGGCTTTATAAGACAGGACAACATCTTTATTGTCGTGGTTTTACCAGCACCGTTTACACCAAGCAAGGAAAATAGTTCATTTTCCTTGATTTCTAGATTTAAATTCTTGACTGCTGTCTTATCCTTGAATTTTTTGGTAAGGTTTAAAGTCTTAATTGCAGTCATTCATTACCTTCCTTTTCTGCATCTTCATTTTTCATTTGTTTTACATGCTCTGCAAATTTAGCTGTATCATCTTCAGACATTTCCGGATAAAGCTGTTTTGACCTGCCTTGTAAGATTGCATCTGCAATTGCGTTGAATATGGACATTCTTTCTATTGCTATACCTTTTTCTGAATCAGCAAGTAAGACGAGGGTATCTCCTGTATTGATATTAAACATTTCGCGGACTTCCTTTGGTATTACTATCTGACCTTTAGGGCCTACTTTTACAGAACCCATATACTTTTGCTGCACTGCATTTTTTGATTTCATTGTTCCTCCATAAATAAAATAGTTATACAAGTAATACAAGTATAACTATTTATACAATAAAGTCAATATAGCAAAATAATATTCTAATTGATTTACATACTAATTCCCATAAAGAATCTGTATATATTCGCAAACTGGTCCAGTATTACATGACCTGTATCCTTGAGTATGTGCACATCAGCATTGGTACAGTTATCTTTAATTCTTTTAGCGGTTTTTACGGAATCTATCAGGCCATCATGGTCGCCTCCGAAAAACTGCACAGGTAAGGATAAATTCTTAATCTGTTCGTCAGTGAAAATAGGAAGAGGCTCCATGATGGGGTTAAAATGTGTTGCAGCTAAAGTTTGGAAAATCATTACTTGCTCAGGAACAGCTGTTTTGTGATATATGGCTTTATTTAGCATATTCTTACCGAAACTACCAAGCATCGAACTTAAAATGGCTTTGAAAATAAATGATTTCTTCATAGGAGCAAATCCGCCTGCAGTTATCATGGATAAAGCATAAAGCCTTTCAGTCTTTTTTAATGCGAAATTCATGGAATACCAGCTGCCAAGACTCATTCCAAGGAAGAATGCCTTGTCTATTTTCATATTGTCCAGTAATGAAGTAATCCATCTCACAGGTTCATCGGTAGTGAATTCACATCTTACAGCTTCGCTTAATCCTGGTTCGCCCGGGATATCAACGCAATATATTGTAAAGTCATTAATGAAATATGATATGCATCCTAACCATGTAGCGCTGTTTGATGTTGAGCCATGAAACATGAAAAGGGGAGGTTTACCAATTGTGCCGAATTTCAATATATGAGTTCTTGCTATATCCGTATCAACAAATACCTGTTCAAAAGAATAAGCTGTGTAATTTCTCAGTATTCCGTTATAGTATTCTTCTATCACTTTTTTCCCTTGCTCCGATTTGTATATATTCCTATTCATTCTGTATGCTCCTTGCATATGTTATCTGATTAAACATTTCTATTATTCTGGTTACGAAATCTGCTGACCCGTAAAAAACATATTTAGCTTTTTCTATTTCGGGGTAATAGAAGAAATCAAAGCGGGACTTGTGCATATAGTCAGTTTCACTGTTTAAAACAGCCATAAACATGTTAGATATTCTAGAAGCCTCTTCGGAATTCTGCTCTTTGATTTCAATAACTGCTGATATTGTTATACGATCATGGAGAGTATCATAATCAGGTTTAATTACAGGTTTTTCTTCTGTAGCAAGTTCCCCATGGCAGAATACCTTCAGATCCTGTTCTGTCACTCTCCAGGTTCTTCCAATCTTATTGCCTTTTATTTTTCCTTCATTAATAAACCTCAGAATAGTCTTAGGATGAAGGTTTAATATACTGCTCAGTTCATTTATTGTATATAGTTTTGCTGTCATAATTCCTCCTTAATGGTATTTATGGTAATATAGTAGAGCAATAAGGAATAAATGTCAATATAATAAATTAATAATAAGAAATAATAAGTAATTATAATGAATATTAAGATGTAGGATAAAAATAAAGCTGCTATTCTATAAGCAGCTTTACATATGTGTATGATTAATTATTGATAAGGTTATTGATTAATGATGATGGAAGAAGGATAATCCCACTGATAATGCTATACCAAGGCATAAAGCCACAAGCGAATGTTTTTTTTCATGAGTTTTTGCTTCCGGAAGCAGGTGGGCTGCAGAAATGTAAATAAGAACACCGACAACAAATCCTAATGCAAGTCCAAGTGTGGAATCATTTAATCTTTTTATTAATGGATATGCTACAAATGCACCTATCGGTGTTGTAAGACCAGCTACTAAGAAGGCAAAGAACATGGATTTTTTTGCACTTACACCACCTCTTAGAAGTACTGAAAAAGTTATGACTCCTTCTGTAAATTCATGTATTACAAGACCAATGCCTGATGCAAGACCTGTAAATAAGCTTGTGCTGAAGGTGACTGTATATGTAATCCCATCAAGCAGTGAATGTATACCTATACCCTGTATTGTAGTTATGCCAAATGCAAGTTCATCTTGGTGCGTATGGTGTTTGATTAACCGGTTAGTGAATAACATAAATACAAAACCTATAAGAGCGGCAAATCCCGCATTATGGTTTTTTTCTATTGCTTCAGGAAATGCTGAAATCAGCGGAGCGGATATTAGGACGCCGGCTGCAAAACAAAGAAAATACTCCTTATACTTTTCAACCCAGTTTTTGTTTTTGTAAACAACATAAATTCCAATAGAGTTCACCAGTAATGCGCTTGCTGCGAATATCGATATCATTAAAAACACGTTTCTGTCATCCATACTTTTCTTTTCCAAGCCTTTCTTAAATCATCGTACTAAAGGAATATCTTTAATATATCCAGCTTTATAACAATATCATCTGACTGAAAAGCATGCAAGAGATTTATAAATTTACTTAGCTTTTGTAATAGATCAATAATCTGACTCATCAACTAAAAGATAAACTTAACTCCATATCCTTTTGAAAATTATTTAATGAGTTAAGGAAAACTTATCAAAAAACCTGCAGCTATTACCAGTCCGACAATAATAGGTGCGGGTATTTTTTTAGCCAGCAATAAGGCTGCGGTCAGTAACAGTACGATAAAATTGTCCCATGTAAAACCGCTTTTTTGCATTAATATTAATGCTGATATGCTTATTAAACCGCCTGCAACTGATGTTATCCCTCTAAGCGATGCTTTTATGCCTTTTATTTTCTTTAAATTTTCCCATAGCGGATATACGAAGTAAATCAAAAGAATTCCTGGAAGAAATATTGCGACTCCTCCTATTAATGCGCCTAATATCTGAAGAAATGTTCCATTTCGTCTTGCGGCCATTCCTGCTGCATATGCGCTAAAACTGAACATTGGACCAGGAAGGCCTTGCACAAAACCGAATCCGGTTAAAAATTCCTGACTGGTCATATATTGATTAATTTCTACAAGTTCGCTGTACATCATCGGGATTACGACTTGACCGCCGCCAATTACAAGATATCCGTAACGATAGAAACTTACAAGCAGATGAATTATAGTATTGTCCCATACAAGTGTTAAAACTATACTGATTACTGCAATAACAGTAAAAGCAATCAGGTATTTCCAAGGAGGAGACAACTTGACTTTATTCCATAAATCCTTCTCTTCACTAGTCAATATACTGACTATTCCTCCTATTATTAACACGACAGGATATATCCATGGGGTTCGAATAAAATATGTTGTAATTCCACAAAAACAAACAATGATAAAGTAATTTTATCAATTATGACTTTTTTACCTATGCGATATGCAGCAACAAGTATAAAAGCAACAGCCATAGGGCCTATGTATCTTAAGCCTTCAGAGGATATATTCAGTTTTTTCAAAAAACTGGCTTAAAAAAGATAAAGCTGTCATTAATAATATAACAGGAAGACCCCACACTAGCATAGTAAGAAAACCTAACATAGGTCCTCCAACCTTATATCCTATCGAAATGATCGTTTGAGTACTGCTCGGACCGGGCAGTATTCCTGTCAGAGCAATCAGTTCAACAAGTTCCTCTTCGGTCAGATACTTCTTTTTAATTACCATCTGGTCGGTAAATACTCCGTAATGAGCTTCTGGTCCGCCATATGCTCCTAAAGAACAGATAAATACATCCTTCAAAAATGTGCTCCACCGGACCTTTTCAGTATTTTCTATTCTCGCTTTCAATTTATCTTTCATATTTATACTCCATCAATGGTCTATATAAGCTTTGCAATTATTTCAGTAGACAGCTTGAAATCAAGTTTTCATTTAATGCCTCTTTATTATATACTTGAAATTATTTGTAAAAATTTAATTAATAAAACGGGCATATCAATTTTATTTAGTACAAAGTATTAAATAGAAGAGATACATGATATAATTAAGCAAGTTCTAAATTTATTCAAGCAAAGAGGAGAGATAAGATGGATATAAAGAAAAAAATTGATGAGATAGTTAAAAAAATCAAATCTGATGATGAGTTCGCAAAGAAATTTACCAAAGACCCAGTAAAGGCTGTGGAGTCTGTACTGGGTATTGATCTTCCAGATGATCAGATAAACAAACTGATTGATGGAGTTAAAGCTAAACTTAAACTTGATAAGGCAGACGGTCTATTAGGCAATATAAAGAAGTTATTTTAAAATTGCTAACACTTATATTGTAATGAAATTCTTCTAATCATCATCTACTGAAGATTCATTTTCAACATACTCATATTCTAATATATCTCCAGGCGTGCATTTTAGTGTTTTGCATATCTCGTTCAAGGTGGAAAAACGTATAGCTCTTACTTTTCCAGTTTTTAGATTTGATAGATTAACTATAGATATTCCCACCTTATCAGCCAATTCGCCAAGCTGCATTTTTCTGTCTGCTAAAACCCTGTCAAGCCTTATTATGATAGCCATAAAATCACCTCACACTTATATTGTTTCATCATACTCTGTTTGTAGATATGTCCCATAACTAAAGATAGCGCTAAATAGAATAATCAATAAACCTATTAAAAGCACTTCGGTATTAACTTTGTAAACAGCGCTCACATTGTTCAGGTCAAATGCATTGATAATCCTATTAACCGTAAAGGTTTTTATAACTGGAATAAGCACAGACCCTGCCATTACTATGTATCCGATATTCTTCATTCTTTTGGCATTTTCCTGAGCAAATGGCTTTTCGTTAACTACATTCTTAAGAATCTTCCTAAGCTGGATAAGCACTAGAAGAATCAGTATAAGAAATACTGTTATACCGATAAAAAGCAATGAATAGATATCATTGATGCCTGACTGTGACATATTGGCTGTACTAATTTCAAACCGGATTATATTATCCGGGCTTATGTTGAAATTGCCATCTGAGTTTGACAGGTTTATGACATTTGGAAATAACCTGGTTCCGGCTGTCAGCAGTATTGATGCTACAGCAAGGCATAGCACAATCCAGAATAAGACATTCACTATGCTGGATATGCTTTTCGATAATTTGTTATACTTTGCTAAATTTTGTACTTTCATCTTTCCCTCCGTTACTCGTACTTTTATAATATGGAGGGATTGTAACATAACAATTTATGAATGTCAATAACTATTAAATGAATATCATTAAAAATTTAATGATTATAGAATATTAGTTATTGTGTATGAAATATCTGAATATCGATATAGTAATAATCAGTTAGATAAGAATTGTGTCTTTTATTTCACCTTTCTCATAGGGCACCCATGCCAACCCTAATAAATGTACAGTTATATTCGTGCTAGTAGCCCGTATATCAATAGTCACAATATTATCCTTAACAGAATCATATTCATATGACATGTTCTTTAACTGCTGCTCAAGTTCTAATTGAAGACCTTCAAGCTGCGTTTCTAAAGTGTTTAGCCGCTCTTCAGCCTGGTCTATGCTCTGTCCGCTCTTCATTGCTTTTGAGGTCCTGCTTACTGCAGTTCCGATTTTTGATACAGAGGATGAGCTTATAGCTTTTCTTCCGAACAGTGCGCCTAAAATCGCGCTTCCTGCCGAGACCATAGCATCCATCTTTTTTTGAGAAGCCATCGCATTCTGTTTTTCCACCGCTTGCCTTGCTCTTATCAAAGCATTTTCCATGGTCTGTATCTTTGAGTTGTATTTTTTCTTCATCTCATCAATTTCAAAGTCTCTTTTTTCATGGGCTGCATGTTGTACCCTTATAGCAAAATCTCTTTCTTCTTCACCGTATTCCGATACCATCTTTAATTTAGGGGATGAATAAAGTTTTAAAGTAAGGTTAGTCCTGATATATTGCGATAATAATTTTTTCCATGTGTCATAATTTTTAATATTGGAAGCAGCAGAAGGAGGATCTGAAAATAGGGCATCAGACACTGGAGTGTTTTCAATATCATTAATTTCTATATCCACAACCTGGGCTTGATTCCAGTCTAGTATTACAGGGCCATCATTGAACTGTGTAAGCAATGTATAACTTTTTTTTGTGGTAATCATGTGTTTTTCACTGTTGTACATAACATCAGCAATCCCGATTACAGCAGGTTTATATACCAATTGGCCTCTGGCTCTTGTTTTTTCAGGAAGGTAGACTTGTTTTATTGTTGACGGCAATATAGGCGCAAAAGCTGCTACTTTTTCTGACTGGTAGGCATGTGGAACTTGTTGTTCATCTGGCTTATTAATTACTGACATTTCTGAAGTGATGTTTTTTGCAGGCAGTCTTGCAATCTGATCTTTTGTCAATGGCCCAGCAAGGTATGACATTGCCCATCTGGTGTTAAATATGACAGGCTCATTTTCGTGTACGCTATGCATATAAAAGACTCTTTGACCAATACCTGCCAATATCTGCTCTGTGCGGTTTTTATCAAAACTACCGCCTGCTGCCGCACCTTCAAGCCCTTCTATTACTCTTTGTTTATCTCTTTCGGTCTGTAGTCTTCCGATAAACCATGTGCCTGCATTAGATAAAGCCTTATAATCAAGATCCACAGGATTTTGTGTAGAAAGGACCAGTCCTAATCCGTATGCGCGGGCTTGCTTCAATAAAGTCAAAAAAGGAGCTTTTGACGGAGGATTTGCTATTGGGGGAAGATAACCGAATAATTCATCCATATATATCATAGCTCTTAAACTTCCGGTTCCTGGCTGGCTTCTTGCCCATGACAACACCTCATTTAACAGCATAGTTACAAAGAACATTCTCTCGCTGTCTGATAAATGAGATACTGAGAAAACCGATACTTTAGGTCTGCCTGAATCTGTATAAAAGAATTTATCTATATTTAAAGGTTCTCCTTCAAGCCATGCTTCAAATCCTGGGTGTGCAATCAGATTATTTAGAAGCATTGCCAATGTGAAACGTTCCTTAGACGGATATATGCTATTTATGTCCATTACCCCTATTTTTTCAAATGGAGGATTCTGTATTTCAGTTATAAGTTTTTGAAGAGTAATGCTTTGTCCGTTCGACCAACTGTTATCTAGAATTTTTGATATCAGAATGAATTCTCTGCTTGTAAAAGAATCAGCATTTATTCCAAGTAAGGATAGAAGACCTGTTGTTGTCGCGCTAATCCTATCTCTATATGTGTCCTTATCAGTCAATACCTCCTTTGTGGGAGCATTAAAGGATTTAAGCACTGATACGCCAATACCCGAAGAACCGCCTGGTGTATATATTTTCAAATTAGATTCATTTTGAAGGCTTTGTATCCTTAATCCGTCCTGACCCCATTCGGATAATCCTTTTCTCCATAAATCAGCTTGAGCCTGTGCATACTGATCAGGAGACATTCCTTTGTTTGAAGCTTCCTGTAGATTTATCCATGGGCGGAAATCCTCGCCTCTTAACATCGGGAATGTTAATGCCAGATTAGTCAGATCGCCTTTTGGATCAATAGCTATAACGGGAATATTATCCATCATAGCTTCTTCAATAATTCCAATCCCAAGTCCTGTCTTGCCGCTTCCGGTCATACCTATTATAACAGCATGAGTGGTCAAGTCTTTGGATTTTAAAAGAACATAATCTTCTTTAAGCTTCCTGTTTTCGATATCATATTTCTTTCCTAAATAGAATACTCCGAGTTTTTCAAAATCCTGCATTATATAACCTCCGTTTTGAGAAATTGCAGAAGCCGAACATTGATTCAATATCTTAATTATATACTATTTTAATTAGGATTGCGTACTAACTTCCTCTGTAAAAGTTCTGACATGACAAGCATAGTAATAGCGAATATGCATAGGAAGAGTGGATATAAGCCGATATTGATATGCTGGGCTATTAGACCGAACAGAGGAGGCATGAAAGTCGAACCTACATATGCGCTTGCCATCTGTATACCGATTATCGACTGTGAGTTTTCCTTGCCGAAATTGTATGGTGTGGAATGGATAATGGAAGGATATACAGGTGCACATCCGAGCCCAATTATGATAAGGCCGATTAGCGCTAATATATTATTACCTAAAGGTATTCCGACCATGATGATTCCAGCAGAAATAACAAGGATACCGGACCTTATCAGTCTTCTGTCTCCTATTCTTTCAGATACGAATCCGCTTATAAACCTGCCGAATGTTATCCCGATATAGAAAAGGGAAGCGAATTGTGCAGCGGTTTCTTTATCGATGCCTCTGAACTCAACAAGATAGCTGCTTGCCCATAGCCCTGCAGTCGATTCTAATGCGCAGTAGCAGAAAAAAGTGAACAGCATGTATTTAACGCCTTTAATCTTAACTGCCTGAGAGATGCTCAGATCAGCGGATTCAAAAGGCACACTGGTTTTAGATATATTATTCTTTTTCCAAATCGGAAGGCTTATAAACAGTATTACTGTAAGACAAATCTGAATTACAGATACTATCCTGTAACCGCTGTTCCAGCCGAGGCCTCCTGTCAGGCTGTAACCCATTATATACGGGCTTACAGCGGCACCGACTCCCCAGAAACAGTGAAGCCAGCTCATGTGTGAGGATTTATAGTGAAGAGCTACATAATTATTTAAAGCAGCATCCACACCGCCTGCACCTAATCCATATGGTACAGCTAATATGCATAAGACGATGAATGAATTGGAAATAGAAAACCCGAACAGCGCTAAAGCGGTCATCATTACACTTATAGCTGTGACATATCCTACACCTATTTTTTTTGTTAGTTTATCAGAAAGAAGACTGGAAATAATAGTACCGGATGCAATAATCATTGTAATAATCCCTGCATAGGAAATTGGGATATCCATTTGTTTATAAATGACAGGCCATGCTGAACCGAGCAGGGAATCCGGTAAACCTAAACTGATAAAAGCGACGTAGATTATAACAAGCAGCAATGAATACATAAATCCTCTTTTCTAAAAGAATGACAACTTACTGCTGTAAAACAATTTGTCGCCATCGATAAAATAATATATATCATTTAGGATTTAACAGCAAGAGTTATATTTTCGTATCCGCTTTATATATCCTTGAAACGTCTCCATCATGATGATGCCCATTGGCAAAGTATTCCCAACCGTATCTTTCATAATATGAAGTATGGTTGGTGCATAAATATACTTTATCGAATCCAAGTTTTGCTGCTTCTGCTCTTGCGTGATTAAGCAGTTTGCCGCCTAAGGCATGACCTCTTGCTTCTTTTTCGACAAAAAGAGCACACAGATAGGGATAAAGGTCTGTTCTGTCAACAAAATCATTTTGGATAAGACCGCAGCCTCCTATTATATTATCAAACTGATCAAGAGCCATATACCACTGAGGCAGTCTGTTCTTCCTGCTTATGCAGTCAGCCATGCTGTTTTCATATTCCTTCCGGTCTATATACCATTTTAAGGAAAACCAGTCGATAGCCCTGTCTATATATACAGGATTATCTGCTAATGAGATTATCCTGTATCTAAGCATGCTTTCAATTTCATAGTACACACAGGTTTGTAATCTGCCATCATGTGACATAGTACATGTCTTATCAGTAAGTTTCATACCGCATTTTTCCATTACCCGTCTGCTTGCTATGTTATCTTCAAATGCTACGGCTTCTACAGTAGTATATCCTTTATCAAATAAATCAGAAATAACTGCAGCTAATGCTTCAGTGGCATAACCTTTATTGTGATGGTCAGGGTGTATGACATATCCTATTTCAATACATTTATCTGTAATTTCCACATCATTTACAAACCCTATAAGCAGACCATCCAGATATATGCCTTTTTCATAATGTTCATCAGAATATGAGTAAGCCGTGAGTTTATTGAACATACACTCAGCTTCTTCATATGATTTGAAATCCGGAATTACAAATGTCTTCTTGATGGTTTCATTCGTAAGGATTCTAATCATATCTTCTTTATCAGATTCATCATATGGCTTTATAATCAGACTGACGGTTCGGATCATAGCATATCCTCAAAGTTATATCCTTTTGGCAGTTTCTCCTCAGCTATGAATTTAAAATTCTTATCTTTCAATATCGGAAGGAAGTATTCATATGGGATTACTGGAAACTCACAAACATAATCATTTGCTCCAAACCATTTTCCTTCCTTACTGGTCAGGTTAAGTCCTCTGGCGAATTTAGTATAGTTGGAACAGTCATGAACTACTATATCCCATTTTTCATCATCAGCTATTTTCATGAATTTCAATGTAAGTTCACGGCTCCAGATAGGGGATATATATCCATGACGGCAGATGTACATATTCTCACCGTAATAGTTTTCTATGTTATTGGGGTTCAGATGCAGTTCAGCACAGTTAATAAAAGAAATTCCCGAATTAAATATATCTTCCTTCTTCTTTAGAAATGAGTCATAGAACTCAGGTGTCATAGGCGTCTCTATACCAACACTTTTAATATATTTACTAGCAGTTTTAATGTTTTCGATTACTTTATCAGAACAGTTGGTTGCACCAAGATTAAAACGTAATTCATCAAGACCTGCTTGGGCTAGTGCTATTGCTGACTGTTCAGTGACCAGAGTTCCGTTAGTATACATATGCTGATGAATACCTGCATCATGATACTTCTTTATTACAGGGTAATACTTCTCGATTTCCATGAAAGGTTCAAGATAAACATATGATATACCTGTAGGTTTCTTATGTATGGAAAGCAATAAATCGATATCTTCTTCTTTATACTTAGTTCCACCTATCTCCCACATGCCTTCACCGACCGGAGGGATATCATCCAGTTCGCCATAGTTATAACAGAACTTGCATTCAATATTACATTTATTGGTTTTTCTAACAGCGCTCAAACCAGAACCAAGAAGACAGGATTTGCAGCCATTAGGGAACTTATCATCATTACCTACATAATATGTCCTGTCTGATAATGTTTTTAAGCCTTTTATAGTAGACATAAGCTCTGCATTTCTTTTATCTATAACCTCTTCAATCTGTGCGAATGTGGCATATACGATTTCCTGTTGGTTTGCCATAAGCTGTTCATCTTCTGGTAAAGAGGAAAAGAACTGAAACCATGAGTATGCGTCTTTTTTGGATATTTTCATTTGTTCTCCTAACATTTCAGGTTTACTGTATCAGAATCAGTGTAAAACCTATTTTAAACAACATAGTAATTATATAACACTTTATTTCTATTTATATTATTATTCAGTTTGTATATCCTCATTTTCAGCTTCTTTTCTGTGTGAAAGGTGAATACCTATGTGTCCAATACCGAGAATTATTACTGATACTATAAGTAAAGGATTTCTACCATAGATTCCTAATAGCAAATATGCCACAATAGGTAATGATGCTAAAGGGACAGGAATTTTAAGGAAACATCCATAGAAGTCCTTCATGGTATGTTCACTCTTAAAATACCGGATCCAGTTTATTTCGTATAAGATCATTAAGCAAAAGGCTGATAATAGCCAGATAGAATTCAATGAAATGGTATTTATGTTGAAATCAGAGAATATTAAGACTATACATGTAACCAATACTTGTCCTACACGCTCCAAAATGAGCAACACCTTATTCTCATAACCCACATATTTGTCATAATCTTTGGGTTTGTATTTAGTCCAAATTAGATTAGGTATGGTGAGCATTAACAGAAAAATAAGTCCTATGTACGAAAACCCTAATGTCATCTTGTTCTCCTGTAAGTTAATGGTTAACACATGATAAGAATTCTTAAAATGCGTAATATCATATCATTATCCCGGGATGATTTATCCCGCCATGACTCTGAATAATGGTTTGATACGGATGTACTGGCAGGCAAAGTTATATCTTCACGCATTAATCTGTTTACTTCATTGATAAGATGCCTATATATCCCCTTATCCATAAATTCAGGAAAAAGTGAAAAGTCCTTCAGATTTTCCAATCCGGTAAACCAGCAGGAAAAGTATTTAGATTCCAGTCTTTGTACATCACTAACAGGCATATTTGTCCGGTAATAAATGCCTTGTTTTCTGTACCATATATAGTTCAAGAAATTTAACTGTGTTTCATCATCAAGATATTTGTTTTTCTGTAATAACCACAATATATATACCATGTATGGTTTTAAAAGGATTTCGTTGGACAACCGGTTTTCCTTTTCCCAGACTTCCTCATCCAGACAACCGTTTTTAAAAGCTTTTCTTAAATTAAGCGCGCAAACTTCCTTTTTAGGTATAACAAGAGGATGGTCAGGTATGAAAGTGGAGATATTAGCAACTATTATGGCTTTAAAAGCTATCTGGAAGCCGTAATGATGTTCGTTAGCATCAGTCCAGTTTTCCTCATCATTTACGTATCTTTCCATAAGCTTTATAACTTTAGTTATAACAGGATCATTAACTGGTAAAGTTAGCTCTCGTGTACGTATTAAAGCGGATTCTGTTGTTACAAAAATCTTCTTATCTTTTAATTTTGTGTTTTGAGTATGAAATCTGCCCCATGAGCCGTTATCCATCTGCTCGCTTAAAAGCTGAGTATACCATTTCGATTTTTCGTATCCAGTAACATGCCTGTTATAAATCTCTTTGTCCAAGATATATCTTGGTATCGGATCTGTAACAACTTTATCAAGATAATCTGCTATGTATGCTATTTCTGTTCTCATTTAATCCTTTCAGAAAATATTAAAATTTGATTATAGGAACCACCCGAATTCCAGCCGTACCTCTTTCCTGCATAAGTCATTATTGCTATAACAGCAGGAATCAAACCCTATTAATGTAAAGCCTTCATGCATGTAGAAATCTACTGCATTGACATTACAAGACTGTGTTTCCAATATAATTGCTCTTCTTTTTTCATTTCTTGCCTGTTGCTTGGCTTTCTCGATAAGAGCATGGCCTAATCCCATCTTCTGATAGTCTTCATGAACCCATAACTCTGTTATCCTTAACCTGTTGGACCACAGCTCCTGGTCAGTCTCTATAACTGCAACCAATTCGTTATTTACCAATATTCCTGATGCGCATGCGTTTTCCCAGTATTTTTGGTAAAGCTTATCAGGATAGTCACAGTTTTGAGGAGTGAAAACATATGGTACATCAAAATTCTTCTTCTTTATATCTATATTAAATCCATTATCTTCTTTATTTACTCTGACATCATAATACCTATCTGATGTATAACTTATAGGTACAATGAATCCTTCCCATTTATCTTTTGGCAGATGTACAATCTCATATTTCATAAAATCCTCGCTTTGTTTATATAATAATGCAGATAATGTTTTAATGCAACGACAACTCTCTCGTTGCATTCCTCGTTGCAAAATGAAACGATATTTGTGTCCTCGTTGCATAACGAAGTGCAACGAGACAATTAAATTTAGGATATTAAAGCGGGAATCCTCGGTAATTCAATTGCCGATGTAGTTCACGAACAATGAATAGTGTAATAGGTTGTTTAGTTATAATAATATTAATTCGAAATTACTCTTACTTTTTCTTCTTTATCTTATTTAGCTTAGCATTCAAATCAAGAAGGTCCTCTTTTGTTAGGTTGACCCCCATCATTCCAATCATTCCAGTCAATCTTAAAACAGTGAATCCCCCTAACATGCTCATCATAGAGTCATTCATTTCAAAACCGCCCGCTACTTTTTCACCTTTCTTTGGAAGCATTTTTGTTACTAAACCCATGAAAAGAAGCTTGCCTTTAACGGTCTTCATAATGTCACTAATTTTGTCATTAAGGGAAAAGTAGCCTTCTGGTGTAGTAATATCAAACCAGTTTAAAACAGCATTTTTCTCTATCATCCGGTATGATTCATCAAATGTGTCTACTTTATTAATTAAACTTTCATCCTTAAGACCGTTAGCTACAGCAGTTATTATAGTTTTGCCCTTGTTAGGTACTTCAAAATAGAAGAAATACTTACCTTCTTTTATAGAAACCGAAATTCCGTTTGCAAATAGTTCAACTACAGGCTGATTGGAATAGACAGTTATCTTTGTTACATCTTCCACTCGGTTTATATACCGTTTAGAACATATATGCACAAACGGTTCATCGGATAGATATGCTTTGTATGCATAGAAGGAATCTTTCTTGTATTTTCGGTCAAAAGTCACAAGCCCTTTGTGATTCTGTCCATTTTCACCGCCTTCATTTCTTGCATCTGCGCCAAAGTCAAACATATTCCATACATGTGTTGCCCATAGGTATTTACGGGAATAGAGCTGCTTAATCAGTTCTTCATGATAATATGCCTGATACTCTTCAGTATAATCTCCTTGTACAGGATTTGAGGTATGCCAGTTCAGAGCTTCACATCCGTATTCAGAACAGCCAATAGGTATATTTGGATTTTTTGCATGGAAATTATCAAACCATGGACCATTCATAGAGGTCTCTCCGCCATACCAGCCGAAATAGTGATTATATGATACTACATCAGGTATTTTGATATATGGGCTGTCAATCGGACAAGGGGATACTACAGCGATGGTTGTAAGACGTGTTTTATCCATTTCATGGCAAAGGTTATTAAGAATCCTGTGATTGTTAATCATATCAGGATCTTTATCCCCCTTCATTGTGATTTCATTTGATAAACCCCAAACCACAATAGAAGGGTGGTTGTAGTTTTGTGTGATAAGTTCCTTCATCTGACTTATTGCGTTGTCATTTGCTAATGGATTGTGCTGGGAGATATATGGAATTTCTGCCCAGATTACCATACCATATTCATCGCATAAATCATAAAAGTACTGATCATGTTGATAATGGGCAAGCCGGATTGTAGTACTTCCTAATTCATTTATAAGTTCCATATCTTCTTTATGATGCTCAGGTAAAATAGCATTCCCATAACTCCAGCGGTCCTGATGACGACATACTCCTCTTAAAGGATATTCTTTCCCATTGAGGAAAAAACCGTTGTTTGGGTCAATCTTGAAGGTTCTGCACCCGAATTTGGAGGAAATGCAGTCTATTACTTCATTGTTTTCCAAAAGCTCAATTTTTGCTTTATAAAGATAAGGATCTTTACGGCCATGCCAAAGATGTACATTTTTAATATCAAGAACAGCTTTGGTTTCACCTGAGACTACCTTTGCAACGTCATTATTTTTTTCATCAAATATTCTATAACATATTTCCTTATTTTCCCGTAAACCGGTTATCCATGTCTCAATATGGACTTTTGCATCATTGTTAATAATTTCAGGAGTTACTTTAATGCCAGGTCCGCCATAATAGTCTAAAGCAAAATGAGATTTATCCACACAGATTATATTTACATCACGATACAGACCTCCATAGAATGTAAAATCAGCAGCTTGTGGGTAAACTTTTTCGTTATGGGAATTATCTACAGATATAACAAGCAGATTATCCATAATCAGCTCATCAGTTATATCTACTCTCCATGTTGAGTATCCTCCATCATGATGTGCTAAGTGTTTTCCATTTAAGTAAACATCAGCAGAGGAATTGGCTCCATTAATTTCAAGGTAATAACAGTCTTTTTGGGGCAGTTCTTTTTTTTCTATTTGTTTTGCATAAAAACAGATATTACGGTAATAGTCATTACCTCCGTCTTGACCGTCTATCGCATTCCATGTATGCGGAAGATTAACCAATTCCCAGTCAACAGGTATCTTGTCAGGAATTATATCCACTTTTTTAGTAAAAGCCCATTTTGTATTTATATTGTATATTGTTCTCAAAGTAAGTATCTCCTTTGTTGTTTAATTATGCGTGCAAGACATGTACTATTTTTTTTCTGCAGCTGCGCGAACAGCATCCAGTTCTTCATTCATCTTAGCCAGTTTTTGCTTATCTAGATTGTATACAAGACCTAGTCCTACATATTGCAAAATAGCACTGAAAGTGTACAAAGCAGCTACGAGATAACGCATTCTCAATGCGACTTCAAAGGTCTGATTTCCTTCATTGGCTTCTACATAACCTAAACCTACCATAATAACAAGCGCAATTGCAGGTCCTATGCCCTGTGCAAGTTTTCTGAAGAATGAATGTAAGGAGTATGTGACTCCTTCTTCTCTTACTCCATTCTTCCACTCATTGTAGTCAATTGCATCTCCCATCATTGCCCAGGAAACAGTTGAATATATTCCCATCCCTAAACTGTTAACAAGTTGACAAAGGACATAAATTATTAATCCTGTCATATTTGGCGTAATTGGCAACACCAGCAAGCCTACACAAGCTACAAGGCTGCATAGTGCTCCCACTACAGAAAGCTCCTTCTTACCATACTTGACTACCATCTTACGCGCCAACGGGGTAAATAAAAATATGGGGAGCATGGCGAAGAATTGGACGATTCCGGAAATCCTCGCATTTTGAAAGTAAGACTGGAATAGTACAACAACTGCAGTTGCTGCACCTTGCATACCAAGGAACATTCCCATTGCTGCAAGAGTAGCTCCGACAGCGGGACGGTTTCTCATAAAATTTCCCATTGCTTTGAAAACATTAAATTTAGGACATTTTTCGTTAAGCCTGATTGGTTCCTCGACACGTATTACTGTATTACGTATCATGAACTGGAATGCAAAAAATCCAAGAATACCCATAAGCAAAGCTGCAATAAATACACGTTCTCCGACAATGTTGTTGTTAGAGTCATATATTAGGATAGGCAAGATAACCATTGGCAGAATATTGCCGATTAATGCTCCTACTGACCGCCATGCTGATAAAGAAGCTCTATCTGCAGGTTCTTTTGATATTAATGATAAAAGCGATCCGTATGGGACATTAGCTATTGTGTAGAAAGCATCCCATATAACATATCCGCATATAAATATAATTATTTTAGCTATATCCGGTGCGCTCCTCCAAGGGATGAAACATAAAGCTCCTCCCACGACAAGTCCCAAAGAACCAAAGAAAATATAAGTTAGGAATTTATTGTGTTTGTATTTGCGTCTGTCAGCATCAACAATAGAACCTATAAGCGGATCATTTATTGCATCCCAAACCTGAACCACTATCAGTAATAATGCATACAGAATGGAATCCATCTGCATATATTGTGTCCAGAATATAGCCATTGTCCCTTTGAGTGCAAAACTCATGTTGCAACCGAAATCTCCTGCAGCATAAGCAAAGCTGTCGCGGATGCTAAATTTCCTATACCCTTTTTCATCCAATTGAATTTCTTTTTTCACTAGAACTTCCTCCTTTACCCCTGTTTGATTAATGATAGGCATAGTATTTTATTTTTACTTCTAATAATATTTTAATCTATAAAAAACTGAATCGTTAGTAAAATATTAATGTGATTTAGTAATATTTTAATGTCTTGTGTTGAATGATGAAGATCTTAAGGTTATACTTGTCATGTAATTTATAATCAAAAGTATAAATTGAAAAATATGTTTATGTGAGGGACAGAATGTGGTATCAGAAAGAGTATAATTTTATGCAGAATATTCTGGACAAACGGAATGTCCAAATTAGAATACTTGAAAGGAATACAACCTCTGATAAGCCTATTGATTTAGGGATTAGGCAAATATTAAGCAGGGAAACAGAATATAATAATGTATTTTGCCAACTGGTTTTTAATACTATGGATAATATGATATATAAGCTTACAGACCAGTATATGTGCAATTATTTCTATTTGCAGCTTCCAGCTAAAAAACAGCAAATTCTAATTATAGGCCCTTATATATCTGTACAGCTTACAAGCCAGCAACTTCTAGAAGAGATGGAGCATTTCTCAACTAATCTAAATATTATTAATAAACTTTTGAATTTTTATGAAAGTATACCTGTTTTAAGCGATGAAATCTTTCTTTTCACTACTATTATATGTTTTGCAGAAGTGATATGGGGTGGTTCAGATACATTCAGTGTTGTTAAAATTCAAGAGGAAGATATTTCGCCAAACTCTATTGCGCAGGATAATATACCTGATGATAATGAGGATATATTGCAGGTTATGGAACAGATGGAGCACAGATATGCTTATGAGAACGAGCTACTCGATGCAGTTACGCTGGGATATGCACATAAAGCGGAAATAATGCTTACCCATTTAAGTAAGATGGCATTTCGCCAAAGAGTATCGGACCCTATTCGTAATTTAAAAAATTACAGCATAATAATGAATACGCTAATGAGGAAATCTGCAGAGAAAGGTTCTGTACATCCAATGTATCTAGACAGGATTTCTACAGAATTTGCTAAAAAAATTGAAATGATAATATCAGTAGATGCTGCATTAAAGCTTATGTCAGATATGTTGTCATCATATTGTCGTCTTGTTAATAAATATTCAATGAAAAGTTATTCGCTTCCTATTAAGAAAACTATTGTCTGTATTGATGCTAATCTTTCATCAGATCTTGCTTTGCATACATTAGCTTCAATGCAAAAGTTGTCTTCCGGATATCTTTCTTCACTTTTCAAGAAAGAAACAGGGCATACTCTGACCGATTATGTAAACAGCCAGCGTATGAAGTATGCTTCAAAACTTCTTACCACAACAGCTTTGCAAATACAGACAATCTCGCAGTATTGCGGGATACATGATTTGAATTATTTTATAAAAATTTTCAAACGATATTACCAATGCACACCTACAGATTACCGCCAGTCTCATAAGTATGTTATTAAACAATAAATAGAAAAATGATTTACAGAGAGTAATAATATTTTATGTTATAAATAAATTATAATTGCAGTCAATGCAAGCGCTAAAGCATAATAATGATACCATCTCTTATCTTTTCGATAAAGCGCAAGGATAGTTATTGTGGTTATAAGAAATGTTATAGATGTGATGAACAATGGTTTTTCATATAACTGTACGCCGAATGCTATTATAAACGTGCCAAGTGAGACAGCCAGTACAGAAGCTTTAAGCCAGTCTGGGATTTTTGTTTTGTATATTACAAGTCCTGCAATTAGCCATATGAAACCATGGCTTACCCTTAATGTGGAAACGGAAAGATATTTCTGGGGTCCGATTGTTTCAAATAGCATGAAAAGCAAGTAATAGATAAAGAAAGATAGTACTAATCCAATAAAACTACAAATTGTCACGAGCATGCCATCACGAATTACCACAAGTGTCTTCTTCATTTATTTGCTTCTTTCAATACAATAGTAACTATGTTTAAATTATACCATACCTTTTATAAATTAGAGGAAATCCAGTTATATGAAATTTACATCTTTAGTATCAATTATATCAGCAAACTGTGTCAGTATAAGGTTGTGATGAGCGATTATAGTATCAGCTGTCATTATTTCTGAATCAAAAGTACTATGAGCATCTCGTACTAATGTCACTTTATATCCATGTGAAAAAGCGCTTCTTACAGTAGTGTCGACACAGTATTCTGTCTGTAATCCTGTAAGTATTAAATCAGTTATTTCTTCTTTTTGCAAAAAACTATTAAGATCAGTTTCCAAGAATGAATCAGCTTTGTATTTAATAATTATTCTGTCACTTTCAAGCGGTGGGATATAAGGATGAACCTGCCATAAAGGCTGGTCTTTTGCTCTAAAGGAACCTTCTTGTTCTGTGAAAAGCATATAGTAGACAGGGATTTTGTTTTGATGTGCTTTCTCTATAAGAGTTTTTGTGTTGTCCAAAAGCTTCTGTTCATTATATTTCCTTGCCGCCGTAATTCTTCCACAAAAAAGGCATTAACTGCATATCAATTATTAAAAGCGCTTTACTCATTAACATTCTCCTGATAAAAAATTAATAGTATCGATGAAGAGTATTTTATCATAGTTTCTACATGCAGATACTATTAATATCTTTAGATTGTTACTTGTCAGTTATTATGATTTATGTCAGGCTTTAACAGCAGTATTCTTAACCTCATATCCTAAGGATGTGATAGCTTTTTCTATTGCTTCAACTGACAGTTTTTCGTCATCAAAAACAAGTTTTACTTTGCTTGACATGAACATCACGCTGACACTTTCCTTGTCCACTCCATTAAGGGATTTCACTGCTTTTTCAATCTTCTGCGCACATGAAGGACAGGTTAACGTCTCTAGTTGTATAGTTGCTTTTTTCATTTCATTTACTGGTAATGCTTACATTACCTTTTCCTTTCACTAATTTATTTTAATTTATATCCTAAGAGTCTCATTCCGTTTAGAATGACTACAAATATGCTTGCCTCATGTACAAGCATTCCTATAGACATATTCATCCATTCGCTAAAGAATACATTTGCTAGAAGAAATACTACCACACCTACTGCGATAATGATGTTCTGCAACATATTCCTAGCTGTTGCCCTGGCTAAACCAAGTGCCTGTGGGAGACGTGAAAAATCTGAATTCATCAGTACAACATCGGATGTCTCAATAGCCACATCAGTACCTCCGCCCATAGCAATACCGATATCTGCTTGAGCTAATGAAGGGCTGTCATTGACGCCATCGCCTACAAATGCGACTTTGTGCCCTTTAGCTTGTAATTCCTTTATAAATGCTGATTTGTCTGAAGGTAACATATTCCCATATGCTTGTGTAAGGTTAAGTTCTGCAGCTATTCTATCCACAGTTGCTTGATTATCTCCTGACAACACTATGAGGTTTTTTATTCTCAGAGCTTTAAGTTTATCAAGATGTTTTTTTACATCCGGCCTCAGTTGGTCGCGTATTCCCATAATAATGCTTAATTTATTATCGATTGAGGTTAATACTATAGAATTGCCGCTTTTCTCAAATTCTGAAATGTCCTGTATCATTTCATCACTAAGAATCACTTTATCATGTTCCATTAATGCAAGATTACCTACAGCAATCCTGTGTCCGTCAACATCTGCTATAATGCCTTTTCCTTTAATTACATCTGTATTTTCAACAGTGAAATATTCTGCATTTGGAATGTACTCTAAGATTGCTTTTGCTAATATATGGTCGGACTCTCTTTCCACACTTGATAGATAATTCAAAGCCATAGTTGGATTGTCAGAGTATATTTTGGTATCTACAACCTTAGGTTTACCAACTGTGAGCGTTCCCGTCTTGTCAAATGCAATAGTGTCAACCCTACTGAAAATCTGAACTGCTTCACTTCCTTTTAATAAGACGCCATGACGTGCGCCATTTCCTATACCTGCTACATTAGAAACTGGCACGCCAATCACAAGTGCTCCAGGACATCCTAATACTAGAATAGTAATAGCCAGTTCAAGATTTTTGGATATAATCCATACGATTATTGAAAGTATAAGAACAGCTGGCGTATAGTATTTTGAGAATCTGTCAATGAAGCGTTCGGTCTGAGATTTAGAATCCTGCGCTTCTTCCACTAATTCTATAATTTTGCTAAATGTAGTATCTTCGCCGACACGGTCGCTTACTATCTGTATAGTTCCGTTTTCTAGTATGGTACCAGCATAGACTGACAAACCTTTCGATTTGCTTACTGGAAAAGATTCGCCTGTGATGCTTGCTTCGTTAACATAACCTTCACCAGAAAGTACGGTACCATCAACAGGTACTTTAGCTCCAGTCTTAACTAAAAGGACATCACCTACATCAACTTCATCAATTTGGACTTCTGTAAAATCACCGGATTCCATCTGTTTTAATGCATTTTGAGGGGCCATTTCTGTTAATTCTTTTATAGCGGAGCGAGTCTTATTTAATGTCCGCTGTTCAAGAAAAGCTCCAAATAGGAAAAGGAATGTGACAATAGCTGATTCTGTGTATTCACCTATTATGAATGCGCCTATAACAGCAATTGTAACAAGAACATCAATACTGACTACTTTAACCCTTAATGCAGAGAATGCTTGTAATGCTATAGGTATTGCTCCTAAAACCGACGCGATAATCATCGGCCATTTGAAAAGTTCTTCATTTTTCAACACAAACTCACTGAAATATGCGAAAGCTATCAGTATACCGCTTATTAGTGTTATTTGATTCTTTTTACTTGAAATGAATCTAAGCATTTAGGTACCTCCAATCGATATTCTTTTTTTACTCTTTTTTCACCGCAGATTCATATGCCTCATCAAGCTGAGCAAGCATAACATATACTGCCTCATAACTTTCACATACATCTTTAGGTATTGTGTAGTTAGAAGTAACCTCACGCAGTTTAATAAATTCATCTTTAAGGTTCAGCTCTTCTGAATCAGAACTATTGATTTTTGTTTCTAAAGTTTCAAATATTCTTCTCACTTCATGAAATTCTGGATGATTGTTACCATGAACCCTGTCAACAATTGGGACATACTGCTTTAATGTCTTGATTATTTTTTCCTGTTCTTTATTAAAAATTCTTACCTTTGCCATTTTTTATACCGCCTTTATATTTTTTAGTTTGTTCTCTGTATTTATCTAAATGTAGTATATCAGGTGGGATAAATGTTGTATGTTGCATTTGCAACAGAAAGTATTATATTAATTATTTAAATCTTTTTATGTAACCGCATCTTTGACAAAGCTCTTCTATAGCTTGCTTGTTGCTAAATCCATTAACTATATTATTAGCTCTCTCACTTTCTATAATTTCAGAAAAAAAGTTATTTTGAATATTACCAAGATTTATTATCCCATCACTATCAAGACAGCAGGGAACAACGGTACCATCAACTAAAATAGCGGCTTGAGTTCGAAGACCATAACAAAAACCGTTTTTATTTATCTCATTTTCATTTACATCTGGCCATTTGAACTTTTCGGCCTGGTTTATATATAACCTGTCTGCTATTTTCATGCCTCTAGCCAGTTTAGATGTCTCTTCAATTTTGTATGACAGGTTAAAGAAGGATTCTATGTTTTCAAGTATAGCATTGTTTTTTCTGATTTTCGTATCCGATGCATCTTCATTCAGATTCCACAGCCGTAATGAAATGATCATTTCTGTCTTTTCGACAGCTAGCTTTGTAAAATTCAATATATCCTGAATGTATTTTTTTCTGTCTTCAAACGATTTATTGCCATCAAGACTATGTAATGAGATATTTATCTGCCTTAGAGCCAGTTTTGAAAGCAGTATATTTGCAGTTTTACTTATTAATGTCCCGTTTGTAGTTATGTTTACAAAAAAACCCTTATCATGACTGATATCAAGCAATTTGTCTAATTCAGGATGAAGAAGAGGTTCGCCTTTTACATGCAGATATATGTAATCTGTATGCGGCTTTATCTGGTCTAGGATATTGCTGAACATATCGATACTCATAAACTTAGGCTTACGTTTCGTTTTCGGACAGAAATCGCACTCCAAGTTGCATATATTTGTTATCTCTATGTAGACCTTTTTAAATGTTTTCATCTTCTGTTTTAACCGGACCTGTTTTTTTTGCAGACAGTAAAGATTTTACTTCTTCTTTTGTAAGATTCCTCCATTTGCCGATAGGAAGATTTTTTAAAGTAATACCCATAATACGTACACGTCTAAGTTTTACAACTTCATAATCAAAATGGGAACACATCCTTCTAATCTGCCTGTTTAATCCCTGTGTAAGTATGATTTTAAACACATGAGAGTCTATTTTTACAACTTTACAGCGGTTTGTGCGGGTATAGTTGTTTTTTACAGGGTTGAAAATCCTTACTCCATTTGACATGCCTTCGATAAAGGAGGGTGTAATCTCCTTGTTTACAGTAACAACATATTCCTTTTCATATTTGTTCTTATCCATAAGGATTTCATTAACTATACTGCCATCACTTGTCAATAGTATTAATCCTTCAGATTCCTTGTCCAGCCTTCCTATTGGGAATATACGTTCAGAATGATTAATAAAATCAATTATATTACCCTTGATATGCCTTTCAGTCGTGCAGGTAATTCCGACAGGCTTGTTCAGTACTATATAAACAAAGTTCTTTGCCGGCTTTATATACTCTCCGTTAACCTCGACCCTGTCACCAGGATTAACAGTCTGTCCGATATCCGCAGTCTTACCGTTAATCTTTACCTTGCCTTGGCTTATTAAATCATCAGCCTGTCTTCTCGAACAATATCCTGTTGAACTTATGTAGTTGTTAATCCTCATTTTCACCTCTAAAATCGATATTAGTATAACATTTACCGCTACTTATTATAACTGCGATTATGTATTTGTATATTGCTGGCTATAAGGGTGTCAATAACCACTAGAACAGAGCCTGCAATCATGATTGATAAAGCTAGTATATAGAACTTTGTAATCGATTCTCTTAGAATTATAAACGAGAGCAGTGCCCCTATAAACGGTGCAATTGCATAAAAAGCACTTGTTTTTGCAGCACCAAGCTCATGCTGAGCTTTTACATAGAAAAAGATGCTTAAGCCGTATGCGACAATTCCTAGTATAAGGGCATATGCGATATACTGGAAATTTGGTAGATTTTGTTTAAGAATCAAAGCGACAATTAAAGATCCAAGTCCGGAAAAAATACCTTTAATAACGACTATCTGATATATATCTTTGCTGGAAATCTTTCTTGTAAAGTTATTTTCCAGTCCCCAACATATTGCTGCAGATAAAATATAGATTGAACCATATGAAAAAGTAAAACTTGATATATCCTCTATGGACAGTAACATGCTTGATATGGTTATAAGTAAAAGTGCAGCCCATAAACGTTTTGAGATGGTCTCTTTGAAGACAAATAAAGCTATCAGGGAGGTTGCAGCTATTTCGAAATTATTAAGAAGGGAAGCATTTGATGAAGTTACAGTTTTTAACCCTATCATCAGCAGTATTGGAGCCGCTATGTCAAGAATTATCATGCCAAGCACATATGGCAAATCAGGTTTCGATAATTTTTCGCCAGTATCCCTGTGTCTGATTGTCCTTATAACATAAATTATTCCAACACCTATACCTGCGCCAAAATACAAAAATGAAGCCATATATGTAGGACTTATTTTTTCCAGAAGGAGTTTAGACAGAGGCATGCTGATTGCATAAAAAACAGCTGCTAGGATGGCATATATAATTGACTCGATTTTTTTGCTTCTCATATTATTAAATTCTATTCCTTTACACACATAGTAAATCCTTAATACATACAATTATACACAATTAACACGATACAATTTTATTTGATTCAGTTATACCGGATTAGGATATAATAAGGATATCTTATATAGGAGAACATGGATGGATATTGAAATTAAACGTCTTACACCTGAATTAACTGGAGATTATCTGCACTTTTTTGATATTACACCGCATGATGATGATACTCCGGGCAGCAAGTGTTACTGTGTCTGCTGGTGTAGTGCTGATCATCGGGCTGCAACTGATTTTTCATCACAGGAAAAAAGACGGGAACTTGCCAGGGAATATATAAAAGAAGGTATGATTCAGGGTTATTTAGCATATCAGGGAAACAGGGTAGTAGGATGGTGTAACGCGAATACAAAATCTGTATGCCAGAATTGTATAAGCTGGTTGCGTTTCATGCAGTCAGTAAGTATCAATGATTCTTCCCTGAAGGTCAAATCTGTTTTCTGTTTTGTTATTCCACCCGATATGCAAAGAAAAGGTATTGCGACAAAACTGCTTGAACGAGTAATTGAGGATGCAAAAAAAGATGGGTTTGATGCTGTTGAGAGTTATCCTAATAAGGAATTTATTAATACAGCACGTGATTTTATGGGTCCGTTAAAAATGTATGAAAAGTCAAGTTTTACCCCTGTTGAAGAGTTAAAAAACATAACAGTAATGCGGAAATGTTTATAGGAGTGAAGAATATAATGAAGTATGAGTTTGACAGCGAAATTAAAAAGCTTGAGGGTAAAATTAAATGGAGTGTTTTCTACTTTCCTTATGATACAGTCAAAGAGTTCGGCTTGAAGGGTAATATACCTGTACTTATAACTGTGGATGGATACAGTTTTGAGCATATGTTACTGCCGTCAAGGAATGGTCATTATCTGGTATATAATGAATTTATTAAACAAAAAGTACTTAAGCTTATTGGTGATACAGTACATGTAACTTTGGAAAAAGATTCAAAAGACCGCAAATACATTATTCCTTCTCACATAGAAAAAGCCATTAAGGAAAGCGGTGTATTAGACCGGTTTTTGAAACAGCCTGATTACTTTAAACGTGAACAGGTAAATTTTATTGAGGTTGCAAAAAAAGAGGAAACGAAACAAAAAAGGCTAGATAAGCTGATAGCTACTCTAGTGAAGCAGTAAAAGCAATCTGCTTTATACAACATTGTTTAGAATATAATTGCTTTTACAATCAACCATATTATTAATAGCCATATTAGAATAAAGGGAATCGCGAAATACCATTTCTTAGGTTTCCCGTCTTTCCACATATCTTCAGACTCTTTTCTGAACCGAGTAAAAAGATCTTTAAGTATAAATCGGATGGTAAGCGCTATCAATGCGGGCAGTATTATCAAGTCATCAAGATAACCGAGAACAGGTATAAAGTCTGGTATAAGGTCAATAGGTGAAAGTGCATAGGCAATTGTGAGGCCTGCAAATATTTTTGCCGCAATGGGAGTTTCCTTGCTTTTCATACAAAGGAATATTGCAGGAATATCAATTTTCAGTTGTTTTGCTCTTTCTTTCAGATTTATCTTCATATAAGTAAGAATTCCTCCGATAGCGACATAATACCACTTTGATATTTTACTTGTCGATAATACAGACTATACTTTCAATACAGTTGATTAATATGGATAAGGAAAGAGACGTTCTAAAAGCGTCTCTTTCCTGTATAAATAATTCTGTACTATTTATTAATCGGACGGACAGGGCGTCCTTCGATATATCCGCGGTAACCCTGAGGTTCCATCTGGAATCTTGGAGCATCATCATCTGCCCACTCAAAACCGTAAATCTCCGGTTTGTAAGTCTTCATGACATCCCATAACTGTGTAATGGCTTCCTCGAAGTCTTCATCATTATATGGCTGTCCCTGAAAAACCATCATCTTGCATGGCGGAAGGGTAATAATATCCAGTCCTTCAGGTACTTTGCCGTTATAATCTACAGGGACCTCTACACCTTGAGCATAATATGATGTTCCAGGAGCTCTGAAAGCATCCGGAAGCCACATGCCTATCGGCTCATATAGTGCTTCCTTTATACTGCATAGCAACCCCCATATCTCGCAGTCTACTTCTTCACAGTAGCTGAAATAATCCTCTGCTTTTTTCGCTCTTTTCAGTATTAGCTTTCTTTCAGGACGTTCGATGACCTGGACGAAAACAGTATTGGTAACTGGCTTTTTCTTCATTTTTTTGTCTCCTTTCAATAAATAAAGATAACGTTGATGTATGGAGTAAGGCATAAACAGATAAATCGGAGGGACATCTTTTTTATACTTATTCGGTGAAATACCAAATTCTTTAGTAAATGCTCGAGTAAATCCCTCATGGGAATCAAATACAAAATCTAAAGCGACATCAATAACTTTGACTTTTTCATCTCTCAGTTTCAAGGCAGCCCGGGTAAGCCTTAAGGAACGTATGTAATCAAAAGGTGATTTACCGACCAGCTCCTTAAATAGCTTTGTGCAGTAATATGGCGAATAGCCTGCACATCTTGACAATTCATATAGAGTTATCGGCTCATTGATGTTCTCTTCAATATAGTCCTGCATCCGTTGTATAGCGTCGACTCTTTCCGAATTTTCCATTACCTATCTCCCAAAGCAATACTAACAGAAGAATGAATTTAAAACTTGACTTAAATTGCGAACATATGAATATGCAATTTATAGTTTAATTCATTAATAATTATATAACATCACATATGGAGCATTCATATATAAATGCAAAATGCATTGATATAACCATATAAGACTGATACAATTTATATGAACATGTTCATTTAAAAGGAGAATATATATGCCGAAGATAATACCGAATGCGAAGGAGAAAATTCTAACTTCAACAAAAGAGCTGTTATTCAAACAAGGATTTGAAGGACTTGCATTGCGTGATATTGCTCGTGCTAGCGGTGTTGCATTAGGTACAATTTATAACTACTTCTCATCAAAAGATATGCTTGTGGCATCAGTTATGGTAAAGGATTGGAATTCTACTTTACAAAACATAACTACATGCTGTAATGAAGCTCTATCTGTAGAGCAGGGAGTCAGGTCTATGTATGATTCGATAACAGAATATGTCGATATTTATAAATCCATATGGAAGGAATACAAAAAGAACAACTACTATTTTGGAACCCATCATATGATCCTTCGCAATCAGCTGTCAGAAATACTTAAAAAACTATTGGTTAAATTTGATTACAAGGAGGACCTTGTTTTATGTCCTCTTCTTGCAGAAACAATACTTGATAGCGCAGTACAGGAAGATATCTCATACAATGAATTATCGATAATAATAAATAGAGTATTTAAAAAACAGGAGGAGATTTTATGAGCAGTTTTGAAGATTTGAGGATAGTAGATAATTTTTATCAGACATCAGCTTTTTTCCCAATGCCGACAGTCATGGTAGCGACGTTGACAGAAGATGGTATGACCACTTTAGGTCCTTATTCGCTTGTACAACCTTACTATGTAGCGGGAAAAGACTATTATGCAATGCTGTTATGCTGCAGGAACTCATCTAATACAGCGCAGAATATATTAAGAAACGGCAAATGCTCCATTAACTTCATAACTGATGAGAAGAAGTTTTTCAAGGAAGCGGTAAGACTCGGATTTCCCGGAGACAGCCCGCAAGAGAAAATGAAGGACTGCATTTTCACACTTGAGGAAGGTTTAATGGCAGAAAATGATAAATCTGCAAAATATCCGAAAGTCATATCAGAAGCTTTTCAAGTAATGGAGTGTACATGGATGAAAAAGCTTGATAATGCGGATAGTGATCAGCCCGGACAGTTAGACGGTTATGAACCCCCATATCATGATTTCAATGGGATTACTTCGAAATTCGGAGCACATTTTATACTCAGAATTGATAAAATACTTATGAAGCCTAAATACAGGAACACAATCATTAATGGAGTTACTAAAAAGGGATTTCCTCGTATTCCTGTCGACTATGGCTATCGCGATTCCAAGAATTTCTGGTACACAAGATTCAGAAGACCAATATCCGAACTGCTTCCGGTTCGAGAAGGAAGCATGCTGTCAGTACGTTATGCTGCAGACAGAATAGATGATAAAGTTAGATTTACTGATGAAGCATGCAAAAAACTGGTGAAAGTCCCTCGAATATTCCTTAATACAGCATTAAAAGGCTGTGTGGCATGGGCTAGGGAAAATAATGTTGAGTTAATTGATGCAGAGCATATGGATATTATAAATGATAAGCGCGCAAAGGAGAAGCAAAGCAAATAGTAATATTGCTTTTATTTCCTTGCTTCCCAAAGCATATGTGCTTTTTGGACAGCTCCTTTTACTGGCTCGACATCGAGTATGGAAATGGATAATCTGTCTGAATCTGTAATATAAGGCATTAAATATTCTTTGGTCATTGGATATTTTGTAAGTCCTCCAGCAAGAACAACCTTTACATTTCCGGAAAAATTTGATGCGGCTGTATTAAGAATATGTGCAGCTGCTTTCATGTTTTTTTCAATTATACCTTTTGCTATCACATCATCTGCTTCTGCAGCTTTGAACACTATAGGCGCAAATGATGCAATATATTTTTTCCCTTTTTCATATATAGTATGTATTAGGCTAGGTAAATCCGAACCTGTCATATCTATTATGAGCTGGCTGAGTATGGTTTTCTCTCCAGAACCGTCATATGCCCGGCATGCGCTTGCAACAGCATCTCTTCCGATGTTGAACCCGCTTCCTCCGTCATCAAGCAGATATCCCCATCCTGCAACACGTGTGAAAATCCCTTTTTTAACAGTATATGCACAGATACCAGTTCCCATTACAAGAGTGATTCCATCTGTTTTTCCAAGTCCTGCTGATATTATGTTCTCATTATCGCTGCCGTTCTCTAGAGCACGGAAACCGAAATCAGAAAAGAATTTATGGAAAATCTCCTTGTTGTTTCCGGTTGTTCCTCCTGCAAGACCGGCAAAGAGAACAGTATCACAGGGAGCTATATTACCAAGAACCTTGAATATGCCTTCTCGCAATATGCCTTTTGCCTTATCCATACCAATATCAAATGGATTGCTGCAATCAGAAGAATAGAAACAGATTGTTTTTCCCAAAATGTCTGAAAGCTCAAAATCAGTTTTGCTCCCACCTCCATCAATACCAAGAAAATATATGTTTTCACTGTCTGCAAACAGAGCATCAATGCTTGTATTAAGGATACGTGCGATTTTTATAAGTGCCTGTACAGATGGTATGCTAGGTCCTGTTTCCCATTTGCTGATAGTTTTTTCCGAGTATCCGACAGCATCTGCAAGGTCACTTTGTTTCATGTTTGCTTCTTTACGGAGCTTTCGGATATTATATGCGAAATTCTTCTCATAACGGTTCATGTCATTTCCCCTCATTATCAATCATATGACGTATATTCCAGTCATATTTAATCAGTGAATCTTTAGCTTTATCATCTGTACATGTGAAAATTTGCATTACAATATTTATCATACGATTTTTCAGTTTTTCATTTACTGGTTTCACATTTATCATAAGATTTTCATACACCTTACCAGTTTTGATCATAGAGCAGGTGGAAAGCATGTTTAGCACTATTTTATGAGCTGTACCAGCTTTCATCCTTGTAGATCCGGTAATAACTTCTGCGCCTGTATCAGTAACTATGGATATATCGGATAAAATATCAATAACAGATCCTGAATTTGATGTCAAGCCTATAGTCATGCATCCTAAAGATTTAGCATACTCTAAAGCGCCTTGAACATATTTTGCATTGCCTGATACTGATATGCCTACAACAATATCATTTTTACTTAAAGAGTAACTTCTTATATCATTCTTCCCGTCAATATATGAATCCTCCTTATTCTCGTTTGCTTTAAATACGCTATCGCGTCCTCCTGCTATGATGCCAACGATTTGATCTTGTGATATGCCATAAGTCGGCGGGCATTCTACAGCATCAAGTATTCCTAAACGTCCGGATGTCCCGCAACCTATATAGAACAGCCTGCCTCCTTTTTCAAATGCTTTTGTTATTGCATCACAAGCTTTTTCAATCTGCTCAATAGCCATATCTACCGCTTTAACAGCATTCTCATTTTCTTTCTGTATGAGTTCAAGCATTTCCTTTGTGCTCATCTTTTCAATATTTATGGATAATGGATTGCGCATTTCAGTTTTAATCATCTTGTTTTTACCTCACAATTCCCAAATCCGTATTTCAAGCGGACCAAGCTTACCGCTTATTGTTGCAATATTCTCTTTTACTTTAAAATCAGATGGCATCTTCTTTATTTTGTATTCTGCTTTATCAAACTCAAGAAAGAAATCGCTTTCGGTTTCTGATATGTTCAAAAGAAAAAGTACTGTAGAATGCCCATCTGCATATCTGAATGCACCTGCAAGAACCTGTTCTAAAGTGATGTTTTTCTTATACCACAGAGCAGGTGAAGCTATCACAGGTTTTTTAGATGTCGTTACTTTTGGTGGTCTGCATAATGTCGCTGCACGGAACAAGCAAGCATATCTGTATCTTATTGGCACAATTATTTTTAAGTATTCTATTTTCTTTTCATTATACAAAGCATCCGATTTGCACCATCCCAGTTGTTGTCCGTATAAAAATGATTGTGCAATCTGGTGACGGAAATACATTATATCGTCTTTTTTTGTTCCATCCAGCATTCTGCCTATCATTCCGATATATCCTAAATATACAGCAGGAAATGCTGGTACCTGACAGTCGCGTACCCAGGTCCATGTCAGATATCCGTCAAAAGATTTCATATATGGTTCAGCATGACATTCAGTAAAATGGTAAGCATCTGCAGGTTTGTCTGCTCGTATCCTTGACATCATCTTATTGTAGCCTGACACCCAGTAATTGCCGCCTCCTGGCAGGTGAGCATGGTCTTTCGCAAAACAAGGGTGTGCACCATGAGCTGCAATTTGATCAAAATATATACCATCAGAAGATGTAGTAAGAGCTATCTGCTCAGATACATCATAAATTATATCCTCCCAGGTTTTTGATGGACATATCGGTGCAAGCATGGAAGGCGAACCGTTTTTCATCTTTTTTTGAGGATATTTTACATAATATATTTCCCCGTTTTCATCTATAACGGCGCTATGTATACCAGTGTTTTCGAAATTTACTGTGTATCCATCTTCACCATCAAGCATTTCCCAGCTGATCGCATTAATATATGGTATGACATAAATACCATTATTTCTTAGTTTTGCTGAACCTTTTATGTATTCATCCTTTGCGGGTATAAAATGAGGGTAATTAATATTAAATGGGATTTCATGCCAATTGTAAACATGATATGCAATTGGAGTTCCCAGTTCATTTTTAAGCTTTATTGGCGTATTAATCCAGTTGTCCTTATCAGCAGTATCCTTCACGGAAGAAAGAGACATGGGTTTGTTATCTCCCTGTAATGGACTGTTCGGGATGTAATCATTAATCCAAAAAGGTATATCCTTATAGCGCATTGCTGTATCCAGCCGACCATTTTCATCTATTTTGGGTATCCAGCAGGCTTTTTTGCGAACAAAAGAAGCATATATCATTGATGCATCATACCAGTCACCAAACAGCATCTGCCAGCGGGAATAACCGGCAAGTTTAAAACTGTTTGCTGCTAATGAAGCACCGATGCCATGGAAAAAGCTATCGACTTTTATCTTTTCTTCTTCATGCTTAATTTCAAATTCTTTTGAATTTGCATACTCATCATGAAAACCAATATATATTCCCAGATTATCACGATATACCGCAAAATACTGCATGCTCATTACACCTGAAGGATATACATATGATGGCTGGTTGATAATCTTATCAAAATCTGGATTGTTGCCTGCATTTGGAACTACCATACCGCTTGATACAGGAGCAAAAAAGTCAAAGTGTTCTGCTTGCATATATGGGGTAGGATATGTCATACCCATAACGGATAATGCATCGGAGCGATTCTCTATATCTGCTGTCCATGAAATACCCAAATCATCAGATATGGCATTTACCTTGACGGTTATACAGCAGCTGTAAAAGATAAGTGATAGCCTTTTTTCATACATTTCTAATTTTATACTATCCCATCCCAAAGAGGATGGCATAGAGTACTTCTCATTGCTGGTTATGTCCTTAAGCGATACTGTAAACAGCTCGCTTTGAATAATGTTTATATTACCGAATACACCTTCTTTTATATATGCTCCATTATCTTTTAATTCGATGCATACATGCCATTTACTGCCTTTTAGTACATATTCCATATTTATTAACCTCATTGATATTATTTGGGTGGAAATCAAATTTGATTCTATATCGAAAAGCCTCCGAATACAACCTATGAATGCGAGTATAATTAAATAATCCTCATATACGGAGGATTATTTACTATGTTTTATAATCAAATATAGTCATGAATTAATTAGGTTACTGCCTGTTTGTTATATAACTTGCCAGCTCTATAGCTATATCAAAGTGTCCGGTATCATGCTGTGTTCCTTTAAACTCTCCTTCTTTATGCCTTGTATCCCACTTAGGAGCGTCCAGAAGGTCTCCGCTTGTGAAGAATGTATAGAAGTTTAAACCTCGAAAATCACACATTGCTTGCAATCCTGCACATTCCATTTCTACTGAGATGCAGCCATCTTTTTTATGCTTATTGAAGTTATTGATTGTTTCCCTGTAAAATGCATCGGTAGTCCATGTCTTTCCTAAAACAAAGGGGATGCCATTTGTTTCCATAAATTCAGCAACAATATCAGCATTCTTTATAGTGACATAGTCAGAAGCAGGCATATAATGGTAAGAAGTACCTTCATCGCGATAAGCTTCAGTGGGAACCATGACTTTACCATGAGCAATTTCCTTATTAAGGCATCCCGCTCCTCCGAAAACGATGTATTTATCGGTTTTAATAATTGAAAGTGAATCTTCCACTGACCCTACACAGGCTGGCGCACCGACATAAGTTTTGTAGAAAGCAAATTTTTTTCCTTTATATTCAATCTGATACACATAGGTTTCACCTGTAGCAAACCAAAATGATGCAATATGCTGGCATTTATAATTATCCAGTACGAACTTTTCAATTCTATGTGAAAAAGTCAGAATGCACGCATCAACCTGTATTGCATTTTCATTTATACGCGGGTTTATGATGGCTTCTGATTTGTTATCAAATGTGTCTGTTATCATTTTATCCTCCGTTCACGATTGTTTATTTCTTCAAGTGATTATATGACTTTTAAATAAAGAGATTGTTTTTTACTTTGTTACATCTATTTATGTTTCATAAAAACTTGATTTCTCCCTAGATGTTTTGCAGTATATACAGCTTTATCTGCTTGGTCAATTGCATCTTCATAATTAAATACTTGCTCATCACCACAGTAAACTACACCAATGCTGACAGTAGTGCCTTGTCCATTTATATCAGTATTTTGAAGATATTTCCGTAGATTATCAGCGATGGTAAATAGCTCCTTTTCTTTGTACTTATAAGCTATTATCACAAATTCTTCTCCACCAAAACGATAGAAACTCAATCTATTAAGTTGAGCGAACTCTGACATCAATTTCCCCAAATGTCTTAAATATATATCGCCATTAATGTGTCCGAAATTGTCGTTGAATTCTTTAAAGTGATCGATATCTAACATCATAAATCCAGAGGGTTTCTCTAAATTTGCAGTTTCCAGCATTGTCAAGTCTTCATATAATTTGCGACGATTAAACAAGCCTGTCAACTCATCGGTTTGTTTTTCAATGATTAGTAAGCGTCTTGCTTCAAAACTTACTAGACGTACCTGTATTAATTCTCTTCCAAGATATATCCCTAAAATAGCAGAACAAAGACAATTGATTGTATCATCAAGCGCATATAGAGGTTTTAGATAAAACGCTAATATGGTATGAACAATAAGCCAAAAGGTTAGAAAAGGTATTATATAGCGAGAACGGTCGATTAAACTAAGTGGCATTATTACAAAACCTCCTAGTAGAATTGTTGCTCGCATATTAGGAGAGTGAATCACGCTAAGGTATATTCCTAATAGGAATAAAACAGAAAAACTTATGTATAATCCGATTAATGAATATTTTTTAACAGTAGGAATTTTATATAGAAAGTACAAAGAAAAGAAAAGTGCGAAAGTTATTAGATAAGCGGGAATCGCACCTGCTTTTGTCTTACTAAATGGAACAGCAGCTAGTGGCAGTAATGTCAACACCCAACCCATCAGCAATAATGTTGATAGTGTTCTTTCATTATATTCATCAATACTGCTTTGGTTGTTTGATTTAAGCTTTTCGAAGTTCCATTTCTTATTATTTAATAAATTTAATTTTCTATCCACGTAAATATCCCCAAATAAATATTAAATATTTTTACATACCTATCCATCTTACATACTCAAAAGCTGACTTTTTTGTTTCTGCTAAACATTTTGACTATCAAATAGTTACTAAAGTAATTTCAATAGTAGCATATTGTTTATATGTTATCAATCATAAATTATATCAATAGTTCGTTTACTCTTAGTTAAACTCTCGTAAAATTTATATAAATTACAATATTATTTACGAATTTCAAAATATGATTCTAAGTTAAACTTATTTATTGCTTATAGTATGAAAACCCACAATGTAATCATAGCATCGTAAATACCATGAGCGATAATTAACGAAAGCAGGGTACATCCCTTAATTTTTTCTCTGAATATACAGTATATCAATCCAATAAGTGCTGTCATAAAAATCTGAATGATATTTCCATTAAATATGTGAAAAAAGCCAAACAATAAAGATGATATTATGATAGCAAACCACTTGGAGTCCTTAATTTCCAACAATTTGTTAAATATATAACCACGAAAGACAAGTTCTTCTGCAAGAGCAACTCCTAGTATCAGATATATAAATTCATAAACAAATTGCCATGGTTCTGTATAGGAAGTATTTCCTACCATGTCTTTAAAACCAAGCAGAATTGGAAGGACTGTCAAAACTAATGACATGGAAAAAGCAAGTAATATTCCTATGCCTACTTGCAACATAATATTTTTTTTTGTAAAGCCTAAACTACTGAACTTTTCCTTATTTACAATCACTAATATTGCTGGAGTAAGGAAAAGTATCCACTGTGTGACTATCATTAAAATCATGCGTAATGGTAATGAAAAGGACATTAGCAGATTTTTATTAAACAGAACTAAAACAAGCAGTGAGATAAACGTGCCGCATAGGGCAATCAAAAGCTGTATAATCGGTTTAGTTTTAACTTTTAATCCTTTTGAATCATTGCACATATCTATTTTCCATTTTCATATCAGTATCACTTGTAGCGCTGTTATTATACCATTCATGACTTGGAGTATGCTAAGAAAGATGTTCAAAGAATGAAAATAACAACTGTAGTAATAAGTAAAATCGGTACCATCATATTAAATCAGTTATTACTTTACATTCTAAAATAAAAAAGTATCATTTATAAATAGTTTTCTTAACTTCAACAAGAGTAAAAACATCTTCAAAAAGTACATCTGTATAAAAGTCAAAAATAACAGGCAAGAACTTAAGTTTACCCATTTGTTTTGCATCTGTTATCATCTGTTTGACTTGATTGCTTAATGGAAGATTGAGTGCATCTTTTCGTGATATTTCCGGAACAAATATCGATACTTTGAAAAATCCATTCCAAATAGATAACCAGAATACTGTAGTGACATTCTTACCGCCTCGAACGCCTTTTTGTGTATAAAGTCCTTTTGCCAGCCATGCTTTGCCGTCAGTATAGTAACGCCATTCCAAATCGATATTATATTTGGTAAGTTCATCTATAAACCTTATATATATACTATTTGCATCACCGAGCGCTTCTTTAATAACTTCGCTTGTCGGTTGGATATAAGGATTCCTAAGTAATTGTTCCTTGGTTGTACTCATATTATATGCTTGCTCCTTCTTTATCTTAGAAACTTAATAAATCTTTTATGGCTTTATATATGCAAATCCTTCACTTTGTTTCAATACAAGCTCTAGTACTCCAGCAGGAACGATATTTACAAACTCAATAATATTATTCTTCTTTATATTATTAGCCATTAATGCATTATTACAGGCAACAAATTTTACACCTTTTTCATTAAGTAATTTCATAGTATTAATATCCGCACCTAAATCCTGAGTAGCATCATAATACTTAACTGCTTCTGCATTAGCTAAAACTTCCACATCAAAATTCTCATTTTCCATAGCAACTAATAGATTACTAACATTAGTTAACAGGAGTTTCCACTTACTATTCTCATCAATATGAAATATTGTTTTGTATTTTATCGACATTACAACCCCTACTTTCTTTAATCAACTGTTTTTTACTTCATAAATCAATAACCCATGTATTTTATAAATATTATTTCATAACTTCTTTTAGTTTACAAGGTGAATTACGTCCTGTAATTATAGTAGATTTATCTGTATCTTTGATTCAATAAAATGTCAGATAGTTTTCAATGCATCTTGGTTTAATAAAAAATCTATCATATTTATTTTCTTATATCCCTTTTCCAGGTTACTAAATGGGTCATTATCCATAGTGATTACTATTTTCTTATACCCATCATCAATCTTTTCAAATGAACCCAGCTCTTGTTTTCTCTTTTCTGGAGCATCTATCGAATAGGCAACTTGAATATAATATGTATCCTTTGCATCAGATGCGACAAAATCTATTTCTTTCTCTCTATCCTTGCCTATATCAACTCTGTATCCACGGTGTATTAACTCATTGTATATAACATTTTCAAAGCATGTGTAGGTTCTATCTGTCTGTAATTCAATTTTGCATTCCTTAGACCTAAATCCGTAGCATAATATTTATTCTGTGTTTAAGATATTCGTTTTCCTTAATATCGTATCTATAAACTTTGCTAAAAAGGAACGACTCACAAAACCAAGTGAGATAATTTCCGATTATATCCGGTGTAATAGTTTTATAGCCATTTGATCTTAGAGCATCTGATATTTTTTTTGCGCTTATACTACTGCCAATATTGGAACAAAGAAAATTATATACTGCATTAAAAATATCAGGATTCCGTATTCCGTAGCGTTCGATAATGTCTTTTGTTTCAACTGTATCATGCAGCATATTTACATACCTGACCTTGAATTCGCTGTTTTTTTCGGTTGCGAAATATGGAAATCCACCATATAGAAGGTATGTGTTGAATACCTCGTTTTTGTCTCCGCGAACGTATGAATAAAACTCGGAAAAAGAAAGTGTTTGCATTCTGATTTCTATACTTTGTCCCCTTAAGGCAGTGGATATATCTGCTGATAACATTTTGGAATTTGACCCTGTAATATAAACATCGCAACCTTTGTTTTTCAAGCTGTTTAGTAAATCCTCAAAACCATCAACATATTGAATTTCATCTATCGTGACATAATATTTATCTTGACCACTAGTGTATTGATGAATGAATTCATAAAGTAAATTTGAATTATGCAATTTGGTATTATTTTTATTTTCAAGATTAATCTGAATGATATTTTGTTTGGAGATACCGGATTCAACCCTTTTATTATTTTCTACTCAAAAACTTTCAGTTATCAAATGTTTTTCGAATAAACCGTTCACGATTACAGGAATGCGTTTTGATATTACAGATTTATCTCTATCAAACAAATTCGTCAGTCGTTACAAAGAAAACGATACAGTATCTTTATAAATTTAAATTGAAAAAAAAATAGTTTATCTTGCGTTTCAAATAACATGGTTTCGTTATTTATAGATTATTCACTTCTGGACATCAATACCACACACTCAACATGGGTCGAGTTGTTATTATTGAAGTCTGCTTTCTTTGGAACTGATTAAATGTTTCCATATTTTTAATATATGTAAACATATCAACGCATCTAATTAGTCCTTCAAACAACCAATGGGAATGACAACTACTCCATCTTCTCTGCGATACCCATATTGCGTTCCTGTTATAATTAATTTTAAATCTGGCATCCTTATTTGCACTTGTTTCTCCGTTTTATTATGCATTGTAATCAATCTCTCAATCTCACATAGATGTCTTGCCCCATCATCAATTTCTGATTGTCCTAATTTAAACTCAATCAATGCATATCTGCCGTCTTCTAGATGAAGGACGGCATCCGCTTCCAGTCCTAGTCGATCATGATAATATGAAACACTTCCTCCAGCGGAAGCAGAATAAACTTTAAGATCCCGAATACACAGACTTTCAAACAAGAATCCTAATGTTTTATAATCATTCGAAAAATATTCAGGAGAAATCCCAAGTGCCGCTGCAGCAATAGATGGATCAACAACATTTCTTTTCTTTGATGACCTGATTGATGTCTTGGATCGTATTGCTGGACACCATGCTTCAATGTCATCAATAATCAACAACTTTTCAAATCCATTAATATAATCATAATATGTTTGTTTTGACATATCACACGTTGCTGTAACATCCGCTAGGATTGTTTTCGCATCTGCAAGCCTACACAAGTTTCTAGCATAAGACTTCAAAATTGTTTTTGCCCAAGTTGCATTTCTTTTCACATTATCAATTTTAGATATATCCGCTGAACATGTCTGATTGAGCAAATCTTTTGCTATCGCTAATTTTGCTTTATCCGATTTCCCTCTAAGACTAGCCGGCCAACCACCCCGACATATTGTAAACTTAATATCATCAATTGACATATCCGATTTACATGTCGTAAAAGAGTCCGGGTGCTCGAATAATCTAAGAAGTGATACTTCCCCATTAGACTCTTTGCTTTCATAAAGACTCATTGGATACATTTTTATTCGGGATATTCTGAGTGTGCCGGTATGAGGAGTATCTACTACCGCAGAACTTGAACCGGTTAGTATGTACTGACCCACTTCGCCAGAATCATCCACATCCTTTCTAATTGCTCCCCATATTTTTGGAGCATCTTGCCATTCGTCAAACAGGCGCGGCTTCAAACCTTTCAACAAATCTGATGGATGCGTGCTTGCAATAAGCAGATAGTTTTCCCGTTCGTCTTCATCTTGAAACTCAATATAGCTTTTTGCTTGCTTTTTAGCCGTTGTTGTCTTGCCGCAACCTTTAGGACCAATTATCAAAGCAGCTCCAAAAGCTTCCATTTTAAACCGTAGTTGTTCATCTGCTATTCTTTTCAAATAATCCATGTCATATTCTCCATCATTAGCTGTTTTTATAACATCATAGCATACACTTGACAGATTTGCAATATAATATTTGACACATTTGGTATACTCTGATTGACTAATTTGCAATAGTATCAGACATGATTCTTGGCAAACCGACGTATGTATAGTACTCTTTTTATGCATTTTACTTGTTAGTAGAAAAAGCGTTATAAAATGCTCTGAATGCAAGCGGAAACAATCTGATTTCGTCTCCACAGTCCTTGAACTGTGTTACGATATTGGAAGACAGTATTTTTGAATTGCTCCCGGTGATATAGATATCTGCATTTTTAATCTTCATTAATCCGAGGAACACATCTACGAAACCGATTCTTTCATTCTAGTCATCAAGCTATGGATTCTTTATATCTTTTACGTGATGGATTTCATCAAGGAAGACATAATATTTTTTATCTTCATCAATAATCATGCTTCTGATGTATTTACCGAGCTCCAATGGATTTCTATATTTTGCATTGACTTCGTCATCCAGTGTAAGCTCAATGATGTATTTATCTTCAATGCCAATTGAGTTAAGATGCGCATGTAACAGTCTAAATAAAAGATAAGATTTTCTGCATCTTCTTATTCCGTTTGTGAATTTTATCAGACCATTCCACTTTTTATGAATCAGCTGGTTCAAATACTTGTCTCTATTTATAATCATAATATTCTCCAAGGAATAATATTTGCCATATATGGCACTTTTTCCTTAATCTGTTCTCGGATTTTTTGCTATTGTATAACCTTAATATGCAGAGTTCGATTCGTGGTATCTTATTGGGCTTTCAATAGTTAGAATATCGCATGGTGGAAGATGCTTCCAGACATCACCTATTTCGCCTGCGTGATTATAGGGCATAATAGGTTCCTACTTAAATGAATTGCATTAACTCCACATATGTGAACTACATCGGCAATTGAATTACCGAGGATTCCCGCTTTAATATCCTAAATAGTCTCTTTGGACTTTAATTTGTCTATATGCATATTATTAAAATAAGCATGTAATTTTTCTGCAAAAGCTCTACATTCTTTTGAGGAAAGAAATTCTTTCTCTGTTTTGTACAAATTATCCCCTGCATATCGTAGAAAAACATGCAGATGATAATTCCAAACATCCTGATCCCCACAAAATTTATTATGTTGACGAGAGGAAATACCATCAAATTTATATACTTCTTTAAAAGCTAATACAATTTTTTTCGAAGTCATGTATTTTTGAGGATATCAAAGAGGGAAGCTTATAGATGTTTTCGTAATATTCGTTCGGTATAATAAGCACATATCCCTTATTATATTTCCAACATCCTGCAGCTATAAAAGCTGTTATTGTATCATAATGATATATTATGTCTTCTTGCTTCGTAATAGAATTTTCATTCTCTATTCCATAGCTAACCAGGCAAAACTGGTAAACATAATTTTCTGGTTTGTGATTATACATTCGTATCCCTCCTGCAATTACATTAATTTCATTTCTTTGCATTCAGTAATATTATTTTTTTAATCTTTACTATTAATATTTACTAGAATATTATCGCTGGATTGTTACCCTCTGTAAAATAGTATGTTTATTTGGATAGTGGATACTAAATACCAAGGATAATGAGAAGCTGTGCAACACCATAGGTTGCCATTAACAATACCGAGCTATAGGAATTTCTTTTTTTAAACATGCTATATGCCAGAATAGAATCAGAGATGATAAAGAGTAGTGTCCCTAGAAGTACTATCCAGAAGCTGTATGCTGTGGCACTTCCAACTCTCAGCAAAGATAAGAAGCTTACAAATAGAATAGTCGTTGTATAAATATATACTGCCATCCTTTTTTTGGGATTAGGTATAGTTAGCTTACTGCAGAAAATGATTCCATATACTAAATAGACGATAGCAAACAGAAATATCCACCAAGGAATCTTAGATACTGTTCCAATGTCTGACAAAAATCTTAATGCATAAAATATATGACCCACTAAAAATGCTGATAATCCTGGTATGAAGTAATTCGAAGATTCTAGAAATATATCACCCAAAAAGCAGAAAGATAGAGCTAAAATAACAAATATTTGTGGTTCTTCGCTTCTGGCAAGGTACATAAAAAGAAGGATTGGTGTTATTAATGCTTTTGTAATAAAGCTACCGGTTCTCAGTTTCTTTACGTTAAAAACAAAATTTAAGCTGAAATTTATGATATAGGCTATCAATGCGAAAATTTCCATAGCTATTGCGTTTTTTTAGCTTTGCTAAGCGTGCCACGTTCAATAAACTCTACAGGAACCTCCACATGTCTGACTGTATCTCGTTTCTCAATTAAGTCAACTAAAGAGTTTACACTCACCGATGCGATTTTATCAAAGTTACACCGCATTGTTGTAAGCCCTGGTGTAAGGTATTTGGATATAGTTATATCATCGAAACCTATAATGGATACATCTTTAGGAATATTGTATCCAAGAGCTTTCAATGCGTTCATAGCACCGATTGCCATAATGTCATTGGCAGCGAAGATACCGGTAGGTTTGTCTGTTTCCGAACTACTGTACATCCGATAGATTTCGTGATATGCCTTCTCTTCACTGAAATCGCAATTGATTTCTGTCAGCTTATCTATCTTATACTGCCACTTTTCTACAGCCGATCGAACTCCCTTTTGTCTGCGGATTGCAGGAAGGCGATGTCTGTCACAACCTATATACAGGATATTCCTATGTTCATTACGCACAAGCATTTCAATAGCATAAGAGGCTGATACCTGATCATCCATATTTACAACCACTACATTATCGTAATAAGAATCCTTCTCCTGATTGACCAAGACGAGCGGATAACCACGTTCAGCAAGGTGTTTGATTTCGGTACTTCCAGTATCATAACCAAGCAGTATTGCGCCTCTTACCATACTGCTGTTTATAATACGCTCTATAGATTTAGTATCCTCCTGCTGTTCTGTAAGGTATACAAGCGTCTTGTAATCGCATTTTTGGGCATTATTGACAACAAGGTTAATCATCTCTGTTGCAAAGTGAGACGTGATATCACTGCTAGCACCTGAATTCTTCTGCGAATAGGCAGAGAACAAGCCGATAATATGTTCCTTTTTACCTACAAGACTTCTTGCTTTGCTGTTTGGCACAAAATTATACCTATCAATATACTCGCGTATCTTTTTCTCAGTACTAGGAGCCACTCCGCCCGCACCATTGATAACCTTGGAAAGAGTTATCCTGGACACTCCAATTATTTTAGCCAGTTCTTCAGTAGTCATATTTGTCACCTCACTATTATTTATCACATTCCACAGGTTATATGGCTGCTACTGTGATTATATCCAGTTCCCATAAAATGTTGCATTTTCCAGTGATAGCTGTGCGAATATCTTTTCTTAGTATAGTCGTTTTCTACTGCATTGATATCACCCCAGATGCGTACCTTTTTTTCGTCATGATAATATACCATCAGCTGTTCACCAGCTCGACGCATGACCTTTCCGCTTCTAATAACACCATCACCACCGATAAAGGCATGCTGTTTTCCAGAACTGTCTAAAATACATCCTTTTTTATTCCCGCTGGTCCCGTAAAATTCATGATAACCGTCTCCATCAAAGTCTACTGGCATAAATTCATGGCCAATAAAAGGTAGGGGAGAGTCAATAGGCGAGCCAGTAACAGCATCAAAATAGAAGTCTTCCGGTTCTGTATCCACAATAGCATTTTCAATTACTCGGCGAGTTATACGCATTGCCATAGCTACCTTCCGATAATCTGAGCCGATATTAGCAATCCAGCCATTATGCATATGTCCGATGCTGTCTATTGCAGTCCATTCTCTTTCTCCCTGCTCGTTATATGTAACGACTCTTGGTTCGCCTTCTTGTTCATAATCCTCACGACAGGTGTAGATGTATTTTTTTCCTGTTTTAATATCTTCGAAAGGAACTACAATATCAGAATGACCAAGATATTTACCCTTATCACCGCAGAATAGTTCATGTCCATCATCTAGGCTGATTAAGCGCTCTCCCCAGAACAGCTCATCTACTCCATCATCATTGAAATCTAAAACCGGACACAGATGACTGGAACGCGCTCCCAAATCATCATGAGGGATTTTAATATCCCATCGTTTCTCTATGCCTTTATTGTATCCTTGCAAATACATATCCCTGTATGTTCCCTGAGCGGTTACCAGAACAGGCTCGTTATGTACATATCCGCCTGTGATGAAGAATCGGTATGAATGTGACATGGTATCATTAATGGTATTATCAGGCCATTTCCACTGTCCGCTTGTTTTTCCGGTCAAAGGATCGATGCGCTCCAGCACTCTGGCATTTAAACTGAAGGGAATGTCAGGATTGAGATTGTTTACAAACCAAATTTCATCCACTCCATCCTGATCTAAATCAAAAGAAATAAAGGGCGCATACCAGACCCCTGGAATAACGCCATTTCCCAGATCTCTTCTCCACATCATTACGCCATCCATTGTATACAGTGCCATTTTCAATGTATCCTTAGGATAGTTAAACAGCTCCGGCCATGGGTCCAGATTTCCTTGGCTGGAATATACAAAAAGTACTGCTTCAGGCATTTCCTTACCTAAACAAACCGGAACTGAACGAACCTGTTTTAACTTAATTCCTAAATCAAATTCCTTTAAACACTTAATATCCATTTTTTTACTCCTGTGTAATTAATTCATTCTTTATATCTATTTATACAGTTCAAGTATCTTTTCCTGAAGGTCTGGATAAAGATCAGCATTTTGGTAGGTCTTAATTGTGAGTGCTCCATCCTTATCAATCGTGTATACTGTAAAACCCTGTATCAGGGTATCAGATAGCTTTTTTGTCACTATATTATAGCTGCTGTATCCGCTGTTTTGGTTATATGCAAGTATTATTCCTTTATACTTAACCGCAAAATCATTTACATGGTCATGCCCTGAAATAAAAGCCTGCGTGGAACCATAATCAAGCATTACATCAAAAAATCCGCTATTATGCCCTGAGGAGCATACGCTCTCAAGTTTGCTTCCATACAGAAGCTCTGCTTCAGTACTGCCTTCCATCGCTTCTTCATAAGCTTTATTGAACTCCTGTAAAGGTATATGATTAAATACGATGGATTTAACAGTTTTATTTGCAATCACATTTATGCGTTCTACTGTTTCTTTATACCACTGTATCTGGCTTTCCTTTATGTAATCATCCTTCTTTTTGTTTGTAGATTCAATCTCTTCTTTATACTTTTCTATATCCTCACTGGTCATTTCACTTCCGCTGTCAAAAAAATACAGAGACTGGTGTATTCCACCATTGGAATCAATAAGGTTTAAAACATGGTTTCCTACTCCCCATACTCTTTCACCGTTTTTTATAGTTTTAATATCTTTTTCAACCAGGCAATGAGGGTAGGAGGCAAGAATGTTAATCATTCTTTGTCTGGATATGCTAACAATGTTATCTCCCTCATGATTTCCAAGAACCAGAGTCCAGTAAACTCCCAGCTCCTCCATTAGATTACCCAGCTGCTTTGTACGTCTTGCATTCAAAGCTGATGTGATATTATCCCCAACAAACACAACCAGATCTGGTTTTTGTGAGGTTATGTTCCGTATAAGCATCTGTATCGTCATATTGCCTTTGTCCTTGTATGTATCTAGATGCATATCAGTAAAGGCAAGAATCTTAAAATCATCATCAAGATAATTGCCTAAAGCATCTGTTTTGGCAAGAGCCGTATACTCGCCTTTAACCTTCACAACGTTATATTCCTCGTTTTTAACGACAAGAGAATTGTTATATCTATATGTCACAGGAAGAACAGCTATGAGAACTACTGCTGTTATTGCCAGTGCGCCCAGTATAGAGATTAGTACTGTTTTTTTTAGTTTACCTTTACTCTTTTTGTCTTTCATATGCAATCTCTCCTCTATTTTATATCTACTACAATCTACTTACTCTCAATGAAAGCTTGAAGCGCATTAAGCATCAGTGATAGATCAAAGGTTTGTGAAAAATCCTTTACATCATCAATGCTGTCAGTATATTGCGCATAAAGATTATGGCAAAGCTCATACCCGGTACCTTGCTGATAAGAAAAGTCCTTAAACAGTTCATACATACCTTGCGCATCATAGGTCAAAAAAGGATTATCAGCGATCAGTTGTGGTTTATTATCAACAGGATTAGACTTTGAGAAAACAGCGCAGTACTGCATTACTTCAGTAAGTTTAGAAAAATCAAAATCTCTCATTCCTTCTATAGAAGTTTTGGCATCTTCATAGCTCATATTCATATTACCATCACGGTAATCTGCACATCTAACAAGCGCTTCAATGAATTTTTTTGAATAAGTTGGTGTATTTTTAAGCCATTCATCCGATGCTATCCATATGCCTCTTATGGAACCGTCAGTGTTGAAACAATCCACAAAAACTACGGTTAATTCTTTGTCCTTACCCATTACATAAGATATTTCATCAGCATTAATATATGAAATGTCTATTCCTTGTTTATCTCTGCTAATCTTATCCATAGTAGTTTCTATACTGTCTGAAAAGAATACATAGGTGGATACTTTCAGCAGGGAATTGGCAACTCCGCTAAGATAAAGGCTTAAAGCATCCGTTGAATAATATACTCCTAAATTGATATATTTGTTTTCCTTGCTGCAACCTGAAAAACAACTCGCAAGCAGGACAAGGCATATTAAAATTATGATTAAGCGTGTGTGTTTCTTCATTTTACACCTCCTCATTTGCAGGAACAAAGTCATTGCAATGTTCTTTATTCCATTCTTCTTCTTTTTTTGCGCGCATCTGGTTTAATTCGCTCAGTATTTGTTCTTTTCTTTTTCCTGTGTAGTTGTCAAAAAACATAACAAGAGCAGGAATAAGATTTCCTACTATTCCAGTAACGGTTAAAAGATAGAATATCCCGTTTAAAGTTTGAGTGGTCTGTACAACATTTATGGTAGTTGATCCAAATGATTTGGCACTTATATACCCGATAATAACAAGACCAGCAGGAAGCAGAAGGTCCTTCCATAAACCGCTTAATCGGTTAGCCATGGAGTTAAGAGCAAACACCATGGATTCGCATCTTATCGGTTCGTTATGTTTCTTCCACATCTTGTATTCCATATAGTCTGTGCTGTCAGCAAGAAGTATCTTTTTAGCTGCACTCATTGCTCCATTTGGGAAGCCTGCAATCCCAATACAGATTGCTATCAGTATAAAGGATTGATATCCGGCAATTAAGAGGATTATATACATAATACCTGTTAAGAGATATCCATAGAAAATAATGTCTCTTGAGGAAAACTTGCTTCCGATAAACGGGACAAGAGCAATACCAACATATGACAAAGCAGCACTGATTGTTCCTACGACAGTAGCCATCCAAAAAGCTTCAAGTGTTTCAAGATAGAAGAATGCCAAAAGCCCATAGCATACTGTACGGACAGAAGAAATAATATTGGATATGATCAGCAGCCACATAGGTTTATTCAATGAAAGAGCTTTGAAATTCAATTTGACAGTAGCAGGTTTTCTCCATTTCGCTGCTGTTTTTTCCTTTAATGTGAAATATGGAACCAGCATCATTCCTAATCCGATTAAGCCGAACACGATTGCGAAAATAAGGTATATGGTAGCCTCATATTCCATATATATAGCTACAAAAATAGGTATTAATCCACTTGGCAACATACCTCCAAGTGTGGAGGCGAGCTGAGCGACAGTATAAAAATTCTTCCTGTCAACAGGATTTGTGGTCATACGGGCTGACATAGTCATCATTGACATATCATAAAAACCATCAGCTATACAGTATATGAGATAAAAAACAAATACATAAGCTATTCTGGCACTTAAGTTCAATCCCGGTACAATAAACAATAGAATCGATGATATCGCCAGTGGAAATGGTGAAATCAGCAGCATGGCTTTTGTAATGCTACGGCCGCTCTTTGTCGACTTATCCAGTATAACTCCTGCAATAGGATCTACTATGATGTTTACAATCTTTGCAACAGCCATGAGGATAAGGATTACTGCAGAATCAATTCCCATGAATCTTGCCAGAAACAGAGTAAGGACATAAGCCTCCACATCCTGTGTCATAGAGTTACCCATAATACCGCTGGCAAATCCGACTTGTTCTTTAATCGTAAAAGTCGGATTATGAATTACCTTATTCCATGCGGTTTTCAATTTGCTTCCAAAGGATTTCTTTTTGATAACCTCTTCCATTTCTCCTCCTAAAATTTTATATTAACTTTTCTTGCTGCTTACAATCTCCAGTTTTCCTGCTATATCCAACGGATAGTTGTGAGCTTTTTCACCATTAACATATAGGGCACCATTCTTTATCTCATAACGCTCATAGCCGTTTGTTACTGTTATCTTTCCCTTATCTTCAGCTATTATTTCTAATTGTTCCATTTCTCTTAAGAGTTGGTCTACATCCTGGTATTCTCCATAAACTCCCACCTTAAGCACCCACAAATTATCATAGCCTGGGCTTATAAATTCACGCTTGCAACAAGGTCCCGTATCCTGCATACGAAGACCATTCAAGGCTCTGATACCGATATAACCTCCATCTTTCTCTAATGCAATGGCATTGTTGCTAATCCTATAGCTATGAAATTCACTAAGCGGAATGTATGCGTGGGTGTAATCTAAAAGTTTTTTATCTTCGATATTATACTCAATAAGTGAAATATTCCTATGCTGTACTGCCAGTGGCAGGCATCCGTTTCCCGCCCAGAATCCGGGACGGCCGTTGCCATAAATTTTAATCTCTCCCGGATGATTGATAAATACCTGAGCTGTTCCGTCGAGAGTCGCCTGTACAACATTTTCCTGATAACCCGGGCTATATGGTTTTAGACCGACAGCAGTAGAGAGAAGCGCATTTGAGTTTTTATACAAATAAAGGTTAACAAGCTGGTTTATACCCTGTGTATTCTGATAAATAAGTTCTTCATCCTCGCTTAGTCTGACATACCGTTCATATTCCTTTGGAGGTTTGTAATCTCCTACTACAATAGGTACCAGAGCCCGGAAATGCTCATTCATATATCCTGCATTGTAAAACAGATACAATAGGGAAGGCATCCCCGTACTGTAGCTGCCTTTAAGCTCCCTTTCATAGGTTCTGCCAAAGCTTGTCATAATATTACCCTTATGTTCGTTGACTGCAAGAAAAAATGAAAGCATATCCAGTGCTTTTCTGGCTTTTTCATGTAATGATGAACCTTTCGGTGTTAAATTATATAAATAAGCCAAGCCCATAATATCAATAGGCAGGTAAGTGCTGGAATTCCATTCTGTTGTAAATTCTGAAAAAAAGTTATCAAACCATATATCCAAAAGCTTCTCAGCTTTTTTACATGCTTCTTTTCCTGTTAAACCGCTACAGGTAAAGATACGCTCAGGTAATGACTTCCCAGCGAAATATTGGCATATATGAAACATTAGTGCATGGTTTTCACTGAAAAACCACATCACATCGTCACCAGGTTCATCAATCCAGTATCGGTATCCAGCCATAGCGTCTTCCACTTCTTGTCTTAGTTTATCAGTGAACTGGTCTTTGAATCTTACATACATATATACCATGATGATAAGATGAAAATCTGAACAATCACGCTTTTCATTCACCCATTCCAGATGATTGGATAGAATATCTTCCAGATTATCCGGTGTCTCTCCCTCGTGGAGCATAATTACCGCGCGGTAGTCACTTTTTTTGTCTGCATTACAGATAATCTGTCTGATTCGCTGTTTTCTTTCTTCATAAGTATCCTCGTGATATTCCAAAAGCTTTTTATTTACTGAATGAGTACCAATCACATTACTTATATTGATCTCAGATACCACAACCTCCAGCTTGAAATAATAGAAGGAAGAAGGTATTTCATCAGCATTAAACAGTGTCAATCCTTTCTGCCCTGGTTGTATAAGGTACTGTTTCGGTTCTAAATTTCTATCCGCAGTGAGAGTCATTTTAACAGGTACATCAGCAAAGGATTCTAGTTTTAAAAATACTGCTTCACTAAGATATACCTCTTTGTCAAAATATATTCTGGAAAGCGAATCTTCCGCTTTCATTACTAATTCTGTGTCAGTTTCCTCTTTTACTTGAATCCGAATCCGTATATCCTGATTTCCAAGATAACGCACTTTATAAAAGAAAGCCGTATCCCGTTCTGCAAGGTCTTCCAAGCAAACCACTAGTTTGTTCATGCCTTTATGTAAGTTCATTGTTATAACTGTGTACTGCTCGCTATTTCTTTTAAACGGTACATAATCCTTAACTAACTCATCATTTAACCAGACTGTAAGAGCACCACAGGTTGAAATTTCAAAATATGCAGTTTCTTCTTTAGGCACATCCAAATATGTACAACCATAGCTTCTAAGATACATAGGATTTGTATAGAAGCCGGAATCATCTATGCCTGTATTGCCAAAAGGGAAATATATTTTAAGCTGCTTGTTCTGTTCGAATACTTCTATTTCATCTTTAGGAAACAAGCAGCTCAAATCAAGATAGGGAGGAACATTACCGATTCGCTCTTGTACAACTTCTTTTCTGCAAGGATTATCATGTATTGACGGGTTGTTTATAAGCCACTCATTTACTTTTCCATTAAGAACAGTCTTACTAAAAGGATTTTCCTTGCAAAATATCCCTGCAGTCAGAAAACGGTTTATATATCCTTTTGAAAATAGTCTGTACTCTAAGTATTTCATAATTTATCAGTCCTAATCAAGGTATATTGGATTGGTATAGGCGGAACGTCCCGCTGCATCCATACATTCCGCACGTACCAATTTTTCGGGGCCTCTAAGTTTCGTTACAAATTCTGTAACATGTCTTCCAAATTTGCGCTGATAAGGTCTACCATGCCCGCTGATAAAAATACGTTCACATGGCGAGCAGACCACGTGAATCTCATCATCCTCAACATAAAAATCATAAATAGATGGGCCTGTAGAGGTGTAAAAGCTGCCTGTTTTCATTGCATTCATAATAGATTTGGCAGACCGGTCTGCTGCTTTTACTACGGTAAATCCGCCAAATGAATCGCTGTACATTGAATCGAGTTCATGATGGTTGTGATTGTCATCACCGCCTCCGTTCCACAGCCTGCAGCCGCGATAGAGCATTTCCGACCAGAAAACACTTCCGTCTCCTGTATTTTCCAGCCACTCTGTACCGTAGTTGATAATTTCAACGGCATCATAAGGATTTTCATCCTCTATCTCTGAGCTGTTAAGCATAGACCAGTGCGGATGGTTGAGCATAACATAACAGCCTTTTTCACGAAGCTTGTAACATAGTGCAATGGATTCCTTGCCGGTTCTGACCGGCAGGTGAATCTTCTGTCCCGGTTCAATTCCATCGATTTTATCATCCCATAAAAAGTGCACATGAATATCTTTATCATTAGAAGCATTAGCCCATAATTCAAAGCCTTGTATCATTGTAAATTTTTCATCGGTCAGCATTCGGGTATCTGTGTAGGTGTCATGGTCGGTAACTGCCAAAAAATCGTAACCGTGATGCTTATACGCCTCTTTCATCTGTTCCGGTGTTAAATCACCATCTGAAAAAACGCTATGGCTGTGTATGTTTCCCTTTAACCAGATAGCATTCTCATCTTGTAAAAAAATCGTCCTCTTCATGCTTACCACCCCCATAAATAGCATTTTCAATTAAGCGATTTATCTAATACCCCTTGTTGTAAAACCATAATCAGGTCAAAAAGCACTAGAAATTGCTTTATTGTCCATATATTTGTCTTGTCTTTTGTATTTTACACGTGTTAAATTATATAAAGCAATTATAAACGTTATTGAAAGTCAACGCAAGACTATTTTTATATTATTATGAGGTTTGATAAATGTTTCTCATAAAGAAGGAGAATTGTCTGTATGACAAGAAAGACTCTGAAAAATTATCATGTATTAATGCTTGAAATAATATTCTGAATAGAGCCATTTCATTCTTTCATAATCAGAACAACTCAATGAGCTAGCCGCTAGGCATCAGGTCAACCCTGTAGTAATAAGCAGGTGGAAATTGAAGGCCTACACCGCAAGATAGGGTAGTTGACCGTAGAGGTCGACTTACTCAAAAAAATCTGTGGAAATCCTCAAAAGAAAGTGAGCGAAAGTGAACGCTTGGAATACGTTGGCTTAGGGATAACAACATCTCCAACTCCAATATCTATATCAAATGGAGTTCTTGTATTACCAATTAACCCTATCATTTTTATTCTTACCCCTTGATACTCTCTTTGTTCTGATATTGGGTTGATAGATTTTATTTCAAAGCTGATATAGTCATTCTCTGTATCTATATTAATTATATCTTTAATCATTTCCTCAATATTTTCATGTTCATTAGAATAACTATTTATAAGAAAATCTATATCTCTAGTTGGTCTGCTCTCAAAATTTGTAATTAGATAAAGAAATAGGTCACCTTTTAAAACTAAATTGTATTGAAACTTTGAATAACTTAGCCTTCTTAAAAATTCTTCTTGACAAAACAATTGTAAGCTAAGTTGAAATGAAATACCAGAATTCTGTGATTTGTTTCGCAGTTTTTGTAGTACTGATTTGACTCTATTCATCACAACTATACTCCAATCATTGTTCTCACCTTGTTTTCCGCTCTCATTTTTTTTGCATACTTCAATAAGTTTGAAGTGTTCTTTTTAGGGTCAACTAAATAACTCTTAATGGCTTGATTGACGATTTCTCTGTCAATCTTACTTTCATTTCTTACTACATCACAAATCGTTCTATCTTTATCAAATATATTTATGTCTTGTCCCTCATAGTTAATTTTTGTCTTACCAATGCTCATATATTTTTCAATTATATAATATGGCTTGACTTTGGGATATTTAATATCAAATCTTGACCTCGAACTATCTCTTTCTACAGCTAGATGCCATTCATATGGTGTTCTATCTATATAGTCGTATATATACAAGGCTGATAATAAGTATACTACAGCATCAGGAAACAATCTCGTAATAATAGTGGCATCAGAAACAAATTCATCTTCTTGCCATTCATAATATCCTCTTTTAATCTTCCTAATAAAACCTTTATCCGTAAGCTCTTTCAAATATTTATGATGATATCCTGCTTCTTGAAACTTTGATGTTGTGAGGATGCCGTCATATTTAGCAAAAACTCTTTTAAATTCTTCATAATTATCCATTCAAAACTATCTACATATATTTTAATATGTGTATAGTTATGATTCTCGAATACCTTTGATTTTTTCTTGCTTGTTATTATTCCTATAATCTGATTTAGATTGCCTTTTAAGAAATCTTTCAAACATATAGTTTTGTAATTTAACATCGGCTGACACCTTAGCGAGATGCGGAGCAGCTCGCTAAATTTACTGAGGAATTCAAGTCTGGCGTGACGATGGATGTTGCACTATGTCCTCGACATCGGACATGTTTCCTGTAATAGCGAGTGCAGTGTGATATAGTCTATTTTCATGTTATGTTACAACCGCTTCAAAGTCCTTCGGCCGATAGGATTTATGTGCCATTTGCTTCACCTCCTTCAATCTATATACTCTTTACACGACGAAAAGACTGCATAGTATTATAAAAAAGTATAAAGTTTATACTCAATATAAAACCGAGCAGTCTCTCCATTTATACGGAAACAGTATGCTCGGTATATTCTTGATTTATCGCACGCATATTATCAGTTTACTTATCCTAACATCCAACCTGACCACTTGACTATCAAAAGCCGCTCTTATAGACTTGTTTCCTCGAACCGATAAAATCAGGTTTTTCGCTTTATTATATCCACGCGTGCTAAAAGCATTGATATATAAGTGTTTTCAGTAAAATCAATCTTTCGCTCTTGACATCAAAACGACTGTTTCCACATG
>MWDI01000017.1 GCA_002070475.1 Firmicutes bacterium ADurb.Bin146
GGGAACTGATGTATATATTGACGGACAGCTTGTAACTGTTTCAGCAGGAAGTGCAGTTACAGCAGAATATATAAAAGTACCATCTTTCTATTATTCTACATATCCGGCGATTGCTTCTAATCCCCAGTTGATTGCTACATCATCGAATGAATACTACATTCCAGCCAGTGCGCTGCTTGCAGCTCCTCAGATTGTATCAAATGTCACAATCAAAGCACCTAATGATCAGATTGATGTGGGGTTCTTCAGCAGTATAGGAAGAGAATATGGAATACTTACTGATGGTTTCGGAAATCCGGTTCTGGATGGATCAGGCAATCCGATAATTGATGTAAATACCATAGTAAGCCGCTCGTCTGTGCATGATGTGATTCTGTATAACGTTACGATAGACTGTACAGAAACCCAGCCTAATACAATAAAAGCTGCTTTTGATGCAATATGGAACACGATTATGAACAGTGTTCCAAGGCATATTTTTGCAGACACTGTATCACAGACAGATAGAAGGCATATAGGACTGTTCGCTGGCCACATTGATGGTATGGCTGAAAATATAACTGTAGCTGGAGAAGGTGTTATAAAAATAAATGGTGCGGATATTAACACATATTCAAGGTTTACCACAGTTGGGTATATCGATGACAGGGCTATAATAAACGGAGTACAGTTTTCCGAACTTATCGGTGCAGGTACCGGAATGGGATTGTTGTCACAGCCTCTTTTTGCCGACTCGATATATGATCTTGCTACTATACAGCCGGATGTTTATGAATATCCTCTAACATCAATACCAGGACAGTCTGGCATATGGAGTGGGATAAGCACTACAGTACAGGGATTACAGAATATAAATCATTTCTCACAAGGCATATTCAGATTCATATTGTCAAAAGAAAATGATACAGTTAGCACTATATGGCAGGGAAGAGGAAATGTTTATCTACTGAATGAAGCTGGATTTAATGCTACCCAATCCGTTCTGTACTGTTCCGATGAATACAGATATAGCGAAACACCTCAAGGTGGAGGAAGTCTGGTTTCTACTGGAGCATCATCAAATGAAACAAGATATGCTGGAATAAGCCCGCTGTCAGCATCAAGCAGTATACTTGATAAAGGCAAATATATAATAGTCGCTAAGGTATTTGATAATGTACAGGCAAAATTCAGGTATTATGCAGTAAAGATAATCGCGGTAATCGGTGAAGACGGGACAATCGAATATGTTTTTGATGACTCTGAAAAAGTTGAAGTAACTGATTATATAAACGGAACTAGCACAGAAGGCATTTACACAAGCTGCATATGGCAGACAGCTTCAGATACTCAGGAACCGACTTTCCAGAATACCCGTTTCAAATCGCAATTCTTATCAGTTCAGCATGGATCATCACTAGATCTGACTCTTGCAAATGATGTAAGCAGCGCAGCAGCATTCAGGGCAAGTGTGCTAAACAGTACATTCACATACTCTATAACTGAACAGGTAGGAGCTGGGTATATTACAACAAGATACTATCTGAACTTTAATACAGCAACATCAGAGTTCTACTTTTCAACAGCAAATGACACAACTATAGAAATCTATCAGATATCCAATGGATTCAATCTGGAACTGGTGGATAGTGTTGCAGATATTACAGTGAATGATGACTATGTTATTGTTGCCCAATATGGCGGCAGCAATTACCTGATTGGTACAGGAACGACAGAAGGCATAGGCGGAGCACTGGTTGTTGACGGTACATTTTCTTCTGATTTATCACTGTCACCTATGCCTGCCAACTGGAATATAAACGAATATCAGGCCTTAAAGAGATATATATGGAATGCTCCAAATGTTGCTGCAGGTACAGTAGCTTTCCGTGAGAAATTAAGTGGAACATACTATTTAGGGTATTCAGGCAGTACATTAGCATTGACTCAGCAGCAGAATATGTGGACATATACCCAGAATGCGGGAGCAGGCGGGACACTTGGCATAATATCAAACTATCTTACATATATATATAACCCTGGAGGATCAGGCTTCACGCTTGCTCCAAATCCATATACTATTTATTTATACAAACTGGTGCCAGATGATACTGAACCGGATTATAACACCTACCAGGGTGCAAAGCTTGTAACTTCAGACAGTTCTGTTGTACAGCAGGGCCAGTATATGATTGCTGTCAACACCGGTACCTCATATCAGGCTGTAATAATGACTGCTGCCAATACTTTAGGTATTGCTGATATAACACAGTATGCAAACGGAACAGCTTCATCCGCGCAGCTTCAGCTTCTTCTTGACGGAGCAGCAAATGAAGGGTATAAATGGAGGGTAAATACCACATCATCTACCCCTTCATTACAGAATATAAAATACAGCTCTTATCTTTCCAACTCTTCGAATATACAGCCAGCTTTGTCTGCAACTGAAGTCCAGTGGATGTACGATGCCGTATCAGGAAGGCTTTATTACTCTTCTTCTGGCATACTATACTATTTGGCATATACTGGAACTGCATTTACAATAACAAGTGATTTGGATAATCCTTCATATTATTATGAAATAAGGCTGTATGAAGTTAAGTACCAATATTCTTATTATGGTGTCGAACCTGTTCAGGCTTTAAATTACAATACCGATGCTACATATGTTAACAGCACTTATTATCCTGACAGGAAAATATACTTCATGCTGACTGCTCCTTTAACAACAATGGATACAACAGCAGCGTATGCTCTTGGTTCTTACGGCACAATAGACAATGCGCCGGTAGAGTCATTTAATATTACTCCGACATCAAGTTATGATTCTGTTAACAAAGTATTAACTACCACTTCCAATCTTTCTTACTACAGATGGCGTTATGCTATGAGACTTAGCGGAACTACACCATATTTATATGGATATCAGTTAAGGAATGACTCAACAAATATGTATTTAGCATTATCAACTTCGGGTGGTTCTCGTACTCTAGCAGTCGCTACAACTTCCAATGTGAATACAACATTAACTGAAAATAATCAAACAGGTCAACTATCCGCAAGTAACAGTCTTCCACCCACTGGTATTGGACTTGGTAATCCTTTTTATAGGACAACTGGAACGGAATATTCCGGTAATTCTTTATTCCTGACAGGGACATATAACAAATATTATCTATGGAAAACTCTGACTCCTGGAGTCTTTACCGTCGACACTAATCAGCTGACAGGATATTCATATCCTTATCTTTACCAAGCAACCAGTTTTACTACAGATGTCATTATTAATGAAATAAGCGAGATTGGCGATAATCTTGATTCTGATATGCATTATATGATTACTTCAGTAATAGAGAATCAGGATAATACAAGAAGTTTCTATGCAATAAGCGAGGTATTGGACGAGTTAAGTAATAAAGTCATAACAGGCACTAATGTTACATCTCAGGCTGAAGCGATTAATAACAGTAATATACTTGATGGTTTGGGAAACATAATAGAAGAAAGCAGTACAGATATGTTAGTAATGGTGCCAGTGGAAGCAGACTGGTATCAGACAAGCACTGAGAAAAATCTGAATTTTTATCAGGACTATTTTTCTACTAATGCTGTAAAGGATTTTCTTACTGCTACAGGGAGTTCTGTATCAATCACAAGCATTGATGTTCTTTCAAGCACTCAGCCGACTGACTGGTATTATGATGCTATCTCCAAGTATCTGTTCTACACTAATGGAATAGATAGTTATTACCTAACTTATAATATTAATACTGATACCTTCTCGTTAACAACTGATAGGTCTTCTGCGACACATACATACATATACAGATTCAAACCCACATATATTGTAAGCAGGGTTATAGATGCATCAAATGATAACCTGAAAGATGGAGACTTTATTGTAGCTGGTAGAGATGCAGAAGGATATACAGCAATAGGGATAAATGATATCGGCACTTCATTAATTGCAGATAATATTACTCAGTATATCAAAGAGACGCTTTCTGAAACTGAACGTAATATCATATTAAATTATATATGGAAACAACAGTATTATGATTTCTATTCAACACCATATAACCCCGTATCAGATACACAGTATTTACAGCTTTTCTCATATATTACAGGAGGAGGATTTACGGTCGGTACTGGAACAGGATTACAGTTAAGCCCAGGTCCTATGGTTTGGCGTATAACAAGAAATAACGGATTATGGTCATTCATAAATAATCAAGCTAATTCAGATATAGGCGCAAATACCAGAGGAATTACGTTCACTGGTGATACATCGAGGCTGACTATTGCGGATACAGCAAAAACGGCAGACAGATATATTGCATCAGGATTTAGTTACTCTTTTTCTACATCAGGATATCCTGTAATTTTATGTGATACAGATGGCAATCCGGTTGCAACACCTGTTTCGGGTACACAGTATTTAGCACTGGCAAGATATAACGGAGTTAATTATTCTGCAGTTAAGAACAGTTCCGGTACGATTACTCTTGTTAACTATACTTCAAGCACTTATCAGGATACAGGATGTTTGTGGACAGCCGCAGAGAATGTGGGTGGTATAACTCTAATTAATGGGGGAAGATATATTTCCGCAATTGCTGGAGGAAGTATTACTTCTGCAACAACATCAAGTGGCACATGGGGATTAAGCGGAACTGGCCAGATGAGCTATTCAACATTTAACTTCCCTTATTATGCTTCCTCAAGAAGTATCAGTATGACTTCAGATACGGGGACATATTCATCAAGGTTATATAATTACACATACAGCGGAGGAGTGGGAACTCTTGTACCAACTACTTCTGCTGGGAGTAATAAAGTGCTTGTTTTCAGAACAGGAACAACATATTATGCATTGGCTATTAATAAAAACAACTTTAGATATGTAACCCTTGGTGGTGTATCAGTTCAGTCAAATGGTACAATCACAACATCAACAAACATAGCTAATAGTAATAGAAATGCTATTTTAATAGTTGCTCAATCAGGCACAGGGATAACAATTAGAAATGACAGTGGGTATTATCTAACGAGCAATGGTACCACTTTCAACAGAAGCACATCAGCAGGTACAACATTCTATCTTGATTCAAAGGGTTACTTCTATTACTCGCAGGGAACTGTATATACCCCCATGGTTACCCCTGCATATAATACATCATCAACAACTGGAACAACTGTATATATGTATGAACATAACTCAGGAGTGTATACTCCTGTTACAGGCAGTCTTTCTGCAGGAAAAACTTATGTTATTATGGTTTACGAAGAATCAGTGTATTACCTGATTGGAAAGGATGGCTCTATACTTACCCGTACATTTATCGGTTCAACCTTGCCAAGCGGTTGGGAGAGCAGTATAAATCCTGATCTGCATCATATATCTGCTAATGCAGGAACAATTGGTAATTATCTTGTGTTCAGTACATTATCTGGTTTTAGCCATCTGACTATAAGCAACAACATGTTCTTGTTAACTGGTTCTCAGACTACACAGTGGGAATACAGTTATAACGGTACATTTGGTGCGGATTCCAGATTGTATAGTGTTATCGATACTCCTCTGTCAGCAGCTCATCTTACAGTTGGAGCTACTAATCGAATAGAGACTACTTCAACTCTCATGGATGTTATACTGTATCAAGCTTCGCTCCAGGGAGACGGAAGTTACACTCTGACAAGCAAAATTACATCTGGTGTACCTACATCAGGAACATATGTGATAGTAATATTCAAAGATGGGATATATTATGCAGTTAGATACTCGTCAAGCGGTATAATCGGGTACAATTTAGGTTCTTCTGTGCTTGCAGAAAACATAATTCCAGATTTAGTCTGGACAGCGGATGCATCAGGATTTAAGAAGGATGTGGGAGGACAGACATATTATTTAAGAAGAAATACTGAGGGGCTTTATGCAGGCACTTTGCCAGGTTCTACATGGGCATATACATATACCAATGTGACAGCAGCTTTCACTGCAACCAATAGCTCGTCTACACCACTGTATATTTTCCGGGTAGATAAAAGCTCTGAACTGGATGATGTGACAGATACAATCTCTATGCTTTCAGGAAAGGCCAAACTTACTCAGTCAGTCAGTCTTTTGGAATCCAGCAATTACGTTATAGTTGCTGAGGTAGATGAAGACAGCGACTCAATTGTAGACAGATATTATTCTTTGTCTATGAATGATATATACAACACAAGACCCATTGATATTACTGCACTTATGAATCTTGCTTTAGGCTATAGCAGCAGTTACATAACTTTCTTTGATGCTAGCGTGTGGGTAAATCAAGGAACAGATCTGGAAGTCATCCTCAAAAATCGCGGATTTACTGATACTTATTTCTTGACAGGAGCCAAGGGCAATCTTGAGGATATGACTCCTCAGATCGAGCAGGTTGATGAGCAGGCGGTTATCGACTTAACAGACTATAAATGGCGTATTTATACATATACTATTGGAAGTGAGAGTGTATACCTTCTGGGCTATGTTGATACATCAACTGGGGTGGATACAATATTCTATATATATTTTGATTCTGTAAACCTTCAGTTCAAGCTCACTTCTGATTACACGACAGCAGCAAGCACTTTAGGAAGAGTACAACTTTATCAGCTTGCTGCTATGACAACTGTACAGCCTACATTCCATTCATATGTAATTGAAGTAGCAGACGATAATCAGACGATATTATCTTATCCGGTTAATCTTGTGGAGTCGCAGGATGATCTGTATATGTACTCCCAGTCTGAAGTGGAAGGCCAGATTACAAGGACAGGCGAATACCTCATATCTGCTGTTATAGGTAATCAGTACTATACGCTGACAGTCTCTGAATTATTGAACTTATCAAATGTTGATGTTAATCCATATTTCAGCGGTAATTTCAGCATAGATACCAATGGCAATTATTGCATATCAGTTAACAGTGAGTATATATGGAAACAGATATCCAATCCTGCTTCTGTCCTGAATTTTGAAAATACTGCATACACAGGTTACTATCTGTCTTCACAGAATGCTAACTTCATATATGACATTGAGAACCGTCAGCTTTCTAACGGAACAAGTTTTCTTGCATTTGATCTTGATAATGGTTTTTATCTTTCATCGACTGCTTCAGAAGTCCCTATAAATTTATATCTTCTTGGTCAGACAGGTGTTGAAGCAGGACTGCCAGGAGGAGATTTATCATACAATTATTTCACACAGCCTCTTACTACAATTGGAGGAGCTGTTGATTTTACCAAATTTAGTTTTACAAAGACTCTTATGCCTGATTTGAAGAGATACGGGATAGGTTATGACGGTACTATCGGAAGCGTTGAAGGCTGGACTTTGTATAATGCTGAACAGATACTATCAACTGCTGACTCCTCTGTATTCTTTTCTGAGGGGATTACTACCACAACTGATGTTGCTTTAATGAAAGAAGATTTCATAGAAATGACCCATACTACAGAATATGACAGTACTACTGTAGATATTTCATATTATGCACCTGCAGGTTCTGCATCATTTGTCATTGATGAAGCAAGCCAGGAGAATCCGGTTTTTGTAAATGTTATAGTAACAACCGAATTTGATGATGTTCTGCTTAATCCGGAGTATCTTCGATATCTCGCATTATGGAAAATCGCAAATATCGATCTTGGTACAGGACAAACAACACCTATTAAAACGTATGGAGACGGTTCTGATGAAGTAGGTAATTACGCATATACGTTCATAGATGGAAGAAATACTCCATATGCTGCTATACCGCTTCCAAACAGGTATGGGACAACAGCAAGCGGGGCATCTTTTGCGAGAGTTGACGGTACAGATTATACATTAAGTGATGTTGCATACGGTGAGGACTACTTTATCGCTCATACATATGTAATAACTGATCCGGGAGTCTATTATCTAGGAGCATCATATGGTTCTGTTGCCTTTACATATCTGGCAGTAGACAACAGGGCGCTTACTGAGGAAGGTGAGACTTCTGGTCTTGGATTTGAAGACCAGTTTACAATAGACTTCTGTTACGGCGATATTTTAACATCAGTAAACGGTCTGGTACCTAATGAAGCAGTAGGGGATCTTGTATATGTAGGATCTGATTTGTGGTACCAGAGCAATATATACCCTCAATGGATAAAAGGTACCGCTGTTAATCAGACAGATTATCTGTATATAAATGTTAATAGAACTAAATCAGATATTGATGATACATCAAGCGTGAATTTCAAGGCTTATACTACTGCACCTATAGCACCTGGTATACTACACATAAATGATAATACTGCAGCACAAAGGTTGACAAGGAAAGTGGATTTCAGAGTTTACTCTAAAGGACTTGACGCAGCTGCATTTACAGGTGTAAGCGACAGGTTATGGGTATGTGATATTGATGAAGATGATCATGTGACATTCTCAACTGTTCTCAATACTGGCACAGAGGAAGGTAAATACTATATCAATGTATCGCAATACGCTATTGGCGATGTATTACAGGCTGATATTCCTGTTCTGACTACTACTAATAAGTATAAGTGGGATGTGATAGGCGGATACCTTGTGACGCTTGATGGAAGGTACCTCATCAGGACGGCAAGCGGATATGCTTTATCATATTCTATATCTAATGCAGTATCAGTATATACATATGATGGCACACTTACGCAGGTAACAGAGCTTGTTAATGGAACACCATATCTGCTTATAGCATATGATGGTACTGGTAATAAGTGTGTGACTGTTAATCTGACACAATAATAAAAAGCGGTATTTCCTTTTGAATAACTTCTTTTCGATCTCATAGTTTATGAGATCTTTTTAAATTTTCATAAATCAATTGTTTGTTGATGTAATGCATAATACAATTAACAGAGAAAAGGAGATTGTGTAATGTTTGAGAATCTTTCACAGTATAAAAATTTCAAGGCGAAAAGAATAAGTTCATATGACAAAACAGGCGGTAATTCGGACAGATGGGTTATTGATGCGCAATCTTCGCGGACTATTGCAGATATAGAAGGTCCTGGGAAAATAAGCCATATCTGGTGTACTATATTCGGAAAATGGGGAGAAGAGGATAAAAGGGAGTTTGATACATACTCGCTTCGAAAAGTCTTAATCAGAATGTACTGGGATGATGAGAAGGAACCATCAGTAGACTGCCCGATTGGTGATTTCTTCGGGCTCGGACATGCTCGCGCATACTCATATCAGTGCGCTTTTTTCAATACATCATGTAATGATTCTATAGAGGGAACCATAAATCCAAGAATAGCGATGAACTGCTGGATACCTATGCCTTTTAGAAAGAAGGCAAGGATTGAAGTTGTTAATGAACAGGATATAAACATAATCATATATTTCTATGTAGATTATCAGGAACATAAGGAGATATCTACGGATACCCTGTATTTCCATGCCCAGTGGAAGAGAGAAAAACCAGTAGCAATTAAAGATAATGGTGGTGTTAACCTAACAGATAAGAATAACTATCTCATACTTGAAGCATTTGGGAAAGGACACTACATCGGAACCAACATGAGCATTGACAATACTGAGGGTAACTGGTGGGGTGAAGGGGATGATATGATCTTTGTGGACAGGGATAATGATGATAAATGGCCTCCGGATCTGCATGGTACAGGTTCTGAAGATTATCTCTGCCATGCATGGGGAATGCAGAAGGTCAGTCATTTATATAGCGGCCAGCCATGGTGTGAGTATAACGAGTACGGAAATACTCATCATAACAAAGGTAAAGTCTGTGTATACAGATATCATGTCATTGATCCAATTCCTTTCAAAAAAAGTATAAGGGTCAGCATTGAGCATGGCCACGCAAACGACAGAGGGGATGACATATCTTCTGTTGCATATTGGTATCAGGATGAACCGCATACTGTATTTGTTAAGATGATTCCTGCAGAAAAAAGAATTCCTGAGGAAAGAAGGTAATACAGATGTTTTCAGAATTAACAGAAAAATCCTCATTCAAAGCCATGAGGGAATCCAGTTATGACAGATCAGGCGGAAATCTTGATCTAAGAAGCATAAAGCCTGGTGAGACATTAGTAATGGCGGACATAGAAGGCCCTGGGAAGATAGTTCACTGGTGGTGCACTATTGCTGCGGAAAAAATACATATGTTTAACAGAATGCTTGTATTAAGATTTTACTGGGACAATGAAGAAAAACCCAGTGTGGAGACACCAATAGGTGATTTTTTCTGTTCTGGCCATGGAATGGAAAGCGAGATAATATCTCTTCCGATTACTTCACTAAACAGGGGAAAGGGTCGTAACTGCTGGTTTGAGATGCCATTTAATAAAAGAGCTCTGATGACTATAACTAATGAAGCTGAGGAGGAAGTCCGGTCTTTTTACTGGAACATTGACTGGCAGAAGCATGAAAGCATAAAAGAGGAAATACTATATTTTCATGCTCAGTACAAACAGGAATATCCCACAGTACAAGGCAGGGACTACAATATTTTAGAAGCTGTTGGAACTGGCAACTATGTTGGTACTGTATTAAGTGTAGAAAAGGATACCAGGCCGGGCTGGTTCGGCGAAGGAGATGAAAAGATATATATTGATGGAGAGAATCACCCGTCCATATGGGGTACTGGGACAGAAGATTACTTTCTGACTGCATGGAGCCCTCATGTATATCATTCACCTTTTTCTGGTTTTTCCATATGGCAGGGTTGCAACCATGCAGGAGACAAGACCACAGGTTACAGATTCCATATTATGGATCCGGTACCATTCACAAAAAGCATAAAAGTAGATATTGAACATGCATGGACTGTGGAAAACAAGGAATTCTGTGATTTTTATTCCTCCGTGGCTTTCTGGTATCAGACAGAACCGCATGTGCCTTTTTCTTCATTTCCTGATGCAGAAAAGAGACGGGCAGTCAGGCCTGAGGAAATAGTTTATGATAAGCACTGGCAGGATAAATGGGGAATGAAACTGGATTAATAAAAAAGATATTTATGGTATAATGTTTACATATTAAGTGCAGTGCTTGATAAATAGTATTATTTATTGTTTCACAGGATATTGTGGAAAATTTATTCTTATACTGCACAAGACTTTATGTGGGGGTTTATATATGTTTTGTGAGAACTGCGGGACCAGACTCGATAAAGGAACAGCTTTCTGTCATAATTGCGGACACAAACAGGAGGACGCATCTTTTGAGCATGATAAATCAAATAGTCTGATAGGATTTTCAAATAGATACAGTGATCCAAGTATAATTCTTGCAGCTAAAAAAAATAAAAAAACTTCAATAGGCTGCATGTGGATACTTGTCATTGTGCCCTTAGTCGGATTTTTACTGGCGGGTCTGTTTATTGATGAATTTGCGATGAATGAAGCTTTAATTATCGGAGGCGGAATATCGTTTATAATGCTTCTTGTTAATCTAATAAATATTGCAGATTCAAAAAAGCCCATATGGGAAGGCCAGGTTGTGGACAAATCGGTTAAAGAAAAAAGCAAACACAGTAATTCTGATGATTCTGAGACATATACTGAATACACAACAGTAATAAAGACTTTAGCTGGCAAGAGTAAAAAAATAACGGAAAGAGACAGCCAGAGGGATATGTATGATTATTTAAAAGTAGGTGACAGGGTAAGATATTACCCTGTTTTTGGTACTTATGAAAAGTATGATAAATCTAAGGACAGGATAATATATTGCAATGTATGTAAAATGATGAATCCGATAAAAAACGACAGATGTAAACGATGTGATAATCTATTATTTAAATGACAAGGAGGATCTATGAAAAAATTTACTACACTTTATCAAGCATCGCAATACGCACTGACTCTGTGTTCGGCCTGGAAGTTTTCCACATCAAATGATTTTTATGACACGATGAGCCTGCCGCAAATAGCAAAAACCCATGATGAGGAAAGTATAAGCGATGAAGACAGTTTTTATGTAGTGGCTGATTCAGGCGCAATAGGATTTGTTGCTGACAGTGAGGCTGATATTGACTGGTATTTCTTGTGCAGGAATAATCCTGATGAGTTACTACCAGCTGTATTTCAAGAAATCCAGCCTGTATTTCAAGAAATCCAGCAGAAGAGATTCTGTACTAACTGCGGAAAACAGGTTAAAGCTGATGCGAGGTTCTGCATATACTGCGGCTCAAAACTTTCTTAATCAGCAGATGCAGCTATTTCCAATAATTCATTTATATAATCTGATATAGCTATATTGTCAGTGTTCTTAATCATATATTTGTGCTTGCCAGAAGGGGAGGGAGTGAATACTGTTATTCCCTCATCTGTAAATGATATGTGCCCGTTTTCTGATAGCTTGAAATATTCAGATACTCCTTCTGTTGCGAACATAACAGCAGTAAGATCCCAGGAAGGTCTTGTATTTTGCCCGTCTGTAAACAGATAATATGCCATTTTTACAGGATTGAACAAATCCGGCATATTCATTTGGGGAAATCCTGTTACTATATCTGCACCTACTTCCAAACCTGTACAAATAATATGATTATTAAAATTATCGAAAAAATACTGGGTGGACTGGAGATTCCAAACAGCGTTAAATTCCTGCTTCTTCTGATTGAAGCATCCTGCCATTGATATGACCGCATGTACCTTCTTGTTCCATAATTCCGGATAAGCTTTTATTGCTTCACTTACAGAAAGGAAAGAGCCTATAGTGATAACTATAACTGTGTCATCTTCTGCCTTCTCAAGTATTGATTTGTACAGCTCTATGGAATTCATTACTATATTATCTTTACCATTTAATACTGGCAGTATTTTTTCTGCAAGATACTTATTGTATTTATTCTGATCACCCAATCCGTCAAAACTTCCGAATTCCCCTATAAGTATATTTTCATATCCATAATACTTGCAAAGAGTCTGAAGCGCTTTGGTGCCATACGGGTTTGATGTGCAGTTTACAAATCCTTTAATAGTGAAATTATATTTCTTTTGATAGTAGAATAGCAAAGCAATAGCGCCTGCATCATCACAGTCAGGACCGATATCGGTATCCAGTATGACAGTTCTTTTATTGTCTTTTAATGCTTCAAACAGTTTGTTCATATTATCACTTCCTCTAGTTGCGATTAATAAACATGTATATATTAACACAATTACTCAAATGTAAAAAGTTTGTAAAGTTTAAATAATATATTGACAGATATCTATATGTTAAATAGAATTAACGTATTGATGGTTGTCAATGTGAGGTTATATGGAAATACTTAAAGCAATAGGACTTTTTATACAAAATGAAATATTAGGGATGAAGTGGCTGGACAGGCTGATAGCAGATTTACTGAGCTTGACAGGTATGGATTCTGATGCATGGTATACTGCAAGCCTTAGATTTTTTATATATGATGTTATAAAGATATTTATACTTCTGTCAGTACTGATTTTCATTATTTCATATATCCAAAGTTATTTCCCGCCTGAAAGGACAAAAAAAATTCTTGGTAAATTTAAGGGTCTGCCTGCTAACATACTTGCAGCACTGCTAGGGACAGTAACGCCATTCTGCTCCTGTTCATCCATACCTTTATTTATAGGGTTCACTTCAGCAGGACTTCCAGTTGGGGTTACTTTTTCTTTCCTTATCTCTTCCCCCTTAGTTGACCTGGGCTCTTTAGTGCTTTTGACAAGCATTTTCGGGTTTAGGATAGCTATTGCATATGTAATAGTCGGTCTTGTGCTTGCGGTTGTAGGAGGGACGATTATAGAGAAAACAGGGATGGAGAAGTATGTTGAACCTTTTATAAAACAAGCTCGTTCAATTTCAATAGAAGATCAGGTACTTTCAATCAACGACAGGCTCAAATATGCATGGGAGCAGGTATCAGCAACCGTAAAAAAAGTAGCTCCGTATATTTTTATCGGAGTATTTATCGGAGCGTTGATACATAATGTAATACCAGAAGAATGGATTCAGGCAGTGTTAGGTTCGAAAAATCCATTATCTCCTGTTTTAGCTGCTGTTGTAGGCATACCCATGTATGCGGATATATTCGGGACAATACCTATTGCAGAGGCCCTATATGCAAAAGGAGTAGGGCTTGGTACAATTTTATCATTTATGATGGGCGTAACAGCTTTATCACTGCCTTCGATTATTATGTTGAAAAAAGCTGTTAAAGCAAAACTTTTGGTTGTTTTCTGTGCTATTGTCACTGTGGGAATTATATTTATAGGTTATATTTTTAATGCATTACAGGGTTTGTTTATGTAGGAGGTTATAGTGGCAAGGAAATGGTATCCGGTTATAGATTATATGGAATGTATCGAGTGCGGCATATGTTCAAAAATGTGTCCACATGAGGTTTATGATATGGACAAAACACCGACTCCGGTTGTAAAAAATCCTGAGAACTGTGTAGATCACTGTCATGGGTGCGGTAATAAATGTCCTAAAGGAGCAATAACATATGTTGGAGATGATACAGGCTGGGTACCAAAGAATAAAAAGGATGATACTGTATCATGTGCCGCATGCAATTCAAATTCATTAAAGAAGATACTGGTAGAATATATGTATCTGGATTTGAATGTATGTGACAGATGCATAGGTACTGAGGAAATACTTGTAAAAGCTATGGAAGAGATAAAAGAAGAACTATACAATGCAGGATTTGAGATGATTTACAGGAAAGTTCTTATAGATACAGAGGAAAAAGCCATAAAGCATCATTTTAACTCATCACCTTCAATAAGGGTAAATGGATATGATTTATGTGAAACGGTTCAGGAAAACCACTGCGGATGCTGTTCGGACATTGCATGTGATTCAGTCCAGTGCAGGACATATGAGTTCGAAGGTCAGATGTATGAGATACCGCCTGTTAGAATGCTTGCTGAGTTTATATTAAAACAAGCTTATTCAGGAAATACTATTAATACTCGAAAAATCGATTATATGTTACCAGAAAATCTTAAAATATTTTATACAGGTAAGAAAAAGATAAATAATGCGGCATGTGGCTGCACGAGAGGATGCAACTGTGAATAACACAAATAAAACAGATAGAAAGAAACTTTTAAAAATACTTGTACCTGTCGCTATAGTTATCCTTATAGCTGGTGTATGGGTTTTAAAGAATATAGACTTTTCAAGAAGCGATAATTTAATGAATGCCGATGTTATTGCTCCGATTGACCAAGAGCATTTTGAACTTGATGCCAAAACTTTGAATATGGATGTTCTGCTTGAGTATAATATGCCGATAATATTGGATTTCGGTTCTGATTCATGCCTGCCCTGTGTAAGTTTTTACCCTACTTTAAAAGCTATGCATAATGAGATGTACGGTAAGGTAATTATCAAATACCTGGATGTATATAAGCTTGGAGAAGAAATACAGGGTTATCCTGTATCAGTCATCCCAACTCAGATATTCATTAATGCTGATGGAACTCCATATGTGCCAAGCAGAAATATAGATATTGAATTTACCATATATAACTACAATTCAACTGGAGAGCATGCATTCACTGCTCATGAAGGAGTTCTTTCACAAAAACAGCTGTTAGCGATTATTGAGGATATGGGGGTGGGGAAATGACAGAGCTTCTGGATAAAATTGCTCCACTGCTAACAGAAGTCGGCTGGTTAACTCCTGTACTTGCTCTTTTGGCGGGAGTAATTACTTCATTTATGCCATGTGCTTTGTCTACAATACCTTTGGTAGTGGGTTATGTAGGAGGTACTTCACAAAAGGATTCAAAAAAAGCTTTCAGGCTGTCCCTTATCTTTATACTTGGTATGGCTGTAACTAATACAGGTTTAGCAGTGGCTGCGACATTGGCAGGGAAGATAGTGGGAAACACAAATCCTTGGTGGTACATCGCACTAGGAGTACTGATGGTTTTTATGGCGCTTCAGACATGGGGTATATATGAGATAATACCCTCAAGCTATCTCATCTCAAAGAATACGAAAAAAGGCGGTATCGGCGCATTTGTTGCCGGACTTTTAGGAGGTATATTTTCCTCTCCATGTGCAACCCCTGTGCTGATCGTGCTTTTGGCTATAGTATCAATTCAAGGCAATATACTTTGGGGTATACTGTTGTTCGTACTGTATTCAATTGGACATGGAGTCCTGTCAGTTATTGCCGGAACATCTTTAGGTTTCGTACAAAAACTTGCAGCAAACGAAAAATACGGTAAATTCAGTAAAATACTGACTATTGGAATGGGATTTTTGATTCTGGCAATGGGGTTATATATGTTCTATCTGGGATTTTAATATTATAGGATTGAGATAAGGAGACCAAATATGAAGATATTTGAAAAGTTCAGAAAAAAAGAAGAGAAAGCTTCATGCTGCAGTTGCTGTAGCTGCAATGAAGGAGCATCTGTAAAGGTGCTTGGAAGCGGATGCGCAAAATGCAATCAGCTGGAATCTGCAGTAAAAGAAGCATTGTCAGAATTAAATATGGATACAACTATTGATCATGTTACAGACTTCAATCAGATTGCAGCTTATGGTGTTATGTCAACACCTGCGCTGGTCGTTGATGGTAAAGTCGTATCATATGGTAAAGTATTAAAGACTGATGAAGTTTTGAAGTTGTTGAAGAAAATCAGAGGATAAAATGACTTTTACTTATGTTTTATATGCATTAGCTTTAATAGGGCTTACCTTGTCCTTATTTAAAGATAAAAACAAGACAAAAATGGCTTTGAAAAAAGCATGGAAGTCTTTTGAGAATATACTTCCTCAATTCCTATCTATCCTTGTAATTATAGGCATTGTATTTGCTGTTTTAAGCCCTGAAACCATAACAATGCTTCTTGGAAGCAATTCAGGTTTCTTAGGTGTAATTGGAGCATCATTGATAGGAGCTATAACTCTTATACCGGGTTTTGTCGCTTTTCCTCTTGCCGCCGCTCTTTTAAATAGCGGAGCAGGATATATGCAGATAACAGCATTTGTCGCTTCCCTTATGATGGTCGGTATTGTTACTTTGCCGCTCGAGATAAAGACATTTGGAAAGAAAGCAGCGATTATAAGGAATGTTAGCGCATATGTATTTTCACTTATAGCTGCCTTGATAATGGGGGTATTATTATGATTAAAAACTTTTTGAAAAGGTATTGGATTTTTTTACTTCTGGTAGTGATTAATGTTGTTTTAGGGCTCATATTCCCTGAAATAGGTGTAAAATCTTTAGATATAACAAAAAGGAATGTTATTGAAATGATGCTTGTTATTCCCCCGATATTTGTTTTACTGGGACTTTTGGATGTATGGGTAGACCGGGCAGTTATGATGAAATACACAGGTAAGGGTTCTGGTTTTAAGGGTATATTAATTGCATTTCTATTAGGTTCAGCAGCTGCAGGACCGCTTTATGCAGCTTTTCCGGTAGCGGGAGTTATGTTGAAGAAAGGAAGCAGTCTATTTAATGTGTTTATTTTCATAGGAGCTTGGTCTACTACTAAAATACCAATGCTGACATTTGAAGCAGCAAGTCTTGGACTGCCTTTCACACTCATAAGATTAGGATTGAGCATAATAGGAATATTCATTATTGCCATTTTTACAGATAAAGCTTTATCTAAAGAAGATAAAGAACATATATATGAACTATCAGATAAGGAAAGTAAATAAAATGAAACCAAAGGTAGCATTTATTTGTGTTCATAACTCATGCAGGTCGCAGATAGCCGAAGCACTGGGTAAACATTTAGCCGCAGATGTATTTGAAAGTTATTCTGCAGGTACGCATACGGTTAATAGGATTAATCAGGATGCAGTACGGTTAATGAAACAAAGATATGGTATTGATATGGAAAAAACACAGAGATCCAAGCTCATATCCGAATTACCGGCGATTGACGCAGTAATTACAATGGGATGTAATGTGAATTGCCCGTATCTTCCAAGCAGGTACCGGACTGACTGGGGGATAGATGACCCCACAGGTAAGGATGATTCTGAGTTTATTAAGGTTATAAATGTTATTGAAGGGAAAATACTTCTTTTAAAGGAAAAGATAGAAAATAGAGAAATTCTATAGCGATATACCGTATTAATGGTGGATTCATAATCAGTATATATTATTTTCATATGAGAATAATTCATATTCCACTTTTTTCTATATAGTGTTGTAAAGAGAACAGAGTGAAGGTAGAATAAATGGGGGGTATATTATGAGCGGTACAAGGCTTCACAGGGCAGTTATAGAATTTGCACGACTTATATATGATCCGTACATAAGGATTAAGTACAAGTACAAGTTTGAAAAAGTTGATTACAGAAAAGGTAATTTTATAGCTCTCGCAAACCATACTACGAATCTTGACAGTATGATTTTAGGTATATCTTTTAAGCAGCATATGTATTTTGTAGCAGGAGAGCAGCTTTTCCGTATGGGCTGGATTTCCAAGCTTCTACGTGTTTTTCTGAATCCAATAAAAAGAATGAAAGCAAAGACAGAGGCCAAGACTGCTGTTAATATGCTTAAGGCTTTAAAAGCAGGTCATAATATCTGTATGTTTCCTGAAGGGAGCTGCACTTGGAATGGCGAAACATCTACTATTATACAGTCTACTGCCAAACTTATTAAAAGAGCTGGAGTGACAATGATAACCTATCGTGTTGAGGGTGGTTATCCTACAATGCCAAGGTGGTCAAAATCGATAAGGCCTGGCAGGATGACAGGTGCTATAGGTAATATTTATGAACCTGACCAGCTGGAAAAAATGACTGTTGAAGAAATTTACAAAGCGATTTGTGATGATCTTTATGTAAATTCCATTAACATGTCTGAAAAGTATGAATACAAAGGTAAAACACTGGCAGAAAACCTTGAGTCTGCATTGTTCATATGCCCGGAATGTCATGGAATAAGCACATATGTATCGAAAGATGATATGTTTACTTGTTCATGCGGAGTAAAGCTAAGATATGATACACACTGCAGACTGAATGATGTTGAGAATAAAGGATTCCCTTTTACCAGTGTTCTGGAATGGGATAATTGGCAAAGAGATTGGATTAAAATGAATATCGAAAGACTGAAAGAAGATCCGGATAAGATAATAACTGAGGATGGGTGTCAGGATTTGTATACATATACTGAAGATGAGACTACTGAACATATGCTGACAGGATCAATGGCTCTGTATCCGGACAGATTTGTATTTAGGGATAATGATAATAAAAAAGAGATTGTCGTAAAACTTGCAGACATAACAGATATTGCAATAATAACGATGACAACTCTGACTTTTTCATGTTCAGATATTCATTATGAAATTAAATGCAAGATACCAAGATCCGCATTAAAATATCTGCTTATTGCCACAGCCCTTTCTCCTATGAGATATATAATATAGCAGTTATCTTTGTCTAAAAAGAAGTAAAAATGCGGTAAATTTGACATTTATATATGTATATCTTAAAATTAGAGTGTTGGCTATATAGAGATTTTGAAGGAAGGAAGTACGGGAAATGAGGTTTACAGGTGTTACATCAAGAGGAATCATAACTCCTATATTCAAGCAGGGGGATGATTTAGTATCATTAACAGCAGACAGTATAATAGAAGCTGCACAGAAAGAGAATTTCACTATTCAGGACAGGGATATAATCGGAGTAACTGAAGCAGTTGTAGCAAGGACACAGGGTAATTATGCTACATGTGAACAAATAGCAGCTGACATAAAAAACAAACTAGGCGGGAAAGATATGGGTATAGTTTTTCCGATTTTAAGCCGCAACAGGTTTTCAATACTTTTAAAAGCAATAGCTATGTCCTGTGAAAAACTGTATATACAGCTGTCATACCCATCAGACGAAGTCGGCAACGCGCTAATTACTTTAGATGACCTTGATGAAAAAGGAATAGATCCGTACAAGGATAATTTCACTGAATCACAATTCAGAAAACTGTTTAAAAATACAGTCCATGTGTTTACCAAAGTGGATTATATAGAAGCATATAAAAGCATGGGTAAGGATATTGAGATTATATTTTCAAACAATCCAGCATATATTTTAAATTACACTAAGAATGTTTTAAACTGTGATATACATTCAAGGAAACGTACTCAGAGGATATTAAGAGAAGCCGGAGCAAAGAAGGTGTACAGGATGGATGAAATATTAACATCCAGTGTGGATGGATCAGGATATAACTCTGATTACGGACTTCTTGGGTCTAATAAGGCTACAGAGAGTAAAGTTAAGCTATTCCCTAGAGACTCGCATATTTTTGTAGAAAAACTTCAAAACAGGATGCTGGAATTAACTGGTAAGCATGTCGAAGTAATGGTTTATGGAGATGGGTGCTTTAAAGATCCGGTAGGCGGTATCTGGGAACTTGCAGATCCAGTAGTCTCTCCTGGTTACACATCCGGACTTATTGGTACGCCAAATGAGCTGAAGATGAAGTATTTTGCTGATAATGAATTCGCATCATTAAGAGGAGAACAGCTTGCTTTGGCAATGAAGGAAAGAATAAAAGCGAAAGATAAGGACCTATCCGGAAATATGGAATCACAAGGCACAACTCCGAGAAGACTTACTGATCTTTTAGGCTCGTTATGTGATCTTACAAGCGGGAGCGGAGACAGGGGTACTCCAGTTGTCCTTATACAAGGCTATTTTACTAATTTTGCTACGGACTGATGACATATAAATTTGAAGAAATATCTGCCTATGTGAAGGATGTTTTTCAGAAAAACAAGGGAAGCCATGACTGGGACCATACTGAAAGAGTATTACATATGGCCGAAAAGCTTGCTGCAGCAGAAGGTGCGGATATCGATATAGTCAGATATGCAGCTCTTCTCCATGACATATCAAGACATGATGAAGATATTTCAAAAGGTTATGTGCATCATGAAGAGAAAGGTGCGACTGAATCGAAAAAGGTACTTATAATGTTCAACATTGATGAAATAACTGCGGACAAGGTTTCTGACTGCATACGGACGCATCGGTTTAGAAGGGGAAACAAACCAGAAACAATAGAAGGCAAGGTATTATTTGATGCTGATAAGCTGGATGGAATCGGAGCTATCGGGATAGGCAGAGCATTCGTATTTGCTGGAGAAAATGGTGCAAGGGTACACGATCCATATATTCAGGTTGATAAGACATACAGTTATACAAAAGAAGATACTGCATACAGGGAATATCTTGTCAAGTTATCCAATATTAAGGACAGGATACTGACTGCTACCGCTAAGAATATAGCTATTGAACGCCATCAGTTTATGATTGATTTCTTTGATAGAATAAATGCAGAGTGTAAAGGTGACTTGTAAAAACATATAACTGATTGTATATATGACATAATAATGATAGAATAAAGTTGTATCAGTTTATTAATAACAGCGGGGGTAAAAAATGAATAAGGATAGTTTTATCAAACAGGCTACAGAGCAGCTTAACAAGATAAATGTTCCATACAGGGTTCAAGATTCAGCAGACATTGCTATATCTGGAACATTTAAGAAAAAAGAGGATGAAGACGAATCTGCTGCAATACTTTATGCGGCATTTATTTTCTTCAATCCTGATGATAATACTGTTTATGCATATGAAAGAGCAATGTCAAACGGAGTGGATATCTCAAAGGATCCTTCATACAGCGGGGTAGTTGTAAGAAAAGTGGATAACAGTGGTAATGATGAATCCTTATTGCCAATCGGTACTATTTTATCGACCATTGCAGGTATAGCAGTGTCTTTTGGAGCTGCTTTTAGAAGAACAGACAATGAGCAGCTTGCTAAGTATCCGAATATATCTATTCCTCCAATTTCTTCCGCAAATGCATCAGATTCAGCTTTTTGCACCAATTGCGGAGCCAAAATGCCTGCAGGGACGAGATTCTGCACCAGCTGCGGTACAGATTCCAAATCACCTCCTGCAGCACAAGCAAAACCATTTGTGTCCAATGATGCTCCTCCAGTGTATGTGAATGCAAATATGACTCAAAGAGCTAATCCTGCTTATATAAATCCGGGTGTTCAACCTGTAAAACCAAGGCGAAAAGTACCTGTTGCAGTTATAGCGATAGTGTCAGTACTTATTATTGGCGTACTGGTAACAGGCGGTATTCTTATAAGAAACTGGATACAGAATAAAAAACCAAACGATAATACGAATATTAATCCCACAGCTTCTTCAGCTCCAGGTTTGAATATTGGTTCTCAAGAAGGTTCTTCAGTTGTATCTCTAGGGGTGGCCCAATATGATCTTGGCAATATTATGAACGGTCAGTATTATTTCGCAACTAAAGATTACATATTCTATTCCAGTTTTGATGAGAACTATAAAGCGCATATTTACCGTATGGATAAGGATGGCAGGAATTTTCAATCAATATTCAATGGATTCGGATGGTCTCTTGTAGTTATCGAAGACTGGCTTTATTTTTCCGGAAATCAAGGAGATACGATAGACGGCACATACAACATATTCCGGATGAAGCTTGATGGCAGTTCAGTTGAAAGAATAAACAATACCTATAGTTATGGTATGTTTCTGTACGATGAATATCTGTACTATATGAAGAGAAACACCGATTATACCAGTACATATTCCGTCTGCAGGTCCTTACTGGATGGGACAGGTGAAGAAGTTCTTGCCCAATACGGATACAATCCTGTAATATATGACGACCTTTTATATTACTACGACAACCAAGGGAACATGTTCAGATGCAAGCCTGATGGAACAGATCCACAGGTATTGTTAACAGCGGAAGTGGGATTTTATGTTTTGAGTGATGAGAAAATAATATATAAGGACTTTAGTTCAGGTATTTATATGTGTGATCTGAATGGTGAAAATAAAAAACTAGTAAAAACTGTACAGGATATGAGTATCAATACTGTTAATGTCTACAATAATCGAATATATTTTGTTCAATATAATCAGGATAATTACAATTACACAACATATTCATGGCCATATGATCTGGTAAGCATTAAAACTGACGGCTCAGATGAAAAAGTGATATTTTCAAGCTCATCCTACGGAATGTACTTAAATATAGTAAGTGGCAGACTTATGCTTATGGATTATAAATATGATACTCAAACCGGTTTGATGTATACAGACATAAATTCTATGAATACAGATGGATCAGATTTGAGACTGCTTACAAGATAGTGTTTATATTTTAGGAAAATATGATATAATAATGCTTGGAAGGAGAATAAAAGATGCCAGGTATTTTAAGTTTTGTTGAGAACATTGATGTTCTGCAAGCAGTCTTGCTAATTATTGGTATGGTATTTCTCATTATAGAAGCTTTTATTCCAAGTTTCGGAATTTTTGGCGTTCTTGGAATATTACTGCTTTTATTGGCAATTTTCCTTACTGCAAAGACTTTCATAGAAGGATTGGTGATGTTCCTTATTCTATTAGCGATAGCAGTAGTTCTTCTGATTATTGCAATAAGGATTGCTACTAAAAGCAGGCTTTCCAAAAAGCTTATCAACGCTGATACATTTTCTGAGAAAGAAGGTTATCTTGGAGTGCAGGACATGAGTGCTGCAGTCGGCCTTAAAGGCAAGTCAGTTACAATATTAAGGCCTGCAGGAAAAGCTGAGTTTGACGGTAAGATATTGGATGTTGTCACTAAGGGTGAGTTTATCGAAAATGAAAAGGAAGTAATAGTCGAGCATGTTGAAGGTGTAAGAATTGTAGTTAAAGAAATAAAGGAGAATGATTAATGGAACCAGTAGTATTAGTATTAGTAATTATAGCAGCCGTAATAGCATTCTTTGCCATACTGTTAAGCCTTGTACCTATAGGGCTATGGATATCGGCAATAGCTGCCGGAGTAAAGGTAGGCCTGATGAGCCTTGTAGGAATGAAATTCAGGAGGGTAGAACCTGCTAAGATAGTTAACCCTCTTATAAAATCCATTAAAGCAGGATTAAATGTAACAATAAATCAGCTGGAAACACATTATCTTGCTGGAGGAAATGTAAATAAGGTCGCAGATGCTTTAATTGCAGCGCAGAAAGCTCGCATACAATTATCTTTCGAAACAGCTGCAGCCATTGATTTAGCTGGAAGAGATGTTTTGGAAGCAGTGAAAATGAGCGTAAATCCGAAGGTTATAGAGACTCCGATAATATCTGCTGTTGCAAAAGACGGTATTGAAGTTAAAGCAAAGACAAAAATCACTGTACGTGCCAATATTTCCAGATTGATAGGAGGTGCTGGAGAGTCGACAATAATTGCAAGAGTAGGTGAAGGAATCGTAACTTCTGTGGGTTCATCTGAATCATACAAAGAAGTGCTGGAAAATCCAGATCTGATTTCACAGACTGTTCTTAAAAAAGGACTGGATGCAGGAACTGCTTTTGAAATTTTGTCCATTGATATTGCTGATGTTGATATCGGAAGGAATATAGGCGCGCAGTTGCAGACGGATCAGGCAGAAGCTGACAAGAAAATTGCGCAGGCTAAGGCTGAAGAGAGAAGAGTTATGGCTGTTGCAAGGGAACAGGAAATGAAATCCAATGTTCAGGAAATGAGAGCTAAGGTTGTGGAGGCGGAAGCTTTGATTCCAAAAGCCATGGCTAAAGCTTTTGAACAAGGAAATCTAGGAGTTCTGGATTATTACAATATGAAAAATGTAATAGCAGATACCCAGATGAGAGAGTCCATTTCTGAAGCAGGAAAAGCAAGTAAACCTCAAACTGACAAGAAAGAGAAATAACGGATGAACGAGTATTATAGGAAACCTGATGATATTAATGAAACAAAACAGGAAGAAACACCTTCAGCAGTTGTTAAACAGCTTGAAGAGCATGAGGATTATGATCTTATCAAAGATTTGCTTGAGAACAGCGAAACTTTAGTTAAAGGCATAATTTTAAGCGAGATTCTAGGCAAACCAAAAGCGAAAAGATAACTTAGATTAAACATAAAAGCTGCCATATTAAGAAATTAATAGGCAGCTTTTTAATAGCGTTTATTATTCTACAGTAACTGATTTTGCAAGATTTTTTGGTTTGTCAATATCACATCCATTGCTTAATGCTACATAGTATGCAAAAAGCTGTAATGGTATTACCTGTGCGACAGCATTAAACAGAATCTCTCCTTCAGGTATATATATTATGTCATCTGTTTCTGGGATTATTTTCTTACTGCATTCAGTAATTATACCAAGCACTTTCGCTCCACGGGCTTTGACTTCCCGAATATTGCTTATAAGTTTGTCCAGAAGTCTTTCATTACATGCTAATGCTACAACAAGCCTGTCATTATCAATCAGGGCGATCGTACCATGTTTCAGTTCTCCGGCTGCGTACGCTTCGGAATGGATATATGAAATCTCTTTAAGCTTCAAAGAACCTTCAAGACATACAGCATAGTCAGTATTTCTGCCTATAAAGAACATTGACCTTTCATTGTGATACTTTTTAGCAAGATAAGGTATCTGAGGATTTAGATCAATAGCCCTTTGAGCAAGTTGAGGAATCTTCTGGATTTCGTTGGTTAATTTTAATGCTGTTTCCTCACTGATTTTCTTATTCTTCTGTGCAAAGTAAACTGAAAGCAGACATAATACGGTCACCTGGGTAGTATAACCTTTAGTTGTAGCTACTGCTATTTCCGGACCTGCCCATGTATATATTACATAATCTGCGAGCTTTGAAATCGCTGATCCGACAACATTGACTATAGCAAGTACAGGAGCACCGTTTTCCTTGGCTTCTTTTAATGCGGCAATTGTGTCAGCTGTTTCCCCTGACTGGGATATTACAATTACAAGAGTAGAGCTGTCTATAATAGGTCTCCTGTATCTGAATTCTGATGCAAGGTCCACTTCAACAGGTATTCTTGCAAGTTCTTCTATCATATATTTTCCTGTACATGCGGCATGATATGCGGAACCGCACGCAGTAATATAAATCCTGTTTACTTTTTCCAATAAATTATCCGGGATATTTGAATCCTCAAATGAAATATAGCCTTTTTTTATTCTAGGTTCAATTGCAGATTTTATAGCTCTTGGCTGTTCCATAATCTCTTTTAGCATAAAATGTTCGTATCCGCCTTTTTCTGCTGCTTCAACATCCCATATTATTCTGGTTTTATCACGTATCACTGGCTCTCCAGTGTTATTGTATACTTTAATGCTATTACTGGATATTTCTGCAAATTCACCCTCTTCGATATATATTACATTCTTTGTCCTCTGAACAAGCGCAGTAACATCAGAAGCGAAATAATTCTCGCATACGCCGACTCCGATTATTAAAGGGCTGTTAAGCATTGCTGCAAACATTGTGTCAGGATAATCTTTACAAATGACTCCCAAAGCATACGAACCTTCTAATCTGGAAATAGTCTTCATAAGCGCTATCTTGAAATCTTTGTCATAGTACATGTCCAGAAGATGGACTACAACTTCAGTATCAGTTTCGCTATTAAATTTATAACCTTTATCCAAAAGTTCTTTTTTAAGTTCCATGTAGTTTTCAATGATTCCATTATGTACCACAGCAAACTTTTTATTATTACTAACGTGAGGATGCGCATTTACATCATTCGGCGCACCATGAGTAGCCCATCTTGTATGTGCTATGCCGATAGTTCCTGAAATACTTTTCCCATCATCAGTCTTCTCGCATAAGTTCTTAATTTTGCCTGATGCTTTTATCATATTTATTTCTTTATTGTTAATTACAGCGATTCCTGCTGAATCATATCCTCTATACTCAAGTTTCTTTAACCCTTCTAGAAGTATTGAAGCTGCATGTTCATTACCGACATAACCTACTATACCGCACATATTACCTCCTATTTAAAACCTTTCTACGGAAAAGATTGTACAACTATGAACTATGCATGTCAAATAAAATTCAGGTATTTTTTGTATATTAAATATGTGATGACCTGTAATACACCATATTATATGGATTTGATATATGTTGAATTAGAAATAATGGTAAATAATGGTATAATATTGCTCTGACAGGAGCTGCTATGGATAAGATAAGATTAAATATAAAGTTATCAGATAATGAATACGTCAAACATTTATCAGAGTATATAAGAATTAACGGATTGAATATAATCAGTTTAACAGAAGAAAACCCTGACATTACACTTATTGATTCGCAACAGAACAAAGATGAGTTTATTCTTAAAACACATACTAAAGAAACACATATGTACAGATATAAGTCTGCAGACAGGATTATAGGTTCGATTATAGAAAATGTTGATATATCTTTAGGCGTAAAAGGAAAATCAAACAACAGGACGATATTTGTAACATCCGCTCATGGAGGAGCAGGAAAAACATATATTTCTCAGGCTCTATCTATATATTTATCAAGAAACGGCAGGAAGGTTTTATATGTAAATCTGGATGGCTTATGCGTAAAGGATTCAATTTTCAAATGTGATGAACAGAATGATATATCCTTGATAAACTACTATGCGAAGAAAGGTAATGAAAATATTAATGCATATATCGAAAGATACAAAAATTATGATGCTGCAAAAAATGTATTCTTTTTAAAAAGCATATATCCTTCGTATGATGTATGCTTTGATATGAACAGTGCCAAAGTCTTTATTGACAGTCTTAATTCAAATGATCTATATAACTATACAATAATTGACTGTCCCCTATATCCATTCAGCCAATATGCCCTGATTATGAAAAATTCATATAAGACTCTGCTTATAAAAAACAGGGGAAGTGAAAGGGAAGAAGAAGCTGCTGTTTTTTTAAAAAAGAACGATATTAAAATTATGCTCATATGCAACATGATCAGGTATACAGAAGGAATATATGTACCAAAAGCTGAAGAGGATATATCTCATAATCCAAAAACTTTTTATGAATCTATTGAGCAGATAGTATATGAACTGGAGAAAAGTGATGATGCAGGATTATAGGAAAATTATAAAGCAGTGTCTCGAAAGGGTATCTGGCAAGGAGGAAAATGAAATTGAAACAACTGTTGCCGAGTATATATATGATTTTAAGAACAGGGATATGGGAGATAAATCAGAAGTCATAAAGCAAATAATGGATTCTATAACTGGTTATGGGATTTTACAGCCATTGATGGAAAAAGAAGGTATTACTGAAGTCATGGTAAATGCAGACAAGATATTTTATGAAGAGAAGGGTATGATTTACAGATATGATATAAATTTCACAGAACAGGATATAGACAAACTGATATCCATATTATGCCGAAAGACTGACAGAACGATAAATATGGCAAATCCGATACTGGATGGCAGTATAGGACATGATATACGAGTGAACATAATACTGGAACCTATTGCGAATAATGGCAACAGCATTACGATAAGGAGATTCCCTAAAAAACAGATAACCCATGTAGATATGATAAGAGAAAGCTTTTTTACAGAAGAGATATCTGAATTTTTAGAAAATGCAGTAAAGGAAAAGCGGAATATTTTCATTTGCGGAGGAGCAGGATGCGGGAAGACCACATTATTAAATGTACTGACAGGATTCATACCAAAAAATGAAAGAGTTATAACAATTGAAGATTCAATAGAACTAATGATTGACCGTATAGATAACATAATCCGTCTGACATGCCGTAATCCCAATAATGAAGGAAAGGGAGAGATAAGTATTGACAGTCTGATACGGGCAAGTCTAAGAATGAGACCGGATAGGATTATTGTAGGAGAGATAAGAGGAAAAGAAGCTTTATATATGCTCCAAGCTATGAACACAGGACATATAGGTTCTATATCGACTGGCCATGCGAATTCCTGCAAGGATGCGTTTTCCCGTATAGAAACAATGGTGCTAATGGAATGTGATATGCCTTTTATGGCAATCCGAAAGCAGATTTATGATGCTATTGACATCGTAATCTCATTGCAGAGGATAAATGGAAAGAGAGTACTGACTGAAATTGCACAGGTAGTGGATTTTGAAGATGGTGAAATTAAACTTAATTACCTGTATGCATATGATATTGCTTCAAGAAAGCATATCAGAATACAAGAAGGAGGAGCATGAACTTTCAAAGACGGTATCATGTAAACACAAAATGAAATTTGTATTTATAAGAAGAGCATTTGTAACAGGTTCTGTATATGCAATTTGTATTTACTATCTTTATTTGTCGCTCTTTGTATCAGTAATTGCAGGCGTACTTGTAACAGGGATATGCTTGTGCGATAAAAAATATATGAAGCAAATTGTCTGTAAAAGAAACAGAGATAGTTTTGAGAGATTTTTAGAGATATTATTATCTTACACTGCTATACCTTCTGACTTTATACATGCATTCTCAAAAGCTCTGGTGGAATTTAAGAGAATTTATCCGAAAGATAATATGATTCCATTAACAGACAAGATATATGCAAAAACAATTGCGAATTTAAGTACGGATAGTATTATGGAATCCTTTTCTGGGTATCTTGATATTGAAGAAGCATATCTGTTTTGTGAAAGCGTCGTTATCTGCGAGAAAAAAGGAGCAGACATGAACAGGACTATTAAGGAGACTATTGCATTTATAAGGGAGAAGAGAAGTATCGAACAAGAGATAGAGATAATAACTGAGGAGAAAAAAACTGAAAGGCTTATTGTCAGCCTGTGTCCCTTCCTAATACTTGCCCTATTTAATAATATGGGTACAGGTTATCTGGATATCCTATATAGCGGTATTTTAGGCAGGACAATAATGACTGCAGCAGGCATATTATTCTTAATCTCCTCATATCTTGCTAAAAAGATACTAGAGGTAAAAATATGAGCCTATTCGTGATTTATATATTTCTTATGCTCTTCACATTGTTCTGTTCCAGAAAAGTAAAATTTGATTTTCCATTAAGTCACTGTACTTTTCTGAAGTCAACTTATAAAGCATTTGTTCCTTTGGCAAAAAAAGCTGTACGATTTACTTTGGCAGACAACCGGCTTAACCTTTTATATCCAAAAGAAACAAAAGAAGATATATATATTGCCAATACCAGTTTAAAGATGAATATATTTGCGATTATGCTTTTTCTTCCGATTGTTGCAATTATCAGTAAAGCATCTGTAATACTCATAATAATTTCTGTTTTTCTTTGTTTTGCATGTGTGAAATGTGTGGATTTTGATATATTAAAAGTATATGAGAAGAAAAAAGAAGAAATACTAACAGATTTTTCTATTTTTCTGACGAAGCTTACATTGTGTATAGGAGCAGGCATGACTCTTAATCAGGCATTTACGCGCCAGAATTATAACCTTCCAAATAAAACATTTAAAATGCATATAAACCAGCTTATAAATAGTCTTACTATACATTCAGATCCTGAGTATTCATTTCTTGAATTATCCCTGATGCTTCCAATAACACAGGTTAATGCCTTTTGCTCTATCATGATAACAGGTTTTAAAAATACTGAAGCAGGAATAAAGGATACACTGAAAACATATACTTCTTCTATATGGGCAGATAGAAGGAATAATGCGAAAAAAAGAGCAGAGCAGTCATCTGCTAAAGCAGTATTAGCGCTTGCCATAGGCTTAATAGGTATTTTAATGGTTCTTACTGCTCCTGCATTGATTATGCTTATGAATATTTAAGGAGGAAAAAGATGAAAGCAAAAAAGAGAGGAATGGGTACTGTGGAAGTAGTAATAATACTTGCTGTTTTGGTAGGTATCGCATTAATTTTCAGAGAAGCAATCACTAATTTTGTTGAAAGGATAATTGATGGCACGCTGAATGATCAAAGCATACTGGAGAAATTAAGGATTGATTGAAATGATTAGCGAGATTATACAAAGCAACCAAGATAAGCTTCTCCTTCTGACAGGCGATATGATACTGTGTCCGGAATATATGATACGAATGCTTCAAAACTGTGTTATTGACTGTTTCATGCCTGTAAAACATAGTAATAGTGATGAGCTTATATTTGATACACTTAATGGAACGAGCTTATCTGTATATCTGCAAAAGAAAGGATATACACCAGACCTCTTGAAAAAACTGTTATACAGCATAAAAGACATGATGTGTATAACCAGTTCTTATCTTCTTGATGCTGAATATGTGGTACTGGATGTACGGTATATATATGTTTATAAAAATGAAACATTCAAGTATATATTAAATCCATTTAATAAATATGACTTAAACAATAGTTTAAAACAACTTGTATGTGAAATTACTGCGGGCAAATATACCAATAAAAACATTAAAGAAGCCCTTTATGATGACGAATTTAGTATTAACCACATTATAAAGGCTGCTGATGATGAAGATAATAAGGCAGATGACTCTACTTTTGAAGAGCCAAAGAAAGCCATATTAAAGAATATTATTGATACTGACGACTGCATAACCATTACAAAAAAGGACATAATAGTTGGAAAAGTTAAGCTTATATGTGATTTCAAGCTTTCTGGGAAGCTTGTTTCAGCAAGACATGCATGTATGAGATACTCTCATGATACTGTTTATGTGAGGGATCTTAACAGCAGAAATGGTACCTATATAAATGGTGAAAGAATCAAACCTGAAAGTTTTACAAAGATTAAGAGAGGCGATATAGTTGCATTCGGTGATAATGAATATATATTAATGTAGGATTTAAAAAAAATAATGTAGATATCTATCATCATTTATGATAAAATTCTTTTTAATGAAAATGAAGGAGATATCCTATGTTAGCTATAGGTTGTGATCATGCAGGTTTCACGCTGAAAAACGAGATACTCTCGTATCTTGAGAAAAAAAACATACCATACCGTGATTTCGGAGCATATAGCGACGATTCATGCCATTTCCCGTTTTATGCCTCTTTAGTAGCATCAGCTGTTCAAAAGAATGAATGCGAAAGAGGCATTTTAATATGCGGAACAGGGATAGGTATGAGCATTGCTGCTAACAAATTCAAAGGAATAAGAGCAGCATTATGCATGGATGAGTATCAGGCTAGGATGGCCAAGCGCCATAACAATGCGAATATACTTGTGCTTGCGGGTAGAATCACGCCCAAAGATACAGCTTTTGAGATAATTGACATATGGTTAAATGAAAATTATCTTGAAGGAAAATACGAGACAAGGAATGGATTGATCCGCAGAATAGAAGAAGGAGGAAGTATGTCAGGAACTAATTATATGGACATGGCGTTCGTATTTGATCATCCTCTTATACAGCATAAAATATCAATTATGAGGGATAAGAATACAAACACAAAGGAATTCAGAGAGCTTGTAAAAGAGGTATCCACATTGATGGGATATGAAGTTACACGCGAGCTGCCTTTAGAAGAGATTGAGGTGGAAACGCCAATAGCAAAAACTACAGTGAAGGTGCTTTCAGGGAAAAATGTAGGATTTGTCCCTATACTTAGAGCTGGACTTGGTATGGTTGATGGTCTTTTAACTTTAATTCCCACAGCAAAAATAGGTCATATAGGATTATACAGAGATCATGAAACCTTGCAGCCAGTAGAGTACTACTGTAAACTTCCAGAAGATGCTCATGACAGAATGATAATTTTACTTGACCCGATGCTTGCCACTGGAGGTTCAGCTTCTGCTGCCATAGGCTTTTTAAAACAAAGAGGCGTTAAGAACATCAAGCTTATGAGCATTATAGCAGCACCGCAGGGCATACAGAAAGTCCACAAGGATCATCCTGATGTAAACATATATTGCGCGTGTGTAGACCAGACATTGAATGATAACGCTTACATTGTACCGGGATTGGGCGATGCCGGAGACAGATTATTTGGTACAAAATAATGGAAAGACCTTCATGGGATGAATATTTCATGCAAGTGGTCCATCTTGTCAAGACCCGTTCGACTTGTTTAAGACGTAAAGTCGGTGCAGTAATTGTCAAGGATAAGAGGATATTAGCTACAGGATACAATGGAGCTCCTGTCGGATGCCGGCATTGTGAAGAGACCGGATGTTTACGACAGAAGTTAAACGTTCCTTCAGGAGAAAGACATGAACTTTGCCGTGCGATACACGCAGAGCAGAATGCGATCGTACAGGCTGCTAAAGCAGGAACATCAATTGATGGTTCGACAATATATGTTTCTGCCCAGCCATGTGTCATATGCGCAAAGCTGCTTATAAATGCTGGTATAATAAGAATCGTATTTGAAGGGGATTATCCTGATGAATTATCAAAAGAGCTTTTGGACGAATCAGGTATTGAATTGGTAAGATACGGAGGATGATGTGAGTTATCTATATACTTTCTTGGCGTCATTTGTCATTGCATTCGGTCTAAGCCCGTTAGTAATAAAATTTACTAAAGCTAAGAAAATTTTAAAATATCCAAAAAGAAACCGAGATGTCCATACTGAACCGGTACCGCTTCTAGGCGGTACTGCTATTATTATTTCTTTTGCTCTTGCAGTTTTTTTAAATTACCTTCTGAATCCGAATTTTATAGTCACTATTGAAGTCATCGGATTAACAGCTGGAATAGTAATTGTAGCGGTAATGGGCATACTGGATGATGTATATGATTTAAAACCTGTTATAAAAGCAGCTTTCCAGTTTGCTGCAGCGATTACGACTGTTGCTATATCAGGGTCTAAGATTGCATATTTTACGAATCTTGGATCAAAAAACAATCTTGTTTATCTTCCAGATATAATATCCTTTATAGCTACTGTACTATGGATATTCATGCTTACCAATGCGTTTAATATCATAGATGGACTTGATGGGCTAACAACAGGAACTGCCATCATATGCAGTCTTACTCTTTTCTTCGTTACATTTGTAAGGCCTGATGCAGGTTTGGTGGGTGAATATATTCCAATACTTTTAATTGCTCTAAGCGGTGCTGCAGCCGGCTTTTTACCTTTCAATTTCAATCCTGCAAAGCTTTACCTCGGAGAAACCGGAGCAGCCTTTTTAGGTTTCTGTATCGCAGTAATATCTATACAGGGTACGATGAAAGCGCATGCTGCAATCGCTGTGTTTATCCCTCTTATAGCTATGGGATTACCTATACTGGACATATCATTGGCATATTTCAGAAGAATAATCATGAAAAAACCCATTGCAGTCGGAGACAGGGATCATATACATCACAGGCTTATGAAAATGGGCTTATCTCAGAAAAAGACTGTGCTTATACTATATTTACTAGACATTGTTTTCGGAGTGACAGCATTTATACTTTCAGGCGAGCAGTACAGCAGATTCTGGTTGTATTTTGCAATCGTCATCATACTTCTTGGCATATCTATATATATTCTGTATGGACCATTATTGAAACAAGCTGCAAAGAACGGAAATGGCTATGTTAAAGATGAGGAGTATAAACATGATAAAGACGATTAAGATAATATCTGTATTCGGTACAAGACCTGATACGATTAAAATGGCTCCTTTGGTGAATCTTCTTGATAAAGACAAGGATATAGACCACATAGTATGTGTGACAGGGCAGCACAGGGAAATGGTTAATGAGATACTGCAAATATTCGCAATATTTGCAAAATATGACCTGGATATAATGAGAGAAGGGCAGACTTTGGAGTATGTCACTTCATCAGTATTAACAAAATTCTCTGAAGTTCTTGAAAAAGAAAAACCTGACATGATATTAGTCCACGGAGATACTAATACCTGTTTCTCTGCAGCTCTTGCAGCTTTCTATAAAAAAATCCCCATAGGTCATGTGGAAGCGGGATTAAGGACAGCCGATATATATTCTCCATATCCTGAGGAATTTGTCAGGAGGACTGTGGATTCCATTGCAACACTGTATTTCTGTCCTACAAAGAATAATGCTGATAATCTTATAAAAGAAAATGCAGATAAGGAAAAAATATACATAACCGGGAATACTGTAATTGACACATTACAGACAACAGTTCAAAAGGACTATATTTTCAAAGAGTCTATTCTGAACAGGATAAACTTTGATAAGAAAAAAGTCATACCTATCACAGCTCACAGAAGGGAAAACATCGGTATAAATCTGGAGAACATATGCAAAGCTATTAAACAGCTTGCCTCAGAATATAACGACAGCCAATTTATCTATACTGTGCATCCGAATCCGGCAGTCAAAAAAACTGTGAACAGCATACTTAAAGGTATAGACAATGTAACATTGCTGCCACCTTTAGTATTTACAGATCTTCACAACCTGATATCAAGATCATATTTCGTTATGACTGATTCTGGGGGATTGCAGGAAGAAGCACCATCATTAGGAGTTCCTGTGCTTGTTTTAAGGAAAGAAACCGAACGTCCAGAAGCAGTGACAGCTGGTACTGTTAAACTGACGGGAGTGGATTATAGCGAAATAGTCAAAGACGGCAGGATGCTATTTGAGGATAAATCAATATATGAGAAGATGAGCAATGCTGTTAATCCATATGGTGATGGCAATGCTTCTCACAGAATTGTCGGAGCAATAAAGGAATACTTCAATAATCTTTAACTAGGCAGGATTGCAAATATCCTATATCCCTTTTAACGGGTTTATAAGGTATAATTTTTACGGGTATTTTCCAATGTTTATTTATTAAACGCTAATAATGTATAATATGAATGATAAGAGGTAAAAGATGTTAGATAAATTAAAAGATATAGAGAGTAGATTCGAAGAGATAAATTTGCAGCTATCCGATCCTGCTGTTATTTCAAACCAGGAGAAATATGTTGCCTTAATGAAAGAGTTGAATGATATTTCACAGATAGTTAAGGTATACAGAGAATATGCAGAAGCCTTGAAAGGAATTGATGATGTATATCTTATGCTGAAAGAAAACTCTGATGATCCTGATTTTAAACAAATGCTGCAGGATGAGCTCCATGAGCTTGAAGACAAGAAACCAGTTCTTGAACAGAAATTAAAGATTCTTCTTCTTCCAGCAGATCCCAATGATGAAAAAAATGTAATTATCGAGATAAGAGGCGGTGCTGGCGGGGATGAAGCGGCTCTTTTTGCATCCAGCCTGTTAAGAATGTATACGATGTATGCTGAAACCAAGAAATGGAAAACAGAAATACTTGATATTAACGAGATAGGGATAGGCGGAATAAAAGAAGTCGTATTCTTAATATCTGGTAACGGGGCATACAGCAGATTTAAATATGAAAGAGGAGTGCACAGGGTGCAGAGAGTTCCTGAAACTGAATCTCAGGGAAGGATACACACTTCTACTGTCACTGTAGCAGTTCTTCCTGAGGTTGAGGATGTGGATGTTGATATAAATCTTAATGATGTTCAGGTTGACACATACAGATCGTCCGGAGCAGGAGGACAGCATGTTAATAAAACAGACTCAGCAATAAGGCTGACTCATATTCCTACTGGTATCGTTGTAGCCTGCCAGGATGAGAGAAGCCAGCATAAGAACAAGGAAAAAGCTTTTAAGATACTCAGAAGCAAACTTTATGAGATGGCTCAGGAAAACCAGGACAAAGAAATAGCTCAGAACAGGAAAAGCCAGGTCGGCACAGGTGATAGGAGTGAAAGAATCAGGACATATAACTTTCCGCAAGGAAGGGTTACAGATCACAGAATAGGGCTCACGCTATACAAAATAGAAGCAATTATGAATGGAGATCTTGATGATTTAATGGATGCTCTTATAACAGAAGATCAGGCAAGAAAGCTGTCAAATCAAAATGGATAGAGTTAATACTAAACTGATTGATTTCCCTGATGATATCAGTTTAAAAAATTGTGCAGAAATAATTGTAAAAGGCGGTATTGTGGTGTTTCCTACTGAGACCGTTTACGGATTAGGTGCAGATGCCTTGAATCCTTCCGCAGTGGAAAAGATATTCACTGCAAAAGGAAGGCCTAATGATAATCCTCTTATAATCCATTTGCATGACATCTCTGTGCTGGATAAATATGTAATGGAAGTTCCTCAAGTATTGTCTTTGCTTTCAAAACTATATATGCCAGGCCCGCTTACAGTTGTATTGAAGAAGAAAAATATAATACCAGACTGTGTTACTGCGAATCTTGATACTGTTGCAGTAAGAATACCAGATAATGATATAGCCCGTAAACTGATTGAATATTCTGATACTGCAATAGCTGCACCAAGCGCGAATATCTCAGGAAAACCTAGTCCGACAATGTACGAGCATGTAGTATCTGACCTATTTGGAAAAGCTGATGCAATAATAAACGGAGGCAAATGCAGAATCGGAGTGGAGTCCACAGTTTTAGATCTTACATCCGAAAAGCCGGTTATTCTTCGCCCTGGTGGAGTTCCGTATGATAGTTTAAAGCTTGTTATAAAGGATCTTCAGGTAGCGAATACATCTTCTTCCGATACCCCTAAATCACCAGGAATGAAATACAAGCATTATGCGCCGAAAGCAGATATGGTAATAATAAAAGGGGACATGTTAAGAGTTTTGGAAAGAATAAATAGTATGTCAGATGACTATAGTGGTGTCCTTTGCTGCAAAGAAACATATGACAGATATGATACTGCAAATAAGCTATGTGCTGGTAGCATAAAGGACCCTTCAGAAATCGCATCCAATATTTTTGAATGTTTAAGGCTGTTTGACGAAATGCAGATAAAAATAATATATTGTGAATATTTTGATACTAAAGGAATAGGTGAAGCAGTAATGAACAGGCTTTTAAAAGCAGCATCACAGAATGTGATCGAGGTATAAAATGGCGCAGATTTTAGAAGCCGGAATGGTAATATGTTTTGGTATTTCATGGCCGGTAAATATTGCAAAATCAATTAAATCAAAGACAGCAAAAGGTAAAAGCCTTGTTTTTTTGTTTTTTGTGCTTTTGGGTTATATATGCGCGGTATGCGGTAAAATCATTTCGGATAACATTAGCTGGGTGTTCTGGTTTTATGTCGTGAACATGATTATGGTTTCCTTGGACATATTTATGTATTTTATTAACAAAAAAAGGGATATTGCTCTTTATGAAAATACTGACAATAGGTAACAGCTTCTCACAGGATGCGACAGCATATGTTGAAAGGATAGCTCTGTCGGATATATATGTCCGTAATCTGTATATGCCTGGATGCAGCTTGGAAATGCATTACAACAATATGCTGACTGGAGAGAAAGCATATGAATACCAGAAAAACGGTAAAAAAATATGTATGACAAACCTTGAAAAAGCGCTTGATAAGATGCCGTGGGATGTTGTGACAATACAGCAGGTAAGCTATCTTAGCGGTATCATAGACAGTTACTTCCCATACATCAATGAATTAATTAAATTTATAAAGCAAAATACCCCAAACGCGAAGATAGTATTCCATAAGACATGGCCATATGCAACAGGATGCCCGCATACAGGTTTTTCTAATTATGAATATAATACAAAGACCATGTATGATAGCATAAATCATACTGTGAAAGAGATAGCCAGTCAGTTTAATATTGCGGTTATAGATACTGCATACTATGTATATAACTCATATTTAAAGAATATGGATATTCCGCTTTATCGTGATGGTTTCCATCTTTCCATACCACATGGGAGGTATCTTGCTGCATTATGCTTCTATATGCATTTCTATAAAGAAGAAGAAATAAATCTTAAATATCTGCCAAAAGGCATGACCAGTCAGCAAAGGGACTCTTTACTTTTCCTTGCCATGCAGTATCATATGAACAAGCCATAACAAAGATAATCTGCATTATTAATAAATAAAGGAAGAAAAACAAAAAAAGAGGAAAAGTATAAGAAAAAGAGTAAGAATATTGGTGAACAGATATGATAAATGATTTTGTGAATGAGATAAGAAACGGCAAATTTTACACAAAGAAAACATTAAAAAAAATCGGTACACTTAAAGTAGGGATTGTAGAGACAACTCCTGTTGTATGGAAAGGTAAACTTTTGCGTTTCGAATGGATGCGTAAAAGCAATGAATATGGGTATCCAGTGAACCTGAAAGGGTATGATTATTACCATTTTGTTGACATGGAAACAGGTAAATCAACACCTGAATTCGGAGTGAACCATATATTCGGATGCCCGTATGTGGAAAACGGGATTGTTTATGTTTATGGAGTAAAAGGATCATGTAATGGCTGTATTATTGATATGTTCTGGTCGGAGGACCTTATCAATTGGCGGACAAAAACGGTATTTGATCTTCCTGATTGGGCTTTCTTTAACACATCGGTATGCAAAGGACACGATGGGTACATAATGGCTGTGGAAATTAATAAGCCAGCAGAATATACTGGCAAGGCTTTTACCATCCTGTTTGCAAAATCCAAAGACCTTTTTAACTGGGAATTTCTATCCCCCATGGAACACTCATACTCTCGTGACCGTTACACTGCTTGTCCTACCATAAGGTTCTTTAATGGTCAGTACTATATGATTTACTTGGAAGCTATGCCTCTTCACAGATATATGCCATATATAGTCCGTTCAAAAGATCTTGAACACTTTGAGCTGGGTATGCTAAATCCCTTTATGACTCCAGACAATACAGATAAACTTGTTATAACTCCGGACTGCTTTACAAAAGATGAACTTGAATATATAAATAGCGCAGTAAACTGCAATAACAGCGATGTTGACCTTTGCGAGTACAAAGGCAAGACAGTCATACTGTACAGTTGGGGAAATCAGCTTGGAAAGGAATTCCTTGCTTTAGCAGAATATGACGGTACGCTACAGGAATTCCTGGAGTCTTTCTTTTAATACACCTATAATAAAAACAACACAAGAGATTTTATTAACTAATAACTCATCAGATTTTATTTAAAAGCAGTTATCTTCATTGCATGATACATTCAAATATTGTATAATTTCTAGTACCATACTAGACGGGGAGTTAGCGGTGCCTTGTAATCTGCAATCCGCTATAGCAGAGTGGAAATCCTGTCTTAGGGCAATTAATAGTGAGGCAGCCGTATAAAAGCGGTTATGACGGCCGGGTCTTGTGCAATTTGAGCTTGTGAACCTCGTCAGGTCTTAGCGGAAGCAGCGATAAGCAGGAAATCAGATGTGCCATAAGAGCGCCTGGCCTGAGCAGGCTGTATACGTAACGCTTGTTATTTTTGTTCGAAGACAGGTGTATGGTCTTCGATATAGGAGTTAGAATGTCGCACAAAGCACTATACAGGGAATGGCGCCCTTCTTCATTTGAACAAGTCGTGGAGCAGGGACATATAACGAAGACATTAAAAAGAGCTGTTGTAACAGGCCGTATAACACATGCTTATCTTTTCTGCGGAACCAGAGGAACAGGGAAGACTACATTAGCAAAAATATTCGCAAGAGCTGTCAATTGTTTAAATCCTCATGAAGGGGATCCATGCAACAAATGTGACATATGCAAAAAAGCTTTGGATGAAGTATTGATGGACATAGCTGAGATTGATGCAGCATCTAATAATTCTGTAGATAACATCAGGAAAATATGTGATGAAGTGAATTATATGCCTGGGCTTTCAAAGTATAAGGTATATATAATTGATGAAGTACATATGCTCAGTACGTCGGCATTTAATGCTCTTTTGAAGACTTTGGAAGAACCGCCGACACATGCCATTTTCATTCTCTGCACAACAGAACCAAACAAACTTCCTGCTACAGTGCTGTCAAGGTGTCAGAGATTTGATTTTCACAGAATAACAACTAAGGGAATTAAAGAACGTCTAAGAAAAATCGCTGACGCAGAAAAACAACAGATTACTGAAGAAGCTTTGGACATGATCGCCAGAATCTCTTTTGGTGCATTGAGAGATGCGATAAGCCTGCTAGACCAGTGCATATCTGCCTCTGATGATACGATTGGCATTCAAGATGTTTTAAGTTGTGCAGGCCTGATTGACGATCAGTCTAATGCAAAAGTTGTAGAAGCTCTTGTAAATAATGATGTAACCGCAATACTTACCAGTATCAATGATGTTATAGCCGAAGGGAAAAGCCCGGCAAGATTCCTGTCAGGATTGCTGGGATATCTGCGGAATATTCTTGTCTGCATGAATGTACAGGAACCCTCGCGCTTTATCGAAGCAGACAATAATGCTATTATTGAAATGAAGAGGCTTTCCTCTCTTATAGAGCATGAAACTGTTATAAGGTATATAAAGGAGCTTTCGGAAAACGAAGCTGTGCTGAAAAGAGCATCTCAGCCAAAAACATACCTTGAAATAATGCTGATAGGGTTACTTTTGAAAAAAACTACACATATGGAAAAGCAGGATGTGAAAGAGGATATTAAAACAGATGTCGCAAAGCCTGTTATTAAGGAACCTGTTAAGAAGGATCTTGCGGTAAAATCTGAAGAGGATATATCTTGGACAAAATATATACAGGACAGAATCGATAAAGGATCTAAGGATGTGTTTGAATTAGCAGAGTCATCTATTGAGATAAGTGGTAATCAGGCTGTAATAACTGTTGGAAACGGATTTTTAAAAGACAGTCTGGAATCAAATAAAGATTCAGTATTGGAAGAAGTAAGAGGATTTAATGCAAACGTAGTGAACATAAGATTCGTATGTACAGGTATGAACAGAATTACTGGTTCACCGCAGCAGGAAATATTAGAAATCGGGAAAAAACACAATATACCCGTAGAAATCGTGTAACGGAGGTAAAAGGTATGGCACGTGGAATGATGGGCGGAAATATGAACTATAACAATATGCTCAAACAGGCTCAGAAAATGCAGGCTGATATGGCTAAAGCACAGGAAGAGCTGGAGCAGAGCAGTTTTGAGTCTAAAGCAGGAGGCGGAGCTGTTGTTGTTGCTATGAAAGGTGACTATACAATGGAATCCATTACGATTGATCCAATGATTTTAGAGGATTCTGATGTGGAAATGCTTCAGGATATGATTCTGACTGCTGTTAATGAGTCTATAGAAAAGATAACTGCAAAAAAAGAAGAAACCTTAGGAAAAGCGACAGGCGGCATGAGGATGCCTTTTTAAATGGCTGATATGTATCCAAAACCACTATCAAGATTGATAGCTGCATTTGAAATGTTCCCAGGTATAGGACGAAAAATGGCTTCCCGACTGGCTTTTCATCTTCTTACCATGGATGACGAAAGAATCCAGTATATATCTGAGTCAATCAGGGATGCCAAAGCTGGGCTTTCATACTGTTCAGTCTGTTGCAATATCACCCAAAAAGATCCTTGTGATATATGCTCATCAGGAAGAGACCATTCTGTAATATGCGTAATGTCTTCAGTAAAGGATCTTATGGCTATGGAGAGAACATGCGAGTATGACGGAGTGTACCATGTTTTACATGGTGTAATATCACCAATGGAAGGAGTGAATCCTGAGGATTTAAAGATAAAAGAACTCTTAAGAAGACTGGATGGAAATGTGAAGGAAGTCATAATCGCAACTAACTCATCAGTCGAAGGAGAAGCTACAGCAATGTATCTTTCCCGTCTTATAAAGCCTTTTAACATAAAAGTTACAAGGATTGCTCATGGTATTTCTGTAGGAACAGAGATAGAGTATGCTGATGAAGCAACATTGATAAGAGCACTAAAAGGGAGAACTGCTATATAATTTACAAAATAGTGTTTGATTTGTTACAAAACTGCAACAAATTTGTATTGACATATCTAAAACTCATTGTATATAATTGCAGGAGTGAGATTTGAAAGAAAGGGGCATACGATGATCAGAATTACAAAAATGATAGTAGCGTTAGATGATAACGGGATAAGTATGCCTGTGGCACGTTCAAAGTAGTCGAGTGAATGTATTCTGCAGGCAAAATGACCTGTGGAATATTTATGACATATATGTATATGCATAAACCCTCAGGTCGGAAAATAGGACAGAGGGTTATTTTTTGTGAAAAAATTAGGATTATTAAAACAGTTTTTAAGGGGGAATGGTACAGCATACACAGCAGGGATAGTCTTCATGATTATCGGGCAGCTGCTGAGCCTTGCCAACACTTTCGTAATAGGCGTCATTATTGACTCAGTAATCGGAGAGATTCTTCCTGAAGGTATAGCTTATAGGGGATTACTGATATTAGGCGGCAGAGAGCATTTAATGCAGAATCTATGGATTTGCGGACTGGTACTTGTTTCTTTCTCGGTTATTAATGGTATATTCATGTTTTTATCCAGGAAGTATTCTGCCATCGCTAGCGAAGGTATAGCAAAAAAGATACGTATGGATTTGTATGAGCATCTTCAGAATTCGACATATTTGTACAATACGAATATAAAGACCGGGGACATGATGCAAAGATGCACATCTGACCTTGAGACAGTAAGGAACTTCTTAGCCACTCAGTTTCAAGATCTTGTAAGATGTATCGTCCTTATAGTCGCATCCGTTACGGTAATGGGAAAGCTTAATACTACTTTGACTCTGGCAGGCTTCTCATTAATACCTTTCATAGGACTTGGAGCGTTTTTCTTTTTCAAGTATGTATCAAAGATGTTTTTGCTAGCTGATGAGGCAGAAGGTGCAATGTCTACAGTAATAGAAGAAAATCTTTCCGGAATGAGGATTGTACGTTCCTGTGCGACACAGAGCAGGGAGACAGAAAAGTTTATAAAGTCTTCAGTAGATTACAGAAACAAGGATCTTAAGATAACGGTAGCTTTTGCCTGGTACTGGGGTCTTTCAGATGCAATATGCCAGCTGCAGATAGGTATAGTATTAGTAACTGGAATATTTTTAGCGGTTAGGGGAAGCATCTCAGTAGGTATGCTTACAGTCTTCATGACATATGTGACTAATCTGATCTGGCCTATAAGAGGTATGGGAAGAGTTCTTGGAGATATGGGTAAAGCGAATGTAGCACTGGGACGTATAAAGGAAGTTCTTGATGCCCCAAGAGAGCCAGGAAGTGATGATAAAGGACTCACTCCTGACATTAAAGGCCAAATAACTTTTGAGGATATCTCATTTGCATATACGGCAGATAATGAAGTGTTAAAGAATGTATCATTCAGTATCGAAAAGGGCAAGACTCTTGCAATTCTCGGTAGAACTGGTTCTGGAAAATCCACTCTGCTTCACATGCTTGTCGGGCTTCTGCCTTATGAGAAAGGAAGCATAAGGGTTGATGGAATTGAACTGAAGGATATAAATAAAAAGCATTTAAGGAAGAATATAGGGATTGTACTACAGGAACCATTTTTGTTTTCCAAGACAATTAAGGAAAACATATCAGACAACAATCCTGAAATAACTGATGAGGACATTGAAAACGCGACAACCATTGCATCAGTAGACCAAGCAATAAAAAACTTTGAAAAGGGTTATGATACGATGGTAGGAGAAAAAGGAGTTACATTATCTGGTGGACAGAAGCAGAGAGTCGCTATAGCAAGAACTCTTATCAATAACTGCAAAGTATTGATATTTGATGATTCGCTCAGTGCTGTAGATATGCAGACGGATAAGAATATAAGGAATGCCTTGAAAAAGCACTGTGCAGGTACTACAACAATATTAATATCACACAGGATAAATACATTAAGACAGGCTGACCTTATATTAGTAATGGAAGATGGCCAGATAACCGATAGAGGTACTCATAACGAACTCATACAAAGAGAGGGACTGTATAAGCAGGTATATGACATGCAGAGCTGTGTACTTCAGATGGAGAAGGCAGGTGAATAATTATGGAACAAGACAACAAGGAAATATTTAACAAAAGCATAGATGTAAATCTGTGGAGGAAAGTAATGAAGTATCTTGGCCGGTACTGGAAGCATGTAATGGGCATAATAATTGCAATGGTTATCCAGGCAGCTACTGATGCGACATTCCCGCTATTTACTGAATATGCGATAGACAATTTTATAGCGAATAAGACAACAGAAGGAGTTATTCTCTTTGCGGTACTATTTGTGGTATTACTGATACTTAAAGGCCTTACTATATATATTTTTATATATCTTGCAGACAGGCTCTGGCATTTGGTAAGCCATGACATAAGGGTTGACGGCTTTATGAAGCTTCAGGAGCTAAGCTTCTCATACTATGACCGCAATGCGACAGGTAGTCTGTTTACAAGGATAACTTCTGATGTCGGAAGGCTGACCGGGATTATCTCATGGGGGCTTGTAGACATGATCTGGGCGATTAGCATGATAACTATGATGACGGTATTCATGTTCATGAAAAACACGAAAATTACATTGGTAGTGCTGACTGTAGTCCCAGTACTTGTTGTAATATCTATATTCTTCCAAAAAAGAATACTTTTCTACAGCAGAGAAGCCAGAAGGTATAACTCGATCATAACAAGCGGATTCTCTGAAGGCATACAAGGCGCAACGACATCCAAGACGCTAGTGAGAGAAGAAAGCCATATTAACGAGTTTGAGAAAAAGACAGATGATATGAAAACTGCTGCAGTTAAAAGTGCGGTGTATTCAGGATTGTTCTTTCCAATAGTATCAATACTGGGTATTGTAGGGACTTCGCTAGCAGTTTGGCAGGGCGGTGTCATGATACTTGGTGAAGTAATTACAGTTGGAACCCTTACATTGTTCATACTGTATACTCTGCAGTTCTTCAATCCGATAAACGATATGGCAAGGGTATTCGCAAACTTCCAGTCATCACAAGCGGCAGGAGAGAGGATTATGGCTTTGCTTGAAGCAGAAATAGATATCAAGGACTCTGATGAAGTTATTCAGAAATACGGAAAAATCACACCGGATATGCCAGTGCCCAAACTGAAAGGTTCGATAAGATTCGAAGATGTCTCCTTCCAGTACAAAGAAGGTGAGAAGGTTTTAGAGACATTTAATCTGGATGTGGAACCAGGACAATGCATAGCTTTAGTTGGGGAAACCGGATCTGGGAAGACCACGATAGTAAATCTGGCCTGCAGATTTTATGAACCTACTGAAGGGACAATATATGTTGATGGAGAGGATTACAAGAAGATACCTCTGATGTACATCCATAAGAATCTCGGTTATATGCTTCAGTCTCCACATCTGTTCAGCGGGACAATAATGGACAACATCCGTTACGGTAAGGAAGATGCAACAGATGAAGATGTGATGAATGCTGCAAAAATGGTTGAAGCGCATGACTTCATTATGAAGTTTGAAGATGGATACAATCATGTGATTTCCAAAGGAGGTGGAGGTATATCCACAGGACAGAAACAGCTCATATGTATAGCAAGAGCAATTGTAAATGATCCATGCATTTTCGTTCTGGATGAAGCCACCAGCTCAGTGGATACGCAGACTGAGAAAGTGGTGCAACGTGCTATTTCCAAGGTATTAAGCAATAGGACAAGCTTTGTTGTCGCACACAGACTGTCGACAATAAGAGAAGCTGACAAGATACTGGTAATTGACAAAGGCCATGTAATAGAGCAGGGAAGCCATGATGAACTTATGGAGCTTAAAGGCCACTACTACAACCTCTATACCAACCAGTTCATCGAAGACAGCAACAAAGATATATTCGGCACTCCTGAACTGATACCAGCAGAATGCCAATAAGAGAATAAGACGCGCATCCGTAAGGGTGCGTGTCTTTTCATCTGATCCCTTTACATTATGCCAGGGAGATGTGCATCATGATAACCTTAGGTTCTTTACTTCTTTCCGTGAAAAGTTACAATGGGAAGGGATTCGGATATGAAAGCTGCAGTTTCCCTACACATAAGAATATCGCTGTCCTGAAGCTCTCATAAAGCCTGAATCCTCTTGCTTTCCTCTTAGCTGTCTGTATCATGCTGTTCATGCCCTCTGCAAAAGCGTTAGTATATCTGTTCTCAAAATACTCCAATATCTCTTCCTTGTTCTTCCTGAATGATCTTGCCACTTTCTTCATTGGCTCGAGCCTGCCGTGCATCATCCAGCTTGTCAGCTTGTCAAACTCCTCCTCAGCCTTTTGGGTATTGATATTCCTATACACCTCATCAAACATCTGGACCATCCTGTAAGCCCTTCCTGTTTTAGGATATGATCTGCATATATTATCCTTCGCCTGCTCCTGGTCCTTCGTCATACGGCTTTGAGGTATCATTAAAAGCTTCCTCCCCATCCACTTCCTGCTTTTCCTCCCTTGCTCTTCTTTCCTGACTTCGTCCATCCCTTCCAGCATAAGCTTCTTTACATGGAACTTGTCATATACTGTCTTGGCATATGGGAAGCATTCTGCACATCCTGCTTTGTATGGCTTCGACATATCCATGCTAATGTGGCTGATTCTGCAGCTTTCACCGCCTTTTGACTCGAATTCGTATGAGAATCTGACTACAGCGTCAGCATTCCTCCCGTTTTCCACGCCTATGATACATCTTCTCTCAGGGTCTCCTATGACTGTAACATAGCTCTGTCCCTTCCTGAACGATGTCTCATCTATGCTTAATCTTTTGACTTCAGATAAATCTGTCTCCCTGACAGCCTTATCTACCCAGTAGCTGACTATGTGCATTATTGCTGTCCTGCTTATCTTCAGTGCTTTCCTCGCTTCTTCAAAAGTCGACATCTGGGCAAGCATCATAGCATACCCTTCAAAAAGGAGGGTGTTCCTCGAACCCTTCCTTGACCACGGCGCATCGGTTACCTTTATGCCATGCTCCTCACATTCTACCCTGGGTCTCCTGCAGTGTATGTAGCATGGGTAAAGAACAACATCAGCATGTCTCCATATCCTTTCCTCATCCTCGTTATCGTATCTTCTGCACATCTTATGGCATTCAGGACACGGATACTTTGACGTCTTCTTTGCTTCTATATATACATGCACGCTCTTGTCCTTCTCATTGAATTCCGCCCTGGTCACTTTCCATGGCTCCTTCAATCCTATGGATCTTTCAAACATTTCCACGAAGTTGAATACAGGTTCCATCTCGGCCTCTCTTTCTATCTGAATTATATCACCTGTATGCTTATTTCACGGAAAGAAGTAAAGAACCTAACCTTATATTCAAACCGGATAATTCAGGTTTTTGGGAGAAGATGCATAGAGATACTTAAAGTCATGTTCAATCCGGGGAAAAAAATTAATCATCATCCTCTTCAAAAGCTATATTAAAGCAGTGAGTCTGTAATGAAGACAATGCTCTGAATTGTTCGGCATATTTGTATTTTGTACCCTTTGCGGCTATCTTCGCCAGTTCTTTTACGAACATCAGAAGGTTATTGTCAACCTGAGATTTGTGGCATTTTATGGAATCCATCTTCTTGTCTATGTATTTTGATATATCCACTTTTCTGTTCGGTTTGTCAGTATAGTAAAAAGCAAGAATAGGTGTTGTCCATGTCTCATGACGGGCTTTGCCATCTTCTGAATATGGATAAAAATCACACATAGCATCAAGTACTGCATATTTTACTGCAGTACCTGTCTTTATATGGTCGCTGTGGCATTCAGTTGCAAGGTTGGGATCAACAGTGAATACAGCATCCGGCTTTATTCCCCTGATAACCTTCATAATCGCTTGCGATATCTTTTCAACTGGTTCCTGTGTCTTATCGCAAAAACCCAGAAATCCCGCATTTTTCACATTTAAAAAATTCTGTGCAGACAATGCTTCCAATTGGCGGGTGGTAAAACCTTCCTTGTCCTGTTCCAGTTTTCTGTCATCAGTTACAGTTAGTTCAAATACTTCTGCTCCTGAATCAATAAGTAATGCCATCATTCCTCCAGCACCTATCTGATTGTCATCAGCATGAGGCTGTATGAAAAGAGCTCTCTTAATACCTTTTAGTTTTGGTGGTTTTCTTAAATGAGATATAATTGGATTGTCCATAGTTAATCACCTCGACATAAAAATTATATCATAATACCCTTTCCAGTTCACATATAGTTCAATATGGTCATATATTATATAGTTGCAAAGCTGGATTTAACTAATATTAACAGTTTTTAAAGGAGATAAAGCAGATGAAAGAGATTTACGCAGTTACAGGAGCATTAGGATTCTTAGGAAATGCTATTGTTGACAACCTGCTCTCTAAAGGAAAAACAGTAAGGGTTTTAGATATAGGACAAGACAAACACGGATTACTAAAAGATAGGGATGTGCATTTTTTCAGAGGTGACATATGTCTTACATCATCATTAGAGGATTTTTTCACAGTGGAAGATGATGATAATCTTATCGTAATTCATGCAGCAGGAGTTGTTTCAATATCGTCTAAATACAGCCAGGTTATGCATGATGTCAATGTGACAGGGACGCAGAATATTGTGGATATGGCATTAAAGCATAAAATCAGGAAATTGGTTTATGTCAGCAGTGTTCATGCCATTCCTGAGCTTCCAAAGAATGAAACAATAATTGAAACTTTGAATTTTGATCCTGATCTGGTTAAAGGGGAATACAGTAAAAGTAAAGCTATAGCAACAAAGATTGTGTTGGATAGTGTGAAAAAAGGTCTGGATGCAGTTGTAGTTCATCCTTCCGGGATAATTGGGCCTGGAGATTATGCAGGCGGGCATACCACACAGCTTGTTAAAGACTGTGCTAACGGAAATCTTACAGCTTGTGTCAATGGAGGATATGACTTTGTTGATGTAAGGGATGTAGCAGAAGGAGTTGTTTTAGCAGCGGAAAAAGGTATAAGCGGAAATACATACATACTTTCAGGTGAATATTACCCGGTAAGGAAAATTACTGATGCTATATGCTCTGTTATTGGCAGAAAACAGATAAAGACGATTCTTCCTTTGTGGTTTGCTAAAATGACTGCTCCTTTTGCAGAGTTGTATTACAGGATAAGAAAACAGAAGCCTTTGTTTACGAGTTATTCGCTGTATACATTGCAGAGTAATTCCAAATTCAATTCCAAAAAAGCTCAGGAAGAGTTAGGATACAAAAAGAAATTTTCCTTGAAGCAGTCTATAGAAGACACATATTTATGGTGTAAAGCAAATAACCTTATAAACCGCAAGAAGAAAGCGGGAGGGAAAGCATAATATCCTAAATAGTATAGTAAGCTATAACTTTAGTGATATCAGAATTATCGACCTTAAGTATTACCGGACCGTTTATAAGCAAAGGAACATCCTTTGCTTTTTCTTTCAGCATGATAAAATACTTACACCATATATGGTTATTAAGTTTAACCATGTTCATAGGATCATAACCGCATATTGTAAAGGAATTTTCTGTACATACCGGCTTTTTGTCAAAGAACCCGGAAAACAGCTTTTGTTTGTTAATAATAAAATCTTTCAATGATTGTTCAATTGCATCTTTACATAAATAGGTCGGCAAAACACCACAAGAGATATTTTCAGATACCAGTTCATAAACAGTCTTTTTCTCTTTTGATATGTCATGATAGAAGGGTATATCCGCTTTATGCAAAGCAAGCAAGAGCATAGCTCCGGAAAAATATGAAAGCCTGCGATTGTCAAATAAAATAGCTGAAGTATCAGAAAGGTTTTCCATGTATTTATTAATATTGTTGCTATACTTTTCCGCATCAAGCTGCTCTAAAGCTCTCAAGCCGACATATTCAGCCATTCCTTCAACAGTTTCAATACAGTACTCATAATTGATATGCTCTTTGATTATTTCTTTTCTTCTTTCTCTTGAAGCAAAGAAATCTGATAAATACTCTTTAACTTTCTTTTTATCATTTTCCTTCACTGCCTTAATAATCAGCTGGTTCTCGGCATACTTTAAAAGGATATTATCCAGGTTCAAAGGGTAATCCAGTGCTTTTAAATCATTAGGAAATCTTTTCTCACCTAATTCATACTGATATGCGTGGAACAATTCATGTACCATGTTAGCAGCAAGCATAACAGGATCTTCCTTAGAGTAATCATCTATTTTCCATATCGCTATCTGTTCATCATCATACTTAATACTAGTATTACCCAAAAAGCATTCTTCATAATCAATTGTTTTGTTTTTGAGATATACAGAGTCATTGGTATACAAAGCGAAGTGATATGCATGAAATCCATCCCATATGGATTCAAAATCTACTTTGCATATCTGTTCATAAACCTTATCATATAGAAGTCTCATATTTTAACCTAATTTCCTGATATTTACTATATAAGTATAGGATGATAAAGGTGGTTTTGCAACTTAATGATATATTTATGTGTACTATTCATGCATTATGTAAGTCAGATTTGTCATAGAAGCATAGCCATATAAGCAGGTAGGTGAATGATTCCATCTTTAATAGATACATCTTTGGTATAAAGAACATATGAATTACCTATCCTGCTGGAAAATTTATTTCTGAATTTGTCTAGTGACACATGGGATATATTCCGGCCTGATTTAACCTCAATGGGTACAACCCTCTTTCCCTCAGTAATAAGAAAATCTATTTCCATATGATTTTCCCTGTGTTCCTTATCATAACGAGAGTAAAAGTAGAGTTTATGACCATTTGATCGCAACATCTGTGCAACAATATTCTCCATAATCATTCCTTCGTTTTCTGCATCTGTTCCGTCTTTACCATATTCACATACAAGAAGGAAATTCTCGTCTGCTATAATACCGTAACATCTGTCGCTATTCTTTTTTTCAAGCCGATATAGATTTTATTGTCATCAAGAAGTTTTACAGCCTGACCGCTTGGCAGGGTATATTCTAGATTAACAAAAGAACCTTTCAGCGTATTCAGTCTTGTAACTTTTCCCATGTCTTCAATACCAAGCTTATTGAATTCCTCTATAAGCTTTTTCTGAAAGGTTCAGGAATTATCAGAACATTCTGCGCATAAGTCCTGTCCCTTATCAAGACAGCACTTTGCTATAACGCAGTCTTTACCGAACGGACGACCATGAGTAGCAATACATCCGTCACAAGTTTTAAATAGAGGGCATATAGAGCAGTTAATACCACAAATTGTTTTCAAGTATGCTTCCTCCAATTAGTTTCAAATTCCTAAGATTATTATAGTTTGCAATCTGAATTATTAACCTGTTTATATCATGTATACCAAATATAAATGAAAAACCACTTTTATCATACATAAAAGCGGTTTACTTGGTGAAGATGATTGGACTTGAACCAACGACCTCTTGCATGTCAAGCAAGCGCTCTAACCAACTGAGCTACACCTCCGTGCCTATATATATTACAATATGCTGAGCAAACCTGCAATATTAAAAGTCTGAAGATATAATAAGTTTTCACTGTCACTCATAGACTCTTCCAAAGTAATAGGCCCTCTGTTTATGGAAAACAGGGAAGTGATACCATAATTTTTCAATACCTCGGCATCTTTTGTTACTGCGCCTGATATGCATATTACAGGTTTACTATATTTTTTTGACAAAATTCCTACTCTCATTGGCAACTTTCCGTATCTTGTCTGTGCATCAGTGCGGCCTTCTCCTGTAATAACGATATCACAGTTTTTAATGGTGTCTTCTAGATCGGTATAGTTAAGGACTACATCAAACCCGCTTTTTATAACTGGTTTGCAGACTGTCATAAGGCCTCCGACTAATCCTCCTGCAGCACCTGAGCTGGGAAAATCGGATATATCCTTATCAAGCTGTTCCTTGAAAACTCTTGTAAGGTTTACAAGGCCGGCATCAAGTTCTACTACCTGAGAAGGTGTTGCTCCTTTCTGTGGGGAGAACACATAAGCTGCTCCTTCTTTACCGTAATACACATTTTCTACATCACAGGCGAATTCTATATATGCATTTTCTAATTCTTTAATAACTCCTCTGGAGTCTATGCTGTCTACATTCACCATTGCAGCACCACAGGGGTTTAATACATTCATATCCTTATCATAAAAAACCATGCCTAATGCAGCTAATGCACCCATTCCTCCATCAGATGTTGCAGTGCCTCCAAATCCTACAATGATTTTTCTATAACCTCCCTCCAGAGCTGCTCTTATTAACTGTCCAGTACCATATGAGGATGCTCTCATGGGATTAAGTTGGTTCTTAGAAATTCCTTGTATACCTGATGCGCATGCAGACTCAATAACACAAGTCTCATTATCGCCAAGTATACCAAAATATCCTGTCATTTCATTTCCAAAAACGCCTTTTACAGTAACATATTCTTTGCGTCCTTTGGTTGCAAAAACTAAACAATCTACTGTACCTTCACCACCATCAGCCATAGGATACTTGTAAACAAGACATTCCTTCATTGCATCGGTCAATGCATTGTTGATTATGTCACAGCACTTAATAGCGCTCATGCACCCTTTATATGAATCCATTGCAACTGCTATTTTCATAATTTCCCTCAAAAAAGTATTTCTTAATTTCTACTTGATAGTTGATTCCACTCTCCACATATCCGCATTATAACCCATCAAGTTGAAAAGTTCATCAGTACATTCATCAAGATTATCCATAATTCCTTTATTGAGCTTCAATTCAGCTGCTGATATGTTCTGCTTAAGTTGTTCAGTATTTCTAGCTCCTGCAAGCACTGATACTATACCTTCTCTATGCATATCATAAGCAATTGCTACTGCTGATAAAGGCTGATTAATTGATTTGGCAATATTCTTAATGCAGTTTATAGTTTGGAATATATACGGATGCAGATGCTTAAACTCATCAGATAGATACCAAACTCTTTTTAATCTGTCAGGAATTTGGTCTATACTGCTGTATTTTCCTGTGCATAGTCCCTGAGCAAGAGGGCTGTAGCATAATATCCCTATTTCTTTTTCTATGCATAAAGGTCTGATTTCATGGTCAATTGCACGAAATAGTAAATTGTATGCCATTTGATTGGTATGCACAGGTCCGAATTTTGTTATCTCGTTCAAATCCTGTATCCCGAAATTACTTACTCCTATGGCTCTTATCTTTCCGTCTTTATACAATTTTAATAAACCTTCCATTGTTTCAGAAAATGGAACAGTTCTTCTTGGCCAGTGAATCTGATATATATCAATATAGTCAGTATCAAGTCTTCTCAGACTGTCTTCGCAAGCTTTTATAACAGTATCTTTTGTAGGATTAGCGTCTGCTGTTTTAGTCGCAACTACTACCTTATCTCTTCTGCCTTTTAATGCTTTTCCCAGGACTATTTCGCTTCTTCCACTTCCGTACATTGCAGCTGTATCTATAAGGGTAATACCAGCATCTATTGCAGCATGAGTCGTCTTTATTGATAACTCGTCTTCCTGTGAACCCCATGTAGCATCATTCGAAAAGACCCATGTTCCCAATGCCATCTTTGATACAGTGATATCAGTGTTTTTGATCTTCATGTAGTTCATAAATAAAACTCCTCTGTATATGATATATATAATTATACCATCATTTACATATTGAGTTCTTTCAAGACCTTATTGCATCTTTCCAAATATGCACTATCTGTTTCTATTCCATGTAGATATCTGTCAAGGCTATCAACATCTTTAAATAATTCAGTAAGCATATCATCTGAATGTTTTTCTTTATTGCTGTGCTCGATAATTGCCTTTACTATTTTTGTCGGTTTCTTCTTCAGTTATTATTGATACTTTAGTGCTAGGATCATTATTAAATCTTTCTACAGCTCCTCTAATATATAATTCTGCGATTTCTGCATGTCTTTCCTTTTTCATTATCTCAACTGCTGCTATACATATGCATTATATTCCATTCAATCTTTAGATCCCTTCCTTCATTATTTTACTGTTTCCACTCAGTGAGAAGCATTTTCTGTAAACTTCCAGGTTTTTTCATATCTATTTTCATCTTCTATCTGTTCTTCTGTATTTTTGTATTCCATATTAGATAATTCAATACCAAAGATATGACACCCAGTATCAGACATATTGTATAGTTTAATATGAATGAGGACAGATTCTCCTGAGGAGAAAGAAGTTTTACAATTGAAAAATACTCCATGATTTTACCGCCCATTATTGCAATCGCAGCAGGTAATGAGAATATAGCCAGTGATGCTATAACAGCGGAATTTACTTTGGAGCACAGATTTGATACTAGCAATACCATAAATGAAAGGGTCAGTAGAACAAATAGGCGAAGAAGATACATTAATACAAGGTAAGATAAAATTGACACCCCAAAGGGAAATTCACTCATTATACTTTGAATAGGGGCAGAAAGGGAATGCAAGCTGCCATATACATCTATGGTATTAAGTATTTCAAATCCATAGATAATAAGCCACACTACTGTTGTCAGTATGCAGGCTGATACAGTCTTTTTTCTCCATAAAACTGATCTTCCTTTATCTGAACTGCATAAAAGGTATTTCATTTTCTGCTGATGTTCATATGCGAATACGCCTGCTATCATAACTGATGTGAATAATATAGCTATTATTCCGGTTTTCCTCTGATAACCATCAATATTCTTATTCATCAGGGCGTCAAAAACAGTACTGTCCATTATCCATAAGCTAGTACCTTTTTTGGCTTTGGCTTCTGTTTTTATAACCGAAAGATACTGAATTTTTGTAGCCCCGTTCATACTTCCTCTTTCCATTTCAGCATATGCGAGATCCATCTGTTCATCGATTTTTAGAAGAGTGTCGTCAGTTACTTCACCTGTAAACATATTTTCAAAATAAACTAAGGTTCCGTCATACTCTGATCTGTTGATTGGAGGATATGATGAAATAAATATTGCCCATAATAAAAGTACAGTAATAACAAAGATACCTTTCTGTATCCATAAGATTTTATGAAGTTCTGTAAAAAACAGCTTGAAGCGGTCAGCAAACCTGGCTCTGAGTATAAGCACTTTGTCATACAGTTTAAGTAGTGGGTTAGGAGTAGAAAATGGTTTCTTCTTATGATGTATAATAATAGAGCCAGCTGCAAAAATAACCAGGGCAGAGGGTATCATGTATGTTGTTAAAGTACTGCCGTTTATTGGGTAATCGAATATATTTATATTAAGATACCTCATATATATCCTGTTATAGTTAATCATAGCGAATATGTTAACAAACCTTAAAACAGCAATTGCATAACTGTCTGGTATCAGTGCGAAAAGGGTATATTCAGTTCCTAAGAATAAAGCTGTTATCGCTACACCCAGTGATGTATTGGAAATAGCCAGCATGAGCATATAGATTATCAAGGATATTACCCATGTCCCTACAATTTTAAATACAAAAAAGTTTATTAAAAAAGTTCCGACAGTAAAAGGCTGTGACACACCCTGGAACATGCTCATAGACTGGATGGGACGTGACATTTCTCCAAACCCGTCATATACAATACCTGCGGTTAAAAATCTACCTCCAATAAGAAAGACTGTAGCTATAACAGAACAGATTAATAGTATAAATACTCTTTTGGCTGCCAGGATTGATCTGCCTTCAGGGTAAGCGTATATTAGCGGCCATAAGCCTTTTTTCCTCTCTTGAATCAATAACAAAACAATGACCATCATATATGCTAAAATACTGTAATCTGATATGCTGTCAGTAAACAGGGCATTAATGGCAAGGTCATTATCTAATGAGATTTCCGTAATATGTATTGAAGAAAAATCATCCACAGTCTTTATAATGTTCCTGTATGAAAAGGAATTCGGATCAGAGAAAATACTAACAGTCTTCATATTTTCAGCATTTTCACTCATCATATTTAAATATTCTGGATATTCTATCAGGTAGTTTACTTTTTCTATAAGGATATTGCAGATATCGATATCAGCATATGCTTTGTTTGCAGCTTGTTCAGAAATATCAATCTTGCCGTTTTTTATGTCGTTAATCATCTGCTCGCCGTACTTTTTGTAGTAAAACTCTGCAAATTCTTCTTTGCGTTCTATATCTTTGCTATTTAGCCAATTAGGAATAAGTACAATACCTTCTGATTGCAGTTTTAAATTATTCAGATAATTGATAGCCTCTTCATTATCCATATCCCTGCAGGTATTCATTATTTCAGTATAGCGGTTTACATATTCGGGTAATGTATATTTATCATTTCCTGGAGTGAATTCCCAGAAAAAGATAAATATATTGACAAATATCAAAACTGCGATACAGACTATATTGGTTCTGGAAAGTATAATTCGTTTTAGTTCCTGCATCTTATTCCTCTTTGTGTATGATTTTTAAGTATGCTTCTTCTATATTCTTAGAAGAAGTATCCTTAAGTATCTGTTCAGGTTTCCCGCTAGATTTAATGCGTCCGTTTTTCATGAATATAACATAATCAGCTATAGATTCCACATCTGAAGTTATATGGGTGGTTATAAGGACGATTTTTGATGCTGCAAGATTCCCTATATATGTTCTGATTCTTACTCTTTCCTCAGGATCTAATCCCGCAGTAGGCTCATCAAGCATCAGAATGTCTGGTTTGCCAAGTAATGCCTGGGCTAGAAGCACTCTTTGACGCATGCCGCCTGAGAAGGAACTTAATTTTTTATGTCCTACATCAGAAAGATTGACAACCGATAGAAGCTCATTAATCTGAACTCTGGCTTCTTTTTTAGGTATACTTTTAATTTCCGCCATATAGCTTAAAAAGCCTTTTGCACTCATCTGGTCATACATGCCCTGAGACTGGGGCATAAACCCGATTACTTTTCTAAATGATCTGCCTAAATGCAATATATCCTTGCCGTCATAAAGTATCTGTCCGCTGGGGCGGGATATATTATCAGTTATGAGATGCATCAAAGTGCTTTTGCCTGCGCCATTCGGGCCTAATATGGCATATGTTCCTTCTTTAAAGGTGTAAGTGAATTTATCTAGAGCCAGTTTCTCTCCATAATTCTTGGAAAGATTCTCTATATGCAGTTCCATTTAAAGCTCCTTTCATTATCTATTATATATTCTATCAAAAAACTAATCCTCAATCTTATGGAACATCAGATTACCAGTCCCTATCTCTGATTTGTCTATGTAGTACTCAGGTTTTACATCAAAGTTGGATGTAAATATTATATATCCATCTACATCACCAACGAATCCGCCGGCTCCATACACCTTATCAAACTCAACGCTGTCTATGAGGTTGTAGTCCCAGTCGTATATGTAAAGAATCTGGTTTGAATAATCGAATTGTCCGTTAGTGTAATGAATAAGATATATATATTCAGGATAATATAAGGCGGTGCATACTCCTTCGTTTTCAAACTCTATAGATTTTATATGTTTCATCTGTTTTGTATCTATATCGAATTCATAGAATCCTTTGTTGCTAATATAGCAATAGCCTGTATTATCGTTAATATAATATGCACCAGGACCTCCCCAAGCATCCGTTAATTTTGACCAGTTTTTTGAAACTGTATAATAAGAGTATAAAGTCTTAAATAAATAGTTGTTAAGAATACTTTCAATTATATATATATTATCTTCAGCTATAGTGAAAAAACTTAAGTGCAGTATCGCATCATTTGTCAGTACTATTTCAGGCTTCGAATTATCATCCACTTTCACCCTGTAAAAGTTGTTGTCATCGTTTCCTATCGCTCCGGGAATGCCACTTTTAGTTATTATATAGTAGTAGTATCCATTATGGAAATATCCGAAATTGCTGTCATATCCCTCATACAATCTCTTAACCGTCATATGATTGCTTCCGTTCATATCCATGCAGTATATATTATTCCAAACTTTATAGTAAATTTTGCCATCATAATACCCGATTGGCGTAGTACCTATATATGAATTGCAGTCTTCAGAATTGTGGGAGCAGTCAGGTTTATTGCATAACCTGATATATTTTGTATTTCCTTTCTCTGAATAGTATAAATAACCGTCAAAGGAACAGTAATATGTTCCATACGGCGTCTCAAGGTATTTCCCTATAGTAACCCCTTGTTTTGATGAAGTGTAGTATGAATCCGGCTTTAAACCGTCAGTATTTATTTTCCCGATAGCAGGAGATTTGGTTTCTGTATTAAATAGGCTGTTTTCTGAAGATAAAGGCTTATTGCAGGATGACAGGCATCCTGCAATAAGCAATATTATTAATAAAATGCTTATCTTTCTAATCATATCTGCTCCTAATATAATGCTGTAGTATACACAGTGGTTACTACCATAAGATAGGAGTAGGCGCAATGTGTAAAATAATAATTTGTGCCATTAGTTGTTGTTGCAAGGCCAACAAAAGAGGTTTGTGGAAAAGCTATGCTAGAACCTTCATACACAGTTGAATAACCAAATTCTTTATAGGTATAATCTAAAATAATATTAACCTTAGATGGACCAGCATAACTGATTTCGCCTCTTATATAATTAGAACTAAAATAGGAACTGCAATCATAGTTATATCCATTGTATGTGCTCTCATAATAGTCTGATGATGCAGATACTGGAATGATGCTGAAGGATAACAGTATAACCAGTACGATTAATAGGGATGTGTTTTTTATATATTTAAATTTCATTTTATTATTTCCTTTCTATTCTTTTCTATTCTTTTAATATTTTTATTACATGTATATTAAGGTGCATAAACATTATGCTTATTCACATTAATGAACATATCGTATAAAGCATTTGAATGTTATTTCCATAGCAAATCTCCTTGTATATTAATCAGCAATAATGCTGGCTTTTTAAAATCCTTTTTCTGTGGCTTCATAGTATAACTTGGTATTACTGTTGTCAAGGAGCTTTTATCTGTTAATGGTAAACTGTCCTTATCAGGTCAGTTTTGTATTTATCAGTCCTCAATCTTATGGAACATCAGGTTACCGGTCCCTATCTCGGATTTGTCTATGTAGTAATCGGGTTTTTTACTCCAACAAGATGAATATATAATGTAATCACCAACATCAGTAACAAAACCTCCTATTCTGTTGGGTACAACATGGTCGAACTTAATGCTGTCTATAAGATTGAAGTCCCAGTCATATATATACAGTATCTGATCTTGCATTGGATTTACACGGGGATCATCACTAAGCTCGTGAATGAGATATATGTAGTCTGAATAAAATCTAGCTCCACATATTCCGTGATTGTCAAATTTGATTTCTTTTTCCAGCGCAATTTCATTAGTTGCGACACTATATTTATATATCCCTTCATTTGCACGATAGCAGTATCCATAATCCTCGTTAAAGTAAGTAGCACCATAACCTGACCAGTAATCAGTAATCTTCGACATTGTTTTTGTTTCAATTGAGAATGAGTACAAATAACAACCAGGACTGGTAACAAAGTTATTTATCGTTAGGTAAATACTCTCATCTGCAACAAAAAACATTTGCGCATTTAGTATAATGTCATCTGTCAGAACAATCTCAGGTTTTGAATTGTCGTCAATCTTCACTCTGTATAGATTATTGTCTACATTGCCAGGTGATCCAGGGGTACCGCCTTTAGTAATTATATAGTAGAAATAACCGTTATGAAAATAACCCAAATTTGGGTCAGGAAATTCATATAAGGTTTTTAATCCCATGTGATTGGTTCCATCCATATCCATACAGCTAAGTGAATTGTTTGATACATAATAAATCTTATTTTTATAATAACCTATTTTATATGCACTTGTATATGCATTACAGTTTGCTGTACTGTGATTGCAATCTGGTCTGTTGCATAATTTGACATATTTCGTATTTCCTTTTTCAGAGTAATAAATATACCTGTCCGAATCGAGAGTGTATATGCCATAAGGAGTCTCAAGATATCTTGCAACAGATGACTCTGCTTGTCTAAGGGATGTGTAGTATTCTTCTGGTTTTAAGTTTTCTGGATCAATTTTCACATAAGAAGAAAATTCGTTTCCAGCATTATGAGGATTACTTTCTAAAGGGGAAGGTTTGCTGCAGGACACAAGCATCAAACATGATGCTATACATCCTGCAACAAGCACTAGTGTTAATAATATGCTTAACTTCTTAATCATATCTGCTCCTAACTTAATCCTACGAAATATACTGTGTTTGGAGAGATTGTGTATGTGTGATTAGACCATTCAAATGATTGAACTGGGCTAGCAATTGCACCTGCATAAGCAAATGATTTTACAAATGTAGAGGTTACACTCCCTTCGACATAAACTTGATAATAAAAGTCATATAACCTATATCCAACCTCTACACAAATCCTGTTAGGTCCTGCATAACTCATTTCGCCATATACTTCATCATAAGTAAATTCGGAACAGCAGTCATAGTTAAATCCAATGTATGTGCTCGAATAATAGTCTGATGATGCAGATACTGGTATGATGCTATAAGATAGCAGTATAATCAGTATAATTAACAGGGATGTGTTTTTTATATATTTTGATTTCATTTTATTATTTCCTTTCTGTTTTTTTTGTTCTCTAATATTTTTAATTTCATGTATATTAAGGTGCATAAACATTATGCTTATGTACCTTAATGAACATATCGTATAAAGCATTTGAATGTTATTACCATAGCAAATCTCCTTGTATATTAATCAGCAATAATGCTGGCTTTTTGAAATCTGTTTTTCTGTAGCTTCATAGTATAACTCGGTATTACCGTTGTCAAGGAGCTTTTATCTGTTAATTGTAAGCTGTCCTTATATCAGGTCAGCTTCGCATTTATCAGTCCTCAATCTTATGAAACATCAGATTACCTGTCCCTATCTCTGATTTGTCTATGTAGTACTCAGGTTTTACATCAAAGTTGGATGTAAATATAATATACCCATCTACATCACCAACGAATCCGCCGGTTCCATATACCTTATCGAACTCAACGCTGTCTATGAGGTTGTAGTCCCAGTCATATATGTAAAGAATCTGATTTAAAAAATTGAATGGTTCGTTAGTGTAATGGATAAGATATATATAGTCAAGATAATATAAAGCACTGCATATGCCTTCGTTTTCAAACTCTAAAGCTTTCATTTGTTTCATCTTTTTTGTATCTATATCTATTTCATAGAACCCTTTATTGTTAATATAGCAATAGCCTGTATCATCATTTATGTAATATGCGCTAGGACCTCCAAAAGCATCTGTCAATTCGGACCAGCTTTTCGAAATTGTAGAATAAGAATATAACGAAACAAATTTTGAGTTATCAGGAATATTTGCAATTATATATATATTATCTTCGTCTATCGTAAACAGGGACATTTTCAGTATCACATCATTTGTCAGTATTATTTCAGGCTTTGAATCATCATCCACTTTTACTCTGTATAGGTTGTTGTCATCGTTTCCAATTGCTCCGAGACAACCGCCTTTTGTTATTACATAATAAAAGTATCCGTTATGGAAATATCCGAAATTGTTGTCATATCCATCATACAAAGTCTTTATTCTCTTATGATTGCTTCCGTCCATATCCATGCAATTTATGTTATTCCAAACTTCATAATAGATTTTGCCATTATAATACCCGATCGGCGCGGTACCTATATATGCGTTGCAATCCTTAGAACTATGGGTGCAGTCAGGTTTGTTGCACAAAGTGATATAATCCGTGTTTCCTTTTTCTGAATAGTATAAATAGCCAAGAAAGGAACAGTAATATGTTCCATATGGTGTCTCAAGGTATTTCCCTATAGTAATTCCTTGTTTTGATGAAGTGTAATATGATTCAGGCTTTAAACTATCAGTATTAAGGTTTCCAATAGAAGAAGATTCGTTTTTAGTATTACTGGGGTCACTTTCTAGAGGTGAAGACTTATTGCAGGACGCAAGCATCAAACATGATGCTAGGCATCCTGCAATAAGCGCTATTATTAATAATATGCTTATCTTTTTAATCATATCTGCTCCTAAAATAATCCCACAGAATATACCGTATTTACTCCAATAAGATATGAGTAGTAGCAATGTGTAAAATACCAACCTGTGTTAATAGTTGTTACGATACCAACAAATGAGGTTTGTGGAAAAGCTATCCTAGAATCTGTATACACAGTTGAATAACCAGATTGCATGTAGTTAAAATCTTGGATAACATTTATCTTAGATGGACCAGCATAACTCATCTCGCCACTCAAATAATTTGAACTAAAACTGGAACTGCAATTATAGTTATATCCATTGTATGTGCTCTCGTAATAGTCTGATGATGCGGATACTGGAATGATGCTGTAGGATAGCAGTATAAGCAGCATTATTAATAATGATAAACTTTTTTTATAATTTAATTTCATTTTATTATTTCCTTTCTATTCTTTTAATATTTTTATTACATGTATATTAAGGTGCATAAACATTATGCTTATTCACCTTAATGAACATATCGTATAAAGCATTTGAATGTTATTTCCATAGCAAATCTCCTTGTATATTAATCAGCAATAATGTGGGCTTTTTGAAATATGTTTCTCTGTGGCTTCATAGTATAATTTGGTATTACCGTTGTCAAGGAGCTTTTATCTGTTAATTGTAAGCTATCCTTGTATCAGGTCAGCTTTAATTTGTATTAGTCCTCAATCTTATGGAACATCAGATTACCGGACCCTATCTCGGATTTGTCTATGTAGTAATCGGGTTTCTCATTAAAGTTGGATGCGAATATTATATACCCATCTATATCACCTACGAAGCTACCTAGTGTAGATTTGCCATACACCTTATCGAATTTAACACTGTCTATGAGATTGTAGTCCCAGTCATATATGTAAAGAATCTGATTCGTAAAATCCTGTGTTTTACTGTTGCAATGTATTAGGTATATATAATCAGGATAATATAAGGCACTGCATATGCCTTCGTTTTCAAACTCTAAAGCTTTCATTTGTTTCATCTCTTTTGTATCTATATCTATTTCATAGAACCCTTTATTGTTAATATAGCAATAACCTGTATCATCAATTATGTAATACGCGCTAGGGCCTCCAAAAGCATCTGACAATTCGGACCAGCTTTTCGAAATTGTAGAATAAGAATATAACGAAACAAATTTTGAGTTGTCAGGAATATTTGCAATTATATATATATTATCATCGTCTATCATAAACAGGGATATTTTCAGTATCGCATCATTTGTCAGTACTATTTCAGGCTTTGAATCATCATCTACTTTTGCTCTGTAAAGGTTGTTATCATCGTTTCCTATTGCTCCGAGACAGCCGCCCTTTGTTATTACATAATAAAAGTATCCGTTATGGAAAAATCCGAAATTGCTGTCATATCCCTCATACAAAGTCTTTACTCTCTTATGATTGCTTCCGTCCATATCCATGCAGTATATATTATTCCATACTGCATAGTAAATCTTATTATCATAATATCCAATTCCAATTGCCGATCGACTTATATATGCATTACAGTCCATAGAATTGTGATTACAGTCAGGTTTGTTGCATAACCTGATGTATTTTGTGTTTCCTTTCTCTGAATAATATAAATAACCATCAAAGGAACAGTAATATGCTCCATATGGTGTCTCAAGGTACTTCCCTATAGTGATTCCTTGTTTGAATGAAGTGTAATATGATTCAGGCTTCAAATTATCAGTATTAAGGTATCCAATAAAAGAAGATTCATTTCCGGTATTAATAGGATTACTTTCTAATGGTAAAGGCTTATTGCAGGACGCCAAACATACTGCAATAAGCGCTATTATTAATAAAATGCTTATCTTTTTAATCATATCTGATCCTAAAATAATCCCACGGAATATACCATATTTGATCCTATAAGGTATGAGTAGTAGCAAGATGTAAAGTAATAATCTGTGTTAATAGTTGCAATAATACCAACAAATGAAGTTTGTGGAAAAGCTATCGCTGATCCTGTATGCACAGTTAAATAACCAGAACGCATGTAGGAATAATCTATGGCTATATTTATCTTGGTTGGACCAGCATAATTCATCTCGCCACTTAATTCATTTGTATCAAAGTTAGATCCGCAATCATAATTGTAATAATTATATGTGCTCTCATAATAGTCTGATGATGCAGATACTGGTATGATGCTGTAGGATAGCAGCATAACCAGTATGATTAATAAGGATATGTTTTTTATATAATTTGATTTCATTTTTTTATTTCCTTTCTATTCTTTTCTATTCTTTTAATATTTTTTGATTTCATGTATATTAAGGTGCATAAACATTATGCTTATGCACCTTTTTACATATTGTATAAAGCATTTGAATGTTATTCCCATAGCAAATCTCCTTGTATATTAATCAGCAATAATGCTTGCTTTTCAAAATCTGTTTTTATGTGACTTCATAGTATAACTTGGTATTACCGGTGTCAAGGAGCTTTTATCTGTTAATTGTAAACTGCCCTTATATCAGGTCAGCTTCGCATTTGTCAGTCCTCAATCTTATGGAACATAAGATTACCGGTCCCTATCTCTGATTTGTCTATGTAGTAATCTGGTTTTCCTTTAAAGTTGGATGCAAATATTATATAGTTATCAACATCCGACATGAATCCTCCTGCTGTTATTCTGTTGTTTATCTTATCGAATTTAACACTGTCTATGAGGTTGTAGTCCCAGTCATATATATACAGAATCTGATTCATGTATCTTGAAGAACTATTGTTGTAATGGATAAGGTATATATAGTCAGGTCGATAGAAAACGCTGCATGTGCCTCCATTTTCTAGTTCTAAAGGTTTCACAAGATTCATTTCATTTGTGCTTAAATCGTATTCATATAACCCAATATTTTTCAGATAACAATAACCCATATTTTCATCTATGTATGATGCTCCGGCTCCTGTCCAATTATCAGTTAGTTTTAACCACTTCTTCGAAATTATTGAATATGAGTACAGAGAAGTAAATTTAGTATCATCGAGACTATATTCGATTATATAAATATTGTCTCCGGCTATTGTAAACATGAGCAGTTGCAGTATTGCATCATTTGTCAGTACTATTTCAGGATTTGAATCATCATCAATTTTCACTCTGTAAAGGTTGTTGTCATCGTTCCCTAATGCTCCCATAGTACCTCCTTTTGTGATTATATAGTAATAGTATCCGTTATGAAAATATCCGAAATTATTAATATTCCCCTCATACAAAGTCTTTACTATCCTGTGATTGCTCCCGTCCATATCCATGCAGTTTATATTATTCAATTTCTCATAGTATATCTTGTCGTCATAATATCCGATTGTCGACCCGTTTAAATATGCGTTGCAGTCAAAAGAACTGTGAGTGCAGTCAGGCTTGTTGCACAGTTTAATGTATCTTGCGTTTCCTTTCTCTGAATAGTATAAATAACCGTCTGCGGAACTGAAGTATGTTCCATATGGCGTCTCAAGGAATTTCCCTGTAGTAACCCCTTGCTTATATGAAGTGTAATATGATTCAGGTTTTAAACTATCAGTCTTTAGTTTTCCAAAAGAAGGAGATTCTGTTCCTGTATTATAGGGATTACTTTCCGATGGTGAAGTCTTATTGCAGGACGCCAAGCATCCTGCAATAAGTACTAATATTATAAATATACAAATCTTTTTTAACATAATCAACCCGACCTTTTAGTTAATCAATCCTACTGTATATACTGTATTAACTCCTATGCTATACATGTAGTAGGCATCTATAAACTCTAAGTTCGGCCCAAAACCTACTCCAATACCGGTAGATGATGTGTCAGAAGATACTATGCCATCGTAATTATAAGTACTATCCCAACCGTTATAGTAACAATAACTTACTGCAGCATGTAATCTAGTTGGACCAGCATAAGTTATAAAGGCAAATAGTTCATCCATCTGAAGTCGTGAATTAATATCATAGTTATATCCATTGTATGTGCTCTCATAATAGTCTATTGCTGCGGATACTGGAATGATGCTGTAGGATAGCAGTATAACCAGTACGATTAATAGGGATGTGTTTTTTAAATATTTTGATTTCATTTTATTATTTCCTTTCTATTCATTTCTATTCTATTAATATTTTTTGATTTCATGTATATTAAGGTGCATAAACATTATGCTTATGCACCTTTTTACATATTGTATAAAGCATTTGAATGTTATTCCCATAGCAAATCTCCTTGTATATTAATCAGCAATAATGCTTGCTTTTCAAAATCTGTTTTTATGTGACTTCATAGTATAACTCGGTATTACCGTTGTCAAGGAGCTTTTATCTGTTAATTGTAAACTGCCCTTATATCAGGTCAGCTTTGCATTCGTTAGTCCTCAATCTTATGGAACATCAGATTACCGGTCCCTATCTCTGATTTGTCTATATAGAAATCGGGTTTTTCATTATAGTTTGATGAAAATATTACATATTTATCAACATCCCCTATAAATCCACCTGATGTAGATTTTCCGTACACTTTGTCAAATTTAATACTATCTATAAGATTGTAGTCCCGATCGTATATGTATAGAATCTGATTTTGATAACTCGGTGGGTTGCTGTTGTAATGGATAAGGTATATGTAGTCAGGGTAGTAGAAAGCGCTGCATGTGCCAATGTCATCCAGTTCTGTAGGTTTCACAAGATTCATCTCGTTTGTGGTTAAATCGTATTCATAAAATCCAATATTTCTCATATAACAATAGCCTTTATCATCATCTAGGTAATATGCTCCAGCTCCTACCCAATTATCTGTCAGTATCGTCCATTTCTTTGAAATTGTTGAAAATGAATACAATGAAGCAACTTTTGTTGCATCAGCATTAAATTCGATTATATATATATTGTCTCCGGCTATTGTAAACATATACAGTCGGAGTATCGCATCATTTGTCAGTACTATTTCAGGCGCTGAATCATCATCCACTTTCACTCTGTAAAGATTGTTGTCTTCGTTTCCAAATGCTCCTATTGAGCCACCTTTTGTGATTACGTAATAATAGTACCCGTTATGGAAATATCCGAAATTATTGTCATATCCTTCGTACAGAGCCTTTACATTCCTGTGATTACTCCCGTCCATATCCATGCAGTTAAGAGTATTACCTGTTATGTAATAAATTTTTTTGTCATAGTAACCGATTTTATACCATTTTATATACGCATTGCAGTCAACGGTATTATGATTACAATCAGGCTTGTTGCATAATTTAATATATTTTGTGTTTCCTTTTTCTGAATAATATATATAGCTATCTCTGGAACTGAAATATGTCCCATATGGCGTCTCAAGGAATCTAGCTGCACTAAATCCCTGCTTATATGAAGTGTAATATGCTTCAGGTTTTAAATCGGGGGAATCTACAGATTTCTGAATGGTTTTCTTATTGCAGGACACAAGCATCAAACATGATGCTAGGCATCCTGCAATAAGTATTAATATTATCAAACTATACATATTTTTTGGCATCGCACACCAGACCTTCTAGTAAATTAATCCTGTAGTATATACTGCATTTGGTCCTATGTTATATATATAGTAGGCATCAATAAAGTTAAGTTGCGGATCCATAAGATGCGCTGCAACACCTGCATATGAGGTCTGTGGTATTGATGTTATTATGTCATAATAGGGAATCATATATATAGTATCGATGAAATAATAACTAGCTTCCACACTAATCTTGGATGAACCGGCATAATTCATCTCGCCATATAATTCATTAGAATAAAGTTCGGAACGGCAATTATAGTTATATCCATTGTATGTGCTCTCATAATAGCCTGATGATGCGGATACTGGAATGATGCTGAAGGATAACAGTATAACCAGTACGATTAATAGGGATATGTTTTTTATATATTTGGATTTCATTTTATTATTTCCTTTCTATTCTTTTCTATTATTTTAATTTTTTTATTTCTTGTATATTAAGGTGCATAAACTAAAGGCTTATACACCTTTTGTACATATCGTATAAAGCATTTGAATGTTATTACCATAGCAAATCTCCTTGTATATTATTCAGCAATAATGCTGGCTTCTCAAAATCTATTTATCTGTAGCTTCATAGTATAACTCGGTATTACCGGTGTCAAGGAGCTTTTATATGTTAATTGTAAACTACCCTTATATCAGGACAGTTGCAATTAATATCAATCCTCAATCTTATGAAACATAAGATTTCCGGTTCCTATTTCTGATTTGTCTATGTAATAATCAGCAGGCTTTCTATAGTCCGTAGAAATAACTATGTAGTCACCAGTATCTTCCATCATGCATCCAACAGGTGCTTGTTTAACTTCAGTAGTAAAGGTATCCAGAAGTTTGTACTGTCTGTCGAATATGTATAATGTCTGACTTTTAGCCGGTTGGTCATATCCTTGGTCACCTTTAATGTTTTCGTAAGTTATAACGTAGATGTTATCAGTGTAGTAATGGGTTGTTGATCGCCAGCCTATTTCAACCTTGAAATCTGCCGTTTTGGTAATTTCTTTAGTGGCAAGATCCAATGTGTAGAAACCGTCATTGTGTTTATAGCAGTAACCTTTATCAGAATCATAATAACAGTTAGTATAATCAACCCACTTGTCTGTCATATGCTGGAATTCATTATCTTTAAGTGACAGCATGTACAGATCAAAATCGATATAATCTGTTTTTAAGTTGTAATAATCATTAGGGTTAATTCCCGTTTTGTTTAAATAAAAGAACACATTATCTTCAACAATAGTAAACATCGAGATTTCTGATATTACATCATCATTGAAGACTTTTTCATATTCAGACTTGCTGTCCAGTTTAATGCGATAAAGGTTATCATCTTTGTTACCGATATTTCCGATGCCTCCTCCTTCAGTTACTAGAAAATAGTAATATCCATCATGAAAACAGCCATCATTCATGCTGGTAGCCATGGGAATATCGGTTGTAATTGGTTTTAAAACTTCACGATTCCGCCCATCCATGTCCATATATAAAAGCTTTAAAGTTAAATCATTGGCGAATTCGGTAAAATATATTTTACCTTTATAGTATCCAATCCTTGTGTTGTCAACGACGAAAGCATCACATTCGCTATACATGTGATCGCAATCTGTTTTTATACATAACTTCGTAAATTCAGTATTTCCATATTGTGAGTAATAGATGAATCCGCCGATAATTTGATATTTTCCATATGGAGTATCCAGATAGGAAGTGGCTAATTGGCCTCCCTGATTCATGGATGAGTAATATTCATCCGGTTTTGAACGGTCACGTCTAAGTATGTTTAATCCATTTGAATTAACACATGAAGTTAGCATGACTGATAACAATAGTAATAAAGCTAGTAAAAAGTTCATTTTTTTTTCTCATGATATAACGCTCCAATTGTTTAATTTTCGGTATGCAAATAGGCACACGCTTATTAACTTATTTCCTAACATCTAAAGTATAAATAATTATGCATAATATGTCAATAAAAGTAATTTTTATTATTATCTTCAGTGAGAGTTCATCATTTAGTTAAAATATGATAAACTAAACATGTAACGGAGGCGGTTATGGGACAATATATATTTAAACAGGCTGAGCCTGTGTGGGCAGCAAAGCTTCAAAATGAAATGAATGTACATATGGGCTTTTTCTCAAAAGTAGGTAAATGCAGAGCATCAGTCAATCTTGCCTGCAGTACCAGTTATCAGATATTTGTTAATGGCACTTTTGTAGCAGCCGGACCTGCAAGAGCAGCACACGGATATTACCGAGTAGATGAGGTAGATATAACCTCATATCTTAGTGAGGATATAAATCATGTCGCAATTATTGTCTGGGGATATTGTATAAATGCATATTCCATACTCGACCAGCCTTCTTTTTTAACCTGTGAGATAATTTGTGATGATGAGGTAATAGCAGCGACTGGTGTCAAAGGATTTTATGCTTATCTTCTTGATGATTATGTAAGAAAAGTACAAAGATATACATATCAGAGAGCTTTTACTGAGTCATATGTAATGGATGTGCATTCATCTGGCTGGCGAAAAGATTTGAATAACCAACAGGTCAGTATTGAGATATGTGATAAGAAAGAATATATAAACAGGAATGTCAGATATCCTGATTATGAAAAGCTATATCCGATAAAAAATGTTGTTATCGGAAAACATCACACAGTCTATCCTGAATCATACAGGATGCCATGGCATTTGAAAGTAACAAGTGAGAAATACAAACAGTTCAAATCAACTGAGCTTGAAGAAAATATAAATGAGATAATTCAGAATATCGCATATGATTCTGATAATATTGAGAGAAGGGAATTAATAGAGGAATTAAAGTTATCTGAAAACGAATATGCATTATATGAATTTGAAAGAGAAGCCACCGGCTTTATATCCTTCAAAGCTGTATGTGATGAGCCTTGCGAATTTCTAATGATTTATGATGAGATGCTCATAAACGGAGTACCAGACCCAATACGTATCCATGGATTATGGGTAAATAAATACAAACTGGAACCAGGTGAGTATGATCTTGTATTTTTCGAGCCTGTTTCCATGAAGTACTTGAATACTGTAATGTTAAAGGGTAAGGCTAATATATCTTCTTTACATATGATTGAGTATAAACATCCAAATATAGATAGAAAGCTTAATACTGAAAATCCGGATTTGTTGAAAATATATGATGCTGCTGTAGAGACATTCAGACAGAATGCACTGGATATATTCATGGACTGCCCGTCAAGAGAAAGAGCAGGGTGGCTTTGTGACAGTTTCTTTACTTCAAGAGTGGAATATTTACTTACAGGGAAATCCTTGATTGAAAAGAACTTTTTAGAGAATTTCCTCTTGCCGGATACCTTTACTGATCTTCCCAAAGGTATACTGCCTATGTGTTATCCTTCAGATCATTATGATGGTAATTTCATACCTAACTGGGCGATGTGGCTTGTTCTGGAGTTATATGAATATAAACAGAGGACAAATGATGTGCAGATGATTAACGCATTCAAACCGAAGGTATATGCATTACTTGAATATTTCAAAGGATTCCTGAATAGTGATGGGTTGTTGCAGAATCTGGAGAAATGGGTATTTGTGGAATGGTCCTTTGCAAATAAGCTGGTCCAGGATGTGAATTTCCCGACAAATATGTTATATGCGCTTATGCTGGAAAGGGTATCAGAGTTATATGATGACAATGATAAGCTTATTCAGGCAGAAGGTATAAGAAGAAAAATCAGAGAATTATCGTATAATGGGCAATTTTTCCGAGACAGGATGCTTTTGACTGATGATATCCTTAAGGTAACTGAGGAGTGCACTGAAGTGTGCCAGTATTATGCGTTCTTTACCAAAACTGCAACAAAGAAACTGTATCCGCAGTTATGGAAGACTCTTGTAAAGGATTTCGGTCCTGACCGGGTTGAAAAAAATCTTCATCCTAATATATACCCGGCAAATGCATTTGTAGGGACATATTTAAGGTTGGAGCTGTTATCAGAACAGAGATTATATAAACAGCTTTTATCTGAATCAGTGGGATTTTTTAAATATATGGCAGACAGAACTGGTACACTTTGGGAGAATAAAACTGATTCTGCATCCTTAAATCACGGATTTGCATCGCATGTTGCCATCTGGCTTGACAAAGCAGTTAATACATTAAAATAAAATATTTAAACAATACCAAAAATTGTATACGAAATGTATTGACAAGTAAAAAATGCTGTGGTATAACTACAGAGTATCTAAATGCATTCTATGAACTCACAAGGCTTGTAAAATCATTTCAGTTAGTGGTTGCAGGACCTATGGGTTTTTTAGTTGCTGAAGGTAAAATTTTTTGTGGAGGTACCAGATGAATAAGGGTACAGTAAAATGGTTTAATTCTGAGAAAGGATATGGTTTCATATCCAATGACGAAGGCGGGGACGATGTATTTGTACATTTCTCAGCTATTAACAGTGATGGCTACAAGTCTCTTAAAGAAGGACAAAAAGTTACTTTTGATGTAGAACAAGATCCTAAGAACAGCAAGAAGCTTAGAGCAGCCAATGTTTGCTTAGCATAAGTAGACGAAGATCTAAAACGCTGACCTAATCATATTAATATATAAGTAATAGAGTAAGCATGTGTTTTGAAGAACGGTTATCCGTTCTTTTTTTTACAGAGTAAATATAGTATACTTTAATATAACAATTGAAAAAGGAAATGGGTATGTTTAAGCAGAAAAGTTTAGAAGAATTTATGGATGTATTGTCATCAAAGGAACCTGTACCAGGAGGAGGCGGTGCTTCCGCATTAGCCGGGGCAATGGGTACTGCATTAGCAAGAATGGTAGGTAATCTCACTCTTGGTAAGAAGAAATATGCTGATGTACAGGAAGATATAACGCTATTACAGCAAAAAGCTTCGGTTCTTACAGAGGAAATCATGGAGCTTATAGACAAAGATGCTGAAGTATTCCTTCCGTTGTCGAAGGCATATTCCTTACCAAGTGTGACTGATGAGGAAAAAGAGTATAAGGATAAAGTAATGGAAGAGGCTTTGAATACAGCCTGTTCGGTTCCAGTTCAGATAATGGAAAAGTCATACCAGATGCTTTTGCTGTTAAAAGATTATGCGGATAAAGGTTCAAGAATTGCAATATCAGACGTGGCAGTTTCTTCAGTAATGCTGCGCGCAGCTATTACAGGAGCTTCTGTTAATGTATATATAAATACTAAATCAATGAAAGATAGGGAAAAGGCAGAAGACTTGAATAACCATTGTGACGATTTAATACAAAAAGGCAAGGAGCTTGCTGATGAAATATTCGAAAGGGTAGAAAAGAAACTAAGGTGATGTGATGGATATCTTATACGGGAATGATGTAGTAAAAGCAATGTCAGAGCAAATACAGAAGGAGCTTGCAAGCTTGTCAGGATACATACCTAAACTAGCTATTGTGAGAATTGGGGAAAGACCGGATGATCTGGCTTATGAAAAAGGTGCAGTTAAGAGGTTCGAGAAGCTTGGTATGAAAAGCCAAGTTTATAGTTTTCCTGAAGACATAGGCAATCAGGCATTCTCTTTCGCTTTTTCTGATATAAATGAGGATAATGATATTGATGGCATTCTTCTGTTAAGGCCTCTACCAAGGCACATAGATGAAAAGGATATAACAAAAATAATTAATCCTAATAAGGATGTGGATTGTATAAGCCCGATTAATGTTGCAAAAGTATTTTCCTCTGACGAGTCAGGATTCGCTCCATGTACTGCAGAAGCTGTAATGGAGATGATAGCATACGCTGGAATTGACCTGACAGGGAAAAGAGCTACTGTAGTAGGTCGTTCTATGGTAATAGGAAAACCTGTAACAATGATGCTTATGAAAAAGAATGCTACTGTTACAGTATGTCACACAAGGACAACCGATATGGAAACCGCTTGCAAAAATGCTGAGGTTCTTGTTGCTGCTGCAGGAAGAGCAAGAATGATAAATCGCAATTATGTATCCAAGGGGGCATATGTTTTTGATGTAGGTATAAATGTTGATGAATCCGGATACATGTGTGGTGATGTCGATATAGATGATATATCTGATATAGCAAAATTATGCACTCCTGTCCCTAAAGGTGTGGGTACTGTAACTACTTCTGTGCTTGCAAAACATGTTCTGAAAGCAGCAAAAATGAGAAGGGAACAATAATGATAACATTTGAAGATGTAAAAAGAAATGAAGAAGTAAAGACATACATAACTAAGGCAGATGAATCTTTAATCGCTTTAGGTTATACCGAACACAGTTTCGCGCATGTAATGAAAGTAGCAACGACAGCAGAATATATACTGTCAACACTCGGATATCCCAAGAAGGACATAGAACTTGCACAGATAGCATGTTATCTGCATGATATAGGGAACTTGATAAACCGGGAAGACCATGCTCAAAGCGGAGCTATATTGGCTTTCAGGATTTTGAAGGACATGAATGCATCACCAGACGAAATAGCGACTGTTGTTACTGCAATAGGCAATCATGATGAAAGTACCGCATTTGCTGTAAATTCCGTTGCAGCTGCGCTTATACTTGCAGACAAGACAGATGTCAGAAGGACAAGGGTTAGAAACGCCGATACATCGAATTTCGATATTCACGACAGAGTTAATTATTCCGTTAAAAAGTCAACAGTCAGGATTAATGAGGAAAAGACCGAGATAAGCTTAAGCCTTACCATAGACCCCAATTTTTACTCTGCGCTGGAATACTTTGAGATATTCTTAGGCAGGATGATACTATGCAGGAAAGCAGCTGAGAAACTAGGCTTGACATTCAGGATGAATATAAATAACCAGCAGATACTTTAAAATAGCATATTACGAGAGTTTATTATCTGACTGATACAATTATGCTTCTTGCAGATGACTATTTTAAGATGATTTAGTGGCAGGAAAAAAAAGAAAGAGACTGGAAAATAGTTTAAAACACGGTAAATATATATTTATTCCTATTTCTTTTGCATATTGATATAATTATGTCATAGGGGGTCTTAATATGAAAAAGTTTAAAACAGTAGGCATTTTCGTAGTTGTGATTATAGTAGTTGTTATATTGTCATCCTGCAGTTTCACTACTGCTAATTTTTCAAATCTTGCCATGTCATCAGGGATGGACGGATTTACACCAGTCAATGTGACTACTAAATTTAATACTTCAACGCCGGCATTCTATGTTTCTGGAGATATTAATAATGCACCTGAAGGAACATTAATTGCAGCAGCTTGGTACTATATGGACAATGATCCTGCATTCTTAATAGATTCCAGCCAATATGAAGTGGCAGATGGTGTGAATACTTTCTATTTTACCTTATCCATCCCAGACAATGGATGGCCTTTAGGATCATATTCAGTAGAGCTTATGATAGATGGAGAAGTTGTGGAGACAATATTCTTTATGGTTGAATAATATAACCCTAAAAAATATAATTAATAAATAAAGTACAGGGAGATGGTAATGAACAATCTTTTACATCTTAAATATGCTGTTGAGGTTGAGAAGACAGGCTCTATATCCAAAGCTGCTCAGAATCTGTATATGAACCAACCTCAGCTTTCAAAAGCTATAAGAGAGCTGGAGTCTTCATTGGGTATTGAAATATTCGACCGCACATCTACAGGAGTTTTTCCTACAAAAAAAGGTGCTGAATTTTTGATATATGCAAAGAACATATTGATACAGATAGATGCAATGCAGACACTTAGCAGACCAGAGACAAAGAAAGGACAGATATTGAATGTATCTGTCCCTCGTGCCAGTTATGTTTCCAATGCCTTCACGCAGTTTTTAAAAGAACTTGACCCCGATGTCGGTATGAATGTCGATTACAGGGAGACTCATTCAGTTCGTACTATGAAAAGCGTGTCAGAAGGAAGTAATGATATAGGTATAATACGCTACCAGACAAAGTTTGAAGCATATTTTTTGACAGCTATGCAAAAATACGGATTAGAGCATGAAGATATTTTTGAATTTGAATATCTTCTTCTAATGTCAGAACAGCATCCTCTTTCATATAAGAATATTATTGAATATAAGGATTTACTTGAATACACGGAAATAGTCCATGGTGATATATCAGTTCCTTCGCTTCCTGTAGTACCGCCAACTGAAAGACCCAGAAATTATAAGAACAGGATAGCTATATATGAAAGGGCAAGCCAGCTAGAAATACTTAACAAACTTCCATATTCATATATGTGGGTATCTCCTATGCCAAAGGATATATTAGACAGGTACTCTTTAATTGAAAAAAAGTGCAGTGTTCCTAAAAACAGATACAAGGATTTGTTCATATATAGGGAAGGATATGTTTTTACTGAGTATGACAAATTGTTTATGAAGAATGTAAGACAGTCATTAGAGAGTGTAGTTAAAGAAGCAATATAGATAAGGATATATCGATAAAGGAATATCGATATTCCAAAATCGATTCTTCTCATATGCTTATTTTCGTCATATCATATACATGTAAGATGATTTACATGTAAAGGAGACGGAAAAATGGCAAGATTTACAATACCAAGAGACATATACCATGGAAGAGGCTCTTTAGAGTCATTAAAGACTTTGGAAGGATCCAAGACTATTGTCGTAACTGGTGGAAGCAGCATGCGGCGTGCCGGATTCTTGGAAAAGGTAGTAAAGTACCTTAATGAAGCAGGTATGCAAGTATTGTTATTTGAAGGTGTTGAACCTGACCCTTCAGTGGAAACTGTACAAAAAGGTGCTGAAGTCATGAGAAATTACCAGCCTGACTGGATAGTAGCAATCGGAGGTGGTTCTCCTATTGATGCTGCAAAGGCAATGTGGGCATTTTATGAATATCCGGATATAAGTTTTGAACAGCTTTGTATACCTTTCAATTTTCCAAAACTTCGTACAAAAGCAAAATTCTGCGCTATACCTTCAACTTCCGGGACCGCTTCAGAAGTAACAGCATTTTCAGTTATAACCGATTACCAAAAAGGAATCAAATATCCTCTGGCAGATTTCAATATCACTCCTGATGTAGCTATAGTGGATCCGCAGATTGCTGAAACAATGCCTAAGAAACTAACAGCTTTTACAGGTATGGACGCATTGACACATGCTATAGAAGCATATGTATCTACGCTTAACTGCGACTATACAGATCCTCTTGCTCTTCATGCAATAAAGATGATTAATGAATATTTAGTAGATTCATATAATGGAGATACAATAGCACGCGAAAAGATGCATGATGCCCAGTGTCTAGCAGGCATGGCTTTTTCCAATGCTTTGCTTGGTATAGTCCATTCTATGGCCCATAAAACTGGTGCGGCATTCTCTGGCGGGCATATTGTCCATGGATGTGCGAATGCAATGTATCTTCCTAAGGTTATAAAATATAATTCAAAAGATCCGATAGCTTTGGAAAGATATGCACAGATAGCCAGTTTCATAGGACTTAAGGGAAGAAATGATGAAAAACTTATGGAATCCCTTATAGACCGTATAAGGGAACTTAATGTTATATTGGATATTCCTATGTGTATAAAGGATTATGAAAACGGGATAATAGACGAAAAAGAATTTTTAAACAAACTTGACACAGTGTCAGAACTTGCAGTATCAGATGCATGCACAGGATCAAATCCCAGAAGCATAGATAAAAACCAGATGAAAAAGCTTTTACTTGCTTGTTATTATGATACTGAAGTGGATTTTTAAGGAGGAAACAATGAATTACGTATCACGGCAGACGCTGGAAAGGTTACCTGTTTACTTGAGATTTTTACAATCGCAAAGTAAGAACGGCCCATTAAATACATCTGCCAAAGCGATTGCAGAAACTCTTGGGCTTACTGAGATACAGGTAAGGAAAGACTTAGCTGCAATTAGTGATTGCGGGAAACCAAGAATCGGATATATTATTAATGACCTCATAAGTGACTTGGAAGAGTTTTTAGGCTACAAGGATGTTAATGATGCGATTATAGTAGGAGCAGGAAAACTGGGAAAAGCATTAATGTCCTACAAGGGTTTTGCTGACTATGGGCTTAACATAGTAGCAGCATTCGACACATCTGTAGATGTAGTCGGCAAGGAAGAAGAAGGCAAACCTATATTCCATATCGACAAGCTAGAGGACCTTTGCAGAAGAATGAATATCCGTATCGGAATAATAACTGCACCTGCTGAACATGCTCAGTCTATAGCAGATAAGATGGTTAAGAGCGGGATACTGGCAATCTGGAATTTTGCTCCCGCGCACATTGAGGTACCGTCAGAAGTACTGGTTAAGAATGAGAATATGGCTGCATCTTTAGCCGTATTATCTAAACATTTATCAGAACAGCTAATGAATATACAAGGAGAAAATATATGAGTATACAAAGAGAATTGATAGATGGCAGTGAGAAGTTGTATGCTGCCCTAATAAGGCTTAAAGCCGCACAGAGAAAATTTGCTACTTTTACACAGCAGCAGGTAGATACAATATTCCTTGCGGCTGCAACAGAAGCAAACAAACTGAGGATACCATTAGCAAAAATGGCAGTCGAAGAAACCGGTATGGGAGTTGTGGAAGATAAAGTTATAAAAAATCATTATGCTGCTGAGTATATTTACAATGCATATAAAGATACAAAGACATGCGGGGTTGTTGAAGAAGACAAGGCATATGGCATAAAAAAAGTACTAGAACCGGTTGGTATTCTAGCAGCTGTTATACCTACAACAAATCCCACTTCTACAGCAATATTTAAGACTCTGATATCACTTAAAACAAGAAATGGCATAATTATAAGCCCTCATCCAAGAGCAAAAGGCTGCACGATTGCAGCTGCAAAAGCTGTTCTTGATGCTGCAGTAAAAGCAGGAGCGCCTGAGGGGATAATAGAATGGATAGATGTTCCATCTCTTGAGATGACCAATATCGTGATGAAGGAATGCGACATGATTTTAGCGACTGGCGGACCTGGAATGGTAAAAGCCGCGTATTCTTCCGGCAAACCTGCAGTAGGAGTCGGAGCGGGCAATACTCCAGCTATAATCGATGAAAGCGCAGATATTCTTTTAGCTGTGAACTCCATCATACATTCAAAGACTTTTGATAATGGTATGATATGCGCTTCTGAACAGTCGGTAATAGTATCGGATAAAATTTATGACAAGGTTAAGAAGGAATTTAAGGATCGTAACTGCTATTTTCTTAACAAGGAAGAAACCGAGAAAGTGAGAAAAACCATAATTATAAATAGCGGACTTAATGCCAAGATAGTAGGGCAAAGCGCATTCAAGATAGCTCAGCTATCCAATGTAAAGGTTCCTGAAAGCACTAAAATACTTATAGGAGAGGTTACATCAGTTGAACTTTCCGAGGAATTCGCTCATGAGAAGCTGTCCCCAGTACTTGCTATGTATAGAGCAGAAGATTTTTCTGATGCTCTTTCAAAAGCAGAACATCTTATAGCAGATGGCGGTTACGGGCATACATCATCAATATATCTGAATACTATAACTGCAAAAGATCGCCTGGATGAATTTATTGCACGTATGAAGACATGCAGAGTATTAATCAATACTCCTTCATCACATGGCGGGATTGGGGATTTGTACAATTTTAAATTAACGCCTTCACTGACTTTGGGTTGTGGTTCCTGGGGCGGCAACTCAGTAAGTGAGAACGTTGGGGTTAAGCATCTTGTTAATATCAAGACAGTAGCAGACAGGAGGGAAAATATGTTGTGGTTCAGAACACCTGAGAAAGTATATATAAAGAAAGGATGTCTGCCTGTAGCACTAGACGAGCTTAAGAATGTAATGGGAAAGAAAAAAGCATTCATTGTTACTGATAGTTTTCTTTATAACAATGGTTATACAAAACCGGTTACTGATAAGCTCGATGAGATGGGTATACAGCATACAGTGTTCTTTGATGTTGCACCAGATCCGTCACTTGGATGCGCTAAAGAAGGCGCAAAAGCTATGAGAGCATTTAATCCTGACTGCATAATTGCATTAGGCGGAGGATCTGCGATGGATGCAGGTAAGATAATGTGGGTTATGTATGAACATCCAGAAGCAGACTTTTTAGATATGGCTATGAGATTCAGCGATATAAGGAAGAGAGTATACACATTTCCTAAGATGGGACAAAAAGCATACTTCATAGCTATTCCCACAACGGCTGGAACTGGATCTGAAGTGACACCATTTGCAGTCATAACCGATGAAACTACAAACGTAAAATATCCGCTTGCTGATTATGAGCTTATGCCTAATATGGCTATTGTAGATGCAGATATGATGATGAACGCTCCAAAAGGTCTGACAGCGGCATCAGGAATAGATGCAGTAACGCATGCTTTAGAAGCATATGCATCCATGTTGGCTACAGACTATACAGATGCTTTAGCCCTTAAATCGCTAAAAATGGTATTTGAATACCTTCCAAAGGCATATGATAACGGTCCAAACGAACCAAAGGCAAGAGAGAAGATGGCTGATGCAGCTACTATGGCAGGCATGGCATTTGCAAACGCATTCTTAGGAGTGTGTCATTCCATGGCTCATAAGCTTGGAGCATTCCATCATCTCCCGCATGGTGTAGCAAACGCTCTGATGATTGAACAGGTATTAAGATTTAATGCCTCAGAAAAACCTGTAAAAATGGGAACATTTTCCCAGTATGGCCATCCTCATACATTGCAAAGATATGCTGAAGTGGCTGACTATTTAGGATTTAAAGGCAAAAATGAAAGTGAAAAACTTGAAAATTTAATAGCTGGAATTAATGAGTTAAAGACAAAGATAGGTATTAAGAGCAGGATAGCTGATTACAATATTGATGAAAAGGATTTTCTTGACAGGCTGGATGAAATGACCGAACAGGCATTTGATGACCAGTGCACAGGAGCAAATCCGAGATATCCGCTTATGAGCGAGATAAAGAAGATGTATCTTAATGCATATTATGGCAAACAGGAGGAAGTGTGATGAAACTGGATAAAATAATAGCGGTCAGGACGACTAAAACTGTATACCGCGACAATAATCTGGCAATAAAAGTATTTAATGAGGATTATTCAAAAGCGGACATCCTTAATGAAGCGCTGAACCAGGCAAGGGTGGAAGAGACATCTCTTAATATTCCCAAGATACTGGAAGTGACAAAGATTGAGAACAAGTGGGCTATTGTATCAGAATTTATTGAAGGTAAAACACTTGCGCAGATTATGGAAGAAGATAAAAGCAGATTTGATGAATATCTGGAGAGATTTGTGGATATCCAAATGGAAATGCATAAACATCAGGTTCCTTTATTAAACAAATTAAAAGACAAGATGAACCGTAAGATATCCGAGTCATCTTTAGATGCAACAACCAGGTATGATCTTCACACTAGGTTGGAATCTATGCCTAAAGGAACAAAACTGTGTCATGGAGATTTTAATCCGAGCAATATAATAATCACAAAAGATAATGTATCATATATAATAGACTGGTCTCATGCCACGATGGGGAATGCTTCAGCGGATGTCGCAAGGACATATCTGTTATTCTGGCTTAATGGTGATATAGATGGTGCGGAAAAATATCTTAATTTATTCTGCAAGAAGTCAGACACAGCAAAACAGTATGTTCAGAAATGGATACCAATAGTAGCAGCTTCTCAGTCTGTGAAGGGTAAACCAGAAGAACGTGAATTTTTACTGCACTGGGTTAATGTAGTTGAATATCAATGATAATTAAAAGAGGAGAAAAAGTATGAAAATAACAGTATGCATAGGAAGCTCATGTCACTTAAAGGGATCAAGACAGGTTGTAGAATCATTACAGTATCTGATAGCACAGAATAATCTTAAGGATGTAGTGGATCTTAGCGGGACATTCTGCATGAATAACTGCCAAAATGGTGTGTGTGTAACTCTTGATGGAAAGACATATTCATTAACACCTGAGACTACAAAGACTTTTTTTGAGACTGAGGTAATAACAAAAGTAATGTAATAAATATATAAATGAGGTGATAAGATGACGGAATTTTTAAGATTTAAACAATCAAACTGCAAGAACTGCTACAAGTGTATAAGGCACTGCCCGGTTAAATCCATACGTTTTTCGGGAAATCAGGCTCATATAATTGGAGATGAATGCATTCTTTGCGGACAATGTTTCGTCGTCTGCCCTCAGAATGCTAAAGAAATTGCTGACAATACGGAAAAAGCAAAAGTTCTCATTGCTTCCGGACATAAAGTGATTGCAAGCATAGCTCCTTCATTTATAGCCAACTATAATGGGATAGGGATAAAATCGCTAGAAAAGGGATTGAAAAAACTGGGATTCTATGCTGTTGAAGAAACTGCAATAGGAGCTAAGCTGGTAAAGGACAAATATGATGAAATGCTGAAAGAAGGGAACAGGGACATTATAATAACATCCTGCTGTCATAGCGTGAATCTTCTTATCCAGAAACATCATCCTAAGGTGCTACCATATCTTGCTGATGTTTTAAGCCCCATGCAGGCTCACAGTCTGGACATAAAGAAAAGATATCCAGATTCAATAACTATATTTATAGGCCCTTGCCTTGCAAAAATGGATGAAGCAGAAAGGTATACAGGAATTACTGATTGCGTGCTTACATTTGATGATCTTACCCAATGGCTGGAAAAAGAAAAAATTGAGCTGGAAAAAGATATAGATGAAACACAAAATAGCAAGACTCGTTTATTTCCAACAACAGGAGGTATCCTAAAAACAATGCTATGTGAACAGGATAACTATACATACATAGCAATAGATGGGATTGAAAACTGTAAAGCCGCTTTGAAGGACATTGAAGAAGGTGGTCTACACAAGTGCTTTATAGAAATGTCGGCATGTACTGGTTCCTGTATAGGCGGTCCTGTTATGGAAAAACATCATGCGATACCTATAAAAGGATATAAGGAAGTAACAAAGTATGCTGGTAAAAGCGACTATTCAGTTCAAAAGCTCACAGATGATCAGATGCAGAAAAGTCATCTGCCTATTGTTCTAAAACAGGAATACCCTTCAGAAAATGAAATAGTAAATATACTTGCGCAAATGGGTAAGTTTAAAAAGGAAGATGAATTGAACTGCGGATCCTGCGGATATGACTCTTGCAGAGAAAAAGCTATAGCAGTGTTCCAAGGTAAAGCTGATTACTCCATGTGCTTACCTTTTCTTCAAGCAAGGACGCAGAGTTTTTCCGATACAATCATAGGCAATACGCCGAATGGTATTTTTGTTCTGAATGAGAGCTTTGAAGTACAGCAGATTAATAAGTCAGCTCTGTCTTTGATGAATATCCGAAGTGCGTCTGATGTGCTGGGAGAACCAGTAATCAGAATCTTGGATCCAAAGGACTTTATAAACGTAAGAAACTCAGGCAACGCAATAAGAGATAAAAAAGTATATCTTGCTGAGTATGAAAAATATGTTGAGATGACCATAATATATGACAGAGAATATAAGATAATTCTTTGCATAATGAGAGATGTTACCGAGGAATACAAGATAAAAGAAAAGAAAGAAGCCGTAAACAAAAAGACTGTCGAGACAGCTGATAAAGTTGTCGAAAAACAGATGAGAGTTGTACAAGAAATTGCCTCTTTGCTTGGTGAAACAGTAGCAGAAACAAAAATTGCACTTACTAAACTTAAGGAGACGATATCGGATGAATAATCTTTGTGCTGATATAGGGTATAACAGCCTGAATAAATACAAAGAGCAATTATGTGGCGATCATATCGAATGTATCAAGCAGGAAGACGGATCTACTGTAGTAGTTCTGGCAGACGGTTTGGGAAGCGGAGTAAAAGCAAATATATTATCTACTCTTACATCAAAAATTATTTCGACAATGATAGCGGAAGGTTGTGAAATAGATGATTGCATAAAAACTATAGCAGCTACTTTACCTGTCTGTTCGGTAAGAGGTATAGCTTATTCTACTTTTACAATAATACGTCTTCTCAATAATGAGTTTGCTGAAATAATACAGTATGATAATCCTCATGTAATACTTTTAAGAAATGGCAGTAATGTAGAATTCCCAAAGACAATATTAAACATTGATAATAAGGAAATATATTATTCAAAAATACCTCTACAAGAAAATGACATATTTATTGCTGTAAGTGACGGTGCAATTCATGCTGGAGTCGGAACAAGCTTGAACTTCGGTTGGTTACGAACTGATATCATTAAGTTTATGGAGAATCTTTATCATGTAGGTTTCACTGCAAAAACACTTACAACGATACTACTTGATGAATGCTATTCACTATATGGAGGACAACCTGGTGATGATACAAGCGTATGCACCATCCGTATACGTAAACGTGAACCGATGAATCTGGTTATTGGACCGCCATCTAACAGAGCTGACTGCTCTAAAATGATGTCTCTGTTCTTTTCGAAGGAAGGTAAGCATATAGTTTGTGGAGGGACTACTTCAAAAATAGCAGCTGACTATCTGAATAAGCCTTTAATACCAAATCTAAATTATATCGATCCAGAAATACCTCCAACTGCTAGTATTGAAGGAGTCGAGCTGGTAACTGAAGGAGTCATCACAATAAACAAAGTCCTTGCTTATGCGGAAGATTATCTTAAGGATAATGAGTCTTACCGAGTATGGAGTTATAAGAAGGACGGTGCATCTCAGATAGCCAGGCTTCTTTTTGAGGAAGCTACAGATATTAATTTCTATGTTGGAAAAGCAATTAATCCTGCACATCAGAATCCTGATTTACCGATACATTTCAATATAAAGATGCAGCTAATATCTGAGCTTGCTGAATGCTTGAAGAAGATGGGTAAAAATATTAAAGTCAGTTATTTTTAGAAGAGGAGGAAACCATGAGGAAGTTTGATACTAAAGTCCAATTACTTAAATATAAGGTTCTTAAGCAGGTTGCTAACCATTCGTGGGATGATACTCTTTTAGAGTCTGTAACTGATATACCAAAAGAAATAGTTCCTGGTAAAGAAGCTACGATGAGGTGTTGTGTATATAAGGAAAGAGCAATACTATCAGAGCGTGTCAAACTGGCCATGGGAGGAGATAAGAACAATCCGAATGTTATAGAAGTCATTGATATAGCATGTGATGAATGTCCGGTAGGAGGATATGAAGTATCAGGGGCATGCAGAGGGTGCATTGCACACAGATGCGAGGAAGTCTGCAGATTCAATGCGATAACTTTTGATAGCAGACAGAAAGCACATATAGACAAAAGCAAATGCAAAGAATGTGGTATGTGTGCGAAGGTATGCCCATATAATGCGATTTTAAATAATAAAAGACCCTGTGAGAATTCCTGCAAAGTAAAAGCAATATCTATGAATGAAAACAGGGCTGCAAAAATTGATAATGATAAATGTACAGCATGTGGAGCATGCGTATACCAGTGCCCGTTCGGAGCAATAACTGACAAATCACTAATTCTCAATGTAATTGATATATTGAAAAAGAGTATGAATAATGATAAATATAAAGTTTATGCGGTGGTAGCTCCTTCTATATCCAGTCAATTTTCCTATGCCAAACTAGGTCAGGTAATATCTGGGATCAAGAAATTAGGATTTTATACTGTAGTTGAAGCTGCTTTGGGTGCGGATATGGTAGCAAATGAAGAGGCAAAAGAACTATATGAAAAAGGTTTTTTGACCAGTTCCTGCTGCCCTGCATTTGTATCACATATTGAACATAGCTTTCCAAGATTGAAACAGCATATATCACATAATCTTTCGCCAATGGCGGTAATAGCTAAGTATATAAAAGATAACGAAAATGGATCAAAAGTAGTATTCATAGGCCCATGCACAGCTAAAAAGCAGGAGTTGCAAAAAGATGAAGTAAAGAAATATGTGGACAGCGTACTTACTTTTGAAGAACTTCAAGCTCTTATAGACAGCAAGGATATAGATATAACATCATTACCTGAAGATGTATTGGATAATGCGTCATACTTTGGAAGGATTTTCGCTCGTTCCGGAGGACTTACTGATGCTGTAAGGCAGGCAATAAGAGAGAATAATTTAGATGAAAGCAAATATAACCCGATCTTTTGTGATGGCATAGAAGAATGCAGGATAGCGCTACTTAAAGCTGATAAAAATATGCTCCCTTATAATTTCATTGAAGGAATGGCTTGTATAGGAGGATGTATTGGTGGAGCAGGATGTCTGACACATGGTGTGAAGGATAAGAGCGAAGTTGACAAATATGGCATGTCAGCATATGAGAAAACTATATCAGATGCTATAAGTATGATTAAGCCATAGACACATAAATTTTACCCCAGCAAAGCCCGCTGCTTATGTTTCAACCTTAACAGCGGGTTTTTGTCAGTCAAAGCATGAAACATCTGTTGACACGTCTGATGAGTCGTCTTCCTCTTTTCTGTTATTTAGACTTGAACGCAAATACATGGAAGAGGGAATATATTCATGATCCTGATCTTTCACATCTATACAATAATAATATTTCCCTTGATACTTTACCCACTTGTCATTTTTCTGCATATCAGCCTCCAATATCTCTATCAGTACTTGAAATGTTTGAATGTAATGTCTTAATCTATATATATATTATACAACAAAAGTCTACACGATGTTCATCAATCTGCTATCAAATAATCAGATTCTAATATTTCAAATGTCTAGGTAGGGAAGCTATTATTATGCGTTTATCCTCTTTATCATATGTGTAATATATACGAGGTTCTTTACCTTCTAAGTATAAATGCATGTCTATTAAAGCATTTATCAGCTTCCCGCTTTTCTTATTGTATGTGAACTCGTAATCGGTGGTATTCGTGATTTTAGGTACGCTTTGTTTCATAATTTTAAAGTGATTATCATATATTAATGAAGCTTTGTGTATTTTTTCCTGTTCGGTTATATTACCATTCATCTGTTCATAATGATCTAAAGCAAGATATTCTATCGCATCACAAATGTTGTCTATATCATATTCTGATTTAATGTCCATAATCTCGTCCTGCGCACGTTTGCACAGTATAAGCTTGTCAGTGAAATTCTCTTCAACCCATTTTGGTATATCCTTGAATTTTTTTGGTCTGCTTTGAAGATTTCTCAGTCTTTTAATTACAATTTCCTTTTCATCCAGTTCGTTGATATGCTGTTTAATACAGGATTCGCAATTATCCTTGTACTCTTTCAGTTCATCCTTCAGTTTTTTAACCTCTTCATTCTTATTATTTAGGAGCCTGTCTTTTTCGCTTTTTTCGTAAGCAATATCTGCTTCATAATTTCTTTTCAGCGAATGATAGTCCTCTTTCCATTTATCTCGGTCCTTTAGTATGTCTTTTTCGCTTTTAATCGAATCCTCAGTTTCTTTTGCAAGAACATCCCGAAGATCAGGTATGAAACGCATCTTATTAAAATTCATTTCCTTTTTCTCAAAATACTTAGAAATTTTTTTACTAATAAAAGCTGATATAACATCATCTTGCATACTTTTTAAGTAATCATATTTAAGCATTTCTGCATCATTGAATTTTTTAGCATCTATCAATATTAAATCTTCCTGACCTAATACTTCGAATCCCGAGGAAGCCATATCCTCAAGAAATTTATTTCGCCTGTTTGAGGGGATATAGAAGAAAAATGCATATGCTCTGTACTTTTTAGCTAACTCATTAAATTTGATCTTTAAGCTTTCAAAATCCTTTTCAGGTTCTTCCGGCTCATCTTTTTTCTTTTCCTTCTTAACAGGAAGAGTTTCAGAGTAAATGATTGCTAATGATTGCCTTTCTTCTGATTTAAGCCATCTTAAAAGATTTTCATAAGAGTTTTTGTTTTCTATCATGTAATAATCTTCTTTAACCGGCCAGCCTTCATTTCTTAGTTTAATGTTGCTATCCCTAATCAGTTCTGTAATAAAGCCTTGCCTGAATGCATCACATTCTTCTTTAATGCCAACCGGTTCATGCACATATGTCCTTGTAGCTATCTCAACATTCATTGCATTTCTTCTTAACCCTATATCTGTCTCAAAAAGCCGTCCTGCTACAGGTTTTCTTCCATCTTTAGGATTGTATGGAGTTGGTCCTCTGTCAGGTTCTAAAATATTCATTGCCCAGTTCTTTCTATCTTTTGTAACTATCACTTCTAGCTGATATCCAGTGTCATATCTGAAAGATTTAAGATTATCAAGCGCATATGATGCAAATTCATCTGGTTGTGGAATACCATGAAGAACATCAGGTAAATTCTCATCTAGAGGATTATCGCTTGCTGTACATTTTTTCTTTATCCATTGCAAAATGTGCAGTATTTCCTTTATGAACAGATGCTCGATAGATATGCCTTTGGCAGGTTCAGATATTGCATAAAATTGATATGATGTATATCGTATGCTTTTTACCAAAGGTATTGTCCATGTGATTTTATTTTGATTCTGCATGAGTCCCTCCTTTAAATCAATATAATATCTTAGTATGTGGATATGAGTAATTATTTATAATATATTTATTTTACAACGAATCTCAAGATTTTTAAACCCTATTAAGAATTAAACCAGAATTAATATCATAGAAGCTTATTTTATGATATTATTTTGATGAGGTGATTACAATGATTGATAGACCTTTTAGAATATTCAGGATTTTTAGAAACATTTTTGATAATTTCAGATGGCCAGATTTCTCGCTGCACTTTAGCATATCCTTTTTATTAATTCCCTTATATCTTGCTATAACAGCTGTTTCTGTACTGTTGGGAGTGCGTATGTATAAGAAAACAAAAAACAAGATATGGCTTTTCCTTTCTGGTGTACCAAGCATACTGTTTATTATCCTATTTGTTTTAAGCAGAATCATATTCTTTAGATCATAATGTGCTTTTGTCACAGATAAACCTTTTTTAAATTTGTATTATAAATACATATTAAAGAGGTGTGAAATGAAAAAGAGCTTAATTGTAATTACAATACTGATTCTAACAATAATACTTACAGGATGTGGTATAAAAACGGGAGATAATGTGAAAAATACTTATGAGAGCATATCTGCTGAACAAGCTAAGAAGATAATAGATGAGCAAAGCGGGTTTATCATACTGGATGTAAGAACAAAAGAAGAATATGATCAAGGACATATACCAGATGCGGTACTTTTACCGAATGAGATTATAGGAACTGATGAAATTGAGGTATTACCTGATAAAGACCAGTTAATTTTAGTATATTGCAGGTCAGGAAATCGCAGTAAGCAAGCCGCTGCAAAATTAGTAAATTTAGGCTATACAAATGTACGTGAGTTTGGCGGGATTATTGACTGGCCATATGATATAGTGACAAAGTAAAAATTAAAATTTACTTAAAAATGTTAAAATATTAAACTTTATAATGTTCTATTGACACACCTAATGTATTTTGATACATTAGGTATGTATTAAAGTATTTCTTAAAACAAAAGATAAAATGCAAGGGCTAAGCATGGGTAATGTAAGTAATTACATACATGTGCTTGTGTATTAATTATAAAAATATATATCCGAGGGGCATTTTATGTATTGCACTAATTGTGGCAAACAGAACGAGGACAATTCTAAATTTTGTGTTCACTGTGGAGCAGGTATTTCAAATAACACAGAAAATCCTCAACAGAACAAGGAATTTACAGCTCCAAGGTCTTTTCAGCCGTATAGTTCTATAGACCCTAATCAGGGAATTGTAAACAAAACGGCATTCAAGGGCAAGCAGGTGAGCTTCGGCACTTCAGGTTCGGTATCATTTAAGGGTGGTGGGAAAAAACCAAAAACAGGATTGAAAATCGTTTTAGGAATAGCAGCAGTCGCTACTGTAGCTACTGTAGGGGTTATAGCTGCAACAGGCGGTTTTAAAGGGAAAGTTAAACCTACCACAACACCAATTGCTTCACCAACAGCATCTGTCGAAACAAACTATACTCCGGAATATATGGTAGGCACTTATACATATGACAGCAATAACAAGGAAGATGAATTGACATACATCCATGTAAACTGTTTTCTAGAGATATCTGCTGATGGTACCATGAGAGACTGGGGCACTTGGCAGGGAATAGGGACATCGTCAAATCAGACCACATCACATGACTATATAGAAACATGGAGCATAGTTGACAACAAGCTTGTATCAATCAACGACTCAGGTTTCAAACGAACATGGGATATAAATGGGGACTATATTACATATATGGATAATTTCGGATATTCCATAACTTACAAGAAAATGAATTAAATAATACTTTTTCATATTATATTCTGTGGAAAGCATGGAAGTATCTACTTTTCCCAAACAATGCTCCACGTCTTAAATGGTTGAAAATATAAGATAGCTATAATAGAATATATCTGTAAAGAGTTATAATCATAGGAGGTTTTATATGACAAAATATGATTTTATCGTTATCGGAAGCGGTTGCGGGCTTATGTTCACAGAAGGAGCTTTAGGATATGGTAAAAAGTGCGCGATTGTAGAAAACTTCAAATTTGGAGGTACATGCCTTACAAAAGGATGCATTCCATCAAAAGTGCTGGTTTATCCTGCAGACCTAATAAGGGAAGCTGAAGAAGGAGAAAGAATCGGAATCAGATTCCAAAAACCTCAGATTGACTGGAATGAAATATCCAAAAGAGTCTGGGGTCAGATTGATCTGCATGAAAAAGTCGAAGCTCGAATTAATAAGCTTAAAGATCTTAATGTATATAAAGGAACTGCTCAGTTTACAGGACCACATACAATTAAAATTAAGAATAACGAAGGGGAATTCTACACTGAAATTGAGGCAGAAAATTTCGTGATAGCTGCAGGTGCTCATTCGTTTGTTCCACCTATTAAAGGTTTGCAGGAAGCTGGATATATTACATCAGAACTTTTTTTTGGAAGCAAATATCCGAAAAGACCATATGAAAGTCTGGCGATAATTGGCGCAGGACCAATCGGTGCGGAATTTGCCCATATATTTGCTTCTTTCGGTACAAAGGTATCCTTAATTGAGATGAATCCAAGGATATTAAGTACTGAAGAAGAGGAAGTAAGCGAAGTAGTAAGAAAACAATTTGTTAAGGATAATATCAATGTGTATACTTCTACAAAGACTTTACAAGTAACTATAGAAAATAACATGAAGGTGCTTCACCTTGAAAATATGACAGAGAATAGTAAGTTCAAGGTGGAATGTGAGGAAATACTAATCGCATCAGGAGTCAGATCAAATGCGCCATCATTAAAATTGGAAAATGCAGGAGTGGAAACCGATAAAAGAGGATATATTTTAACAAATGAATATCTTGAGACGAATGTAAGCCATATATGGGCAATAGGTGATATAAATGGAAAATATCAGTTCCGTCACAAGGCAAACAAGGAAGCGGAAATACTGCTGTATAATATGTTCAAAGACCCGAATAATAAAAAAGCTATGAACTATGATGCTGTTCCATGGGCTATATTCACTCATCCACAGGTAGCTCATGTCGGAAAAACTGAAAGGGAAGTGAAAGAACAGGGCTGTAAGTACAAAGTCGGCATCAACAGGTATTCTGATGTTACTGCAGGTCGTGTAATGGGATTTACAAGCAAGTCTGATGTAAACGGTTTTGTTAAGCTTATAGTCGGAGAGGATAAATCAATTCTTGGAGCTCATGTGGTGGGACCTAATGCAGCTATACTTTTACAGCCTTATGTCTATATGATGAATTGCAATAAAAAATGCGAAAAAAAGATAAAAAAGAAAAAAGTAGAAATTGAGCAGTTAAGAGCAATGTGCCCTCATCTAGGTACATATACCCCTATGGATGAATCCATGATAATCCATCCCGCAATGAGCGAGCTTACAGCTTGGGTGACAGAAAATCTGGAATAGCAAAGTAATTGTTAGGATTAGTTAATCGATAATATCAAAATAAATATGATTAGTAATTTTTTTTAAATCTTCCGGATTAGCTTCTATCTGCAATCCTCTTTTACCTGCACTAAAGCATATCCTGTCAAATAAAAGGGCTGTGTCATTTACAACAGTAACAAATTTCTTTTTCATTCCGATAGGGGAACAACCTCCATGAATATAACCGGTAAGAGGTAATAACTCTTTTAAGGCAATCATGGAAATACTTTTAACTCCTACCGATTTAGCTGCTTTCTTTAAATCCAAAGTACAGTTTACAGGTATCATGAAAACATAATGGTTATTATCCGAACCGACAGTTACTAATGTCTTAAAAACCATATCAACATGCTTGCCTACCAACAATGCTACCTTTTCCCCATCTGTCTCCAAGGAGTCATATGAATAAACAGAGTATCCTATTTTTTCAGCTTCTAAAAGCCTTATTGCATTTGTCTTTTCCATACCTATTCCTTGTACACAAAGTGATGTACAGAACCGGAATTATTACATAATAATTCTTTGGTTTGTGGCGGATAAACCAGTATATTATCCAACTCAGATATAGGAATCCAGTAAAACATTATATGGCCTTCCTTACCAAGAAAACAGCAAAGATCACTAATAGAACTGTTGATACTGAACTCATAATACGGACATATCTGCTGGAAACGCTTTCCATTCCAGGGAAAGTATATCTCACCTACCCATTTTAGTCCATGCACAGTTATATCAAGACCTGTTTCCTCAAGTAACTCACGTTTCAGTGTTTCCTCATTTGTCTCGCCAAAAGCAGCACATCCTCCAGGAAAAGCGTATCCGTCAGAATCAGAAATAGGTTTTTGTAACAGTACCTTATTGTCTATAACGCATATACCTGCAACCCTGTAGTTAAATGAATATTCATCAGTATGGAATATGATATCTTTCATAAAAAATCACCTTATAGTGATAATACAGCATATTAACATATTTAAGCAACAGAAGAATATTGAACAGTAGCAAAAACCTCCTTTGGCCTAAGGAGGTCTTTACTTAGGATCTGGGAATCAAAATGAAAACCAAATCAACTTAACTGGGTTTGTCAGTCAATGCTATTATATAACCAATCAGCATTATTAACAACCGATAGAATATTTAAACAACAGAATAATATAATACAGCAGCAAAAACCTCCTTGCATCACTAAGGAGGTTTTGCCTAAAACACGAAAGGACATAAAATGAAAAAAAATAAAAAAAAGCAATAATTATGACTACATCATCATTATACAACAGATTTAATATAATGCTAGTATTTTATTAAAAAGATAGACTGTCCTATCTGCGCAAACCTGTTAATTACAAAACCCCCCTTCAGAATGAAGAGGGGTAATGCAAAAAAGAGATGGAAAGGGCACAAATAATGAAATTACAAATACACATCTATAACTTAACATTAACACTGTCCGATAAACAGGACAGAATAGGACAACCATAAATAAAGCTACCTATATATGAAAGCTATTTCAATATATAAGCTTTCCATTCATTAAAACTGACCTCAAATGTTTTACCGAATATCTCCTCAAATCAGTCGCAATCCATATTGGCTTGTATAACCTGATCTAGTGAATAAGTATTTACAAGATATTTTACATAAGATTCAGCTAATATATAGTAATTAAAAATATATAAATTATTGGAATATGTTTTTGACAATGCATATGACATAGCATCTGCATATAAACTTAGATTAAAATCATCCAAAGGGCTGATTTCTCCTCCATGTGATAAATAATAATCCATTAAATTCTGTTCAAGTTCTTGTGAATTATTATATATATACATTAAAGTCTGACCATTACAATCGTTTTCATATATTAACGACATCATAATTTGCTCTTGGTAAAATGGCTCATTATTCAAAGGATTTGTCACATAAGTATAGAAGCTGGTAGCAGTGTTGGACAAGTAGCAAGCAAGGCCTTCTTGAAGATACCAGAATATGTATGTTGGCTGATAATACTCTTGAAAGAAGAAATGTACTGTTTCATGAATATGCATGAATTCTATGCCAAAGCTGTTTAATTGGATAATACCTTTTTTCATATTAGTTTGTCCGCCACCACTAAGAAGAGACTCATCAATTTCATATATAATAACTTCATCAGTTTTAAGTTCATCATAATATGGAGAGACACTAAGTCGCTTTTTTAGTTCTGCAACCCCCATCAGGTTTTTATACAAAAACACTACAAGATTATCAACTGAAGTTAATAAGAATCTTTCATCCTTCTGCATTTTTATATTGTATTCAGCAAAAGGTGAGAGGATAGTAATGCTGTCATCTCTATTTATTGTAAATTTATAACCGCTGAACAATCCACTATATATTGAATTATATATATGAGCCACTCCAATTGATTTAAGCCATTCATTCTTCATTCTCTTATTTGCCATTATCTTGATTTGTGGATCAAAGGTAACAATACTGTTAAAACAATACTTATCATAAATATATTTACAATATGCTATAGCAGTTTCCTTTGCATATACAGTATTTTCTCCATTAAGTTCATATATGAATCTTGGTTCAATGAAATCAAGAGTACTTAAATTATCTGGATTACTGTAATATGCCTGTAATTGATTCATGTCAATACTAGTGTTCATTACTGTACCTGATATACCGTATATTAACCAAGGATCCATAATATCACTCATTGCTCTTATTATGTAACTAGTAAATTCATATGTATCAAGCATTTCAAATTTAGCTACTACTGTATTATTTTTGCAATATGCTTCTTCAAAATCCTCTCCTGTCTTTATATCGAGCTGGGTAATTATTATAGTCGGTTTCGTTATATACAGTATCTCGTTATATGAAATAATACTGTTAATTAACTCATCTATTTCGTCGATTATGTATTTGGCTCTTTCTGTATCTATACCTTCCATAACTTCAATCTCATAAAAGGCATATTCTGTTTCACATTTATAAATATCAAAGATCCGAAGTGAAATATCATCTCTTTGATGCTTAGTTTCAAAAATATCATATAATGGGGGTGTTGATTCCGCATTTTTACTACAACCACTTAAAAGTGATAATATCAGTACCATTATGAGCAACAATACAATTTTTCTTTCCATATCATCTGCTCCGTAAGTAATAATATATAAGTATAAGGCTTCAATACTTTTAAACACTTATACTGATTTCACAATTAATTGATGCAATTATATCAATTAATTAAAATATTGCAAAGAAATTAATTAAGGTATTATTTTATGTAATTTAAATGAGCAACTGTCCGTATATGAGGACAGATTTAAGTTATTGACAAAAATGCTTCCTACTCCTTCACTATTTGATATATAATATGTAAAGATTAACAATATTGCAACACATGAGAACAGGGGAATTGAGGATTATAATCAATGGATTCATTAGAAGAATTGTCAAAAATGATAGATATATTTGTTAAAGAAAGAGATTGGGACAAGTATCATTCCCCAGTTAATTTAGCAAAAAGCATTTCAATAGAAGCAAATGAATTACTTGAGTGTTTTCAATGGAGTGAAACGGATTTCTCGCTTGATGATGTCAAAAAAGAGTTAGCTGATGTGATAAATTACTGTATTCAAATGGCTACTAAATTAGACTTAAACATCAAAGACATTGTATTAGAGAAACTTGATGAATCAGCCAAGAAGTATCCAGTTGATAAAGCAAAAGGTACTTCTACAAAGTATGATAAATTATAAGAGGTAGGAGAAATGATTGTATATAGTGCTACCAAACAAGAGTTTAATAATGATGTAATATTAAATCTTATATCCGATAAAATTTTAACTCAATTAAAAGGAAAAGGACTATCAGGTGGCCAGATATCTGAGTATAGAGCATGGCAGAATTCATTACAATATATGAGGAACGTCTTGGATGATAAAGAAATTCCTGACGAATCAAATATTGCTATTGAGTATCAGATACCTAGAACTTCATTACGTGTTGACTTTATTATTGCTGGTGCTGATAGAGAAAATTGCAATAATATTGTGATTATAGAATTAAAACAATGGGAGAAAGCTGAGATAATTGCTGAAGAAATGCAACACAGTGTAAAAGCATTTACCGGTGGAGCAAATCGAACAGTCAGCCATCCTTCATATCAAGCCTATTCATATGCAGTATGTATTCGCAATTCATCTGAGCAAGTGCAAGATGAAAATATTGGTGTTATTCCTTGCGCTTTTTTACATAACTATAATCCGAAATATGTAGATGTATTAAGTAATCCGATATACCAAACTTGGTATGAAGAAGCTCCCTTCTTTATCAAAGATCAAATTCTTGACTTAAGGAATTTTATAAAGAAATATATCACAATGAAATCAAGTGATGGACAACTGTTATACAAGATAGATAACGGCAGAATTAGACCTTCAAAATCATTACAGGATTCAATTGTGTCTCTTATGAAAGGCAATAAAGAATTCATACTTCTTGATGATCAAATAGTAGTTTTTGATATGTGTAAAAAAATAATGAATCAATGTAAAAAAGATTCTATGAAGCGAACAATAATAATACAAGGAGGACCTGGAACTGGGAAATCTGTTCTAGCTATAAATCTTTTAAAAGAATTTATTGTCCAGGGACTGAATGCAAGTTACTGCACGAAAAATAGTGCGCCAAGAGAAGCGTATTTGAAACTGCTTTCGAAGTCAGATTTAAAAAAAGAAGTAAATATTAAGCAATTATTTCGTTCTCCTTTTGGCTTCAGTTCTTGTGTACGGAATTTTTATGATTGCTTAATTGTCGATGAATCACATCGACTAGTAAAACAGATGTTTCGTGACTATAATGGTGAGAACCAAATTAAAGAATGTATTAACGCATCCTTGTTTACAGTTTTCTTTATTGACGAAAGCCAGCGTATTACCACCAAAGATATTGGCTCCATTGAAGAAATAATACATTGGGCAAAAATTCTTGACAGTAGAGTGATTATGAATGAATCAACAGTATTAACTTCACAATTTCGATGTAATGGAAGTAACCAATATATACAATTCATCAACAATCTTTTACAAATAGGGGAGCCAGTTGATATAGATGCTACAGAGTTGAATTTTGATTTTCGAGTATTCACAAATCCAAATGAATTACGGGATGTATTACGAATTAAAAATCAAGATACTAATAAAGCTCGTATAACAGCAGGTTATTGTTATGATTGGAATGTGAAATTTAAAAGAGGAGATTTTGATATTTTTCTTGAGGATGGATTTAAAGCTAAATGGAATTTAGATGGAGATAAAATATGGGCTATTAATCCCAAGTCTTTTGAAGAGATTGGATGTATACATACAGCACAAGGTCTTGAATTTGATTATATAGGTGTTTTAATAGGTAAGGATTTGCGATATGATTCAAAAACTGGAAAAATAATAACTGATAAAACTATGATTTCTAAAGATGACAACTCATCTGGTATAAAAGCAGCAGATGATAAAACTGCTGAGCAATTAATAAAAAACACATATAAAACGCTTTTATCTAGAGGTCAAAAAGGCTGTTATATATATTGTGAAGATAAAGAATTGTCGGAACATATTGTTTCTATGATTTCCTAAAGTGATATTATCCACGAATAGATATAAATAAAGTATATAAAAATTTGATATATAATAATTTAATTTTTTCAACAAAATCACTTTTGTCACTGTATTAATACAAAATAGAATTATACAATAGCATCAATAAATGAAAGGAGACTTGTTCAATGGATATGAAAGACAAGATTAAAGAAGTATATGAGGGATTGGAAAAAGAAGGTTATGTTATAGGGGACTTGGGATCTGTAACTGTCAGTTCAGATGGTTCAGCAAAAGTTATGATAAATATGCATTCACCTTATGTATTGGCATTGAGCTGTTTAGGCGAGGATTTGCCCTGCATAACAAATCAGATGTTATCAGTTATAGGCGGTAAGGTAACATACACTGAAGAATCAGGTATTAATGCTAAGCTGGTAGCAAATGACGGAGCAGTATGCTATGGAAAGAATCTGGAAGAAGCAGTGTTGTGCTGCAAAGTTCTTGAAAGAGCAGCAATGGTGTACCTTACAGTTGCACCTTTTGGAGATGCTAAGGAAGTGATTTAAGATTTTTGGTTATATAACCCTTTTAAATTAACAGCGCTTGCGCTGTTTTTTACTTGTAGTTAAAAATAATTTTAATTAAATATATAATTGATATATTGATTTGGGTGTTTTATATGCTAAAATCATGCTATGAAAATATATTTGTCTGAAAATATTAGAAAATGCCGCAAACAAAAGAATATGACGCAGGAGCAGTTTTCAGAAGCTATGGGGGTATCTGTCGGAGCGGTATCCAAATGGGAAAGCGGTCAGATGAATCCTGAAATAGGGATGATAGTAAAGATTGCGGATTACTTCGGACTGTCTGTAGATTATCTGCTGGGTTATACTTTCAAATCACAAAGTCTTACTGATACAGTGGCAATGATTAAGTCTTTTAATGCTAAAAAAGATTATATTACTGCAAAAGAATCGATACCTAAAGCTTTATTAAAATATCCTAATGATTTTGATATTGTTTATCACTCCGGTATTACATTATCGAATCTGGGTTGGGAAAGAAATGATACGGATGCTATTAATCAGGCTAAAAAATTATTGGAACATGCATGTACTTTGATAGAGCAGAATAAAGATCCTGATATCTCACTTGGGTCAATTAAAACCAGGATAGCGATTATACTGTCATCTGAACGCAAGTTCACTGAAGCTATAGATTTATTAATGAAATACAATGTGAACGGAGTCAATAACGCAAGGATAGGAAACTGCTATGTGGCTATGAATAAGTATGATCAGGCTTTAACGGTCTTGTCGGAGAATTATTTAGATAATCTTGTCAATATATATATGTGTGTAGCAGGTATGTGCAGCTGCTTTTCCAGCATGAATAGGTATTCAGAAGCAGTGGAGATGGTAATGTGGTTGAAACATACTCTAAAGGCTTTAGAATATGAGGATAAGCCTTCCTACCTTGTTAAAATGGGTATGATGCTTGATACAATGCTTGCTATGTTGTATTATGCAATGAAAGATAAAGAAACTGCTCGCATTGCGCTTTGGGAAGTTGCTGAGAAGGCAAGGTTATTTGATTCAAATCCTGATTTTTCCTGTGATAATATTAGGTTTTACTCAGGTAAAGAGCATACCTTTTATGATGATATCGGGCAGTCTGCTTTTGAATCAGTGGAAAATATGCTTAGGATGAATGATGATGAAAAAGATAGAGATGGACTTATAGTTATTTGGAAAGAGATATTGGATGAAAAATAGAAAAGCTTCGCCGATAGGCAGGATGCTTAAGTATGCATGGGATGATGATAAACAGATATATTTTTACTGCGCATTATATTCATTATTCGCAGTTTCCGTGCCGATTATTTCTGTCGCTCTGCCAAAGGTTATTTGACTGAGGGCGAACCCTCATTACAGGGTATTGTAAAGCTATCACTGCTTTTCTTCATATTTGGAGCAGCTGTATATTTTTTAAAAGAATGGCTTGCAGATTACACTTATCCTCGGATAACCTATTTGCGGATAAAGTATATTAAGGACCAAGCAGTGAAACTTCTTACAATGGATTACAAGTATATGGAACAGGCGGATTTCTTCAACAGTCGGGAAAAAGCCTTGGAAGCGACTTCATCAAATACTAATGGGATTGAAGGTATATACCATAAGCTTTTTGATATACCTCAGCTTATATTGATAGTTATAGCATTATCTGTTTTTATTGGTTTAAAGAGTATTTGGATACTTATAGCTCTTATAGTACATATATTTGTCACTTCATATATTGCTATACTTGTTCAGAAATATCAGTATAAAAGAAAAGAAGAATTATCCAAAAAGGAAAGAAGAGTAGCATATTATTCAGCAACATCAAAAGATTTTGCTTATGGCAAGGATATCAGAGTATATGATTTGAAGACAAGAATCCTTATGAACTTTCAAAAGGAGATATCCGGATATCTTGATGTGTTTAGAGTAATAAAGAACAAAGAGTATTTGCTTGGCCTTATATCGCTTTTTACTTTAGTTGTGGCTGATATAGCATCATATGGTATTCTGACTTATCTTACAGTAAAAGGTATGTCTATTGCTGATTATTCTATGTACGTTGCAGCAAGCGTAGTTTTAACTCTTCAGATGACGGCTTTATCAGAAAACATCACATTTATAATGCAAGAATATATGTATGTAAAAGATCTTTATAATTTCTTTGATGAGGATCTTGGGGAAAAAGGCGGAGAGCTTAACGCTGTAGCTGAGGATATGCCTATTGAAATAGAGTTCATTGATGTGAATTTCAAATATCCTGGAACTGACAAACCTATTTTTACTGACTTCTCATTACATATCCCTGCGGGTAGCAAGTTAGCTCTTGTAGGCATTAATGGTGCAGGCAAGACTACTTTTGTAAAGCTTCTGACGGGGATGTTCAAGGCGGATTCGGGAAAGATACTGATTAATGGCCATGATGTAAATGAGTACGATAAACAGGAGCTGTTTTCCATGTTCTGCGTGGTATTCCAGGAAGTAAACATAATGGCATTGACAATTGCTCAGAATATAGCATGTTCAACAGAGGATATCGATTATGCCAAAGTAGAAGATGTGCTTAGACAGGTAGACCTTTATGATAAGGTAGTTTCACTAAAAAAAGGAGTAAACAGCATGATGCTAAAGATAATAGAAGAAGATGGGGTAGTCTTTTCGGGAGGTGAAAACCAGAGACTGACTATTGCACGTGCGTTGTATAAAGGAGGCAGCTGCGTAATAATGGATGAGCCTACTGCATCACTAGATGCACTTGCTGAAGCTTCAATCTATTCACAGTTTGATAATCTTATTCATGGCAGGACCGCAATATATATATCTCACAGACTGGCATCCACTAAATTCTGTGATGCTATAGCCCTCATAGACAATGATGGGCTTAAAGAATACGGGACCCATGATGAGCTTATGGCGTTGGGCGGAGCATATCATGATATGTTCGTTGTACAGGGAAAATACTATCAGACAGAGGAGGAAGAGATATGAAAGCATCAAAAAAGATATCTTTGGTAGTATCACTTGTATGGAGAATAAAACCGGTATATTTCATAACCTTATTCCTAAATTCCCTTATTTACTCGGCACATGTGCTTACGAATGTAATATTCCCAAGAAATCTGATTAATGAATTAATCGGGGCTAAGGACAGCTCTGTGCTTGTAATCTGGATACTGGTAATAGTGCTGTCAAATGTAACTTTCACTTTTTTGAAGAAAACACTTAAAAGATTGCTAGATGTTCAGGAAAAAGACCTATTCTGGCAGATTGAGCGTGCTTTTTCTGACAAGATAATGTCTATAGAATACAGATATCTCGAAGATCCGTATTATTTGGATTTAAAGGAAAGAGCTACCTTTGCAATGAGGAACCAATCTTCCTTGTCACGGCTCATAAATATGGCTATAACATTTATAAATCAGTCTGTAACTGTAGTCGGACTAGTCGTGTTAATTCTGAATCTGTCATGGATTCTTGTCATATCATTGATTTTTACAGTTTTCATTCTAATTTTTATACAAGCCAGATTTTCCAAGTATCAGCTTAAATTCTTTTCCGAACTTATACCTGTAAATAGAAGATATGGGTATTATGTCAATCTGACATTTGATAAGACCATACATAAAGACAGCAGATTGTTTAACATGACTGGCATGTTCACAGATATTATAGTTAAGTATAATATTGAGATAAATAAATGGTTCAGTAAGTTTTACAGAAAGATAGGGTTGTATATCGGATTGTTCCAGGTTGTAGTAGTACTGCAGACTATATTAGCTTATGGGTTTGTAGGAGCTTGGACATTAGGTGGGCAGATAAGCATAGGTGATCTTACAATGTATGTGTCGGCTGCAGTAGGATTTTCTTCAGCGGTAATTACTCTTGGTGAATCCATAATATCCATATTGCAGGTCTTAGGATATCTTGAACCCTTTATGGAACTTATGGAAATACCTGTTCTTGCTCAAAGTGAAGGCAAAGAAAAGATAAATGTGATAGAGAGCATTGAGTTCTCAAAAGTATCATTTAAATACCCTAAAACGGATAAACTGATTCTGGATGATATTTCATTTATAATTGAAAAAGGGCAGAAGATAAGCATAGTCGGTTTGAATGGAGCGGGGAAGAGCACCATAGTCAAACTTTTATGTAGGCTGTACAAGCCGGATGAAGGAAGAATACTGGTAAATGGCAAGGATATTTATGATTATTCATATGAGGACTATATGTTGTGCATATCAGCGGTTTTTCAGGACTACAAGCTGTTTAATTTCAGTATATATGAAAACATCTCATGTAATGACATAGGTTCTGATGATGAGAAAGTGTCAGATATTCTGGAGATGGTTGATATGAAGAAAAAAGTGGAAAGTTTGCCAAACGGTGTAAAATCATTATTCGGAAAAGAATATGATGAGGAAGGCGTGGAATTCTCGATAGGACAGTCTCAGAAAATAGCGATAGCCAGAGCTTTGTATAAAGACTCCAGTTTAGTAATTCTTGATGAACCTACGTCAGCTCTTGATCCAATTGCTGAAGCGGAAATATATGAAAACTTTAATAATCTTGTCGGTGACAAGACTGCTATATACATATCACACAGAATGTCTTCAAGCATATTCTGTGACAGGATACTTGTAATCAATGAAGGCCGTATAGAGGATTTTGACTCGCATCAGAAACTTATGAAGAAGAAAAACAGCTTATATTACAAGCTTTTTAATTCTCAAGCAGAAAACTACAGATACGAAAAAGTAATGAAAACTTATTCAAGCCTTGATAATGGTTTTTAGACTTTTTTCATAAAGCAGCATTTTTTTCTTTTTGTTGTTGTCTTTTCCTGTAGAATTTAATAATATATACCTTATGGATAAACATCAACTGCAGTTCAAAAAAATGACAGAAACACCTATACCGAAACTGGTAGTAACACTAGCTATACCAATGATAATTTCTATGCTTGCGTCAGCTATATATAACCTTGCAGATACATATTTTGTATCGAAACTGGGCACATCCGCATCTGGCGCAGTTGGAGTTGTATTTTCTCTTATGGCAATCATACAAGCAGTAGGTTTTATGCTTGGAATGGGTTCAGGTGCACAGATATCTAGACTTCTTGGACAGAAGAAAAATGAACAGGCTAACATAATAGCAATAAACGGATTAGTCGCGTCTTTAGTGTTCGGTGTTATTATCATGCTTGTAGGTATAAGGTATAACGCACCTATCCTCAGACTTTTAGGTTCCACCGATACGATACTACCGCATGCAGAAGCATATGCAAAATATATCTTCTACGCAGCTCCTTTTATGGCAGGTTCCTTTCTTCTGAACAACATACTTAGAGCGCAGGGCAAAGCTAGTTTTGCAATGGTCGGTATAACTGTCGGCGGTATATTGAATATAGGGTTGGATCCTTTGCTTATTTTTGTATTTGATATGGGAACAGGCGGAGCGGCATTAGCTACTGCGATAAGCCAGACTATAAGTTTTTTTGTACTCCTTATCCCTTTTATCTTTAAAAAGACTGAAATTCATTTAAGCTATAAATATATCAGTGTAAAACCGATTATTCTTTTACGAATAATGAAAAATGGTCTTCCATCATTCATACGCCAGGGTTTTGCTAGTGCTGCTACAGTGCTTCTTAACAGACAGGCATCGCTATATGGTGATTCAGCTATTGCTGGTATGTCTATTGTTATGAGAATAGTAATGTTTATTTTCGTTCTGATGCTTGGATTTGGCCAAGGATACCAGCCAGTTGTAGGATATAACTATGGAGCTAAGATATATGAAAGAGTAAGAGAGGCATTTGTCTTTACTTTAAAAGCTGGTATGGCTATTATGGCCTTTTTCGCAACAATCGGGTTCATAGCTGCTCCATATATTATTGCTTTTTTCCTTCCAGATGATCCTCAGGTAATAGAGATAGGAACTGTCGCATTCAGAGCACAATGCATAGCAATGCTTTTTATGCCTTTTTCTACAACTGCAAATATGACATTCCAATCAATCGGAAAGTCATGGACAGCGACTTTTTTATCATCATTACGTCAAGGAATATTCTTTCTTCCGCTCATAATTATTCTTCCAGAGTATATTGGACTTGCAGGTGTACAGTATACTCAAGCTATTTCTGACTTTCTTACCTTTTTGGTATGCGTTCCATTTGTTTGGGTATTCTTTAACAAGCTTAAGAAAAGAGAGCTGTATGAACCTAAAGATGAAGTACAGCTGGACATTTTGACTGAATAAAGATTAATTTTTGTGTCTATGAAAGTGAAGGTAACACTTTATGTACTGTCTAGATGAGTATTTAAAACCTATATGGCAAGGCAATATCGTATATGATGAATCAGTTATGGTTGTAAAGGATAGTAAAGGAAATATACCTTTACAACCTTTAGCATATGATGCTAAAAGAATAATATCTGTTAAGAATGCTATGCTTACAAAAGAGTATACTGAAGGTGTTGATTATCTTTTGGCAGATGGTAAGGTTAAGATTTTAGATAATGGCAGTATATTTATTATGGATTATGATGAATACTTTCCAAAAAGCGATGAAAATAATAAGGTGTTTGCTACAGATGACGGATTTACAATCTGGAGGGAAGGTGCGTTTCTGCATGAGAGGCAGATTGTTGTGACTTATGAGCATGAAATCAGTGATATGTATTTCCCGAGCAATCAGAAAAGTGATTTGTCTATTAATGAGAAATTAAGAAAGAAGGAAAACATCAGCCTGGTTTTCTATGGTGATAGTATTACATTCGGTTGGAACAGTTCGGAAATAACGAATACATCCCCTTATCTTCCTCTTTGGGGAAAGCTTACTGCTTTGGGAATAAAAGACAGATATGGATATGATATGGTAATATTGGAGAACGAGGATTTTTCAGGTTCAGGAAATATAAAATATATCAATACTGCGGTTTCCGGTACGTCTGCTTTATGGGGTCTGGAAAACGTTCAGGAGCGTGTATGCAAGTATAAGGCAGATATGGTGTTTCTCGCATTTGGCATGAATAATCCCAAAATGGATCCTGACGCATTCAAGGATACATTGTGTAAAATGATTTATGAAATAAGAAAGGATAATCCTTCTTGCAGTATAGTTCTGGTTGCAACGACACACCCAAACCCATATATCGTATGCACGAGAGGTCACAGGGAAGCATTCGTTCCTGCCCTTTATCAAATAAAGGATGAGTTAGGAAACATTGCCGTGTCTGATATGACCACTCTTCATTACCAGCTTTTATTAAGAAAGCCCTATCATCATATGACAGGTAATAATATTAATCATCCAAATGATTTTCTAATGAGACAATATGCTATTATGACGCTTCACTCAATACTGGATTGACAAACTGATAATTTGATGATATTTTTTATGCAATATATTAGAAAAGAGGTAGAAAATGATTCTTTAATCCAGGACAAACATAACAGATAACGGGTAATACCCATATTTATTATGTCTTGGAAAGAAAGAGGATTATTACTGTCATATACCTTGTATCACAGCATCCGTTTTCATTCCATGACATACGGATTTTTTTTGGAGGAATGTATGCTACAGATTAAAGAGTTATCAATATATTTAAAAAATGAAATGCGTCCGCTTATAAAGAATTTTTCTTTCAGTTTGAAAAGTAATGATAAAATTGCTGTCATAGGTGAAGAAGGGAACGGAAAGAGCACTCTTTTAAAAGCTATTTATGATAAAGAGAGTATAAGCGAATACGCTTTGATTGAAGGCAGTATTTATAAAGAAGGGTGTGTGATAGGGTATTTATCGCAGGAAATGGAAAGCAAATATTTAAATTCCGACCTAAAAACTTACCTTACAATTAAAAATGTAACTAGTGAAGATAATATCGGAAGGTATTCAAAGCTAATAAATGATCTTGGTTTCATAATAACAGCAGAAGATGAACACAGGATGCTTTCCACTTTTTCCGGAGGGGAAAAGATAAAGATTCAGCTGCTGGTTATATTGTCTTTAACACCGGATGTACTTTTGCTGGATGAACCTACCAATGACATTGATATAGATACGCTTGTATGGCTGGAAAAATTTATTAACTCCAGCAGGATACCTGTTATGTATGTATCGCATGATGAGACTCTTATTGAGAACACAGCCAATGTTATAATTCATATGGAGACCCAAAAGAGAAAGAGCGAATGTTCCCATTCCATTTCCAGACTTAGTTATTCAGAATATATAAGAATGAGAAAGTATAACCTGGAGAAACAGGATCAGATCGCATCCATGCAGAGGGCTGAATATGCAAAGCAATTGGAAAAATGGAAGACGATACATGACAAAGTTGAAAAACAACAGGGAAAAATATCCAGACAGGATCCCCATGGAGCCAGGCTTTTAAAAAAGAAAATGAAGACGGTTAAAGCCCAGGAGAGAAGATTCTTAAAGGAAAAAGAGGATTTTACAGAATTTACAGATGCAGAAGAAGCGATATTTCTAAGATTTTACGAAGGGCAGTATATTGATTCATCCAAAAGAGTTCTGGATATGGAATTAGATAAGCTTACAAGAGGGGACAGAATATTATCCAAAGATGTGAAGCTCTACGTTAAAGGCGGAGAGCATATCGGAATATATGGTAAAAATGGTATAGGAAAAACAACACTCTTAAAACAAATTCTTGATTATATAGTAAAAGACAGTAATATTCGTGTCGGGTATATGCCTCAGGATTATTGGGAACAGATGGATACAAATAGCGGCTGTATAGAATTTCTTACTCCAAGCATGATTAAAGAAGATGTAACCAGAGCAAGGCTTTATATGGGAGGGATGAACTTCACAACCAATGAGATGACAAATAAAATTGCTTCTTTATCGGGAGGTCAGAAAGCAAAGCTTTATCTTCTTAAAATGGTTTTAGATGGCTGCAATGTTCTTGTACTGGATGAACCGACCAGGAATTTAAGTCCTCTTTCCAATCCGGTAATCCGCGAGAAACTGAAAAGTTTTAAAGGTACAATAATAGCAGTATCCCATGACAGAAAATTCTTAAAGGAAGTTTGTGACAAACATTATGAAATGACAGAAAGAGGTCTTTTCCAAAGATAAGTGATATGGTAAAATAACTTAATTGACTGCTTAGGGAAGGTACTTTAATTGGATTTCGATAAAAGCGCAAAAAAATTAACTATTCTGTGCTGGTTCTCATATATGATCAACTATCTGGCAAGATACGGATTTTCCACATCCATGAGCGAGATGGTGTCAGATGGTATATTTGACATGACTTACGCTGGGGCTGTTGGCACTGCATTCTTAGCGGCATATGGAACCGGTCAGCTTATAAACGGGTTAATCGGAGATAAAGTACATCCAAAATTTATGATTTTTATCGGACTTATAGGTTCAGCTTTTATGAATATACTTGTCGGACTGTCATCAAATGCTGTTTTAATCATAATATTATGGTGCTTTAACGGATACTTCTGCTCTATGTTATGGGCACCTGTTGTCAGATGCTTTTCTGAATTTATGCTTAAAAAACAACAAATCAAAGCCGGGACATCTATATCTTCAAGCATACCGATAGGCAACATTTTATCCTATCTTATAGCTTCTTTCTTTCTTAAGACAATGTCATGGAGGATGGTATTCATTTTTTCAGGGAGTATAGTTATGGTTATGGGTTTTGTCTGGTTTTTCGGTATGAATTCTCTGAAGGACTATCTGATTGAAGTTAAAATCAAAAAGCAGTCAGAGATACAAAAGGATATTGTGTCAATCAAAGCTCCCATATCAGGAAAAAGGCTTATACCTCTTCTTTTTGGAACAGGTTTAACATTTACCATATTTGGAATATTTTTTAATGGTATATTAAAAGATGGTGTAACTTTATGGGTTCCTACATATGTAACTCAGTTTTTCGGTGCTGATGCATCTGTAGCCTCACTTGTAACGATAATACTGCCTATTTTTAATCTAGTAGGGGTATATCTTGCGGTAAGGTTATTTAAGAATGTCTTAAAAAATGAAATGCTGACTGCGACTATCATGTTCACAATAAGCATTTTTTCACTGACTCTTCTTTTTTTCTTTGGTCGATATAGTATGCTTTTTGCAGTAATCATGCTTGCACTTACTACTGCATCAATGCTTGGAGTTAATACTATGTTTCTTACTTTCATTCCGCTTAATTTTTCAAATGTAGGAAGAGCTTCATCTGTAACGGGATTTTTAGATGCCTGCTCATATCTTGCATCTGCTGCATCAGGAGTGACTATAGGTGTTATAACAGAGTCCTATGGATGGAACACCACTGTAATCACCTGGATTGCAGTGGCTTTTCTTGGAGCGCTAGTATCTTTCCTAGGTATTAATTCTTGGAAAAAAGGCCGATTTATGCTTACAGGAAGATAATACGAATTTTTTATGATAAAATATATATATCTATATTTTGGAGGCCTTAAATGAACATTAATCTGGTACCAATGCCTAATGAGATTTACACTGATTATAAGCTTTTCTTTCGAAAAAGCATTATGGAAAATGTATCAGTTGAGTACGATTCCAAATATTCTGCTGAGGAATATTCTATTACTATTGATGAAAAAGGTGCTAAAATAAAGTGCTCATCCAAGGCAGGGGAGAATTATGCAGTTCAGACTTTAAAACAGCTTGAATTCAGTTATGCGGGTAATATCCCATATCTTAAAATAAAAGATAAACCTGCTTTTTCATATAGAGGATTCATGATTGACTGTTCTAGACATTTCTTTTCTGTTGAAGAACTCAAAAAAATTATTGATGCTGCTTCTCTTTTCAAATTCAATAGGTTCCATTGGCATCTTACTGATGATCAAGGTTGGCGTATGGAAATTAAGAAGTACCCGCTGCTAACTGAAAAAGGATCTAAAAGAGAATTTTCAAACTTTGGACGGTATTTTAATAAAAATTCACACGAAGGATTCTATACACAGTCCCAAATGAAGGAAATTGTCGAATATTGCAGAAAAAAAAGCATAGAAGTCATACCTGAAATAGAGATGCCAGGGCATACATCAGCTTGTCTTCATGCTTATCCAAGACTGTCATGCACAGCAAAGGAGATACCTGTCCGAACTCATGCAGGAATATTTAAAGATATACTATGTGCTGGTAAAGAAGAGGTATATGAATTTTTATTTGATATTCTAGAAGAAATAGCATTAATTTTCCCATCTGAATATGTTCATATTGGTGGAGATGAAGCACCTAAAGATCGATGGATGGAATGCCCGCACTGTAAGCAAAAACTCGAATCCCTTGGCCTTAAAGATTATGAACAGCTACAGGGATATATGCTGAACAGGATACACGAATATCTTCAGAAAAAAGGGAAAAAAGCTATTACATGGAATGAGAGTTTGAGAGGCAAAAATCTGGAAAAGGGAATAACGGTCCAGAACTGGAGAGAGAAGAATGACGAATGCTCAATTAGAGCATCAGTAGGCGGAAAAATTGTAGTATCAGATTTTTTCCATTATTATTTGGATTATCCTTTAGGAATGACACCTTTAAAGAAAACTTATATGTATAATCCTGTACCAGCGGTTCTTCCTGAAAGCTTAAGAAAGAATATTTTAGGAGTTGAAGCGACTATTTGGACGGAATTTATTGAAAACATAGATAATATGAGCATGATGTCTTTCCCTCGTCTTGCTGCAGTTGCTGAAACAGGATGGACGCAAAAAGAAGACAAGTCATATATAGATTTTAAGCATAGGCTTATACAGGTTTTGCCTATGATTAAGAAAATAGGATTAAAATATCCTGATCCTTCCCAATGGGATCCGAACTTTTTTAAGTCAATTATTCAGGTATTAAAATTTGTAAATAATATGTATAACAAAGAAACTTTGAGGGCAGGAAAACAGTAATAAATTGGGTAATCGATAGACAAACTGAGCTCATTATTATACAATCTATATATAAATAAGGGTATATCAAGTACCCATAGAGAAGAAAGGGTAAGATATGAAAAAAGCTGATATCGGCCTTATAGGCCTTGCCGTAATGGGAGAGAATCTTGTGCTTAATATGGAAAGCAAGGGTTTCTCTGTAGCGGTATATAATAGAACTATAGAAAAAGTTGAGAAATTTATCCAGACAAGAGCAAAAGGTAAAAATATTATTGGATGTTACAGTCTTTCAGAACTTGTCGCTAACTTAAAGAAACCCAGAAAAATTATGATGATGGTCAAAGCCGGTACCGCTGTAGATGATATGATTAATCAGCTTATCCCGCTACTTGATAAAAATGACATAATTATAGATGGGGGAAATTCCAACTACAATGACACAATTATAAGAACTAAAAAAGTTGAGGATGCAGGACTGATGTATATCGGCACAGGAGTAAGCGGGGGAGAAGAAGGTGCTTTAACAGGGCCTTCTTTAATGCCAGGTGGAACAAACCAGGCTTGGCTTCATGTAAAGGACATATTTCAAGCTATATCAGCAAAAGTTGAAGATGGCACACCTTGCTGTGACTGGGTTGGTGAAAACGGAGCAGGTCACTTTGTAAAAATGGTGCATAACGGAATTGAATACGGGGATATGGAGCTTATTTGCGAAGCATATAACATTATGAAGACTCTTATGGGGATGAATACAGACGAAATGCATGAAGTTTTTGCAGACTGGAACCAAAATGAGCTTAATTCATATCTTATTGAAATAACAAAAGATATTCTAGCTGTAAAGGAAAATGGTGAGCCTCTAGTTGAAAAAATACTTGATACTGCTGGTCAGAAAGGTACCGGTAAATGGACTGCTATCTCAGCACTAAATGAAGGTGTACCTCTTACATTGATTGCAGAAGCAGTTTTCGCAAGATGCTTATCAGCAATGAAAGAACAGAGAGTTTATGCAAGCAAGATACTAACAGGTCCTACTGTATCTTTCAAAGAAGAACATTTAAAATTTATTGATGATTTGAGAAAAGCGCTTTATCTGTCAAAGATAGTATCATATGCGCAGGGATACGAACTTATGAAGGCTGCAGCTATATCATATGGATGGAATCTTAATTATGGAGGTATAGCTTTAATGTGGAGAGGCGGATGCATTATCCGTTCCGCATTTTTGGGAAAAATAAAACAAGCATATGACAAAGATCCTGAAATTTCCAATCTTTTGCTTGATCCTTTCTTCAAACAAAAGGCAGATGAATGTCAAATGAGTTTAAGACGTGTTGTGTCAGCATGTGTGCTTAATGGTGTCCCTATACCGGCATTTGCGGCAGCATTATCATATTATGACGGTTATAGGAGCGAAAGGCTCCCTGCAAACTTACTGCAGGCGCAGAGAGACTATTTTGGAGCTCATACATATGAAAGGATTGATAGTGAACGAGGAGTTTTTTATCATACTAACTGGACAGGAAGAGGCGGAGAGACTTCCGCATCAACATATAACGCATAGGAGGCGAAGATATGAAATTACCGTTTAAGATAGATTTAAAGGATAAGGTTGTAGTTATAACAGGAGCAGGAGGGGTATTATGCTCTATGTTTGCTGATGCTCTTGCAAGTTTAAAGGCAAAGGTAGCTCTTCTTGATCTTAATTATGATGCTGCAAAAAAAGTATCGAACGAGATTAATGAAAAGGGTGGAATATCCATACCTGTTAAAGCTAATGTACTTGAGAAGGAAAGCCTTATGGAAGCTAAAGCAGTAGTCAATGAAAAACTTGGAAAGTGCGATATTCTCATAAATGGAGCAGGCGGAAATAATCCAAGAGCCACAACAACAAAAGAGTATTTTTACCCCGAGGATATTGATACTGAAGGATTAGTCACTTTTTTTAATCTTGATCCAAAAGGAGTGGAGTTTGTATTTAATCTAAACTTTATAGGAACACTGCTGCCAACTCAAGTGTTTGCATCAGATATGGTGGGGAAAAAAGGTTCTACTATTATTAATATTTCTTCAATGAATGCATTTACCCCGTTAACCAAAATACCTGCATATTCCGGAGCAAAAGCTGCAATATCTAATTTCACACAGTGGCTTGCGGTACATTTTTCGAAAGTCGGTATAAGGGTTAATGCTATAGCGCCAGGCTTTTTTGTGACAAATCAGAATGAAGCCTTACTTATTAATAAAGATGGAACATTTACAGAAAGATCAAATAAGATACTTGCAGCTACACCTATGAATAGATTCGGAAAACCTGAGGAACTCATTGGAGCATTACTTTATCTGGTAGATGAAAAATCTTCCAGTTTTGTAAATGGCATAGTCCTTCCTGTAGATGGCGGATTCTCAGCGTACAGCGGAGTATAACATGAAATCGTTAGTTAAAAGAAGCAGCGGAAAACCTATATCGGAACAAGAGCTTTCGAAATATCTAGACGAGGTATATAAAGCTTTTTCTACCGGCAGAAAAGTTAAAAAAATACTGATAGTACCTCCGGATTTTACCAGATTCTATTCCATGTCAGGTAAAATAACTTCAATCCTGTATAACAAGCTGAAGGATTTTTGTATCATTGATATACTTCCTGCATTAGGCACTCATATGCCTATGAGTGACGAGGAAATGGATGAGATGTTTACTGGAATACCTCATGACAGGTTTTTTGTCCATGACTGGAAAAAGGATGTAGTAAAGATTGGGGAAGTCCCTAAGGAATTTGTCAATGAAGTTTCCGAAGGTCTTGTTAATGAAAAGATAGATGTAGAAGTGAATAAGATGTTTCTGGATAAGTCATATGACCTTATAATTTCTATAGGTCAAGTTGTACCTCATGAAGTAGTAGGCATGGCTAATTATTCCAAGAATATATTTGTCGGCATAGGTGGCAACAGCATGATTAACAAATCGCATATGCTGGGAGCTTTTTATGGTATGGAAAGAATGATGGGAAGAGATTATAGCCCTGTAAGAAAGGTGTTTGATTATGCTCAAAAGAATTTTATATCCTCATATCCTCTTTTCTACATATTTACTGTAACCACTCAGAACGGAACATCAGCAGATATTCACGGTTTGTATGCTGGAGACGGGCGTGATGCTTTTGAAGAAGCACTAAAAGACAGCCAGCAGAGGAATTTCACATTTCTTGATGAAGAACCTGAGAAAATAGTTGTATATCTGGATGAAAAAGAATTTAAAACGACTTGGCTTGGCAATAAAGCGATATATCGTACCAGAATGGCAATAGCAAATGGCGGCGATCTTATAATTCTTGCTCCAGAAGTGAAACGGTTTGGAGAAGATAAAGAAAATGACAGGCTTATAAGAAAATATGGATACATAGGCAGAGAGAATATTCTTAAGAAAGTTGATGAATCTGATGATTTAAAGAATAACCTATCTGTTGCAGCACATATTATTCATGGCTCAAGTGATGGCAAGTTCAATATTACATATGCTGTCAGGCACATGACTAGAGAGGAAATTGAAGGAGCTAATTTCCAATATATGAACTATGATGATGCAGTAAAAAAATATGATCCTAAGAAGCTGATAGATGGATATAACAATGTCAATGGTGAAAAAATATATTACATATCTAATCCAGCTTTAGGTTTATGGTCATCAAGGAAGAAATTTGAAATGCAATAGCTTGACAGTGATTTTTAATAGAAACTATTAATTGAGGAAACCACCTTGAAGGGTGGTTTTTTACAAGCGCAATCATTTTTATTAAAAAATGTCAATTAATATGTTGATAATAATGACTAATACAGTCTCCAATAAAAATTCAATAAAATTAATAATTATTTATTCAAAAATCATTGACACTTATACGAAAGGTCATATAATTACAGTTATGTTTAGTAACACTTAACATTAAGTATAGTATAATTGAAAGGGTGCATGATGATAGATATTGGAGGTAAGATAAAACAGCTTCGGTTATTGAACTCTTTGACACAGCAGGAGCTAGCAGACAGGTCTGAGCTATCAAAAGGATATATTTCTCAGCTTGAGAGGAACATAATCACACCTACAATTACAACACTGCAGGATGTGCTTACCGGACTAGGTACTAATCTAGCAGACTTTTTTTCAGGATCATATGCAAGCCAGATTGTATACAAAAAGAAGGATATGGTTACTAAAAAAGATGAAACTGAAGGACGGCAGATAATGTGGGTGGTTCCTGATTGCCAGAAAAATTCTATGGAACCGATTATAATGACGCTCCAGCCAGGAGGTATAAGCTACCAAGATGACCCTCATGAAGGTGAAGAGTTCGGATTTGTACTTGAGGGAAACATCAAGCTTGAGATAAATGACAAAAAATATACAGTGACAAAAGGACAGTCCTTTTATTTCAAATCAGATGCAAAACATTTAATACGTAATACGACAGGAAAAAAAGCAGTAGTTCTGTGGGTAACCACACCTCCAAGCTTTTAAATATAATTAGGGAGAAGATATGGGAAAAAAGATTATCGAACTTAAGAACATTTACAAGAAATATGGAGATTTTACTGCTATTGACGGTATAAATCTCTATATAAATGAAGGAGAGTTTTTAACATTATTAGGTCCTTCAGGGTGCGGAAAAACCACTACATTAAGGATTATCGGCGGTTTTGAACAGCCTGATGGGGGTGATATCTTATTTGATGGTGTAAGGATTAATGATGTACCTGCTCATAAGAGGATGCTTAATACAGTATTCCAGAAATATGCTTTATTCACGCATCTTACAGTGGGCCAGAATATCGCATTCGGACCTACAATAAAAAAAATCAATCCTGAACAAATACAGAAGGATGTAAAAAAATATCTTAATATAGTTAATCTTGAAGGTTATGAGGACAGGGATATATCCACTCTTAGTGGAGGTCAGCAACAGAGGGTAGCAATCGCTCGAGCTCTTATAAACAAACCTAAAGTGCTGCTTTTAGATGAGCCTTTGGGGGCATTAGACCTCAAACTCAGGAAAGACATGCAAGATGAGTTAAAAACAATGCATAAGGATGTAGGTATTACATTTGTTTATGTAACACATGATCAGGAAGAAGCTTTAACATTATCTGATACTATAGTTGTAATGAATAACGGCAGGATACAGCAGATTGGAACTCCTGTTGACATTTATAATGAACCTAAAAATGCTTTTGTAGCATATTTTATCGGGGAGAGCAACATCATCAACAGTATTATGATTAAAGATAAACTTGTACGTATAGATGGAGTTGATTTTGCATGTGTTGATACTGGGTTTGGCCAGGACTCAACAGTTGATGTTGTAGTACGGCCTGAGGATGTGATATTGGTGCGGCCCGATAAAGCAAAACTTAAAGGAAAAGTAACATTAGTGACATTTAAAGGTGTACATTATGAAATATGGGTGGAAGGGCCTTCTTTTGAATGGAAAGTTCATTCTACCATACCTCAGATGGTGGGAGATGAGCTGGGGATTACTGTAGATCCATATAATATACATGTAATGCATCATGAAGCAATTGAAATAAAACCTGTTGAAACGGTGGTGAATGCATGAGTAAAAGAAGATTTTCTTTACCATATCTTATTTGGATGTCGATATTTATCGTTGTTCCTCTCCTTCTTGTAGTATTTTATGCCTTTACCGACAATTCCTCAGGTAAGACTGTCTTTACTCTGGATCATATCAAAGCAATATTTGAACCGCTTTATCTAAAAGTAATTGGCAGATCATTATACATGTCGCTTATCGCGACAATAGTATGCTTTATCCTTGGGTATCCTGCAGCAATGATTCTTGCAAGTAAGGATTTTGCAAAAAAAAGCACTATGCTCATACTGATAGTACTTCCTATGTGGATGAATTTTCTGTTAAGAACATACTCATGGTTGTCATTGCTTGAGAATGAGGGATTGATTAACAGATTTCTTGCATTAATAGGGTTTGGACAGGTACAGCTTATGTATAATAATTTTGCAGTAGTTCTAGGAATGGTATACAATTTCCTTCCTTTTATGATACTTCCAATTTATTCGGTACTTGTTAAGATAGATAAGAGTGTAATTGAAGCAGCAAAGGATTTGGGAGCAAATAACATCAAGGTTTTCGGACGAGTAATATTCCCTTTAAGCATGCCAGGGGTTATATCAGGAATAACAATGACCTTCATGCCGGCTTTATCCACATTCGTAATTTCAAGACTTTTAAGTGGTGGTAAGATTACCCTAATAGGAAATATTATTGAACAGCAATTTACTATTACTGGTGATTGGGGATTAGGTTCCGCATTGTCATTGCTTCTTATGGTCCTCATATTCGTATCAATGATATTTATCAATAAGTATGGAGACGAATCAGTTGGAGCAGGAGGATTATTATGAAGAAACTGTTACAAAGGATTTATCTTTTTTTAATATTGTTATTCCTATACGCCCCAATTATAGTATTGATTGTATATTCGTTTAATGAATCTAAATCTCGTGCAGTGTGGCAGGGATTTTCCTTAACATGGTATCAACAGCTATTTACGGATAGCAAGATACTGAATGCTTTGGAAACTACCCTCCTGATAGCTTTAGTCGCTTCAGTTGTAGCTACAGTTCTTGGGACATTTGCTGCATTAGGTATAATTAAAATGAAAAAAAAGACATTTGAAACAGTCAGGACAATAACTTATATACCAGTTCTGAATCCAGATATAGTTACAGGAGTCTCGCTTATGATGCTTTTTGCATTTGTAGGGATAGAATTAGGATTTGTATCCATGCTTTTAGCTCATATAACTTTCTGTACTCCTTATGTAATTATTTCCGTACTACCAAAACTATATCAAACTGATATTTCCGTATATGAAGCTGCTCAAGACCTTGGTGCTACACCCTTTTATGCATTAAGAAAGACTATAATACCGCAATTGATGCCAGGCATAATTACAGGTTTTCTGCTATCATTTACTTTAAGTGTGGATGATTTCGTCATAAGTTATTTTACTACAGGTGGACATGTAGAGAATCTTTCTATGATTATATTTTCTATGGCTAGAAAAGGAGTGAATCCAAAAATTAATGCTGTTTCAGCTTTATTATTTGTAACAGTAATGGCATTACTCCTTGTAGTAAACAAACGCGAGCTTTCATCAAAAAAGCGTATTAGCAAAAACAATAAAGATACATTTTTAAATAGAGAAAAACAAATTTTAAGTATTGGAGAAAATGAAGAAAAATGAAAAAAGTATTGGTAATTCTTTTATCAGCAGTAATTCTGCTATCTATTGTCGGATGTGCAAGCGACAAGGAAGTATTGAATGTTTACAACTGGGGCGAATACATCGACATGGCTGTTATTGACATGTTTGAAGAGGAGACAGGCATTAAGGTAAATTACAACACATTCACAACAAATGAAGATATGTATGTCAAGCTCTCAAAAGGCAGAGTTTCATATGATTTAGTATTTCCATCTGATTATATGATTCAAAGAATGATACAAGAGGATATGCTTCAAAAGATTAATATGGAGAATATTCCAAATTATTCGAAGATAGATGATGTTCATAAGAATCTTTCATATGATCCTAACAATGAATACTCAGTACCATATCTATGGGGAACAGTTGGTATACTTTACAACAAAACAATGGTAAGTGATACAGTAGACAGCTGGGACATACTTTGGAATGAGAAATATTCACAAAAGATATTCATGCAAGACAGTCAGAGAGACTCTATGATGGTAGCTTTAATCAAACTTGGTTATTCACAGAATACAACTGATCAAACCCAAATTGATGAAGCAATGAACCTTCTTATTGAACAAAAGCCTTTAGTTTTAGGATATCTTGTCGATGAAGTTAAAGATAAGATGGTTCAGAAAGAAGGTGCGTTAGCTGTTGTATGGTCTGGAGAAGCTGTTGATGCTATGAGCATGAATGAGGATTTAGCATATGTTATCCCCAAAGAAGGAAGTAATAGGTGGGTTGATGCTATGGTAATACCAAAGAATGCGAAAAATGTATCAGCTGCTGAAAAATTCATCAATTTCATGTTAAGGGATGACATCATGGTTATGAATGCCAATGAAACTGGTTATTCCATCACATCACAATCTGCAATAGACTTACTTGATGATGAATGGAAAAATAATCTTGCAGCATTTCCTACAGAAGATATGCTGTCAAGATGCTCGGTTTTTGAATATAATGCAGAAGCCACAGTATTATATAATAAGGCATGGACCGAAGTAACAGCACATTAATCAAATATTAATGTTTTATGATTAAAATAGGTATTTATTGCATTAAAAATAGTATATAATTAGAGCAATAAGATGTAAGGAGCAATGGTTTGGGACTTGATATTGGTATAGACCTCGGTACTTCCTCAGTACTTATATATGTTAAAGGCAAAGGCGTAGTTTTGCGTGAACCTTCCGTTGTATCACGAGATGATGACGGTAAAATAAAGGCCGTCGGAGATGATGCACGCCTGATGATAGGCAGGACACCTGCTAATATTGAGGCGATAAGGCCTCTACGTGATGGTGTCATATCTGATTATGAAGCCACAGAAGAAATGTTAAAATACTTTATAAAAAAAGTATGCGGCAAGAAGCTTCTTTTATACAAGCCTAGAATAATGATATGCGTACCTAGCGGTATAACTGAAGTGGAAAGAAGAGCAGTTATTGAAGCAGCCGATAAAGTGGGAGCAAAAGAAGTATATATTATTGAAGAGCCTATTGCTGCTGCAATTGGAGCAGGTCTTGATATTACCAAGGCATACGGAAGCATGGTAGTGGATGTAGGTGGCGGAACAACAGATATAGCTGTCATCTCTCTTTGCGGAATAGTAAAAAGCAAATCTATTAAAATAGCCGGAGATGCTTTTGATGAGTGTGTTATTAAATTCATGAGAAAGAAATACAGCCTTCATATAGGTGAAAGAATGGCTGAAGAGATGAAAATACGTATAGGTTGCGTATATCCAAGAAAAGAAGAAGTTTCAATGCAGGTAAGAGGACGAAATCTTGTACTAGGACTACCACGTACGATTGAAATAACTTCATCAGAGCTTATGGAAGCATTTGACGAAGTAGTACAGCAGATTGTTGACGGAGTTAAAAATGTATTAGAAAGGACACCTCCTGAACTATCAGCAGATATTGGCGACAGAGGTATAGTTTTAACAGGTGGAGGCAGTCTTATATACGGTCTGGATACTCTTCTTTCTATTAAGACAGGCCTTGAGGTTACAATTGCAGATGATCCTATATCCTGTGTGGTTTTAGGAACCGGAGAGGCATTGGAGAATTTGGATAAGATATTAAAGCTGCATGTCGTCAAACAAGAAGAAAGGAGCAAGAGATAAAATGAAGACAAAGGGAGTAAGATTATATGGTGAGAATGATCTTCGTTTAGAAGAATTCGAACTACCAAAAATAAATGATGATGAGATATTAGCAAGGGTAGTAACTGATAGCATATGCATGTCGTCATATAAAGCTGCTATACAAGGAGCAAAGCACAAGAGGGTACCGAAAGATGTAGATAAGAATCCAATCATAATCGGACATGAGATGTGTGGTGAAATAATCGAAGTAGGAAAAAAATATAAGGATAGATACAAAAAAGGCCAGCGTTTTACAATGCAGACTAACCTTAATCATCCTTCAAACATATATGCAGCACCCGGATATTCATTTAGATATACTGGCGGTACTATACAGAATATGATAATTGCCAAAGAAGTGCTGGAAGTTGACTGTCTTCTTGAATATAATGGTGATTCGTTTTACCAGGGTTCACTTGCAGAACCGGTGTCTTGTATAATTGGAGCTTTTTCTGCTATGTACCACACCAACAGAGTAAATTACGAGCATACTATGGGCATAAAAGAAGGCGGAAAAATGGCAATTTTAGCAGGTGTGGGTCCAATGGGACTCGGTGCCATAGATTATGCTGTTAACCAGGAAAGAAAACCTTCACTTTTAGTAGTAACAGATATAGATGACTCTAGACTTGCAAGAGCTGCAGAAATATTCTCCCCGCAATGGGCTGCAGAACATGGAGTTAAATTAATTTATTTAAATACAGGAAAAACAGAAGATCCTGTAAAATCTTTAATGGAATTATCAGATAACAAAGGATATGATGATGTCTTTGTGTTTGCACCTGTAAAACCTGTTGTTGAACAGGGAGATAAGATACTAGGATATGACGGATGCTTAAATTTCTTTGCTGGCCCCACAGACCCAACTTTTTCAGCAACTTTCAACTTCTATAATGTCCATTACAACTCTACTCACATTGTAGGCACCAGCGGCGGCAACACCGATGATATGAAAAAATGCATAACAATGTGTGAAGAAGGGAAGCTAAATCCAGCAGCTATGGTTACTCATATCGGAGGATTGGATTCTGCAGCAGAAGCTACTTTAAATCTTCCTAAAATACCAGGGGGGAAGAAATTGATATACACAGGAATAAGCATGCCTTTAACAGCAATAAGTGATTTTGAAGAAAAAGGCTATCCTGAACTTGCTAAAATATGCAATGCTAATAAAGGATTATGGTGTAAGCAAGCAGAAGACTGGCTTTTGAAAAACAGCACGAAGATATAAGTGAAGGTTGTAAATATAATTAGAGCAGCTAAAGCTGCTCTTTTTTCTGCAAAATTAATGAAAAGCAGTAAAATTTATCTGGTCAAGTTAAATTTGACAATTTATAAAAAAATGATATCTTTCTAATGTTATTAAAATAAGTGGAGGTAATAGTTATGGCAATTAAGGATTTATTCAGGTCCCAAAAGAAAAAAGCTGCAGAAGATTTATTTATTCCTCCAGAGAAGGTCGATGAATATATAAAAGCAAGAGAAGCGGCTGACAAAGCACCATCAAAAAAGAAGGAAAAACAAATGTCTGATGCAATTTTATTTGCAAAAGGAAGTAATGTTGGAGGAAATCTTGAAGGTGGTATTAACAGTGCAATAGGCAAACTGTCCAGATAGAATTTCTATTTATAATTCTACATATTTGCAGTAACAGCTTGTTTTTATGAGCTGTTTTTTTAGAGATAAAAACTTTGAAATATGCTACATAAGTCCGTATTATAGTACATAACTAATAGTATTATGTGTACATCTTAGAAAAGGTGGACACGTAAATGGACATAGTAAAAACAAATAAGACTGTAAACATAATTTCAATATCAATAGGCACTATAGCATACTGGCTTATCTTGTCTTCCTATATAACAGCTGCATATGTGTTTGCAATGTCAGTGGTAGGATACATAATATGCCTACTGTTTCTTCTAACCAGATATAATGAGTATGCTATAAACAAAGACTGTAAAGTAATGAAGAGATACTGTGATGATGTATTGTCTGTTTGTCCTAAATGCGGACAGTTACACGTAGCTGTATACAGCAGAGTATTTTATAGCAGGATATTCATGAATATATTGAAATACATCCTGTTTCAGAAAAATCCGGGTGTTGTTCATGTAATTAAAATTGTTAAATGCGATAATTGCAACCATGCATGGTATGGCGGTTATATGAATATTAAGAAAATAAGCAATGATAACACCTATTCATGCACCTGACAATCCCTTATCTTTTATCAGAAACAATAGAAGAAACAGGCCAACAATAAGAAATATATATACAATGATTTGTGCTAAAATATAAAGAGGAGTTGAAGTAGACGATATGAAAAAGGTTTTAGTAGTTTTCGTGCTCATAACAGTCCTGTTACTTTCAGCTTGTAACAATGGAAGTGAGCCTACAGGCGATCTTAAGGAAGGCTCCTTTACTTACACTATAAAAGATAATGAGATTACTATTACAGAATATGATGGTGTAGAAGAAAGCGTGATAATACCTGAGACAATAAGGAATATACCGGTGGTACATATCAAAGATATGGCTTTTTCTGCATGTGTGCATGTCAAAGAAGTTTTCATACCTGAGAGCGTAAAGAGCATAGGAGTTTGTGCCTTTAATGATACTGAATGGTATAAGAATCTAAAGGATGAATTTGTCATAGTAGGTGACGGAATACTTATTAAGTGTAATCAGACTGAAACAGATATAGTGATCCCTGAAGGTGTGAAAAGCCTCTCTTCAACGTTTTACGAAGCAGGGGTTGGAGGTTTTTTCAATGCTGTCATATACCTACCATCCACATTGAAGAAGGTAGACCGTTACGCATTCTATAAAGCATATGGAAATATTGTGATATGTAATATGGAACAGATCGAACAGATCGGTGAAAGTGCATTTGAAGACAGTACCATAGACCATATTATAATATCTGATAAGTTGAAGAGCATCGAAGACAGGGCTTTCGCAACGACTAATCAGAAAGAAAGACCTTTAATGAGAATGGAGATGATAGGAAATGACGGTTACTATGTAGGTACACAAAAAATGGTTCAGCTGCCATTCTCAACAACATTAGGAAAAGATATCTTTTATGGTCTTGAAGGTAATATGGAAACTGTGAAATTTGAGGAAGGGACCACTTCAATAACCAAAGAAATGCTAATAAATATGCAGCAGTTCACAAAATTCTTTATTTCAGCAGAGGTTACACACATTGAAAAAGATGCTCTGCCTAAAGGAGCAATAATATATACCAAAACTGTAAGTACTGCTGAAAATTATGCTAATGATAACGCTATTGAACTGGTCACATTACCAGAAAATTTCAGAGATAAGGAATTAGAAAGACTGCTGATCCCAGCTTTTATTGCATCGAATCTTGAATTTACATATGAAAATATGCAGAAAATCACGTCAATTCGGATTGACGACCAAATAGAAGGCAATGTTTTTGAGTATGATTATGTTTATGTGAAAGTAAATGCAACAGTTGATATTATGGGTATCGATCATATACTAAAGCAAGGTAATGTAATGAGTCTGGAGGATTTGAAATTCTTTACTAAACTTGATTCTTTGTTTCTTAACTCTACGATTATTGATTCGTCTATTGATTACACTGTTCTAAAAAGTATGCCTGCTCTTACAGAAGTAGTGGTGAATCACAAACCGTTAAAACAGTAAAAAGTCCTATTTTTATTGTTTATTTCATCTGTTGTGTTTCTTCTTAATATCGTCGAAACCAAAATCCCAAAATGAAAAGCATTTATAAGATTCTCAGTTTTCAGTTCTATAAGTTCGCCTTTTATCAAGCAATCATCCCCTCTGTTGAGCATAAATGTATTATAACCTTAAATAAATCATAATTTAATGAAAGTTGTATTCAAAACAGCATCTGATGATGGTAAAATATCATTAATAGGGTTAATTGGAGGGAATTAAATAATGGGTAAAAAAATGAACAAGACCGAATGGAGCTGGGTATTGTATGATGTAGGCAATTCCGCTTTTACAATGCTGACAACAGCTCTTGTTCCTATTTACTTTGCTGCTATGATAGCAAAAACAAGTACTATGGAAGCAAATGAAGCTACAGCTTTATGGGGAACAGCTAATTCTGTGGCTATTCTTATTCTTGCCTTTTTGTCTCCAATACTTGGAGCCATAGCGGATTACAAGGGAATGAAGAAAAAGATGTTTGCTGTTGCTTTGTCAGTTGGAGTGCTAGGTGCTTTTGCAATGGCTTTTATGAATACATGGCTTGCATTCTTGATTATATATGTTATAGCAAGAATCGGGTATGCAGCTACTAATGTGTTTTATGATTCCATGCTTACTGATGTGACTACTGATGACAGGATGGATAAGATATCTTCAAATGGGTTTGCATATGGATATATAGGGAGCTGTATTCCATTTATATTGTGTCTTGTTATTTATATTTTCCAGCCATTTGGATTGAATGATGAATCTTCAATCCAGGTTGCATTCGTGATAACAGGATTATGGTGGTTTCTTCTTACAATACCTTTATTTAAGAATGTACACCAGACATATTATCTTGAAAATACGAAAGGAAAAGTTAAAGATGCATTCGTAAGAATTGGTCGAACATTTAAGAATATAAAAGCCAAGAAAGACATATTCTTATTTATTCTTGCTTATTTCTTCTACATTGATGGGGTATATACAATAATAACTATGGCGACAGTTTACGGTACAGAACTCGGACTGGATTCTGTATCCATGGTATTAGCATTACTTCTTACCCAATTTATCGCATTCCCATGTGCAATTCTTGCAGGATATCTGGGAACAAAATACGGGACTTTAAAAATTATAAAAGTATTTATTGGCATATATATGTTTGTAGCCATATTCGGATTCTTTTTACAGACTGAATGGCAATTCTGGGTTCTTGCTGTTATAGTCGGTATGGCTCAAGGAGGAATACAGTCTCTATCAAGAGGATTCTTCGGTAGAATAATACCCAAAGAGGAATCTAATGAATATTTCGGATTCTTTGACATATTTGGAAAATTAGCAGATATTATGGGACCGCTTCTAATGGGGTTATTTGCAATAATAACTGGACATTCCAGATATGGTATTTTGTCCCTTATTATTCTATTTCTCATAGGATTTATTCTGTTGTCGAAACTTCCCAAAGGTTTTGGTGAAATAAAGCTAGATACAAAAGAATAGGTATGTATGGTAATAAAAGTATAAAAAACTATAAATGGCGGAATCAGTATATTTATATAATTATACTGGTTCTGCTTGCTTTATCCATATTTCTAGTAAATAAACTGATAGAAAGTTTAAATATCTATAAATCTTCCAACGAGTTCATTCAGGAAGATTCTATGCAGGTTCATTTTATTGATGTGGGACAAGGTGACTGCATTTTACTACAGGATAGTGAGCATAATATCTTAATAGATACGGGAAGCGTAAATATGTCAAAAAAAGTACTAAGATTCTTAAAGGACCATAATGTGGATACGATAGACATGGTCGTGCTCACTCATCCTCACGAAGATCATATAGGTTCTTTTAAAGATATTTCCGAGAAATATGATATTGATCTTGTCTTAAAAAGTCCAGTTATAAGAGATAACTATACTTACAAAAATACTGAAAAAGAGATACAAACTAAGGGGATAACATCTTTAATACCTTTATATGGTGAAATATTCAGATATGGAGAAATGATATTCACCATTTTAACAGATGCAAATTTGAAGTATGAAGAAATTAATAATTACTCAATAGCGTTAAAATTAGACCATATGGGTAATACTTTTATATTTACAGGAGATTTGGAAAGTGAGGCAGAACATAATATTCTGGATAATAGAATGGATATTGACTGTGATGTGCTAAAGATTGCGCATCATGGAGGAAGCTCCTCTACTACATCAGAGTTTTTGTATAAAACATCCCCGATATATGCGATAATACAACTTGGTACTGATAATGATTATGGATATCCGCACAAGACGATAATAAGCAGATTAAAAGTTCATAATATCAATACTTACAGAACTGATTTGTCAGGTGATATAACAGTGGTTTCAACAGAAGAAGGATTATCATTTAAATTCGAGAAAGAGGTGAATGATATTGCTGATTGATATTAGTCATAGGATATATAATAATATGCCATCTTACCCGGAAGATTGTAAAACTATAATTAATTATACAAAGAGTATAGCATCTGACGGATATGTTTTAAGCGAATATCATACCTCGCTTCATACCGGTACGCATATAGATTTTTCTAAGCATCTTATCAATAGTGATACTACCGCTTCTGAATATCCTTTAACAAGATTCTGTTCAAAAGGATGGATAATTGATGTAAGAGGAAGTATGAATATTGCTGTAACAGAAGAATTTAAGGTTATAGGAAAAAATGACATAGTTATTTTATATACAGGATTTGAAGATAAATTCTATGAGGAATCATATTTTACAGAGCATCCTGTAATACATGTTAAGACAGCTGAGTATCTTGTACAAAAAGAAATATCTATTATAGGATTCGATATGCCTTCTTGCGATTATTTCCCTTTTGAAACGCATAAAACTTTTATGAGAGGTGATATTCTTATATTGGAAAACCTTACTAATTTAAAAATTTTGAATAAATATACTAAAAATAGCTATATTAATAGTATATATGCATTTCCATTGAATATAAGTGCAGAAGCGAGTCAGGTGAGGGTTATAGCTGATGTTATTTAAATACAACAAATATCACATTTTTCATATAGTATGAGATGCTTATAAATGATAAAATAAACAAAGAGGGATATTGAAAATATCGAATAATGAAAGGGGCGTATAGATGAAGAGTTATAAAAGGATTATTTCCCTAATTATGGTGATTGTACTAGCAGCAGGGTTGTGTATTTCACTTGCCGGATGCGGAACGAAGGAGACAGCGACTTATTATATTACAAATACTACTCAGAACACTCTTACAGTAAAATGGATTAGAAATGTAAAGATCCTTCAACAGTGGAACGAATTTGAAGCAGGTGAAGTTCTTGAATTTAAAGTAGATATTGATAAAAAACACCCTAATGTATTCAGTATATTTTATGGTGGAACCAAAGTAGGAAGAGTTGAATTAACACCAGAAAACGGATATGTCGATGGCGGAAAGTATTATGTAATAATATTCCGTACACCTAACTCATCTAAAGATGAATACAAGCTTGTCCCTGATGATGGGTCATATGTACCGCCAGTAGAATAGTAAGATGAGGTATTCAATTGAATATACATACCGAAGTATTCGGAGTTGAGTTAACTTTCAAAACTTCAGAAAAATTGTTTTCATATAAGGGTGCCGACAAAGGCACTCTTTTTATGCTGAACAAATGTAATATAAATAAAGATGATATCATACTGGATTTAGGATGCGGTTATGGTCTTGTAGGTATCAGCTGCGCAAAGATAGCTAAAGAAGAGAATATCATAATGTGTGACAATGACCCTTTGGCTGTACAGTACGCAAAAATTAATTCCCAATTAAATAATGTCAGTAATGTCACAGTAATCCAAAGCGATGCTTATGAAAGTATTGATAGAGATGATTTCACCTTAATCTTAAGCAATCCGCCATATCATGCGGATTTTTCCGTTCCAAAAAGATTTATAGAGCAAGGTTATAAAAAACTTATTCCTGAAGGCAGGATGCTTATGGTTACAAAAAGATTGGAATGGTACAAAAAAAAGTTTATTTCAGTTTTCGGAGGAGTTAAAATTTTTCGCATGGATGATTATTTTGTTTTTTTAGGTATTAAGTCCAGCGATTTGAAAATAAAGAAAAACAAAAATATCAATATTCAGCAAGAAATTTCTTAAAATATATTAAAGATTTTGATGTTGACATAAACAGATAATAGTAATAATATGAAGCAGATGGAGGTTTTATATGGAATACAAGTTGGGCATAATAGGATATGGGGGAATGGGTTCATGGCACCATAAAAATTCAGTTAAAGTACCTGGATTAGTGGTAACAAGCGCTTTTGATATTGATCAGCAGAGACTTAAAGTAGCAGCTGAAAATGGTTTGAAGACATATGATAATGTAGAGGATTTCTTGAAAAATGGTGATTTTTCCCTTGTGCTTGTAGCAACTCCGAATAATTTCCACAAGTACTATTCCGTTATGGCTATGAATGCTAAAAAGCATGTTGTATGCGAAAAGCCAGTAGCAATGAATCTTGCTGAACTAGATGAAATGATAGCGGCATCAAAAGAAAACAATGTATTGTTTACAGTACATCAGAATAGAAGATGGGATAAGGACTACAAGACCGTAAAAAAGGTTCTATCAGAAAATCTCATCGGCAAACCTTATACTATCGAATCAAGAGTGCATGGACAAAATGGCGTTATGCACGGATGGAGAGCACATCAGGTTGCAGGAGGAGGGATGCTTTTTGACTGGGGAGTTCACCTTATAGATCAGATGCTGTATATGTTAAATGAAAAGGTAACTGAAGTATACTGTCAGTTATTCAGCATAAAGACACCGGAGGTAGATGATTATTTCAAGCTTATTCTCAGATTTGAATCAGGTTTATCCGCACAAATTGAAGTTGGTACATACTGTTTGGAAAAAATGCCGAGATGGTATGTTAATGCAGATCAGGGTTCTGTTATAGTAAAGAACTGGGAATGTAATGGAAAGATAACAAGAGCAAGTCAGATTGTTATGGAATGGGAACCGGAAATTGTACAGACTGTGGGAGGTCCTACTCGTACAATGGCTCCAAGGCCTAAAGAAACACTTGAAGAGCTTGAACTTCCAAAAATTCAGAGCGAATGGGCAGAGTATTATATGAATATAATCGCTTATCTGAACGGTAAAGAGGATATAATAGTAAAGCAAGATGAGTTAAGAAGAGTAATGCAGGTAATAGAAGCTGCATTTGAATCAGATAAATTGCATCAAAGCATAAAATGCTTGATATAAAGGAGTCCAACTATGAAAAGTCAACAGAAAAATAACAGATGTTGATGATTCATATAAAACATAGGAGTAAGAACAAAAAAGGGCACGAGGAAGAAAGCCCGATGTACCTTGAAATGAGAATAGTGTTTAGTCTAAGCTAAAAGCAACATTGTCTTTCAGCATCTTGAAAATCACTCTTACCAGCTTATGAGCCACATGTCCTAATGCCGAGTAATGGCTATGGCCTTGGGATCTCTTAAGCTCATAGTATGTATTGAACGTGTTGTTGTTCCGGCATACGTTCCATGCAGCGAATACCAATGCGTAGCGTAAGAGGTAAGACCCTCGTTTGGACATCCTTGTGCTTTTGGCTTTGAACTTTCCTGACTGGTTTACGGAAGGGTCCAGTCCGGCAAAGGCAAGAAGCTTGCTGGGTTCAGAGAATCTCTTGATATCACCTATCTCACCCAGTATCATGGCGCATATGATATGGCTCATGCCCGGTACGGATAACAGGACGGAATCCAAATCCGATACTTGTGATATAATTAGGCTATCTAGCGAAGCGGTCTGCTTTTCCAGCAATTCTATCTGCTCTATAGTCGAAACTATTTGGTGAGAGATGGAAGTGTCGCTAGTGCCGACAGATGATTTAGCAAGACTTTTCAAAGCTATAGCTTCTTCTTTCCCGAAGCGCCCATGAGAGCTTTTTGAGAGAAGGTTACCTAGACGGGTAAGGTGTAAGGCAGCTATATCATCTTTGGCTGGGCAACTCTTAAGCAGCTCATAACAGGCTTTACCGTGGATGCCTGACTTGAAGAATGTCTGCAGCTCGGGAAATGCAATATCCACGAAGGTTACCAGCTGGATCTTCAGCCTAGTGGTTGACTTTTTCTGCTTGCTTCTGAATCTGCACAGGTTCTTCAGCCTCAGATAAGCGATATCCTGCTTATCAAATACCCTGTTTTTGTTTAGGATTAGGGACTTGATGATGAGCAGGGAATCAGCCGCGTCTGTCTTGGTCTTCCTGATGCCGGCTTTTCGCAGAGTAGCAGTCTGTATCGGGTTGATGACTGATATGCTGTAACCGTTGTCATGAAGAAAGAACAAGAGGTTTTCGCCATAGTGCGCGGTCGACTCCATGCCGATAAGGACAGATTCCCTGCTGAATGGTTTCAGCTTGGATAAAAGCAAGGAATAGCCTGTGCGGTTGTTATCCAACCCGAATGGCTGTTCCAGTATTTCACCATCAGAATCAGCGATGGCGCAAAAATGTTTGTCTTTGGCGATATCAATGCCGACATAAATCATAAGATCACATCCTTTCGATTGAAATTTGACAACTGTTTTGACCCACATGGTCTTATCCTCGTAACCTTGCTTGATATGAAAGTTCAGAGACTTATCCAACTATTAACATTCCAGATAAGACTGTGGCAATACACTCCAAAAAATAGTCAGAGCTATAGGGATCATCAAAAGTCCACAGTGTCAAAACAATTATACCGTCTGAATCTCAAATGAGGTAAAGACATTAGGATTCAAGGTTCAACCGATACGCTCCTTTCCTTGAATCAGAATAAACAATAAGTGAGCGTAATATACAAGAAGGAGGAGTATGAACAGTCTCTGACTGTATCATACAAGGGACTCATGAAGAGTAATCACGATATATCTGGCATTTTACCAGGAGCTGTAATCTTAGAGCATATTAAGAAAAGTGAAATGAAAAAAGAAGAGTTTTATGAAAGAATGTTTCTAAGCAGCGAATTTGCAGATAAACTGCTTGATGGAAAAATGAGACTTACATATGATATTGCTCTTCGGCTTAAGCATGTTTTCGGAATGCCTACAGATTACTGGTTGAAATTGGAAGCTGCATATCGTATGAAATCAAATAAGTCTCAGTAATCACATAGGTAATTAGAAGTATGCAAAGTAGCTTTTAACTTTTTTGATGAGATAAAAGAAAAATATGCGATTACTGATTAGCAAGATGTGCTCATATAGAAAAGAATTTTCTTTTACAGGTGTTATAAGAACAAAATGTTACCTGTAAAATCCGAAAAGCTTTAAAACCTTTTGCCAAAATGTTAATTTCGGCTGTTCTGTTATAGGTGCGGTCGATTCTTTTTCCGCTTTAACAGCTTCGGACTTTATGACGAACTGAACAGATTCAACGGATGTGTTCTTTTCTGAAACGAACGATTTTACTATATCGGTATTACCGAATATATCTTTTATCATGTTATCTATTTCTTTACTGATTGACTTATCTAACTCCCTGGTCTCATTATTCAAAGTACTGATTCCGTCTTTGTAAGATATAAGGCCTTGTTTTAACCCCATCGCAGAATCCTGTATGGTTTGAATGGAAGAGGAAAGAGTATCGCTGTACTGTTTTATTTCCTCTGCAGACATGTTAAGCTGCTGTATCCCTCCATCAAGTTTATCAGCTGCCTGGCTTAATTGAGATATCGAGCCAGTATACATACAAAAACCTGTTTTTAGTTGGATAACATGGTCGAGCTCTGCTTTTAAGGCGCTTAACTGCGGTATGTTATCAAGAATCGCTGTATAGTTTTGTTCGGTAAGTACCGGTAATCCTAAACTTAACTGCTCTATCTGGGTATTGGCATTCAAAAAGGCTTTTTGTACTATACTGTCTATAGCTTGTTTTAAGGTATCACCTTGCTGGTTTGCTATTTCCAGTCCGTAGCTAAGCTGTGATGAGCCTTTTGCAATATTTGTAATGTTTTGAGCTATTTGTTTTGTGCCATTATTAAAGCTTTTTTGTGCATCTGCATACTGCGTTAATCCGGATACATATTTATCGAATGCTTCTGTAAGCTCATAAGCTCCATTATCAAGTTTAGTAATGGCATCGGATAATTCTCTAAATCTTGCGGTTAAAGAGACGGTATCAATAGGCATATCCATAATCATCCTGACTCCGCTAAAGATTATTGATTCCATTTCAAAGTTTTGTGTGTAAGCTTTAATAGATATATCCATCTGTTTATTAGGAAGTAGAGTATAACTTAACTGCTTATATGTGCCTGCATTGGCTATAACCGCATTCTGTGTCTGGATATCCGTAAAGTTTTTTTCATTCAATTTGACGTTTATAGATAAAGTATAGTTAGCATAGAAAAAAGGGTCGGAGTCGGGATCAGGCTTTACTGATATATGTATTTCAGCTTCTCCGCTTTTACCTGCAATATCTTCTGCTTTGAGTATTTCACCATTAAGAAGATATTGTATCTGTATAGTCCATGGAAGCGTAATCGTTTCCAAGGTGCCTTGGTAATATATCTTGTCTTGATTAGATCTAATTGTTATAGTGTCATTTTGAACATTAATCTTGTCATCAGAAGACAGATTTTTCAATTCTATATAAGTACCATAATCCGATATATCGCCTTGATTGAAAGAATTTACTACATGGATTTTTTTAACCTGGCCATATTCATCAAGAATTCCATATATTACTTCTTCTTTTGATGTTGTTAACTGTGTTGCAGAAACAGGATATATCAGTATGGTCAGAAGGGAAATTGCTAGTAAATAGCATAGTGTTTTTTTCATTACCTGGGTCCTTTCGTTTTTTGCTTTATGTGAAATCCGTTTTTATATGTTGTTTTTTTAATAATATAGTCAAAAAGTATTAACAGTGCAGGAAGAACGGACGATACCATTGCAAAGGATAATATCGTTCCTCTTGACAACAGTATGCCAAGTTCCGATACGATAGGATTAGATGATGTCAGAGTTAGAGTGAAACCTGCAAAGGATAATATACCTGCAGAAATCATTATCGCGGCAAGGTTGTCTGTAAGTGTTTTGGCCATCGCATCCTTAGAAGAAAGCAAGGTCCTGTCATGCATATACCTATCTGTCAGAAGTATCGCATAATCTACAGTTGCACCGAGCTGGACTGTGTTGATAACAAGAAATCCAATATAATTCAATGGCTTATCCTGGAAATATGTAAAAGCCAGATTAATCCATATTGCAGATTCAATTGTTAAAACCAGTATAAAAGGAATAGATATGGATTTGAATGTGAAAAGCAGAACTAAAAATATACCTAAAACCGCTATTAGTGTAACTAAAGTGTTATCAGCAGTCACAGTCTGCTTTATATCATATACGCTTGCACTTTCACCTATTAAATAAAATTCATTGAAATATTGCGCAATAGTTTCCTTTATCTTTTCAATCGAAGAAAAAGTTATTGCGCTTTCCGTCTCAAAATTCGTGTACAGGATTATTCTTGTGTAATTCTTAGAATTAAACATTGCATCTGATCCTTTTACGAATTCTTCGGGGACAGATGAGCCTATATATCTGTCATAAGATATTATATTTTTAATACCATCAATTTCATCAAGTTTGGAAGTTAACATAGAAAGTGATCCCATATTATCTTTTGGTACTAGTATGACCATCTGATTTATCTTTCCGAATTCCTCTTCTATCATCACTTTATCGGTTTCAGCTTTAGAAGATTTTATTCCCGAGCTTGCTCCATATTGGAATTCTATATTTCCCTTTGCAAGAAATGAAGGGATTATGATGATAAGAGATAGTATTAACAGAGGGATTCGTAGTTTCATAAGCCATTTTCCTGCTTTTTTAGAATCCATGCTGATGGACTTATGCCGTGTCTTGTCGATTATATGGATTAAGGACAAAGTAACTACAGGAAGGAATATCATTATGCTTAAAAAGCTTAAAACAACTCCTTTTACAAGATTAATCCCTAAATCCATACCTATTTCAAACCTCATAAAAGCCAGTGCTAAGAAACCTATGACTGTTGTTGCAGCACTTCCGAAAACCGACACAAAGGATTTTTTTATCGCAAGTTTCATGGCTTGTTCAGGCTCATTATCTTTTTGGTAATCTTGAAAACTGTGCATTACGAATATCGCATAATCCAGTGATACAGCCAGCTGCAGTATCGGACTTACTGTTTTAGTTATGAAGGATATGTCATTAAAAAATATGTTTGTTCCCATATTAATCAATATTGCTATACCTATAGAGACAAGGTATATAACGGGCTCTATATATGATGAAGTTGTAAAAAGAAGTATTAAGATGATAAGAGGGATGAGTATAAGCATCGCTTTGATTGTTTCAGAAGAAGATAGTTTTTGTACTACTGCATTATTCACAGAAGAACCTGAAGCCGCATTTTCTTGCCCGATTATTTCATATATCATGTTTACAGCTTCCAATTCATGTCCTAATACAATGGATATGGAGAAAAGGGCATTATTGTTTTTATAGTATGCTTCAGAAATTGACTTATCAATGTATTCTAATGGAGTGGAAAGAAGCACATCCAGCCCGACTGCATCATCCAGCCATGTGACTGATGTTACATATGGCACATCTTCTAAAGACTTCTTATACTCAAGCGCTTGATGTATCGATATGTTTCTTATCATTACGCTTGCAGAAGGAAAATCTTCATCAAATTCCTCTTTCATAATATTCATGCCCTTAGTGGAATTACTGTTTTTTGGCAGATAGTCCTCGAGATTGTAATTCACACGGACGCTTATGGCAAGTACTCCGCATATTACTGTCAACACCAGGAATATGACTATAATGGTTCTTCTATTTTTAATTATCAGGTCTGCAAATTTATCCATTTCACTCCTTAATTAACCAACACTATGTTGACAAAATATCATGAGTATACGATAATGGCATTGAGTATTTAAGTCAACATACAGAAAGATAACATATGTATGATGATAAACATTCAAATACGATATGTAGTTTATCTAACAAAAACAGGAAAGATGGTTATGAAAAATCAAAAAGAAGATAGAAGAGTAAAGTATACGAAAATGGTGCTTAAAGAAAGCCTTATTGACCTTTTATCAAAAAAAGATATAGCAGCTGTTACCATTAAGCAGATATGCGAAAAAGCTGACATAAACAGGGCAACCTTTTATTCGCATTATGCTGACCAGTATGATCTGTTACGAAAAATAGAGGATGAATTTTTAGAGAATGTCAAAGTATACATAGCCATATTCAAACAGAAAAAAGCTGATGCAGTATTAGTTGAGGTACTGGAAAAAATATTCGAGTATATAAAAGATAATGCAAAACTATGCAAACATCTTCTGTCACAACAGGGCAATTTAGAATTCCAGAAAAGAATAATGATGTTGATATATGATACGAATATAGTAATCAAGCCTGGTGAGAGTCTTAAAAAGGGCGAAGAGGAATATATGTACTCATTTATAATCACTGGATGTGTAGGAGTAATACATAAATGGCTTGAAGAAGGCATGAAGCAATCCTCAAGAACAATGGCTGCAATGATATTTAATTCGGTAAAGAGGTTGCCTGTGACTTTCGAATGATATTTTTACTCTTTTGATATAAGCTTTGATTTATCTTCAATATCAGTTAAATTACAATAGAACTTTCTTTTGTTCTCTAACATAGATGCATCTGCAGTTTTTATCATTTTATGAATATCTATATCCTTACCGGTAGCATAAGTCAATCCTGAGGAAACATATATGCCATATTCCTCGGTTTTGCTATGGAATTCATTTATGTATGATAGGACGTTCTTCTTAGAGTCATTTTCGCAAAATACGATAAATTCATCTCCTCCGATCCTGAAAATCGAAGCACCTTGAAAACTGTCAAGCAATGCATTTGCTACTTTCTTCAGCAGGTCATCACCCATCAGGTGCCCGTATTTGTTATTGTAGTCATGCAAGCCGTTAACATCAATATACACGCATGCCAGTCTTTTTTTCGGTTCATATGAGTTTACGAATCGTATGTATTCATTTCTGTTAAGCAGGTTGGTAGAAAGGTCATATTTATTCATTTTCAGAATTTCGTTATATTCTTTGTAATTTGAATAAGCCAAAGACAAGCTGAATGCGAGCCTGTCGATAAAAAAGGAAGACTGCTTTTTAAGTAAAGGATTATCCACTCCCAAAAAAGCCACAAGTTTCTTTTTGGATGTTGATGCATCTTCAACTACTATAGGTACTGCATAAAGACTTTTTATATTCTGGCCTTTTAAATATTCATATTCAAAAGGCATAACCTCAGATATTGTTTCTATATCTTCAATAAATATATGTTTTTCTTCAAAGAATTGTTCCAGCCAGTAAGGGAAGTTACGCATATCAATATCGAAAAGATGCTCTTTTTTCGATAATGATGGCTCGGTACAGTACTCATATGTATTTTTTACCCTGCATTCATCTGTAAATTCAATAAAATATGCCCTCCCAGAATTACAGTATTCAGCAAATATTCTAAGGATATCTTGTATCAAAGAGATGTCCTTTTGAATGTTTAAAAGGATTTTATCAATACGAGTAATGTCTGACATAAGCTTTAACTGTTCCTGTATCCAGATATTTTCTTCAACAGACTTTGTTGTGTCGTGAATAATGCAGACAAGCCCAATAATTTCATTATTCAGATTGTATATGGGTTTTTTGAATATATCCATATATTTTATTGTGGAATCAATATTTATCTTATGTATATATCTCTTATTAGCCCCTGTCTGTAAAATATATTTATCCTCTTTTTCGAACATTTTAATAGTTTCTTCATCGTCTAAAACATCAGAGTCTTTTAAGCCTTCAATGTTGTTCCTGTATTCCTTCTTTACATATGGGTCCATATTATTCGCTACCCTGAAGATCAACTCTGTATCTTTAAAAAAGCCGCAAATAGGAATCTGTCTGATAGTATTAATAATTATATCCATATCTATATGATATTGTTCTGAAAATTTCTTATACCATTCTGAATCCATTAGTAGCCTCCGGAAAAAACGATTGACTTGAAATACATTATTAAAACAATATATAAATAAATAATGATTGTCAACTCATTTATGATTTTTATTGCCTTATCCAGTTATTATATCTTCAAATAAATATATTATGGTATTATGTATATTGAGAAAAGGTGTCATGAAAAAACATTACAAAGAAATGCTCGCTATCCTCATATTTTTAGTCATAACAGTGATTACCATTACTGTTCTTACAAATATAACTATGCCAAAAAGATATGATTATGGTTCCACATGGAAAAGTTATCTAAAAGAACCAAAACACAGTGTGGATGTTATGTTTTTTGGAAGTTCGTTGGTGTACTGCAATGTCGTTCCATCTGTTATATATGAGAATTCCGGTGTTACCTCATATGTGATGGCAGGCCCGGAACAGACAATCCCCATATCGTATTACTATATAAAGCAGTCTGTTAAGACACAGACTCCAAAAGCGATATTTTTAGAAGCCAGTGCCATGTTTTTTGAAAAATACCAAAATTTCACAAAGGTTAATCTAGGGTATATGCCTTTCTCAGCAAACAAGCTAGAAGCAATATTCAAAACAGCGGAATCTGATGAGATACCAGGTTTACTGTTTCCGTTATATAACTATCATACAAGATGGTCCTCACTGACGCTTGGTGATTTAAAGACAGGGATTTTTGGGTATGAAAAGGATATTTATGCAGGATATACTTATCTTGATAAAATTGAGCCTCAGACAGAACCATGGCCTAAAGGTGAGCTCTTTGATGCTTCTACTTACAAAGAAAATTTGGATTATCTTAAGAAAATAGCAGATTTCTGCAAGAAAAAAGATATAACATTGATATTCTATGTGAGTCCAAGTTTCTCTACTTTAAATCCTGAGAATCTAGCTCTTCTAAAAAAAGATGTTTCTGGTATAAAGAACTTGATATTCATAGATTTGAATGAAAAAATTGATGATATGAATATTGATATGAGGACAGACTTTTTTGACCTTATGCACTTTAACTGTTTAGGAGCAGAAAAGTTCTCAGTATATCTTGCTAACCTTATAGCATCGTTCGGGATTAAAGCTGCTGATAATGAGGACATGTCATTGTGGTGGTCAAGAATTGCTAATTTCAAAAAACAGAAAAGCGGAATGATTCAAGATATGCGGATATCTTTAGACACTGAGACTGAACCTTCCTTTGTTCCGAACAATCCTGATATTACCGATCCAGCTGACAAGGATAAGCTTGTATATGATAAATTCGTATCGCTTGTAAAAGCAAAAATTTACGATGAAGCTGTAAGCATATATGAATCGTCTGGTTTCTTAAAAGAAGGTTATGAAAAAGCTGGTTTATATTATGCATATGCAAAAGCAATAATGTATCATGAAAAAGAAGGTAATTTTGAAGCAGTAAAGAAACTTAAAGATCATATTAATTCGGATTTTATACTTACTTTACAGTATAAGCAGGCAGAGCCATATAAACGTACTTCTTACGGAGCCACATGGGGAAGTTACTTAAATGAACCTAAAGACAGTATTGATGTCATGTTCTTTGGAAGTTCTCTCATTTACTGCGATATAGCGCCTTCAGTTATTTATTCCAAATCAAAAATAACATCATATGTCATGGGAGGTCCCGAACAGACCATACCCATAACCTATTACTATATAAAAGAAGCTTTAAAAACACAGAATCCTAAGCTTGTATTCGTAGAAGTCACAGGAATGTTTTACGATAGATATTATTCATCCACCGATGTCAATATACAGTTTATGCCAAAGGGCATAAACCGTTTATCTGCAACTTTGGAAGCTGTAAATCCTAAAAGCTGGGAAAGCCTGCTGTTTTCAGTTTATGACTATAAAGATAACCAGGAAACAGATCTTTTACCATATCTATCATATACTACCGATATACATGCAGGATATACATACTTATCAGATATAGAAAAGCAGAATGATTGGGTATACAGGCCTATAGTATTTAATGAGCAGGAATATCTGCGGAATCTGGAATATCTTTTTTCAATATCCAGTCTATGCAAAGAGAAAGAAATTGAGCTTGTCTTTTTTATAGCTCCTTCTTTTTCCAGGATTGAACCTTACTATCTTGATAAGCTTTCATCTGATATTTCGGAATTAGGATATGGTAGTTTTGCTGACCATAATATTCTTTATACGGAAGAAAACATAGATAAAAGCACTCATTTTTTTGATATACTGCATTTTAACTGTTATGGAGCAGCGAAATATTCAGAATTTCTTTCTGGTATACTTGTCAATGAATATGGCTTAAGCGCTACTGAAAATGAAAATACCGCTCTTTGGCAGTCAAGAGCGGATAACTTTACATATATGCTGATGCAGTAGCTATTTCTTTTTTATGTATATTAGCTTTATATTATTTTTATTAATTGACTTAATGTCAAATACTTTTAAAGAGGATACGAATGGCGTAAGCTTGCTGAATCCATAATTTCTTACATCGAAATCAGGGAATCTTTTTGAGATAATGTTACCTATATCGCTAAGCGGGCTCCATCCGTCATCATCAGATATATCATCAGCTATTGTTTCTATTGCTTTTATGACTTTTTCAAGAGGAGTTATGGAATCTTGCATATCTTTTTGTTTTCCGTTGCTTTCCTCCTGGCCTAAAATCTCTAAGTACTTGAACTGGTTGCAAGAAGCTATGAACGGGGAAGGAGTTTTCTTTTCTCCCATTCCTACAACATACTTTCCTGCTTCACGTAGCCGGGATACAAGCCTTGTGAAATCAGAATCAGAGGATACAATACAGAATCCTTCCACATTATCACAATAAAGTATATCCATAGCATCAATAATCATTGCTGAATCTGTAGAGTTTTTACCTGTAGTATATCCATACTGCTGAATAGGAGTTATAGAGTAATCTAAAAGAAGTTTTTTCCATGAGCCCAATTCAGGCCTTGTCCAGTCACCATATATTCTTTTGTATGTTATAGTGCCGGACTTTGCAAGCTCATCAAAAATGTATTTTATATATTTGTCAGATACATTATCAGCATCTATCAGTACAGCGAATCTTTTATCTTCATTCATCTTATTTACCTCATATATATGATAACATACCTTTTGTATTTATTCTTGTTTTGTTATGTATTTAATCGTATTTTACAGCTTGGATTTATACGCCATTGTCTTTCTGCTTCTAAAAACTTACACAAAATTGTTATTTATTATAATTATTCAATAATCAACTGTCCTCATATGAGGACAGTTAATTCATGCTCTTGTTTATTTTTTTGAAGTGCCTTGACTAGAATTATTATTAATATAATAATAAGTATTATTAAGAAGAGTTGTTAGGGAAGTTGTTATTATTTGGAATGAAGAGTTATTATTCTATTCGGTAATATTTATAAATTTCAGGTTGGTGGTGTGATGAGGGGAGATAAGCAGGCGATAAGCAGTAAAAGCAGGCTACTGGAACTTTACAGGCTGCTGTTTGAGCAGACCGATGAAGAACACCAGCTAACAACAAATGAAATTTTAGAACATTTAAAAAATAAAGGCATGATTACGAACAGGAAAACAGTTAAGTCAGATATTGATTTGCTTAACAAGTATGGTGCAGACATTGTTATTACACATAGCACAAGCAACAGTTATTTTATGGCAGAGAGGCTTTTCCAGATACCAGAAATTAAAATGCTTATGGATTCAGTCATATCATCAAAAGCAATAACCGAACTTAAGAGTTCGGTTCTGATAAATAAGCTGAAGAGTCTTGTTTCAGTACATCAGGCCGCCGAATTATCTCACAGGGTTTGTTTCAAGACTCGAATAAAAAGCAGTAATGAAAATATCTATTACACCGTAGATGCAATCCATAATGCTATAAAGAGGAAAAAGAAAATACAGTTTCGTAAATATGATTATTCAATAAATAAGGAAAGAATTTATCGGGATAATGGCAAGATATATATCGTAAGCCCTTATGAACTTGCCTGGTATGAGGATCAATATTATTTGATAGGATTTTTTGAGGACATAAATGGCGTGTCTCATACAAGGGTAGACAGTATTGAAACTCCAGAAATAATTGAAGATGATATTAATACTATACCTGCATGGTTTGATATGGGTGAGTATGTGGTAACCATGTTCAAAATGTATGCAGGTCCCATGACAGATGTAGATTTAATATGCGATAACAGTCTTATGAGGATAATAATTGATAGATTCGGATTTGATGTACCCACTTCAGTTATTGATTCACAACACTTTAAGACGCAGGTTCATGTTGCGCTTAGCCCGATTTTTTACAGCTGGATATTCCAGTTCAGCGGTATGATTAAGATAATTTCACCAAAACGCGTCAGGGATGAGTATACCAAAATGTTAAAACAGAATTTGAATATAGATCAATTAGTAAAAGAGGAAATTTAGGTGGATATAGTAAAGGAAGACATAATCAGGTTATTAAATCATAAGAACAGGCCGCTCACAATTGATGAGCTGTTTTCTTGTGATTATCTTTCATATGCGGAAAGATCACAGATATATTTCGCATTGGAATCTTTAACCAAACAAGGTTTGATACGGAAAGATTACCAAAAGCAGGATATGCCTGTTTATTATACTTAAAAATATTCAGTCAATCAGAATCTGAAATAAATAAATGGATTATATGAAGAGCTTATAATGTGCATAATACATAATGCTAACAATACTGCATAGCATAACACTGTTGCTGTTTGTAATATTTTATGCTGCTTCTTTATGTATGTTAATTTGAAAACAGGGAAGGAAAACAGTATACCTGCCAGGACAAAAACAAAACCTTTCATTATTGATAAATCAGCAGATAAAAGAGCAGGCCAGTCAGTAAACTTAAATACAAACATAGTTTTTAATACATGATTTAATTGCGACATATCAGTTAAATTAAATATTACCCATCCTATAACCACTATAACAGTGGCATATATCCATCTGAGCACTTCAGGAATTTTTTCTATAATCCTGCCAATTAATAGTTTTTCAAGTATGAGCCATACTGCATAATATAAGCCCCATATTATGAAATTCCATTCTGCACCGTGCCACAATCCTGTGAGCAGCCACACAATGAGGATATTCAGCACCCATCTTGGTTTAGAAGTCCTGTTGCCGCCTAAAGGTATATATACATAATCTTTAAACCATGATGATAGGCTTATATGCCATCTTCTCCAGAAATCAGTAACGGATAAAGCCATATATGGGTAATTGAAGTTTTCTAAAAAATGAAAACCGAATATACGGCCTAAGCCTATAGCCATATCTGAATAACCGGAAAAGTCAAAATATATCTGCAAACCATAACATAATGCTGCAATCCAATAGCTTATCGAACCTGATAAGTCGGGTAATGAATAAATATGTACAGCAACTGCGCCAACGCTATTTGCTATAAGTACTTTTTTTGCCAGACCTGATATGAATCTTTTAGTTCCATATATGATATCATTCCAGCTCTCCTTGCGATGTAAAATTTCTTGCTCTATTGTCTTGTATCGCACTATCGGGCCTGCTATAAGTTGCGGGAAGAAGCATACATAAAGAGCAAAATAAAGTATGTTCTTTTGAACATTTACTTGCTTTCGATATAAATCGATAATGTATGAAAGTATTTGAAACGTATAAAAACTTATTCCTATAGGAAGCAGTATGGTTTTTAAATTAAAAGATGTTTCTGCAATCTTATCTATATTATCTGCAAAGAAATTCAGATATTTATAACAAAACAGAAAACCTAAAAGTATTACTGTGCATAAAATTAAAAACAGTTTAGATAGTTTAGGATTATTTTTGTAATAGTCAATCAAAAGACCGCTTATATATGCTATTAATATAGATATTATTAGCAGTATAAGGTATTTAGGTTCTCCCCACGAGTAAAAAATTAGGGAAAATATTAAAAGCACGACATTTCTCCATATCCTGTTTTTCACAGAAAAATATGCAATTATAACTAGGGGAATGAAAAAATAAAGGAATGTCAAAGAAGAGAAAAGCATCTATTCGCCTCCCTCAATATTGAATATCTTAAACGAAAAGAAATCAATATTCCCTATAAGCAATACTTTATCGATATCATTATTTTCAATATATTTTTCAAAATCAAATGGTTTTCCCATGTAATGCTCATAATATCTAAGGTCAACACAGTATGTCTTATCAAAGTGTGAAGCAATCAGTTTTATTATAGCATTGTCATATGATTCGCCTATAATAAGTAGATTACTTGAATCATTATCTAGATCAAATATGACTTCTCCTTCATCATTGCCAAATACGGTGCCATAACTTATTGAATCTATTTTATTTTGTATAAAATCTTGCTGATTGCCATAATCTCTTGCAATTTCTCCATTAACATATATATCCATAGCGGGATACTCGAACAGGTATATTTCCATGGTATCTGATAGTATGTTTTCAAAACCTGAAGTTTTACTGCCTTGGAAAGGTTTGGGAAAAGATATTGTGTCTAAAGGCTTAAGCGGTACGATATTCGGATCTAACAACTTAATTACATCCAAATATCCTTTATATGACCCTTCATTATTCCAGTGATGGTCTGTAGCATAGAAATATTTTTTAAATGTTTCAAAATCATTGACTTCAAACCCAGACATCATATTTTCATCCAATAACAGTTTGCTTTTTATATATTCATAAAATCCTGCTTGTTCATTTTTGTAAAAGTCTATATCTGTATCTTTTTCAATATAGTAGACATAAAAATCCAAGTCTGAGTGTTTCTCAAAAAGCCTGTTATAGCTATCAATCTTAAAATTAAGCCAGTATATTGTCGATTCATATGGATATTGAGCAAAAAGCAACATGTCTTTGTATATAATATTACCTTTAAAATATATATAGCCGTCATATGCTTTTCTTAAAGGATTCAATGCAATTCTAGAAATGTAAGTTTCCATAAGATTATATGCTCTTTTAGCCTTGTTTGACAATTGTATCTGGTCTGATAATGCAAGTTCAAAACTATCCTGAAAGCTTTTATCAAGATACGAATCAAAATCCAAATTTGCTATTTTATATGCATACCTGTTTTCATATGCATTAATATCCTCACTGAAAAAGACTGTAGTAATCAGTCCTAAAAGTAAAACTGCTAATATCGAAAATATGATTAACTTGCTTATTATATTTGTATATTTATCTAGAGGTTGCATAACATTCCTTATATAGCATTTCGAATTGCTATTATCTTAGCATATTTTACTTATTATTTAATAGTAAATAAAAAAAAGGAAAAAGAAAAGGCGCATTGCGCCTTGTTCTTATAACTTAATTTTACTGAACCTTATCAAATGTCATATGCAGCACGATATGCTTCCTGTATTGCTTCATATATCTTACGAGGTTTCACGCAGTCTCCAATCACAGTATGAGGTATTTTTGCACCTTTTAGCTTATCTGAAAGGTTATTAATTGGCCTTACTCCGACAGCGATTACGACTGTGTCTGTGTTTATTACGCACTCATTGCCGTTTTCTGTCTGCACTAAGATGCAATTATCCTTAATCTGGATAACTTTTGATTTTCTCATAATGTTTACTTTCAATGAATCAAGCCTCATGAGCATAAGGGCTTTGACAGAAGCTCCGGAATCCTGCATAACATCGTCAAGCATTTCTACTACAGTGACAGTCTTGCCTCTTATTGCTAGATACTCCGCTGTCTCACAGCCTACTGACCCTCCTCCGACAACTACTACATTCTGTCCTACATGTGCTTTCCCTTTAAGCACATCATGAGCATTAACAACCTCTTTTCTGTCGACACCGGCTATATTAGGTGTGATAGGTGCAGATCCTGTTGCTATTATTACGGCATCTGCTTTTTCTGCTTTGATTGTCTCAACATCAGCTTCTTTGTTTAGTATGACTTTTACTTTTAGCCTTTTTATAGCCTCAGTAAGGAATTTGACCAAATCTGATACCTCTTCTTTGTGAGGAGGTACTGTTGCGATATTCAGCTGTCCGCCAATTTTGTCTTCTTTTTCATAAATTGTAACATCATGACCTCTTGATGCTGCCACTCTGGCGGCTTCCAAACCTGCAGGACCTGAGCCTACTACTACAACTTTTTTCTTTACTTTTGCTTTATCAGTATCATAATCCAGTTCATTGCCGACTGTAGCATTAACCAGACATCCGATATCCAGATTTAAGAATAATCTGTCTATGCATCCTTGATTGCATGCTATGCATCTTCTTATTCCTTCCAGATCGTTTTTGGCGATTTTATTAACATATTCTGGGTCTGCAAGAAGACCTCTTCCCATTGTAATGAAGTCAGCCTTGCCTTCTTCTAATATGGTTTCAGCCATTTGCGGTTCCTTGATTCTGCCTGCTACCATGATAGGCACTTTGGCATTAATGGCTTTTCTTATCGCTGAGGCATTTTCCACAAATAAACCTTGGGGTAATGCTGCAGGCTGAATAATCATAGCTGCTGATTCATATACGCCTCCAGATATGTTAATCGCGTCGATTCCGTTTTCAACAAGCACTTTAGAGAACTGTTTGGCATCTTCTAAAGTAAGCCCGCCAGCTACAAATTCCTCAGATGTAAGACGGTAAATGATAGGGAAGTCCTTTCCAACTTTTTTTCTTACTTCCTTTAATACTTCAAGAGGCATTCTCATACGGTTTTCAAAAGAACCGCCGTATTTATCTGTCCTCTTGTTACTGTATGGAGATAAAAACTGATTAAGAAGATAGCCATGCGCGCCATGCAGTTCAACTGCATCGAATCCTGCTTCTTTGGCTCTTCTTCCACCTTCTCCAAATGCTTTGATAATTTCTTCAATTTCGCTGATTGTGAGTTCATCGGGAACTTCCTGGCATACAGGACAGGCAATTGATGAAGGGGCTACAGGAGCTTTTCCTATAACTGCAGCATGTGTTTGTCTTCCTCCGTGATAAAGCTGTGTTGCAATCTTCGCACCATGTTTATGGACTACAGCTGTCAGTTCCTTCAGCCCTTCGATATGCGCATCATCGGAAATGCCTACTTCATTAGGAAATCCTCTTCCTGAGGAAGCTACATAAATTGCTTCGGTTATGATTAACCCAACTCCGCCTTTAGCTCTAGCCTCATGATAAGCTTTAAATCTTTCAGTAACTTTTCCTTCATGATCACAGTAGTTCGTTACCATTGGAGCCATAACAAATCGGTTTCTTAATTCAAGCTTGCCAATTCTGCCAGGTTCCAGTACTTTTTGAAATTTAGCATTTAACATATCAGTACCTCCTTCTATTTCATATCTTGTACTGATTTAATTTTATATTAAATGATACATAGTGTCAAAATAAAGTTATGTTTGAAATTCAGTATATGAATATTATTTATATAAAAAAATTATGAAAAATGCTTGACAATGGTTAAGGTATAACTTATTATCATATATGAACATATGCTCATATGAACGATTGTGAGAATGTGAATAATGAAAGCGAGGATATAGATATGGCAACAGCTAAATTTAAAGTAAATGCAAAAAGTGAGAATCCTACCAAAACGGTAGTAGATGTAAGAGGATTTAAGATTATAGTAGATGAACCGGAAAATCTTGGTGGTACAAACCATGGTGCGAATCCTGTAGAATATGTACTAGCGGCATTATCGGGATGTCTGAATGTTGTATCCCATATAGTTGCAAAAGAAATGGGATTTAAACTGAATGGTCTTGAGATAGATTTGGAGGGGGACCTTGACCCAGCGAAATTTGCAGGAAAGAAGACGACCGAACGTGCAGGATACAAGCAGATAAGAGTAGTCTTAAGGCCTGATACTGATGCTGATTCTGATACCTTGGATAAATGGCTGGAAGTAGTAGAGCAAAGATGCCCTGTAAATGATAATTTAGCTAACCAGACCCCTGTTTTAATAAGTGTTGCAAAATAGGGAAACAGATAAACTTATTTATGTTTAAATAAGGTTGAATGCAACGGTGACGTTGCATTCTTCTTGTATTTATTAAATTGTTAGTAATAATGATTTACTGCTATATGCTCACGGTCCCTTCACATATAAGTACAGCATTGCCTGTTAAGGTTATGCCCTCATCTGAATAGTTGACTATCAGGTCTCCGCCTCTAAGATTTACTGTTATATCGGTATTTTTCTCACAATATCCGTTTTCCACAGCGGCAACGACAGCAGCGCATGCTCCGGTACCACATGCTAATGTCTCGCCATTTCCTCTTTCCCAAACCCTCATTTTTATGGTGTTCCTATTAACCACCCTTATGAACTCTGTATTTATCCTTTCAGGAAAAATTGGAGCATTCTCAAACTTAGGCCCTATGTTTTCCATATCCACAGCATCGACACGGTCTGTAAATACCACGCAATGAGGATTACCTATGGATACGCATGTGATGTTATACTGTTCATCTGCTATTGTCACCGGTTTGTTTATTACTGTAGGAGTATCGGATATTACAGGTATCTTGTCCTTATCCAGTTCTGCTTTTCCTACTTCTACTGTTACTGAGGAAACCTGGTTATTTATTGTAAATAACTTTAGATTTTTAATGCCTGATGCTGTCTCTATCTTCATTTCAGTTTTATTGACTATATTATTGTCATAAAGATATTTTGCTACACACCTGATGGAATTACCTGCCATCTTGCCTTCCGAACCGTCTTTATTGAATATCCTCATAGAAGCGTCTGCTTTTTTGGAATCTTCGATAAGAATCAATCCGTCAGATCCGATACCATAGTTTCGGTTGCATAATGATATTGCTAGAGACTCAGGACAATTTATCCTCTTGTCACGGTTATCAAAATATATGTAGTCATTTCCTGAACCGTGCATTTTAACGAATTTCAGCTTCAGTCTTTCCTCTCTCATGTTGTTTATGTCTACAAGCTCGGTATTATTCTGATTGAATCTGCTTGCTAGGATATCCGCTAATGCATTGGCGGTATCCAAAGAAGTAAGGCAGGGGACTGAAAGCTGTATAGCTCTTTTATGAAGCCGTATGAAATCTTCCATAGCTGTCCTGGTATTTGGTATAGTGCATATTATGTATTTTATTTTTCCTGCATCTAAAAGCTTAATAAGCGTATCATCATAGGAAAGCTTATTTACAAATGTAACATCAATACCAAGACTGGATATGGCTTTAGCTGTGCTGTTTGTAGCATATATTTTTATTTTCAATTCATTAAATTTTTTAGCTACTTTCAATATTTCCAGCCTGTCTTTTTTATCTACGGATATAAGGACGCCTTTGGACTTATCAGAATCTACTTTAAATCCTGCAGAGGTAAGCCCTTTGAAAAGAGCTTCATTCAATGTCTTGCCGATACCTAGAACCTCTCCAGTTGATTTCATCTGAGGTCCTAATGTAGAGTTGGCATCTGTCAGTTTCTCAAATGAGAAGACAGGGACTTTTACTGTGAAATATGGAGGTTGTCTGTATAATCCGGTTCCATAACCTAAATCCCTTAGTTTCTGGCCCAACATTACTTTTGATGCAAGCTCCACCATCGGTATGCCTGTTACTTTAGATATATATGGAACAGTCCTTGATGCTCTGGGGTTAACCTCTATGACATATAAATCATCCTCATATATGAGATATTGTATGTTTACAAGCCCTTTAGTACCAAGCGACAGAGCAAGTTTTTCCGAACAGTCAATTATTTTTTTAAGCAGCAGGTCGTTAAGCGAGTAATGAGGATACACGGCTATTGAGTCGCCTGAATGTATTCCTGCTCTTTCAATATGTTCCATAACGCCTGGTATCAATATATCCTCGCCATCGGATATCACATCCACTTCCAGCTCGGTGCCCATCATATATTTATCGACTAAAACAGGATTTTCTATTGTCTGTTTTAATATTATATTCATATACTGCTGTATTTCATCTTTGGTATAAGCTATTACCATGTTCTGTCCGCCTATGACATATGAAGGTCTCAAAAGAACAGGATAACCTAATTCCTCTGCAGCATGTATAGCTTGCTTTGTGTTCATAACCGCCATACCTTTAGGCCTTATTATGTTAAACCTGGCAAGAAGCTCATCGAAACGCTCCCTGTCTTCAGCCATATCAATACCTTCTGCAGATGTCCCGAGTATCCTAATACCGTTCTTATCCAAAAACTTAGTAAGTTTTATGGCTGTCTGACCTCCGAATGCTACAACGACGCCTATAGGATCTTCTACTTTTATTACATTCATTACATCTTCTTCTGTGAGAGGTTCAAAGTATAACCTGTCTGCAGTGTTGTAGTCTGTGGATACGGTTTCTGGATTATTGTTGATAATGATAACCTCATACCCCATATCTTTTAAAGCCCATACGCAATGGACAGAGGAGTAGTCGAATTCAATTCCCTGGCCTATTCGGATAGGGCCGGAACCTAGTACTATTATCCTTTTTTTACCTGAACGTTTCATTGCTCTGGCTTCACAGTATTCATCATATGAAGAGTAGAAGTATGGGGTTTTTGCTTCAAATTCAGCTGCGCATGTATCAACCATTTTATATGATGCTTCAATGTGAGGAAGGTTCTTTGCTTTTGTAATCCTTTTTATAGCTTTATCCGGATATCCAAGCTTTTTGGCTTCTAAATACATTTCATCTGAATAAGAAGTTTCCAATTTCCTTTCAAAATCAGCAAGATTTTTTATTTTGGCTAAAAACCATCTGTCTATTTTGGTTATATTAAAAATCTCATCTATGGAAATACCTTGTCTTAAAGCTTGGTATATGACGAAAAGGCGCATGTCATCTACATCTTTTAATTTATTGTGTATATCTATTTCCTTATCGAATTGTTTGTTAAGAGTATCTAAGGATATTTCCGCGCCTCTGACAGCTTTCATTAAAGCCATCTCAAAAGTGGGAGCGATAGCCATTACTTCGCCTGTTGCCTTCATCTGCGTGCCCAGCTTGTGGCTGGCATTTGCAAACTTATCAAAAGGCCATTTCGGGAATTTTACAACGACATAATCTATAGCCGGTTCGAAACAAGCGCTTGTTTTTCCGGTTATATCATTTTTAAGCTCATCCAAAGTATAACCAAGAGCCAGTAAAGCAGTGATCTTTGCTATCGGGTAGCCTGTCGCTTTACTTGCAAGAGCAGAGGAGCGCGAAACCCTTGGATTAACTTCAATAACCGCATACTCGAAACTGTCAGGATTTAGCGCGAACTGCACATTACATCCTCCGATTATTTTCAGTTCGGTTATTATGTATAAAGCTGCAGTACGCAACATCTGGTATTCTTTATCTGAAAGGGTGAGTGCAGGAGCTACAACGATAGAATCACCAGTATGTACTCCGACAGGATCAATATTCTCCATAGAGCATATGGCTATCACATTACCGTTTTTATCCCTCATTGTTTCGAATTCAATTTCTTTCCAGCCATATATGTATCGTTCTACCAGTATCTGATTGATAGGTGAGGCATCAAGTCCGGACTTGGCAGTAGTGATAAGTTCCTCTTCAGTATATGCCACGCCTCCACCGGTGCCTCCTAATGTGAAAGCTGGACGAATTATCACAGGATAACCTATACTGTCAGCTATAAGCTTGGCTTTTCTTACATCAGTAGCTATATCTGAAGGTATGCAAGGCTGGTTTATAGCCATCATCGTATCTCTGAAGAGCTGGCGGTCTTCCGCTTTATCAATAGCATCGACATTAGTGCCGAGCAGTCGAACTCCTTCTTTCTGCAAAAAGCCGCTTTTTGCCAGCTGGTGAGCGATTGTAAGGCCTGTCTGGCCTCCAAGGCCTGCTATCATGCTATCAGGTTTTTCCTTTTTTATTATCCTTTTAACTGTTTCTTGAGTAAGAGGTTCAAGATATATCTCATCTGCAAGAGCTTTATCCGTCATTATTGTCGCAGGATTGGAGTTGACCAGCACGACATTTATCCCCTCGCTTTTTAGCACTTTGCAGCCTTGAGCTCCCGCGTAATCGAATTCTGCGGCCTGACCGATTATTATAGGTCCTGAGCCTATTATGAGTGTTTTTTTGATGGAGTTATCTCTTGGCATTTCTGTGATCCTCCATCATGTTTATAAATTTATCAAACAAAAAGCTTGCATCTTTAGGGCCGCTGCAGGCTTCAGGATGGAACTGTGAGGAAAAAGCCATATGGTCCGGATACTCCATACCTTCGCAAGTAAAATCATTTGCATTTATAAAACTCATATCCTTTTTATCTGCTACAACTGTGTATCCATGATTTTGGGTAGTTATATATACGCTGTTTGTATTTGTGTCTATCACTGGCTGATTTGCTCCTCTATGCCCGTATTTTAACTTTTCGGTATCATATCCCATTGCCAATGCTAACAGCTGATGGCCTAAACATATACCGAACACAGGTATTTTCCCAATAATATCTTTTATAGTTTTAATGGCTCTTAAATTATCTTTAGGATTTCCAGGACCATTGGAAAGCATGACTCCGTCCGCTTTATAATCCAGTATCTCTTCCACCATCGCATCATGCGGTAAAGATACTACATTGCAGTATCTCTTATTCAATTCTTTTATTATGGTCTTTTTTGAACCATAGTCTATAAGCAGTACATTGTACTTTGGCATAGGGATATATGATTCTTCTATTATTTTTGAAGATACGCTTTCTACTGAGTTGCTGATTTTGTAGTTTTTTATTTTTTCCAGTATTTCCTTGGTAGGCAAGGTATTGGATATTCTGGCATTCATTACTCCATGTTCACGTATGATGGAGGTGATGCGTCTTGTGTCTACATCATAAATTCCCGGTACTTTCTGATTTTTTAAGTATGTATCCAGGTCATACTGGCATCGGAAATTAGAAGGGAAGTCACACTTTTCTCTTACTATATATCCTTTCATATGACACTTTGGACTTTCAAAATCCTCTTCAATTATACCGTAGTTACCTATTAACGGGAATGTCTGCATACATATCTGTCCGTAATATGAAGGGTCAGTAAGTGTTTCTATATATCCTCCCATACCTGTATTGAACACAAGCTCTCCCGTAGATTCGATATCCGAACCAAAACGCTTACCCTCGAATATCTGTCCGTCTTCAAGAATCAAATATGCTTTACTGTCTTTCATGCATCGTCATCCTTCATTAAAAGCACCATTACGGCCTTTTGGACATGCAATCGGTTTTCTGCCTGTTCGAAAATTTCTTTTGCATGTTCTTCAAATACTTTATCTGTAATCTCCTCATTTCTGTGAGCAGGAAGGCAGTGCAGAACCATCACATCGGGTTTTGCTACAGCTACAACATCATCATTAATCTGGAAGCTTTTAAAAACTGATTTTCTTATCTGTGCTTCGCTTTCCTGACCCATTGATGCCCAGACATCTGTATACAACACATCTGCATCTTTTGCAGCCTTTAATATATCAGTGGTACATATAAAATTTGAATTGTCTGCTGCCCATTTCATTATATCAGCATCTGGTTCATATCCTTTTGGGCAGGCAATGCTTATATTCATTTTTGTTTTGACAGCTCCTGCTATTAGGGAGTTAGCCATATTATTGCCATCCCCTATATAGCATATTTTTAATCCCTCAAGAGAGCCTTTGAATTCCCTTATTGTCATAAGGTCTGCCAGTACCTGGCAGGGATGCTCGAAATCCGTAAGCCCGTTTATGACTGGTATGGAACCGTATCTTGCAAGCGCTTCCACTTCTTCTTGTTCATATGTCCTTATCATTATGCCGTCAAGGTATCTTGACAAGACTCTTGCTGTGTCCTGTATAGGTTCACCTCTTCCAATCTGTAAATCATTCGCGCTTAAAAAAAGAGCATGTCCTCCCAACTCATACATGCCCGCTTCAAATGACACCCTTGTTCTTGTAGATGATTTTTGAAATATCATCCCAAGTTTTTTACCTTCAAGGTATTTCTTACTCAGGTTATTCTTTTTTTCATACTTCAGCTGGTCAGCCAGATTTAATATATCGGTTATATCATCGTCATTTAGATCGATAAGTTTTAACAGATGTCTCATTGCTCGCATGCCTCCTTTAATATCCTTATGGCTTTTTCCATAATCTTTTTGTTTATATCCAACGGTGGCAGCATACGGATCTTATCCTTTGCCGTAAGGTATAATACCCCATTTGCCATACACTTTGCAACTATTTCTTTTGCGTTCTTTGTTGTTTTTACTGCAAGCATCAGTCCCATCCCGTCTACCGATTCAACTCCTTTTGCGCCATCAAGCATTTCTCTTATTACTTTTTCCTTTTCTATTATATCATTTAATAGCTTATTATTTATCCTGCTTACAATATTAAACGCTCCTGCACAGCAGACAGGATTTCCTCCGAATGTGGAACCATGTGACCCGTAATCCAAAACATTTTGTGTTTTATCGTTAAAAAGAGCACAGCCGATAGGAAGTCCTCCGCCAAGTCCTTTTGCAGATGTGACTATATCGGGATTTATACCATAACGCATATATGAATAAAAAGCTCCTGTTCTTCCTATTCCAGTCTGGATTTCATCTATAATTAGAAGAACATCATTTTCTTTACATAACTTTTCTGTTTTTAAAACAAAATCCATATCCAAAGGTATTATACCGCCTTCTCCTTGTATAAGTTCCAGCATGATTGCGCATACTTTATGTGAAGTGATTTGTTTTTCCATTTCTTCTATGTTGTCAGCTTTTACATACACGAAACCTTCTGTGAAAGGACCGAAATCCTTATGGAAAATATCCTGTCCTGTAGCAGAAAGAGTGGTTATGGTCCTGCCATGAAAGCTGTTCTTTAGCGTTACTATTGTATGTCTGTCTTTATTGTACTTGTCAAAACTGTATTTTCTTGCTGCTTTAATTGCGCATTCATTTGCTTCTGCGCCTGAGTTGGCAAAGAAAACTTTCTTCATGCCGGATTTTTTGCACAAAAGCTTGGCAAGGTTTACCTGGGGATATGTATAGTAAAGATTTGATGTATGTTGAAGCAGGTTCAACTGAGTGGTAACGGCTTGTTTCCATTTCTCATCATTGACTCCGAATGAATTGACAGCGATTCCGCTTCCCATGTCTATATACTCCTTGCCATCTGAACTGTATAAGAGCTCCTTTTTCCCTTTTACAAGGTCTAAATCGAATCTTCTGTATGTATTTGCTATATATTTTTTATCTTGCTTCTTTATGTTCATTTAAAATCCCTTTATGTTCAAAATTTAATTTTTATTAGTAAATTTATAGTAGTAAATTTTAATTAGTTAATTTAATTAGTTAATTTTAATTAGAGTTATATAAACATTGTCCCTATGCCTTCATCTGTAAGTGTTTCTATCAGTATGGAGTGGGGGATACGGCCATCAATTATAAATACTCTCTTCACGCCTCTTCTTACAGCTTCTATACAGCACTCAGCCTTTGGTATCATCCCGCCTTCTATCTTGCCTTCACGGATAAGGCTGCTAGCTTCTGAAACTGAAATTTTTGTTATTAACGAATCTGGATTATTCTTGTCTGAAAGCAGGCCTGGAGTATCAGTCAATGAGATAAGACACTCTGCATTTAGAGCCGATGCGATTGCTGAAGACGCCGTATCTGCATTAATGTTATAAGTATTCATATCGTCATCGCATCCGACTGTAGAAATGACAGGGATATATCCTTTTTCCAGAAGGTCAAAAATTATCGTTTTGTTGATTGAAGTAATCTCACCGACAAATCCCAGTTCTTCATTTATTTTCCTTGCTTTTATCAGTCCTCCATCATGTCCGCATATGCCTATAGCTTTCCCTCCATATGACTGGAGCATAAAAACTAGGTTCTTGTTAATCTTTCCGCATAATACCATCTGTACAATTTGTGCGGTTTCTGCATCAGTTACCCTTAATCCGTTTACAAATTCACTTTTCTTTCCTACCTTGTTAAGCATTTCGGTAATTTCAGGGCCGCCTCCATGCACCAAGACCACTTTCATGCCTATGGAAGACATAAGTACTATGTCCTTCATAACATTCTTTTTCAGCTCTTCCTGCGTCATTGCTGCACCGCCGTATTTTACTACCACGATTTTGTTATTGTACTTTTGAATATATGGCAGGGCATGTACTAGTACCTGAGCTCTTTGCGCGTTTGTAAGCGTCATATCATCCTCCTTTTTATGTGCGATAATCGCCATTTATCTTTACATAATCATATGTAAGGTCGCATCCGTATGCCGTAGCGTTATATTCGCCTAAATTTAAGTCTATCATTATAGTTATCTCTTCTTGGCTTAATATCTTCTTGGCAAGCTCTTCAGAGAAATCCACTCCATATCCTTTTTCGCATACCATAAGCGCATCCGTATCGCTGCAAAAAGATACATTTATCTTGGATATATCCACATCTGCTCCAGAATAACCTATAGCGCAGAGTATGCGCCCCCAGTTCGCATCTGCTCCGAACATTGCAGCTTTTACAAGGTTAGAGCATATTACGGATTTTGCTACTGTCTGGCATACCGCTTTACTCGGCCCATTGACAGCTTTACATTCTAATAGTTTTGTTGCTCCTTCTCCATCTTTTGCTATCATCCTGCTTAAAGTGGAGGTGACAGCATTTAGCGCTTCTGTAAATATAGCGTATGCTATATTTTCTTCTGTTATTTCAATATTTCCCGATTGTCCGTTTGCAAGTATGGATACCATATCATTAGTGGAAGTGTCGCCGTCTATGCTTATCATATTGAATGTATCTTCAATATCCTCAGATAATGCTTTTTGAAGCATTTCCTTCGAAATATGCACATCAGTAGTTAAAAAAGCCAACATTGTAGCCATGTTTGGATGTATCATTCCGGAACCTTTTGCTATTCCGCCAATTCTGCATTCCACTCCGTTAACTTCAAAACTTACCGCTACTTCCTTTATCCTTGTATCTGTAGTCATAATAGCTTGAGTGGCATAAATATTGTTTTCCTTACTTAAACCGTCACAAAGTTCTTTCATATGTTTTTTAATAGGTTCAAGTGAAAGTTTTTGCCCTATTACCCCGGTAGAAGCCACTATGATATCAGTTGGATCTATATTAAGGTAATCTGCAGCCAGTTCGCACATACCCATTGCTATATCTACACCGTTATCATTGCAGGTATTTGCATTTCCGCTGTTACAGATAATTGCCTGAGCATAACCGTTAGAAACATTTTTCTGTGTGACTATTATTGGGGCGCCTTTTACCAGGTTTTTAGTGTATACGCATGCAGCTGTGCATATAGAATCAGAAAGTATAAGAGCGAGATCTCTTTTATTCTTATTCTTCCTAATCCCGCAGTGTATACCGTTTGCATTAAACCCTATAGGTGCTGTTATCGAATTTGATATATATTCCATTAAACTCTCCTTGTTCTTAAAATTAAATATTCAATCCTTTAGTTTCTTTATTTCCTGTAATTACATTGAATATCTGTATTGCTGCTCCTGATGCTCCTTTTCCTAAATTGTCATATAGGGCAATCAGCGATATTCTTTCATCATTTCCTGTTACAGTAATTTTAATTGAGTCTTTATCCTTAAAAGCATCTGATGGTATGAAACCGTTATAGCTTTGTGCTGATATATCAGATACATCAAACAAAGGGCGGTTAGCATATTTTTTTGTATATGCTTTTTGCACCTCATCTAACTTCACTTCTTTTGCTGATATATTTACAGTTACGCACATCATGCTGTATATATCCAATACTACTGGATTGAAAAGAGGGTATTCAGATATGTTTGAATATAGCTTCATTTCATTAAGGTGTTTATGTTTTTGGGTAAGGGCATAAATCCTAGGGGAGGATAAAGAAGCATCCCTGTTTTTATCCTGATACTGGTTTATCATGGATTTTCCTCCGCCTGAATATCCTGTTAGCGAAAAACAGGAGAACGGATAATCTTTGCAGACTATGCCGTTTTCAATAAGGGGCTCAACTAATGATATGAAGCCTGTCGCATGACAGCCAGGAATGCATATTCTTTTGCTGTTTTTAACCTTACTATATACATCATCACCAAGTTCTAAAAGACCGTATGTCCAGTCTGGATCTGTCCTGTGGGCTGTTGATGCGTCTATTATGATTGTATCAGGATTATCTACGAGTGATACTGATTCCATTGCGGCTTCATCAGGCAGGCACAAGAATGCTATATCCGCGCTGTTAAGAGCTTTCTTTCTCTGAGTTTTATCTTTCCTGTCGGAATCACAAAGGGATATTAATGTGATATCATCTCTTTTTTCCAGCCTCTTGTGTATTCTTAATCCTGTTGTACCGGCTGAACCGTCTATAAATACCTTAACCATTCAGTTCTTTCTCAACATACTCGATTTGTGACAAGACAGACTTAGATGATGTCCCGCCATATGAGTTTCTCCTTTCTACACAGGATGCAATATCTATATGGTTGTATATATCCATTTCAAAAAGCGGAGAGAAGCTCTTATATATGTCTATAGGCATATTCTCTAATACCATGTCGTTTTTTATACACCAATTCACAATTTCGCCTGTTATTTTGTATGCGTCTCTAAATGGAAGCGATTTGCTTACTAGATAATCAGCGCAGTCAGTAGCATTTATAAAACCTTTCTGTGCGGCTGTCTTCATGTTTTCCGGAAGGAAAGCAATTCCCTGTAAAAGTTTAGTAAAAATATCGATACAGGACTTAGCAGTATCGATACTGTCCATAACAGCCTCTTTGTCTTCCTGCATATCCTTGTTGTATGCCATAGGCAGGCCTTTTAACATAACAAGCAGGGTATTGAGATTAGAAAAAGTCCTTGCGCTTTTTCCTCGTATAAGTTCCAACATATCTGGATTTTTTTTCTGGGGCATTATTGAAGAACCAGTGGAGAATTCCTCTGAAATTTCTAAAAACTTGAATTCCCAGGAAGCCCAAAGTATAAATTCTTCAGATATACGTGAAAGATGCATCATTACAAGGCTGTTTACATAACATACATCACATGCGAAATCGCGGTCAGCTACAGAATCTATGCTGTTTAAGCTTGGCTTATCAAATCCCAAAGCTTTTGCAGTCATATTTCTGTCTATCGGATATGCAGTTCCTGCAAGAGCGGCACTGCCAAGAGGGCATTTATCCATATCAGACAATATCTTTTCATATTTTTTCAAATCCCTTAAGAACATTATCGCATATGCCATAAGATAATGGCCTAAGGTTACAGGTTGAGCTCTTTGCAGGTGCGTATACCCAGGCATTACGGTGGCTGTATGCTTTTTTGCGTGATTTGTTAACCCAATTATCATTTTTTTAATGAATGAGATCAAATCTATAGTTTCTTTTTTTGTATACATTACAAAATCAGTTGCGACCTGATCATTTCTTGACCTTGCCGTATGAAGCATCTTCCCAGTGTTTCCTATCCTTTTGATAAGTTCATATTCCACAAAGGAATGGATATCCTCAAAACTAGTATCTATAGCAAGCTTTCCGTTATTGATATCGTCAAGCATCTGTTTTAAGCATTTGACTATTTCTGATGAGTTGTCTTTTGGTATAATCTGTGTGTCTCCCAGCATTTTTGCATGAGCTATAGAACCTTCAATATCTTGTCTGTACATACGGCTGTCTATACTGATAGAGGAATTGAAAGCATCAGCGGTCTTGTCTGTATTCTTAGTGAAACGTCCCTTCCAAAGCTTATCCATTTTAATCCTTCTTTTACTTTTTAAAATGCTTCATATCATTAAGCGCTTTTACTTTTATAGGCAGACCGAACAGATTTATGAAACCTTCAGCATCTTTCTGGTCATATACATCATCTTCTTCAAATGTTGCTATATCCATGTCATACAAAGAGTAATCGGATACTGTTCCTGCATTAATGATATTTCCTTTGTACAGTTTTAACTTTACCTGGCCTGTTACATTTTGCTGTGTCTTATCCACAAAAGCGGATATGGCTTCTCTAAGCGGCGTGTACCACTGTCCATAATATACAAGTTCTGCAAATTTTTCTGCGACTAGATATTTATAGTGCATCGTATCACGGTCCAAAGTTAAAGTTTCCAAAACTTCATGGGCATGGTAGAGTATTGTTCCTCCGGGAGTTTCATATACGCCTCGTGATTTCATGCCTACTAAACGATTTTCCACTATGTCAACAAGGCCTATTCCATGCTTTCCACCTATCTCATTAAGCGTCCTTATGATATCTGGACCGTTCATTAACTTGCCATTTACCGCTGTAGGTATGCCTTGCTGGAAATCTATTGTTACATATTCTGCTTTATTCGGAGCATTCTCTGGCGAGACGCACATTTCTAGAAAACCTTCCTTGCTGTACAAAGGTTCGTTTGAAGGGTCTTCCAAATCCAACCCTTCATGTGAAAGGTGCCATAAATTCTTATCTTTAGAATAACTTGTCTCTTTGGATATTTTAAGCGGGACATTATGAGCTATAGCATAATCTATCTCTTGATTACGAGACTTAATATCCCATATCCTCCATGGCGCAATTATCTTCATTTTAGGAGCGAAAGCTTTAATTGTAAGTTCGAAACGCACCTGGTCATTTCCTTTTCCTGTGCATCCATGGCATATTGCATCCGCATTTTCTTTTAAAGCTATTTCAGCTATTCTTCTTGCAATTATAGGTCTGGCAAAAGATGTTCCTAATAAATATTTCTTTTCATATACTGCACCTGCTTTAAGGGTAGGGAATATGAAATCATATACGAATTCATTTGTTAGATCCTCTATATAAAGTTTTGAAGCTCCAGTTGCAAGCGCTTTTTCCTCTAGTCCGTCTGTTTCGCTGCCTTGTCCTACATCTGCGCATACCGCAATTACTTCACAACCTTCATAATTTTCTTTTAACCATGGTATTATAACTGATGTATCCAGTCCTCCAGAGTATGCTAATACGATTTTCTTGATTTTCTTTTCCATTTCTCAGCCTCTTTCAAGTTATTTAGTATAATTATACAAGTGATTTGCATAAAGTCAACTAAAATATGAATAATATAATAAAAATATACAAAAATATGAATAATTAATAATTTTATTCATTTTTAATTACTCTTAATCCTATTAACATTTTTTTAATGCAATATATTTATAGTTTCAAAATTTAATAAAAACCGTAACTCAACTATAGGTTGAGTAATTATGCAACCATAGGTTGTAGAAAAGGGCTGAAAAACAACCTTTGATATGTTCATTTATTGAATATCTAACACTAAAATGTAAGTGTGAAAACGAGGGGATTAAGATGGGAAAATTATTAAAAGAAAGAAAAAAAACATATAGTAAAGGGGGCGAAAACATGTTAGGGGATTTGTTGGAAAGAATCATTATTCGGAATATTGCAGAAGAAATGTGTAAAAAAAGATGTAATACAGTGGATATGATAGAGATGCAGTACAGACAATCTTGGAAGCTTTGGTAAGTTTTAGGAAAAATATTGAATAAAAAAGAGAATAAATATATATTAGTAAGGGAGATATAAAATGAATACATTAGGAAAGAGAATTGCAGAATTAAGAAGAGGAAAGAATATTACCCAAGATGACATTGCTGAAAAGCTTAATGTCACCGCACAAGCCGTATCAAAATGGGAGAATGACATATCTTGTCCGGACATTATGCTGTTGCCTAAGATAGCGCAGATGCTGTCAGTAACAGTAGATGAGCTGTTGACAGATGCTCCAAAAAAGAGCGTGGAATTCGTACCTGAAGAAAAAAGAAAAAATATAGATGAGCTTATGTTCAGAATATATGTTAATTCCAAAGACGGCGACAAGGTAAAAGTAAATCTTCCTATGCCTTTAGTTAAAATGGGGTTGGAAATGGGAGTAAAGATGCCTGCAGTATCGGGAAACGAAGCATTAAAAGGCGTGGACTTCGCCCAGCTTCTGACATTGGTTGATCAAGGTCTGATAGGCAAACTAGTGGAAGTTGAAAGCGCAGATGGGGATATTGTTGAAATAGTGGTGGAATGATATGCGTATTCAGATTAAATCAAAAGATGAAAAAAACATAAACCTTCTTCTTCCCACATCATTAGTTTTGTCGAACCTGACAGCGGTAATAGCTGCAAGTGCAATAAACAAGAAAATAGATAAAAAGGATTGCGAAATAAGCAGCAGGGATTTATGCAAGCTTATGGCTGTAATGAGGAAAGTAAAAAAGAAATACGGGCGTTTTGAGCTTGTCGATATACAAAGCTCAGATGGTGATATAGTCAAGATTGTACTGTAAGTTATATGGTAATACCTATATACCAAAAAGTATCCAGCATTGAACTGGATGCTTTTGCTTTATAATTACCGTATTTACATCAGTTTGATATCATAGGTACCATATCTTACTTTAACAATATATCTGTCTTTTTTGTCTTCACATAGAAGGCATCTGTATCCATTTTTTGCTAATGCTTCTTTTACATCCTTATTGTTATATTCTTTTGGAAGATAAATAAAACCTTTTGAGTTATATGGGACTTTAATCGATATTGTGAACATTTCATTATCTTTTTCCCATGATATCCGAGCTAACCCATTTGGAGTATTTATAGACGCAAAAGCATGACTAAAAGGCATATCAAATGGTGGAGCAAACGTTATTTTGTCAAACCCGCATGCATCTTTTGAAGGCATAATACCTGCAATATGCTTGTAAAAAAACTCTGAAACACAAGAAAACATATGATGATTTCTAGATCCTTCACCATTCCAACATTCCCATAGAGTAGTGGCTCCCATATCCAGCCAGTTTTTCATGCTTGGGAATCCTTCTTTAGTAATTATTTTCAGTGCTTTTAAAGCGAAACCGTTGTCCCCAAGGGCATTAAGCACAGCTTTTTGCCCAAGTATGCCAAAATCCAAAGCATTGCCGTTATCTTTTATCTGGCTTATTAATCTGTCAGTTAAAAAAGGTATCTCCGCTTTTTCAGCCAAATCATGAAATATCATAATTGCTGTAGCTGTCTGGCAGTTACCTTTGACTGTATATGTGCTTTTATCAAAGAAAGAGGACCTGAATGCTTGTTTAACAATATCAGCTCTTTTTTTAAAATCTTCCGCTTGTTTATGCTTTTTTAAAATTAAAGCGCTTTTTTGAGCTGCTTTAAGGGTTGAATAATAATATGCAGTGTCTGATACTTCAACAGGGCACTTGAAGGATTCCATATTGATGGAGATGGCTTTTCCAATAAATGGAGGGCACCAGTCGCCAAGCCCGTATTTTACTATCCCGTTATTGGCCATTACATCAAGGTATTCGCAATATTTTGATAATGCTTCATAATTATCTTTAATCATTTGCTTATCGCCATAATATCGATAAAACTGCATCGGGACTTCATAAATCGGATGGCTCCAGTCAGGTCCGTTTAGTCCGTTATATCCCCAACCTGCAGATGGGACGATGCAGGGTACTGTACCGGATTGCAACTGGGCTTCCCTTAATACCTTCTGCCAATTCCTGAAAAAAGCAAGGCTTTCAAAGTTAATAGCCATCTGTTCGACTGATAATCCGGTGTCGCCTGTCCATGAAGTCTGTTCTCTTGCTGTATCTGATGCCATCAGTGAATAAAGCATTGATTCAGAGGATCTGATACATAAGTTTTGTATCCTATTAACAGTATTATCCGCACATTCAAAATTTGCATTTGTATCAAGCTCGTTTGCAAGCACCCATATCTCAAAATCCGATAGTTGAGGTTCATAATCTGTGTTAATCTCAATATATCGAAAACCGTGGTAAGAGAAGATTGGATAGAAGTATTCAATATCAGAATCAGCTTTTGTATAAATATCAGTGTGAAATGGAGCATCCTGATTGAAACTTGCCAAAGCTTCCTGGTTTAAAGATCCGTCCTCATGCAGTATATCGCTATATCTTATTCTTACTGTGGAGTTTCTTTTGCCTTTAATTGCGATTTTAGCTACTCCAGATACAGACCTCCCACAGTCTATAATCCATCCTTCGTCAGTTTTCCATTTTGCTACAGGTTTCAGTGTGTATCTTATTCTTATAGGTTGCATTTCCATAACCTGTAAAATCCCGCCAGGTGCTCTGGAAAATGCGCAGTTACCCCAGCTAGAATCGTTAAAGGATACAAGCTCCCAGTCTTTTTGGTACAGTCTTGCATCATAATGCTCTCCATGTCTCATACCGTTAAATACTATAGGTCCTTTTGAACTTTTCCATGAGCTATCACTATTTATAACAGCTTGTGTACCGTCCTCATAATATATATGCAGTTCGGATAGAAGTTTTGGACAATCTTTCCATATAGCGGTTGACGACTGCCATGGGTCTTTGGTCGTAGAGTTGTAGAATCCATTTCCAAGTATTACAGCTATAGCGTTTGAACCTTCAGTTATAAATTTCTTGACATCATATACCCTGTAGAGCACTCTTTTCGAAAAGTCGGTGTATGGTGTCGGCAGAAAATCGTCATGTATTTTTTTACCGTTAATCATTGCATAAAACTGGCCTAAACCGCATATGGCTAATATGGCTTTTTTTACTGGTTTATCCGTATTGAATGTCTTTCTTAAATAAGATGCGCACTGATTTGTTTCAGACTTGTCTTTTGCAAAATGCGCTCTTATCCATTTTGCAGTCCATTTATCTTTAAGCTTTCCTGTAGAGAAAAAGAAAGATTCGGATTGGTATATTTTGTCTTGTTGGTCTTTAATTGAAATTATGCATTTATATCTGTTTAATGGTTTCAAGTTTGCAGTAATAGGAATATATCTCATCTTACTGCTTTTGATAAAAGAGCTGTCCCACACAACAGAATCAGTATCAGCATCCATTACAATTATCCTATAAGCCGACATGGAAAAATCATTTTTTTCAGGATCCAGCTTCCAGCTGATTCTGGGTATGCTGTCTATTATGGGGTCCTTAAGGTCGTTAATTGTAATATCATATATCATGACGGCCTCCTAAATTATATTATCTGCTACTGTCCTTGCTTCTTATTTCACCTCTTTTGATTTTACCGCCCAAAGTCTTTGGGAGCTCATCGGTAAATTCAATTATTCTGGGATATTTATATGGCGCAGTTACCTTCTTTACATGCTCCTGAAGTTGCTTGATTAGCTCATCTGACGGTGCATAGCCTTTTTTCAACACCACAGTGGCTTTTACTTTCTGGCCTCTTAATTCATCAGCCACGGCTGTCACTGCGCATTCGACTACTGCATCATGCTCTAAAAGAGCGCTTTCCACTTCAAACGGACCAATTCTGTATCCTGAACATTTAATGACGTCATCATGTCTTCCGACAAACCAGTAATATCCATCGCTGTCACGCCATGCGACATCCTTGAGGTTGTATACTCCGTTGTGTATATACTGGCTGGTAAGCTCGGTATCTTTATAGTATCCTAAAAACAATCCTGCAGGATGAGAGCTTTTCATGTTTTGTATAGTTATTTCGCCTTCTTCGCCGTCTTCACAGAAATTTCCTTCAGCATTTACAAGATGAATATCGTAAAGAGGGGCTGGTTTTCCCATAGAACCTGGTTTTGGCTCAATCCATTTGAAGTTTGCTATCATTACAGAGGATTCTGATTGTCCGAAACCTTCTGTAAGAGCTTTTCCTGTTATATCCTTCCACTTTTTGAATATTTCTGGGTTTAAAGGTTCTCCTGCTATACAATAACGTTTTATTGAAGAAAGATCATATTTTGCTACATCTTCTAAAAGCATGAATCGAAACATTGTGGGTGGTGCGCAAAAAGTAGTAAGCTTGTATTTTTCCATCATGCTAAGCAATTTTGCAGGTATAAATTTATCCATATCATAAGCGAATACAGTCGCTCCGCATATCCACTGCCCATATATCTTACCCCATCCGAATTTTGCCCATCCAGAATCGGATACGCTCATATGGAGCTTTCCTTTTTCCACGCATTGCCAGTATTTAGCCGTTACTATATGTCCAAGAGGATAAGAATAATCATGATGCACCATTTTAGGCATTCCTGTGGTTCCTGATGTGAAATATATGAGCATTGTGTCAGATGTTTTTGTAGCATTCATGCCAGTAGGTCTCATAAAAACATCAGAGTATTTAAATGCTTCATAAGATAAGTTTTTCCAACCATTACCCATATTTACATTAATACCATCACTGTTGTTATCCTTGCTGTATGTCTGCGATTCATCAACAAGTATAAGGTTCATGACAGTAGGGGAATCCGGTAGCGCGCTTTCTGCCTGTGTTATGACGAAATCATCATTAATACATATGATTGCTTCGACATCAGCAGCATTAGCCCTGTAAGCTATATCTTTTTTTGTCAGCTGTAAAGAAGCTGGGATAAGTACAGCGCCTATCTTATGTAAAGCAGTGGCAACTATCCAGTATTCCCATCTTCTTCTTAGTATGACAAGCACTTTTGAACCTTTTTTTATGCCTAAGGAAATAAAGTAGTTGGCTGCCTGGTTAGACATTTTTTTAATATCATTAAATGTAAAGAGTTTTTCATTATTATGGTCATCACACCAGACAAGCGCCATTAAGTTGCAATCCTCGTCAGCCCAAGCGTCTACAATATCAAAACCAAAATTAAAATTTTCAGGAATATTTAATTTGTAATTAGTAACAAAGTCTTCATAGGAATCGAACTGAGTCCTGGACAGGTATTTTTCCAGCATAAATCCTCCTATTCTGCAATTACAGTAAGAAATACTACAGGTATGTCTGATGCGCACTTTTGGCCGTGAGAATGACTAGGATTAAAATATATACAGTCGCCTTCATTAAGAATTATTTGATGTGAATCAAAAATGAATGCCATTTTACCCTTAAGTACATAATTAAATTCCTGCCCGCTGTGACTTACTAAAGCTGCAGGCTTGTCGGAAGGGTCAAGAGTTACTAACAGAGGCTGCATGATTTTTTTTGTATAACGGAAAGCTAGGTCAGTATAGTTATATCCTGGATATCTGTCCACTTCCTTGCCATTTCCTGCTTTTACCACGTGGTATGTGTCTAGTTTTGCGGAAGTTCCGGTTAGAATTTCGGAAAGATCCACATTGAACTTATTAGCTATATGAAATATAACGGAAATAGGTATGTTATGCCCGTTTTTTTCATATTCTTTATAGGTTTCTATATCAATATTGAGTTCCTTTGCCATCTGCTCCTGGGTATATCCAGAAGCATCTCTTATGCCTTCTATCCTTCTCGCGATTTCAATGGTCTCATCCATTATAGCTCACTTCCTATCTTGAGGGCTTTTTTGTTAAGTTCAATCATTTCTGTTTTTCTTGGCGGAACACATTTTAATAATGCTTCATCCATTGCGCACTCGGTACAAAAACCAGTTTCCTTAAGCATCTTGCCAAGCATTATCATGTTTGCAAGGCCTGAAATGTCATTTTCATCTGCTAACTTTGTAGCAGGGATGTAAAAGACATTTAAGTCAGTCCTTTCTACTTTTTTATCAATAATTGAAGAATCTACTAAAACAGTCCCTCCAGGTACGACCTGGTCAATAAACTTATCAAGTGAAGGCAGATTCATAGCAACTAGTATATCCGGATTTATAACAAGTGGCGAACCTATCAGTTCATCAGAAATGCATACTGAACAGTTTGCTGTACCGCCTCTCATTTCCGGTCCGTATGACGGAAGCCATGTTATCTGTTTATTATCCATAAGACCCGAATACGCTGCCATTTTTCCTAAAAACAGAATTCCTTGACCTCCAAAACCAGCCATTAGAATATTTAATGTACTCATTTTGATGCCTCCTTGATATTAGCTATATCTTTATATACGCCTAACGGATAATACGGAATCATATTATCTTTTAACCATTTTAAGGATTCTTCAGCATCCATACCCCAATTCGTAGGGCATGTGGAAAGCACTTCCACTATGGAAAAACCTTTTTTCTCAATCTGATATGTGAATGCCTTTTTAATGGCTTTTTTGGCATTTAAGACATTTTTCACATTATCTACAGATACTCTTTGAGCTAATGCTGTTCCTTCAAGAGTAGCAAGCATTTCACACACTCTTATAGGATAACCTGCATAGGAAGTATCTCTTCCATAAGGGGTTGTCTGCGTGACTTGGTTTGGAAGGCTTGTTGGAGCCATTTGGCCTCCTGTCATACCATATATCGCATTGTTAACGAATATTATAGTAATATTTTCGCCTCTAACTGCAGCATGTACTGTTTCTGCTGTACCTATAGCTGCTAAATCGCCATCTCCTTGATATGTGAATACAATGTTTTCCGGAATAGCTCTTTTTAATCCTGTAGCTACTGCTGGCGCTCTGCCATGAGGCGCTTGCACCATATCGCATGCAAAAAAGTTATAATTCATTACTGCACATCCTACAGGGGAGACGCCAACTGTTTTTCCTTCTATACCAAGTTCATCAATCACTTCAGCAACCAGTCTGTGAATTATGCCATGCGTACAGCCAGGGCAGTATGAGAAAGGCACATCTAAAAGTGCTTTTGGTTTTTGAAATACTATAGCCATTAATATTTACCTCCCGCTAATTTTCTAAGTTCTGACAATACTTCATCTGGAGAAGGTATTATCCCTCCAGTCCTTCCATAAAAAGCAACAGGTTTTCTGCCATTAACGCAAAGGCGGACATCGTCTACCATCTGACCCATACTCATCTCTACGCACAAAAAGGCTTTTGCATGAGATATATGCTTTTCAATATACATATCAGGATAAGGCCATAAAGTTATAGGCCTTATAAGTCCAGCTTTAATCCCTTCTTTTCTTGCAAGATTAACTGCTGTTCTGGATATTCTGGAAGATGCTCCATATGCTACAATAATGTAGTCAGCATCATCAGTCAGGTATTCATCAGCTTTTTGCTCTTCTTTTTTTATTGTCTCATACTTTTTGAATCTTTCCTTCACAAGCGCTTCCAGCGACTGTGGAGTAAGATACAAAGAGTTAATTACATTGTGCGGTCTTTTGTTTCCATGCCCGCATGCTGCCCATGGTTTCTCTACTGGCGCAGAGGATTCAGGCTGTTTTACTTCGACTGGTTCCATCATCTGCCCTAACATTCCATCAGATAATATCATTACAGGCATCCTGTATTTATCAGCATTATCAAACGCTAGTGTTACAAGGTCCATCATTTCCTGAACTGTTGACGGAGCATATACTAAAAGATGAAAATCGCCATGTCCTGTAGCTCTAGTGGCCTGCCAGTAATCAGCTTGTGATGGCTGTATCCCTCCTAAGCCAGGACCTCCTCTTTGGACATTAACTATTACAGCGGGAAGATCGCTTCCTGCAATATATGATATTCCTTCAGATTTTAAACTGATTCCAGGAGAGGAAGAGGATGTCATTGCTCTTTTTCCTGCTGCTGCAGCACCAAGTACCATATTAATAGCTGCAATTTCCGATTCTGCTTGTAGATATACTCCTCCAATTTTGGGCATTTTTTTTGCCATATATGCCGCTAATTCTGTCTGAGGGGTAATAGGGTATCCGAAGAAGTGCTTACATCCTGCCATAACAGCAGCTTCAGCCAGAGCTTCGTTACCTTTCATTAATACTTTTGCCATAAAGTCATCCTACCTTTCTACTGTAATTGCTACATCCGGGCACATAATCGCGCATGCTGCGCAGCCCGTGCATTTTGACTCATCGACAAGCAGTGCAGGGTGATAACCCTTACTGTTTATCTTGTCAGGTGACAGTACAAGGATTTTTTTTGGGCATGCTACCACGCACATTCCACAACCCTTGCATAAGTTCTCATTTACTATTGCTCTTGCCATATATTCCGTCCTCCTTCTATTGCTTCCCATGGCGTTTTTACAAATACTTCTACAGGATAAAGATCATATAGTATTTCACCATACGCTCTTATGTCATTACTGGTCATAATCTTTTTTGGGTATGTCGTACATAAAATATCTAGCTTTAAAAGAACTGACACTTTCTTGGCATAACTGACCGATTCAAATATCATTTTAGCATCAGTATAATCCTTTAGATGTGTATTATTGACTATATAGGTGGCTTTTAATCTGGATGCTTTTTCAATCGAAAGAAGCATTTCCTGCGCTTCCTTTTCATTTTCAATCATAGACCGGGTTTTGTTAATGACATACAATATGTCATATTGCTTATCTTTTATATTTTTTATAAACTGACCCATCACAGTAGCTCCAGCATCATCTCCACCCATATCGAATATGGAATACCCGTCTGTTTCAAATGCTGAATACATAGATGCAGGTATTGCAGGAGCATCCAGATTTGTATTGGCATAAACAGGGGATATGACTTTTATTCCAACTGATTGAAGCATTTCAGCATGATCTGATGAACGAAAGTAAGGATTTACTATATCCATATCAGTTAAAGTCACAGCATGTCCTTGTCGTCTTAAATCCATAGCTAGATTTACAGCGAAATTTGTCTTTCCGCTTCCATAATGACCGCATATGATTACTATTTTTTCTAACTTTTTCATTCAAACCACGCTAAAAATTATTTATTCTGTAGTATATCATTAAATGAGCCTAAAGCAAACACAAAACCGTAGAAAAACCTGTATGGGGATATTTTTATTGCGTTTATTGGTATAAGTATGTAAAATGTATGTTAATTATGAACGGAGGACTCATTATGGAACCCAAGATATCTGAAATAGCCCAAAGAATCAGAACGCTCAGGGAAATATTCTCATTTACAGCAGAAGAAATGGCCCTTGCAACTAATGTTACAGTTGAAGAATATATAAAACTTGAAAACGGGCAACAATCCGACTATTCCTTTACTTTTCTTTATAGATGTGCGGAAAAATTCAATGTTGACATAGTGGAGATCCTGACAGGTGAAAATCCGCATCTTGCCAAGTATGCGATAATACGACAGGGTAAAGGGTTGCCAATTAAAAGAAGAGAGCATTTTTCATATAATCATCTTGCTCCTAATTTTAAGAACAAGACTGCAGAACCTTTCTTGGTAAGAGCGCCTTACAGCCAAGAAGAACAGGAACTGCCGATAAAGATGAACCATCATGCGGGACAGGAATTTGACTATATCATTCAGGGAACTTTGAAATTCAAGCATGGGGATCATGAAGAGATGCTTTATGCGGGAGACTCTGTTTATTATGATTCAGGAGTAGACCACGGCATGATAGCCACTTTAGGTGATGAATGTATTTTTTTGGCTATAGTTATGAAGGATGTTAATAAGGAGCAGGTATGAGGAATATAAATCTAAGATATGTAGAAGAGACATATGATGACAATAAAGTGCTGACAAGTTACAAGCTTAAATATCCTGACAGCTATAATTTCGGATATGATGTTGTGGATGATATAGCAAAAAATGATCCTGACAGAATTGCTTTGGTATGGTGTAATCCAAGAAATGAAGAGAGAATTTATACATTTTCCGATATGAAAAAGCTGTCAGATAAGACGGCGAACTATTTAAAATCACTTGGAATAGGAAAAGGTGATAAGGTTATAGTCATATTGAAACGTCATTACCAGTTCTGGTATACTGCAGTAGCTCTTCATAAGCTTGGTGCTATAATGGTTCCGGTCACTTTTATGATTACTGCGCATGATGCGGAGTACAGAATAAATGCGGCTTCAGTAAAAGCTGTCATTTGTACAGCTGAAGGGCAGGCTGCCCAGTCAGTAGATGATGTTTTGAGCAAATGTCCCAGTCTTACAATCCGTTCGATGGTATACGGGCACAAAGAAGGATGGGATGATTTCGATAAGGGAGTTGAGCAGGCTGACGAGTCTTTTGAAAAAGTGGAAACACATGTAAAAGAACCTTTGTTGATGTATTTCTCTTCTGGAACATCTGGTTATCCTAAAATGGTACTTCATAATCATGCATATTCATTAGCTCATCTTTTCACTGCAAAGCACTGGCACAATGTAAATCCTGATGGTCTTCATCTGACTATAGCGGATACCGGTTGGGGAAAAGCAGTTTGGGGTAAACTATATGGCCAGTGGCTGATGGAAGCAGGAGTTTTCGCATTTGATTATGATAAATTTGATGCTTCTGAAATATTATCATTGATACCAAAGTATAAGATAACGACTTTATGCTGCCCTCCTACTATGTTCAGGTATTTTATAAAAGAAGGATTAGAGAAATTCGACCTTTCCACACTCACATATGCCACTACCGCAGGCGAAGCTTTGAATCCTGACGTATTCGAGACATGGTATAAAGTGACAGGACTCAAGCTTATGGAAGGATTTGGGCAGACTGAAACGACTTTGACAGTATGTAATATTGTCAACATGATACCAAAGCCAGGATCTATAGGAAAACCATCTTTGCAGTATGAGGTTGATCTTTTGGATCCTGAAGGAAATATATGCCCGACAGGAGTGACAGGAGAAATATGCATAAAAACCAACCCTTATCCGGACGGGCTTATGGACTGTTATTACAGAAATCAGGAAATGACTGACTGTGCGATTTTTAATGGATATTACCATACTGGTGATACCGCATGGAAGGATGAGGACGGATATTTTTGGTATGTCGGTAGAAATGATGACATTATTAAGTCATCTGGTTACAGGATAGGCCCATTCGAGATAGAAAGCGTCCTTAACAGCCATCCCAAAGTATTAGAAAGCGCAGTAACAGGCGTGCCTGATGAAATTAGAGGCCAGGTTGTAAAAGCTACAATAGTGCTTGCCAAAGATCAAAATCCATCAGATGAGCTTGTAAAGGAGCTTCAGGATTATGTTAAACATGAGACAGCACCTTACAAGTATCCGAGAATAATTGAATTTGTCGATCAGCTGCCTAAAACCATTAACGGAAAAATCCGTAGAGCTGCTATTAGGCAACAGGACAATAAATAGAAAAATATGATATATTACGTGAAAAATATATTTTTTCAATTAATATTATTGTTTAAACGAAAAATATAATATAATATAGTGTGAGCAATTAAAAAATTGTAAAAAAGCATATTTAAAATAAAGGGAGTCAGAAATGAAGAAAAACAGAGTAGTAAAAATTTTAACATTGGTATTAGCAATAGTAATGGTTCTATCATTAGCAGGATGCGGACCAAAAGGTAAAGTAAGAGATGTAGTGGAACTTTTTGTTGAAAGAGCAAATGCTTTAGATTATCAGGGTATGTTTGATATTATGGCATCTGACACAGTAAAGGAAATCAGAGGAAATAAATCCTTGTCAGATTTTCTTGCTGAAAAAACATCAGAAGAGATAGCTGCTGCTATTATAAAACAGATACTTCCAATGGGAGTTAGCGATCCGGTAAAGTTCTTACAGACACTCACTATTGATTATGAAGGTGCAGACATCAGAGAAGATTTTTCTTCCTTATATGCTGTAGTAACATTTGAATCAGATGGACAGACAATTACAAAGGATGCAGTTTTCAACATGTTAAGAAAGAATGTATCTGAACCTTGGACACTAAGAGATATAGCTCTGTAATAGTGAAAAACAATAAATAATGAAAAGGAAAGCCTTGGTGCTTTCTTTTTTTTATGGAAAGAAAGCATATCTTTTGATATACTGTTAAGCAAGGAGGGTATGATATGAGGACTTTTATTGCGATTAATTTCAATCAGGATGTGAAGAACCGTTTATTAAGTATAGAAAAAAGCTTGAAGAGCATGTCGGAAAAAGGCAGATTCACATCTAGGGATAATCTTCATATGACGCTGATTTTCCTTGGCGAAATTGCAGAGGACCGTGTAAAACTGGCACAGCTTTGCGTCAAGAACATAACAGCACCTAAGTTTTTGATGGTTGTCAACAGATTAGGAAGATTCAAAAGACCGGATGGTGATATATACTGGGTAGGCATAGAGACAAATACTATTCTGTCTTCTATATATAATCAGCTCTATAACAATCTTAGCTCCTATGATTTTTATATAAAAGACAGTGAATATGTACCTCATCTCACTCTTGCAAGGGATTATGTCATAAAAGATGAAGAAGCTTTGGAAAAGTATAAAGAAGAATTTGAAAAGATAAATATACAGGTGGAAAGCATTCAATTAATGAAATCTGAAATGATTGATAACAAGCTGACATATACTGTTTTATATACAAAAGACCTGGATACGATTTAATAGTTTTTAAAGAGCTGACGTAATATATAACAAAAGAGCATCGTTTGCCCGATGCTCTTTAAAATGGTTATTCTTCTATATTCTTATCTGTCAATCTTTACGGTTTTTTTCTGTTCAATCGATTTTTCAATAGCGTTCATTACTAGCACCGGCATTAAAAGCTCTTCTTCAGAAAGAGGGGATTTTCCTGTCCTTACCATTTTTACAAAATGATCGAATTCTGTTGTGAAGATACCAGACATATCCAGATATCTGACATCCACGTCATTTTCGCTGTATATTACAGAAATGTATTTTTTTGATGCTGCGAACTGCATAGTTATATCATACTTATCGTAATGGGCAATTGCCGTTATATGTCCGTTATTTATAAACGCAGAAACAGCTTTCATATCCATTCCATATACTGCAAGCGTCATTTCCACAAGATGTGATGCATAGAAATATAAACCTCCATATTCGCTTTCTGTAGAAGCAGGGAAGTTCATTACTCCGGAATAAATCTTTCCGAAAGCGTCATCCTCTACCATTTTTTTCAGCTCTAATATTTGAGGCGAGTATTTGCAGCCTGATCCGCCTGTAATAGGGACATGTTTTTCTTTTGCTGTCCTTAATATATTTCTTGCTTCTGCAGGATCAATAGTAAATGGTTTATCAATGAATGCAGGCTTACCTTTTTCAATAAAAGGAAGAGCACAGGATTCATGATATTTCCCATGCCTATTTGTAACTATCACACAGTCGACCATATCTATCATGTCAAGTGGGTCATCTACAATGACCGCTCCGGATATGTCGCATTTTTCTATGATTGCTTCTGAAGGCGCTTTTTCCAACGCATAAAAAGCAGTAATCCTGAAGTCTTTGTATTCCTCTTTAAAACAGATCTCTTTTGCAAAAGCAAGCGCATGAGAGTTTTCTGTTCCTAGCATCCCAACTCTAAACATTTTCAACCTCCTCTAATCTTTCTTGAAATATTCTGCTACTTTAACTATCGAATCTACCATATCCTGAATGTCCTGTTCGGTGTAGAATTCGTTTAGATTCATGCGTACAGCTGTATCTAGTATCTCTTCTGCAACTGGGCATAATCCTTTAGGATAGGATATGTCTTTTCCATAATACTTGGAATCGAACGGTGCATGTGTTCCTTGGTAACCTTCTTTATTCTGGAACATATCATAAAGATATACAACAGATGGGATATATCCTTGCTGACAACCTATGCCCTCAGCTTTTAAAGCTTCAGCAAATGTTTTTGTGTCTGTACCAACAATTTTTGGGTCTATCCTGAACATGTAAAACCAAAAACTGGATTCGTTTCCATTTTTAACTTCGTGCGGATATACTCCTTTAAGATGTTTTATTCCATTTGTTATCATCTGGCCATATCTTTTTCTTGTAGCGCATATTGCTTCAAGCTTATCTAGCTGTGCGATTCCGACAGCAGCTGTGAGCTCGTTCATTCTATAATTAGGGGCAAGATACTCAATCACTCTAAGAGCGCTTGGCCCTTTTGCAAATCTATTGTAGTTTTTGTCTGCAAACATAAAAGTTTTTACATACAGTTCAGGACGGTTAACTAGTACCATACCGCCATCTCCTGCGGATATGTGCTTGAAATCGTTAAGGCTGAAGCATCCCATATCTCCGATAGTACCCGCAAGACGTCCCTTGTATCTGCACATATAACTTTGTGCGCAGTCTTCAACTACATATACATTATGCTTTTTAGCTATAGCCATTATTTCGTCCATTTCAGCAGGATTTCCTGCAAGATGGACTACAACTATTGCTTTTGTTTTTTCTGTAATACATTTTTCTATGCTTTTTGGATCCATATTGTACGTATGGGGATCAAGATCCGCAAATACCGGGATAGCATTCTGATACATAATCCCTATTATGCTTCCCATATCCGTGATAGGGGATGTGATTACCTCATCTCCTTCTGTCACTCCTAGAGCGCCTAAAGCCACATGAATAGCGGCAGTACCTGATGAAGCGGCAACACAGTTTTCCACACCGTACATTTTTGCGAATTTGGCGCATAGCGTCTTCACCTTGTTTCCTGACCAGTAGAATAAAGTATTCTGATCTAATGCTTCCTTAAGCTGAGCAAGTTCCTCTTCTCCAAATCTTTTTCCTGTACCATAAGGTATTTTTTTAACTTTCTCACCACCGTATAAGGCAAGTTCCTTCTTCATGTATTCCTCCTATAATAGTATCGATAAATAGTCCGTGATTTTCGGTATCTTTTTAATAACTGTCCTTGAGCCTATTCTTTCTGCTCCAGGCCTCTCGCTTGCATTGTCACAGTAATCGGTCCTGGTAAAGTCTACCTGTATTTCTATGGGTTCAGTAACTTTGTATGGCTTAATTTTCCCGATTAGTGATATAGCTTTTTCAGCATTTTGTTCTATTTCTTTTTCGCATACATCAAGGTCATAGGATTCCGCTTTATTTCTGCACAACGCCTTTTTTACAGCAGTTGTCTGAATATTTCCAAAGAAATATCTAGCTTCGGCACATGCTGCTTCATCGCCTGATGCAAAAATAACAGGAATCCCATATGCTCCAAAGAATGCTCCTCCTTGCACAAGCTCCCCGCATCTGACAGAGTTTATATAATAGTTATACCAGCTTACAGAGGACTGGACATGGTCTAAAAAAGCATTCATAGTTCCGCTCATTGCATGAGTACCGACAAACATTAGAGCGTTGACTTTTTTATGCATATCCTGATTATATAGATCAATCAGGTTTATATTAACCGCTCTTTTATCCAGCATTCCTTCTATGAAATTTTTACCTTTTGCATGGCCGTCTGTAACAGTGACCGTATCTGCACCGCCATTAAAAGCGCCTTTGACCGCGGCATTGGTATCAATCATCAGTCTTTTTCTGGCATACTCATAACCTTCGGTGTTAAATTCCATCTGGTTTATATCTGTTACTCCGCTTATGCCTTCTAAATCTGTAATGATGTGTATATGCATAGTTTACTTCATACCTCTACTTTTTACATTATACCATAGGGATTATGTACATGAATACAAAACATATCTTGTATAATATATACATGGGCAAGAAAATGCATGCAAAAAAATTCATAAAGTTGCTTTCAATATGTATATGCCTATTCATATGTATGAATTATTCAGGCATATACGGATATCTAGCTATAAGAGCTGAAAAAGCTAGTGTATCTGATTCAGATCATGTTAAAGGGATTTATGTAAAAGCAGATACCGCATCACAACAGCTGGATGAAGAAAATATAAAAAAGTACTCAGACTACATACAGGCTTTAAAAGAAGATAATGGTCTGCAGTTATCAACTGATGGTATTAATTCCTTTGAAAAAATTATAGGGCTTATAGATGCTACAAGATTGAATGCGGTAATAATAAATGTTAAGGATGATGGCGGAAATGTAACTATTCCTGCTGATTCGGAATATGTGACGCAGGCAGGCAGCTATAATTATCAGCTTACTAACATAAGCAAAACTATGGAGCAGCTTAAAAAGCATGGAATATATGTTATAGCGAGAATTGTGGTATTCAAAGATGATGTTTTAGCAAAAAACATTACCCACTCAATAAAATATGACGATGGAACTGTATGGAAGGATTATTCCGGTTCTGCTTGGGTGGATCCATATGATGAATGGGTACGCCAGTATAACATAGAGGTTGCTAAACAGGCAGCGATACTTGGTTTTGATGAGATACAGTTCGATTATATAAGATTTCCTGAAAAATTCTCGCAATATGACATTTCAAAAAAATACCTAGAAAACAAAATACGGCAGGATCAACTGATAAGGCAGTTTTTGAAGGATGCAAAGAACCAGTTAAAGCCATATGACGTGAAGATATCTGCTGATGTGTTCGGCTGTGTAGCATATCTTTGGGATGACCCTTTGAATGTAGACATAGGACAGGTATGGTACAACCTTACACAGCAAGTGGATTACATCAGCCCTATGGTATATCCAAGCCATTACAGAGGAACCACCTGGTATACCCAGAAAGACCCTAACAAGCATCCATATGAAGTAGTTAAAGGAGCGATAGAAGATTCATTAAGAATAAATTCTGCTTTTTCGGATAAGGCAGGCATAAGATTCTGGTTACAGGACTTTTCCATGTATGGGTATGAATACGGACCTCTTCAGATACTTGACCAGGTACAGGCATTACATGAAAAGGGAATAGACACATATATGTTTTGGAATAATAGGAACATATATGATCCTCTTAATTACCTGATCCTTGAAGATAAAAATCCAGCAGATACATCAATAAGCTATTATGTTTATGATATATATAAGAATACCCCACATGAAGCTGCAGAAAAATTTCTTTCTTCAGAAATTAACAAGGATATGTATCAAAATTTCATATTAAAATCGATAAAGACAAGACCGCAGGAGTATATGGATTATGCAAAAACTGTGCAATGGACAAATATAACAGATTATGAGCTTACCGGTTACAGAAGCAGTTTCAATACATCTCAAGTATTTTTTAATATAATTAATAAAGATAATCAGCAAAAGTGGGTATTGTTTATGGTTCTAGAACAAGGCTTATGGAAAGTGAATGGTTACTACTGTATTAAATAAGTATATTAAATATTTGTAACAATTAACATTTAATTCATAAGTATATGGTATAATCACTTTCCAAAGGAGAGTTGGGTTGGCTAAAGAAGAAAGAAAAGTCATTTCGAATAACAGAAAAGCCGGTTTTGACTATGAGCTCATAGAGTTTTACGAAGCCGGAATCGTGCTAACAGGTACTGAAGTGAAGTCTTTAAGAGCCGGCGCGGTGAATATGCGTGATTCTTATGGGTACATCAAGGATTACGAAGCATATGTATCGGGCATGCACATCTCTCACTACGAGAAGGGGAACATTAACAATGTTGATCCTGATCGTGAAAGGAAGCTTCTTATGCATAAGAGCGAGATTAGAAAACTGGTCTTGCTGATGCAACAGAAGGGATATACCCTGGTTCCAACAAAAATGTATTTTGTGAAGAACAAGGTAAAACTGGAACTGGCTTTGGCTAAAGGAAAGAAGAAATTCGATAAGAGGGATTCTATCAAGAAGAACGAAGCAGACAGGGAAATACAAAAGAGGATGAAGGAAAGCAATCATATGGGGGCGTAAAGGTTTCGACGGGATGATTGAATTACTGACGGCGTGCAGAGGATCCTCGTGGGCCTCTATAAAAAACGAGGGACTTAAATATAAACGCAAAAACAAATTTTGCACCTTTAGCAGCGTAAGCTAGCTAAACATCCCACCGGACATCACGGGGTCCGGACCGGGGTGTAATCTACCGTGAAAACCCGATAATCAAAGCTTTGAGATTAAAGGGTAACTATGAAGCTACCAATATCGGACCCGGCTTACAGGGGACTTTAGAGGGAATTTAAACAGTGAGCTACGCACGTAGAAGCCGGTATGGATATTGTTTCGGACGAGGGTTCGATTCCCTCCGCCTCCACCAGAATTTCAAAAAAAGAAGCTGATTACGATAATCAGTTTTTTTTTATAAAATGATAAATGGTTTAATATCTTCTTTTTTTATGGTTTCGTAAAAACTATAACTGATTGTTGTTAAAGGTTGAGAATAAGAAAGAAGCGATATCTTGAAATTGTTCATGAATTCATATTGACATTTTTGGATTTGAGGCATATACTTCTTCATATCGAGTATTTTGGATTTGAGGTGAGAAAATGATAACCATATATAAAGATCAAGTTAAGGTTTTTAAAGCCTTCTGTGATGAAAAGCGACTGCAGATCCTTGGGTTACTTCAAAGCGGTGAAAAATGTGCCTGTGTGCTGATGGAACAGCTTGGTATGCCACAGTCTTCACTGTCTTACCATATGAAAATTCTTTGTGAATCCGGGATTGTGGACGGTAGAGCTGAGGGAAAATGGACATACTACACGATAAGTAAAAAAGGTAGCGATGAAGCTATGGCACTTTTGAAAAAGCTTCTTACACCTAATGCAGTAACCGAAACGAACAATTGTTGTCTGTAAAGGCTATTTATCTAGGAAAATAGCTTTTTTCAGACGCTATACATCAAAAATTTTGGATATGATTGTCCAATTATGAAAGAGAGGTTTTATATAATGCAAGTATTGAAAGCTATTTGAGACTTTTTACAAAATCAAATACTCGGCATGAATTGGCTTAATGAAGTAATAGGAAGCGGGTTATCAGCTTTGGAGCTGGATATCGATAATCGCTGGGTCGCAAGTTTACAGTTTTTTATCTATGATACGATAAAGATTGTTGTTTTACTTTGCGTTTTAATCTTCATTATTTCTTATATCCAAAGCTACTTCCCACCGGAAAGAACTAAAAAAATACTGGGACGTTTTCGTGGAATTGGTGCGAATACAATAGCTGCTTTGTTGGGAACTGTGACGCCCTTTTGTTCCTGTTCATCCATTCCATTATTTATTGGTTTCACTAGTGCAGGTCTACCTTTAGGGGTAACTTTCTCCTTTCTTATTTCTTCTCCAATGGTTGATTTGGGGTCATTAGTACTTCTAATGAGTGTTTTTGGAGCTAAAGTAGCTATTATTTATGTTGTTCTCGGTCTGGTAATTGCCATTGTCGGCGGCACCATTATAGAAAAGCTGCATATGGAAAAATATGTCGAGAGCTTTATTTCCAAAGGGGGAAATGTTGACATTGAAGCTCCTGATCTAACAAGGCGTGATCGTTTGGTTTTTGCTAAAGAACAGGTAGCTGAAACCTTTAAAAAGGTCTTCCCATATATATTGGTGGGTGTAGGAATAGGCGCTGTTATTCATAACTGGATTCCTCAGGAATGGATTGTAAAAGCTTTAGGAACCGGGAATCCGCTAGCCGTTCCATTAGCGACAATAGTAGGAATTCCTATCTATGCAGACATTTTTGGAACCATTCCGATTGCAGAAGCCCTGTTTGGCAAAGGAGCGCAACTTGGTGTTGTATTAGCTTTCATGATGGGAGTTACCACATTATCACTGCCATCACTAATCATGCTGAGTAAAGCTATAAAACCTAAACTAATGGCTATATTCATTGGAGTTTGTGCTGTTGGGATAATAATTGTTGGGTACTTTTTCAATGCTATTGCACCATTAATTATTTAGAGGAAGCGTTAAATATGATTGTAGCTTTATATACATAGACTTCATTCAAAACTTATTTCCAGTGAAAGATACGAAAAAGAAGCACTGTATTGAAAATACTTAAAAGGAGAGATTTTTATGGCACTATTTGAAAAGAGAAAAAAAGAAGTAAAAACAACATCATGCTGTTGCAAAGGTAATTGTGATGCACAGAGTATGGCAAAGGCTGAAACCGCAAAGACCGAAGGTGCGAGCATCAAAATCCTTGGTACTGGATGTGCTAAGTGTAATGCATTAGAAACAGCAACAAAGGCTGCATTGGAGCGACTCGGGATGGATACAACAATAGACCATGTAACCGATTTTTCTTTGATTGCAGCTTATGGCGTGATGACAACTCCCGCACTGGTTGTAGATGGGAAAGTAGTTTCCTATGGCAAAGTTTTAAAAACTGATGAGGTTATAAATATTTTACGAAAGGTTAGAGGGTGAAAAATATGAAAGCATACATTGATAAATCAAAATGTGCATCAGATAATCGCATGTGCAAACCTTTGCAACAATGTCCAACAGGTGCGATTGCATGGATTGAAGATGACGACGAACCATTGGGTTCAAGAATGGAAATTGACATTGATTGTTGTAATGGCTGTGGGATATGCGTAGAGCTATGTTGTGGTCATTGCATTGCTATGAAATAAGTATGTGTCTATAATCATGAAGGTGATTTTAATGAAAGATAAAGAAAAACTCAGACAAAAGATACGGAAAAATTACTCTCAAGTTGCTCTGAAAGGATCAAGCGGCTGTTGCTGCAGTACGGGGTGTTGTGGAAGTGATTCTGCCATTGATGCTAATGCGGCTGCTAAAAATTTGGGATACTCGAAGGAAGATTTAGTAAATATGCCTGACCAGGCGAATATGGGTTTAGGCTGTGGAAATCCGATTGCGATAGCTTCACTTAAGGAAGGAGACATAGTTCTTGATTTAGGAAGTGGAGGAGGTTTTGACTGTTTTCTTGCAAGACGGCAAGTCGGTGAAACTGGTTTCGTAATCGGTGTAGACATGACACCTGAAATGATTAATTTGGCTAGGGAAAATACCAAAAAAAGCGGTTATAAAAATGTTGAATTTCGATTAGGGGAAATTGAACACCTGCCAGTTACAGATAACACAATTGATGTCATCATATCAAATTGTGTTATTAATCTGTCTTTAGAAAAACAGAAAGTTTTTAATGAAGCATATCGAGTGCTTAAACCCGGTGGCCGAATTTCTATATCTGATGTAGTCGCTACTGCAAAAATACCTGAGTCAATAAAAAACGATTTTGCAAGCCTTGCTGGCTGTATTGCTGGAGCTGAGCATGTGGAAAACATCGAAAATATGCTTAAAAATTCTGGTTTTATTAACATCCGTATGGTTCCCAAAGATAACAGCAAAGAAATCATCAAAAGTTGGGTTCCTGAAAAAAACGCTGAAGAGTATGTAGCTTCATATACCATTGAAGCACAAAAGGCAATCTGAAAAAAGCATTTTGAAATGAGGAATTGCGCATGAATAAAAAACAAACAACAGAGATAGGATTTTTTTAAAAGTATTTAACAGTATGGGTAATGATCTATCCTATGATGATGAAGGTAGATTTCAAGAGCGTTAAAAACGTCGGTAAGAAACCCAAAGGCCTATATGTAACTTGGATTGCAAACTGGCTTATTAAGCCATTTACAATGTATGCATTAGCATCATTTTTTCTATTTGTAGTTTTCAAGAACCTTGTTACTCCCGATCTAGCAAAAGATTATCTTGCAAGAGCAATACTTCATGGTGCAGCTCTTGCTGGAATGATTTAGCGCATCAAACTTTTTTGAACTGTCCGTAGCTGTTGCAATTGCGTTATTTGGAATGAATACTCCTTATGCTGATTCTTGTGAAAATAGCAAATAACACAAAGCATTGGTTCCCAAAACCAGAGACATAAAATATTAATTCGCATATGGCGCGGATTATGATACAGCTGTACAACTTATACTACTTTGTTATTTTCTTTTTTTTCGTGTTAGTATAATAACGACTGCTATTATAACTAATACTCCAATCAATATTATGACAGGCAATATCCATGATGGGTTGCTTGATACGGCTTTTTGACTTTGCGAATATCCGTCTTCTTCCAATATCTCCATAGGTAAAACCATTTGTTTTGCTACAGTAGGTATATCAAATGTTTTTACGGTTATATTACCCTCATTATCAACCTCAGCCGCTTCACCTGGTTTTAAAATTACTTTTTCCCCGGTAGTTTTAGATGTTACATCCATACTACTTGTAAATAGATAAACTATTGATGAGTCATCTTTTTGTTCAACTGCAAAAGTAGTTCCTCTTGCACCGGCGACAGCATCCTGAAGTTCAACGTTGAATTCCCCTCCGTGAATCATTTTTTGAATGTTAACCCATACATTTCCTGCTAGTATTTTCATTGCCGAAGCCGCTTCAGGCTCATCAGGAAGCATAATCATCGTGTTTTCTTTTATTAAAAAGGTGCTCATGTCTGTAAAACTTAGAACAACACCGGAATCAGGATGGGTTTTTATAGTGTCTCCATAATAAATTCTGCTATTTGGATGTAAATATTCCCATTCATCGTCATATTGTTTATCTTTGCGACGAATCCATACTTCTCCCCAGATATCTCCAACTGTGTAAGTGCTATCTACATAATTCGGGTCGAGTTCATGAAGCTCGGTTTTTTCCTTTTCTCTATTTTTCCAAGCTTCGAGAATTCTTTCTTCTTCTATTCTGGCATTTTCCTCATCACGCATTCTTATGGCATTTTCACCACCCGTTGTATGCCATGTATATTCATAAGCGGTTTGCATATTTTGGTTTCCGCCACCTAATCCGGTGATTATATATACTTTATCACCTTCCGAACTTCCATGAGGCATTGTCGCGCCCATTCTAGCGCTCATCCCTTTGTACCCTGTATTGGTATCGTTCTTGTAGGTATATAAGTAGGATTTTGTGTACTCTTCCGTAATATCGTAAAAAGAGGTGTCCGTTCCATACGACGCAAAAGGGTCGTCCTTATTTACAGGAGTAATCTGTGAGCCGATACTTGCTCCAAGATTGAAACAAATTTTCCCTGAGGATTTAGCTGATATGGATGTGTATAAGACAACCTGTTCTCCCCCAAGATAACATTTTTGAGGAGTTGCAACACGACCGGTACTCTCAACATACTCTCCCATACAACTGTCATGATCCTTCCCGGAATACCATATTCCATCATAAGTTACTTCACATCTGTAAGTATAAGTACCGCGACCATATACCCATCTCTCGCTATAGAAGTCGCTTTTTTCAACACTGCTTGTATCTACCTCTCTGTCTAAAATATTTGTTCTTTCCCAATATCCTGTTTCTTCATTTGCAAAAGTATTTACGGGTAATATACAACAAAACAATAGAACAAATGAAATAATTGCAGACAATAAATTTTTCTTCATGCGTGAATCTCCTTTAATGTGGATTAAATTTTGCTGCCCCTGTGTATTACGTTAGAAGCAATGATACTACTTATGTTTTATATGACAGTTGCTGAAAAAAATTAAACCATGTAGACTAGCTACATAAGTTGTGTATTTTCGCTTTTAAATCATATCATATTATGGATGTGATATCAATAAAGGAATAGTTTAAGATGTTATTTTCATATCACAAATCTGACTGGCAGTATGCTTTGTTGACATAATGGTAAAAATAAGATAATTTGTATATGTAGAAATGAATTATCTTTATCAAAGCAGGGAAATACTTCAAACTAAAGAGAAATAATTATTTTATAAGGGGGTTATGATGAAAAACGAAATTTTTACTGTTTCACTAGCAAAAAATCCGGTTATCAGCCTAAAAGTAGAGCCAGGTCATTTTACTACCAGTCACTTCCATGCCGCTCACTATCTTGATCTGAATAATCTAAAGACAAATGCTTTTTTAGCAAAAGAAGTAGCGATTGAACTAGCATTGCCTTATATGTCAACAACTCTTGTTGATACTATAGTTTGTATGGAAGGAACAGAAGTAATCGGAGCATATATGGCGAGTGAACTTTTACAGGAAGGGACATATTCAATTAATATGGGAAGAGATATAAATATAGTAACACCGATAAGTAATGCCAATAAAAATCTAATGATACAAAGTAATAAGCAGGATTTGATTAATAATCAGAATATAATTGTATTGGTATCTACAGTTTCTAGCGGTATAACTATAGGAAGCGCATTGGAATATCTTTCCTATTATGGCGGTAAAATAGTCGGTATATCAGCTTTGTTTAATGCTTATCCGGAAAAACAGGACCAGAAGATACATTCTTTGTTTACCAGCAAAGACATTCCCGGATATCAGCTTTTCCGACCTGGCGAATGCCCAATGTGCAAAGTAGGTCTAAAACTTGATGCAATTATTGTACATGATGGCTATATAAAGATTCACTGCTTTGATTAATTAATGACAGTAGCATTATTATTTATAATATTCTTTAACTGTACTTGTTAATAAGTTAAAATGTATATTACTGTAAATTGCATTATAAAGTGTTAAGGAAGGTAACTGTTACATGAGAAAGGTAAGAATAGGAGTGTTCGGCGTAAACAGAGGCTCAACAATGATGAATTACTGCCAAACTCAGAATGATGCGCAGCTGGTGGCTATTTGTGATAAATGGGAGGAAGGGCTTAATAAGAAAAAACAGGAACTGGGAGATGCCATCAAATACTATACATCCTTTGATGAGTTCATAAAGCATGATATGGATGCAGTCGTGCTTGCGAATTATGCCAACGAGCATGCGCCATTTGCTGTCCGTGCTTTGGAGCAGGGTTTGCATGTCATAAGCGAAGTATTGCCATGCCAGACAATGGCTGAAGCTGTAAAGCTTATTGAAACTATAGAGAAAAGCGGGAAAATTTATGCATATGCGGAGAATTACTGTTTTATGGCAGCGCCAAGAGAGATGCGAAAACTTTACAGAGCAGGCAAGCTTGGTAAATTTGAATATGGAGAAGGCGAGTATATGCATAATTGCGAAACAATCTGGCCGCAGATTACACATGGTGATAAATCACACTGGCGTAATAACATGCATGCTAATTTCTATTGCACTCACTCAATAGGCCCGCTCATACATATAACAGGGTTGAAGCCGGTATCAGTTACAGGATTTGAATTACCTTTTAATGCAAGAATGGAACGTATCGGAGCAAAAGCGGGACATGCCGCTTTAGAGCTTATAACTTTGGAAAACGGTGCAGTCATAAAAAGCCTTCATGGAACAGGGTGTTCCAAAAATTCTGTATGGTACAGCATATATGGCTCGCTCGGCCGTATAGAGAGTTCTAGAGAAGATGCCAAATTCGATGCGTATAACAGAGTATTTGCTAATTTAGATGAGTTTGAAGGTGCGAATGGAAACAGTCCGGTTACATATCTTCCTGATGAGGATTTAGCAGGGAATAAATTCGGTCATGGCGGTTCTGATTACTATACTATGCATCACTTTTTAGACCGTATAAATGGTAATGAAGAAGCTGAGGTTATAGACATTTATGAAGCTTTAGATATGTTTCTTCCAGGAATGTTCGCCTATCGCTCGGTTCTGTCAGGCGGGATGCCTATGAGAATACCGGATTTAAGAAATTTCGAACAAAGAGATATATGGCGGCATGATACATTGTGTACAGATCCTTTGGTAGCAGGTGATCAGCTGGTACCTTCATATTCTAAAGGTGTTCCAGAAATACCTGATGAGACATATATAAGTGCATATAGAAAATGGGCAGGCAAATAAATACTATATAAATAATTTTATTCGTTTCGTTTGATATATTGCATAAGCTTAGTCTTATCCAGAATCTTTTCAAATAAGCCTATTGTTATTCCCGTTAGAAGTACAGATATTATAGTGGTTATACCGACTTTTCCGCCTAAGAGAAAACCTAAAGCTGTGTAAAAAACATCAGTAAAGATGCGGATGAGCGAGTAAGGCTTTTTTACAAGTTTTGCTATGATAAGGCCTACGCTGTCTGCAGGGCTTGCTCCAAGCGCTGGAGCAGTATAAAGATATACACCAAAGGATAAAAGGATGCAGGCTGATATTATTATAATAATTTTAACGGGTATTGGCAGATTCTGATTGATGAATGGTTCGAAAACAGTGACGAACCCATCAATAAACAACCCTGAAAGCGTTAAGCTTAACACCATTGCTATATTGATGAATTTTCTAAAAAACAAGAGAATTAATAAGATTATAGTACCGTTCATTAATATATTTGCCATCCCTATGGTTATTGACAATTGTATATGAATGGCATTACAAAGCACCTGATACGGATCAGCTCCCATATCTGTCATAAAGAATAATGCGGATGCAATACTTATTATCCCTATTCCAAATACAGAAATAGCAAGCTTTGCCACATAGTTTTTAGGTATTTTAATATTTAATTTTCTCATTTAATGTTTCCATTTAAGCTTGATTGTCTTTATCTCAAATGGAGAAAATGAAATGTCATTAATTTTTATTTCATGTATTTCGTTTTCCATTAGATCAGTCTCAACAGCTTCATAATATTCTAATGCTGTCTTAATGCTGCATATAGCATTTTTTCCTTGGCTTTCATATACTCGTATAATTATTCCATCCCCTGATTCTGATTGTTTTATTGTTTCAATAACCACAGCTTCATTGTCGGTGCTGGCAATGCTTATATTTTCTGTTGCGTACCTTAAAACTTCCAATGGTTTGTTCAATGCATAAGCATATGAAAGGGTATCGGTACCGAGTTTGTTTTCGTGCATAAACAAAGCATATGTAAATGAATGCTTGCCTTTGTCAGCATTTTTATCAGGGAAGACAGGAGAACGTAAAAGGTTTAAGGATATTCGGTTTCCTTTTACCCTATGACCGTATTTACAGTCATTCAAAAGAGAAATGCCATTATTTTCATCAGAAAGGTCGACATACTTATGAGCACAGATTTCAAATTGTGCTTTTTCAATATCAGTTACATTACCAGTACTGCGTTTGATTGTCCCTAATTGTATATCGCAGCTGACATAAGAACTGTCAACAGCGACATCAAAATCCGTCCGTAGCATTTTAAAGGTTTCATGATAATCACAATCAGTCTTAAAATATATCACAGGGCTGATGCTTTGTATTATTACATCCTGGATGATCGTGGTCTTATTATGTTTGTAATAATTACGTCTGACTACGCATGGGCCATCTTTAAAAGTCATGTTTTTATAAGCTTTTAGTGTTCTGCTTCTTTTTTTATAGTATTGCCAATCAATATCCCATGCGTTGTAGTAGAGCCATTTGTCTTTATACAGTTTAAGAGTATTAAGTCTCTTTGCTGCATATTCTTTATTAGTCTTCTTGTGTATAGCGGATATTATATCTCCATCTTTTGAAAATCGGATTGATATAAATGCATTTTCAATGGTATCATCAGTGAAACTGATATCACTGTCAGTTATATTGCAAGCTTTACCAAAACCATAAGGTTCTATTAATACGTTGTACCATGTGTCATCCACCTTTGTCAGTTCATTTCTAAAAAAGGAAGTGGGATTGAAAAAAGACAGTCCCTCGCTTATCTTCATAAATGAGAGGATTTTATCCATTTCATAATTAATATTCTTTAAAATTTCTTCATATCTTATGCAGCTTTCAGTATATACCCGTGTTATGCTGCTCCCTGGTAAGATATCATGAAACTGATAAAGCAGAGCTTCTTTCCACCATTCGTCTAATTTTTTCTTAGGATAATCTATACCTTTCTGACAAGCAAGAGAACTTATTGCTTCTAGTGTCTGCAGGGCATACTCAAGACGGCGGTTATAGTTTTTGTTTTTCCCTTGCGTAGTATATGTGCCCTGATGCTTTTCAAGGTATAGCTCGTTAGAGTATTTTGGCAGCATATCTCTATAGAAATCTAGGTTTTTAAAAAAATCTATGACTTTACCCATAGTAATTTTCGGACTGGCCTCAAGTGCAAACTGCCTTTTTAATAATTCTATATGAACTTCACCAGGACCTCCTCCGCCATCTCCTATACCATAAACCATAAGAGCATGTGGCGTTATATGGCGCTCAGGATAATTATCTGCGCCATATCTTGCACAAGCTGGACTTGCAGCGCTTGTATAAGTATTGTCTAAAGGCATATGCGCTAACACCTCGCTATTGTCAATGCCTTTCCAAATAAAGCTGTTATGAGGGAATTTATTGTGTTCATTCCAAGAAAGTTTTGTTGTCATGAAATAATGAAGTCCACTTTTTTTTAATATCTGCGGTAGATTTGCATTAAATCCGAAAACATCAGGCAGCCAGCATATCTGCACATCTTGATTGAACTCGCTTTTAAAGAAAAGCTTGCCATATAGTATCTGACGTATTATCGCTTCACCGGAACTTAGATTCATATCAGCTTCAACCCACATACCGCCTTGAAGCTCAAGTTTATTATGAGATTCCATATTTTTTATAGCTGAATATTGTTGAGGATAATTGTTTTTAATATATTCATACAGCCATGGCTGACTAGCCCCATATACATATTCAGGATATTTTTTAGAATTATTCAGCTGGTGCGCGAATGTGCGTTGGATTTTACGCTTTGTTTCTCTTATAGGCCATAACCATGCTAAGTCCAAATGTGAATGGCCTATGGCTGTAAAAAGAATATTATCTTCAGTTATTCCGTCAAACTGCGATTTTAATATTTCTCTAGCTGAAGCTATAGAATATTTGTGTTCAACATAACTTCTGTTTAGAAGACTATTAATCTCTTTTCGCCTTTTTGTATCTTTTGTTATGGAAAGAAGTGATGCAAGACAAAGGTAGTCATAGTAATAGTCCTTTAAATTGTCATCTACTTCGCAAAGATATGCATATCTGAATATACCTAAACCGAATGGCAGATTATAGTATCCGTTGAATCCTGCATCGATATACAGTTCTAAAATTGAGCCTGGTGATGCAAAATCCGATATCTCGATAATGCTTTTCCCTGTACCGGCATCTAGCCTATCTATATAGCTCATAACAGATGTTATAGCACTTACAGGTTCAGTATCACTATATACAGCACCTTCTCCACCAATGTTTATTTTCACAACTATATGCTTTTTATCAGAATCACTCGGAATTAGTCCGCTAATTTTAAACCATGCGCAGCCATATACTTTTGCCCATACTCTTTTTTTAGAAATAGAGTCATATTTTAAATCCCTTTGCAACCCAGGAGCAACAGGCTCATCACTTGTATGCACAGAAACATCTAATCTAGCTATTGTTTTATATATAGCCTGACGTATTGATTTCAACCTTCTCAGATGTATGATTTCTTTTTTAAGATTTTTTTCAGGTTCCAATATTCTCACTTTTAATCCTTGTATGTTTCTGTGTAAAAAAAATTAACTTGTAGCGAAATAAATAGGATTTGTGATGGCACAGCAGTATTCTTTCCCAAAAACTTTGCGCTTTGCAATCAGGTACACAAATTTTGGACTTATTTTAAATATGGTTTCTGATTTAAACTTTTCCTTGTTGAAAGTTGCCCAATCCAAAATAATACCATTGTCTGAAATAAGTTCAAGGCGGACTCCTGGTTTGATATTTTCTGCAGTAATTATAAGAGCTTCATCTGATTTATACTGCACAGTGTCTCCCATAATTGCATTTGAGTAAGAAAGTTCTAGTTTTATGCCTTTTACTGATGATGTTATATAACTATGTCCTTGACTTACAGCATGCAGTATATCTTTTAAAGAAGGTGAATCAGCATAAACATATGTAACAGGATTTCCCATCCTGACAAAACTATGGCTTTTATGGAAATCGCTTCCGCCTACAATAGGTATTTTTCTTCCGTCTTTAAGCATTTCACTCCACCATTCTATAGCATCCATATTAATCTGCCTCATAGGCCCATTCCATACTTCAACCATATCAAGACAGCTGGTCGTTTTCCATAAATAAGGGCATAGTTTACATCTGGGATGATTTGCAGATATAATAGCACCAGCTTTTTTTGCATTATCAACAATATTCAGCATCTGTTGTTCATTATTTGCAACAAAAGAGTTGTCAAATGGAGTTTTAACACCGAAAAAATTCATATGCCCGAGATAATGCGTCCATTCTACTGCAGGTATAAGCGTTAGCCCTGGTACAACAGGAAGATGCATATTTTCGCTATAATTATTATGATTTGAAACTGCAATGAAATCCAGATTCTTTTGAATCGCAATTTTGGTTAGCGTATATATATCATATTTTCCATCGGAAGCGGTGGAATGCATATGCAGATCCCCTGCAAACCAACGCGAAGAGGCTTTTTTATAAGATATTTCATAATTTACATCCAATCCACCATCATCAATTTTATATGCGCCTATAATAATTTTCCAAGTTCCACTCGTTAAAGGTACCATACTGTAACCCTGTGTTGCTGTATATGGTCCTACAAATATGCTGTGTCTTGAGCTGCCGGACCACCCTATAAAGCGGTTATTTGCATCCATAATCCCAAGATCCACTATATTAATAATTTTTTGCATATTAATTGTTTTTTTTCGAAAACGTTTGTAATTATAAGTTATAGTAACAAGCTCCATGCCATCTGGCATAGGAAAATCTATCGTATAGTATGTACCTTCCTTGCTTTTTGGAATATGGTGCAGTATGTATTGCTTATCCAATTGAATTCACCGAAATATCTGTAATGAATGTTTTAAGATGTTTATCCCAAAAATACCAGTCATGAATCCCATCTTCAATACAGGATATGACATTTAAACCTAATGCATTTGCCTTTTCCATAAAAGATACAGTAAGAGGAAATAGATCATCCTGCTTTCCGCAATATATATATATCTTCAGATTAGCATGTTTTTTTGCATCTAATAGATTTACAGGATCAATCATAGAGCTATCAATATCATTTGTCTTCGAAAGCAGAAATGCAAAATCATTCTTCTGTTCGTCATTCATAAATGGGAGCATATATTTTAAATTTAAAAGCCCGGAAAATAAACCGACTGCTGCAAAGCGTTCAGGATATTTAAGTGCAATGCGTGAAGCGCCAAGTCCTCCCATTGATATTCCCGCAATAAAGGTTTTTTCTCTTTCCCCTTTTATCCCGAATACAAGCCTAATGTATTCAGGGAGCTCATGAGCTATGAAGCTGAAATAATTTTGGCCGTATATATTGTCGCAATACATGCTCCTGCCTGCACTTGGCATAATAATAACTATCCCAGTCTTTTGCGCGTAAAGCTCTATTTTGGATAATCTTAAGCAGGAACTGGAATCATCAGATAATCCATGCAGTAAATATAAGCAGTTGCGTTCTGATACAGGAATATTCCCTATGCGTACTGAATCTGGGAGCACTACTGTAACAGTAGTGCTCATTTTTAATTCCTTTGAATAAAAGTTTAATGATATTACTGCCATTAATTCTCCTTTGTTTCAGTTGCTTGAGGTTGCGGTATATCCTTGAAATTCAGGAATAATGAAATAACTACACAGATTATCATAACTGCTAATGGGAAAATGCTTAAAAGGAATCTTGCTGCTGCTGAAGGGTTAGGTCCGGGAAGTTCTCCATTTTGATAACCATATACCTTCGACACTATTAAGAAACCTGCTGCAACAAAAAGATTGCTTGTTTTGTTGAGTATCCCTACAAGACTAGAGAAGGTCCCTTCACGTTTCACGCCATGTCTGGCTGTATCTTCATCTAGTATACGTGATGCGACAATATCCATTGTTACGCATGTACCTCCATATCCAAAGCCGAGTACTACCAGCGAGACTATAGAAGCTGCAAGAGTATTCACAAAGAAAAGAGGTATAAGCGCGACTGCGACGCATAACATAGAAAGCCGCCATGTTTTCATCAGTTTAAGTTTCTTCATGATTTTTACCCATACTGGTATGCCTCCGATAGCACATAATATGACAGAAGCAAGCATAATAGTAGACGCAAGCCCTCCTTCATTAAGAACATATTTAGAGTACAAAGAGACTGATTGTTGCAGTATTGCCAAAGCAGCAAAAAATGCTGCGTTGCTAAGCCCATATATCCAGAATTTCGGATTGCGCAAGATATCCCAGACTGTTTTGAATAGATTTGGTTTTGGCATTTTTTGGGCTTCAGGCGTTTCATGTGAATTAAAAGCCATATATAGGATTACTACTACAGCCAGAATGCTATATGCGATAGCGGTAGCCCTGTAACCTATTTTCTCAGTGATTATAGGTGTTAATGCTATACTTATGATCATTGCGATAAGTTGGAATACCTGCCTAAGCGCGTTTGTTTTAGCACGCTGTGCTTCAGTAGTGAATAATTCTGGAAACAGAGCGCCATAATTGGAATTAATCATGGAATCCAATGTGCCTGTAAGCATGTACATGATAAGGGCATACCAAAAGACTGATCCTTCAGATAAACCTGCAGGAACAGAAAAGAACGTAATAAACGATAACGCAAGAAGCGGTGCACCTATTACCAGCCAAGGTCTTCTTCGCCCCCATCTTGATCTTGTACTATCAGATAAAAAACCGTAAATCGGATTATCCAGCGCATCTAAAATAGTATAGGCTGCGACAATGATTGCAAATTTTTCCGCTGTAAGCACTGCAAGATGATCAACATAAAATACAAATGCAAAAGTTTTAAACATATTGATAGGAATGGATGTGCCAAACATACCGATTGCATAATTAATCGGCTTAGTAGGACGAGCAGTAAGATGTGATTCCTTTCTCATCATATTCTCCTTTCTGTAGTGTGCCTTACTGAAATTATATGCCACATAGAAATATCTGTCTATTGAATAGTTGAATATTATAGGTGATTATTTTAACTTAAGCATTATTTAATGCTGTGTTTGCTATTGCAGAAACATGATGTTACTGTTAATCTTAGTATAGAAGAGGTGTTTGAAATGCCTGTTGAGAATTATTATAACGACACAAATTCTGATAAGAAAAACGTATTAACAGTACATTATCAGGCAAATCCAAATCTTTCAAAAATGCAGGTATCATTCCACTGGTGGGCGGAAGAGTCTACAACCTTACATAAACATGACCATTACGAATTTTTTATTATCACATCTGGACGAATACAGCATACATTAAATGGAGATACGGAAATTCTTGAGGAAAACACATTACAGCTTATCCGGCCAGATGATGTGCATCAGTTCTCTCAGTTAAAAGAAGGAAGAAGCACACATATAAATATATCGGCTACCTGTGAACGTTTTGAAAAGTTCTGTGCTGTTTTAGGGATTAGCATTGAACAGTTGCTTTATGGTAATTGTCCCTTACGCTTTGAATTAAGCAGTAACGAAATGGATTTCTTTATTCACCGTTCACAACAGCTTAACTTGAAAATGCGCGATTATGAAAATGATTACAGCCTTTTCCAGCTTATTGTTTGCGAAATGCTTGTTCATGCCATTTCCATACTGTATAAACGTCATCCAATACGATTGGATAACCGACCCAAGTGGTTTTGCTCTTTATTGAAACAACTTCATTCGCCTGATCTGATGAATTGCAATGCTGAAGATGTATACAAATTATCCGGTTATTCGCCTCCAGTTGTTATAAAGCACTTCAAGCAGTACACAGGAGAAACTGTTCAATCCTATCTTGTGAAATTAAAAACAGACTGGGCGATTTTACTTTTGCATAACACAGATAAATCAATTCTTGAAATTTCTGAAATCCTTGGTTACTCTAGTCTTAGCCACTTCTGCAAATTGTTTAAGAATCAGACAGGAGAAACACCGGCTAGATTCAGAATTTCAGCAAAAAATACACGGTCTGATAATTCCTGACATTATTGATTTAGTAATAATTTTAGTTATTATCTTTTAATTTTCCTATTCAGCCATGTTATACTAGCTTGTAAAATGGTAGCAAAACTTACCCAAAGAAGATAGGGGATATTTATATAAGCAATCCAGGGTTTGTAAGGGAAAATAGTCAGCATAAGCCAGATTAAGGTAGATAAAACTAGTAATATATCCAAAAGCGCTAGGATATTACTTCTTAACCTGAACTGTAAAGGTGTAAAAAGAATATTAAATACTATGTTCAAAATAAAAGGTAGAAATACAATCCAGGATATCTGAGAGCGCATAAGCATATAAGCGCTATATCCGAATGATACTATAATGCCTAGATAGAGTATTGACCAGACAGGTCCGAAAATCTTTGAAGGAGGAGACCATAAAGGTTTTTTAAGCTGCATATACCATTGATTCATTTGTTCATCCTTTTAACAGAAATTTTTACTGATAAAATAACTCCATATATGAATTCTGTGCACCCATAATCAGCTTATCAAGTATATTATAGAAAACATAAAATGAATATACTATTTAATTTCTATCTGGTATTAATTATTTGAAAAATTATGCTCAAATCATCAAGTATGTGAAAAATAGATTGATATAATTATATTAAAGATTATATTTGATAATTGTATAAAGGGTCAGAGCTTGAAAAATTTTATTATCCTTACTGAAGCAATTGAATATATCGAACAGAATCTTACAGAACCTTTAAAAAGAGAAGATATTGCTAAGCACTGTTATGTCTCGCTTTCCTCATTGGAAAAATTGTTCAGTTATGCGCTGCACACAAGTATTAAGATATATATTGATAAGCGCATAATGACTAAAGCAGCAAAAGATATCATATGTTCTGAGAATTCAATTACAGATATAGCTATGAAATATCAGTATGCTTCAGCTGAAGTATTTACACGTTCATTCAAGAGGGTATGGAATGTAAATCCTTCACAATTCAAGGATAACTGGAAATTTACCGGTATATTCCCAAAAATCAACTATCAGTATGAGAAAGGAGATGATTTATATATGGCAAGAAAAAGTGTAGATATAAGCGATGCATATGATTACCTTTGCAGTAAAAAGGGAAGCTATGTGCTATGTTTCGACGTTAAGAATCTTATGGAAGCTAACAAGATTTCAAGAAAAGCCGGAGATCTCATGATACTAAATGCAGCATCAAGGATTGATAAGCAAGCAACTGAAGAAATGCTTTTATTGCGCATAGGCGGTGATGAGTTTGCTCTTATAACAGGATTAACGGATATTGAAAAGGCACAGGAAATTGAAAATAGGATACTAGCAATAAACGGACAGCCAGTCATATTTGATGAGCATGAAATTCCTCTTTTTCTTTACTGCGGCACAACAAAAATACCTGAACATTTACGTTACAGCGAGTTCTTCAGCCTTCTTCACGAAACGATAGTAAGCAGCAAGAAAAATTCATAAAGAAAAATCATGTTGAAATACACGTAACAGTGCTGTAAATGAATGCAGGTTTATTTTTCACTGCATTCTTTTATCATACCTCTTTATTTTTATTTCCTGTAGCAGTACACTAAACTCAGGTTCATTTTTTAACAACAAAAAGGAGATGCCATGTTTTGTCCAAATTGTGGGTTTGCTGTCGATAAAAATATTCAGTACTGCAGCAACTGCGGGAAAGCTTTTAAAACTGATAATATCTCATTGATTGGTTTTTCAGATAAAATTAATGATCCTGCCTTTCAAAAGTACAAAAAAGACTCGAACAGCTGGTCTGCTATCTTTGCATCTATTCTTGCAGCAATAGCTATAATTGCTTTCCCTATATATGGCATGGCTACAGGTGAGCTAGAATGGCCGGAATCACTGTACTATGGTATTGGAATAGGCTCTATGTTTATATTAATAGCTTTAATCCAAATATTAAAACGATCCTTGGAAAAGACATGGGACGGAGTAATTATTTTCAAGGATACTTACAAGCAGCGAGATTTCAGGAGCCGTTTTAAGCAGTACGATACAGTTTATGTCATGAAAATTAAAAAAGATAATGGGCATACTAAAAAACATAAATGGAGAAATATTCCAGGTCCTTACCATTATTACAGAGTAAATGACAGGGTAAGGCACCATAAAGGATTCTATTATTACGAGAAATATGACAAATCTCATGACAGCCAAATTATATGTGCTGCATGTAACTTTTTCAATGAGATTGAACTGGATGCGTGCAAAAGATGCAAATGCCCTCTGTTAAAATAGGTGTTGACATATATTCGTAATCAATAGTAAAATGTGTTTATAATTATAGTAAACACAAGAGGTTAATGTTGGATATAGATAAATTGACAATAGAGGAATTAAAAAAAGGATACAGATATGAAAAAGATATTTGCTCATACAAATGCAACATATGCGATAAAACATATTCTGATAAAGAAGTGTTTAAATATGATGACAGGTTTTTTACTGCAAAAAAAGCTGTTGAAATACATTTGGAAAAAGAACATGAAGGTATTTTCTATTATCTATTAAATAACGACTCTAAATACAATACCTTTACTGATAATCAAAAAAAATTGCTATCATTGATGTATCAGGATAATTCAGATAAAGAGATTGCAGCAAAACTTGAGGTTGCAAGCTCAACAATACGTTCTACTAGATTCATGTTACGTGAAAAAGCAAAATCCGCAAAACTATATTTAGCAATTTATAATCTTGTAAATGAAAAAACAGTATTGCAAGAAGATATAATTGTACCTATTATAAATAATGCTAAAATGATTGATGACAGATACATAACAACTGAGAAAGAAAAAGAAAACATCTTGAAAAATTCATTTACCAGTTTGGAACCATTGAAACTTAAAGTTTTTCCTGTTAAGGAAAAAAAGAAGATAATAGTTCTTGCAAAAATTTCTGAAAAGTTCGAAAAGTCACAAAAATATTCAGAAAAGCAGGTGAATAACATTTTAAAGGATATTTTTGAAGATTATGCGACAGTGAGAAGGTACCTAATAGAATATGGTTTCATGCAAAGGACTACAGACTGCAGCGAATATTGGTTGAAATAAATAACATGGAAAGTAAACAGGATATGGATAGAAAAAAAGAATTAAAAGAACAGTATAAAAACACAAAACCTGATATGGGTATAATTATCATAAAGTCCGATTTTAGCAATAAATGCTATCTTGAAGCTACTCGCAGAATGAAAAGCGCAATAAATAAAAGTATTTTTACACTAAATTTCGGAAGCCATATAAATAAAGAGCTTCAAAAAGACTGGAAAGAAAAGGGGAAAGAGCATTTTAAGATAGAGATACTTGATAAGCTTGAATATATTGAGGATTCTGATAAGGATTACAGAAAAGATCTGGATATGCTTGTTTCTATTTGGAAAGAAAAGCTGCAAAGAGATGGAGTTGAATTCTATAAATAGAGCAACATAGTTTTCAAAACTGTTGTTTATTTTCTCTTCACATATTTATTTCCTACATAATTATTTCCTACATATTTATTTCTTCACTTCTTGGTTATATAATAATAAGAGTTTAAATTTTGTAATTAGTAGATAGGGGGGTAGTATGATTAAAAGTATAAAAAAATGTGTTTGCATTGTATTAGTATTAACGGCTATTTTGACAGTGTTTACCGGTTGTGTTAAGAACCAAGGTATTCCTGGCGGAGACTTCATAAAACAAGAAAGCATATTTGATGCATTGAAAACAAAAGGGAATACCACGGTGACTTTGGAAAAGGACGAAAAGGTTGATATTACCGGTATTGATATTACGGGTCGCAAAGAGATAAATCTGAATAACCATAAGCTTACTATAGTTGGCATTTACAAGTTTAATGCTAATGGTATTTTAGATATTAAAAGTGGTGAGGGCTCAAGCGAGAGCATATTAGATTTAAGCGTATTAGAGTTTGATTTGGAGGCGGCTCCAACTGATAATATAGATAATATTTCTATAATTGATATAGACAGCGAAATAAATCTGATAGAACCTGTATATTCCCAAAGGATAGGAATGCGTGATTATGGGATTTTAAAGGAAATACACATAAAATCAGCAGAATAAATATTTATAAATAAATTGCATGCTTTTGTCGTATGGCTATATAATATGCATATAAGCAGTAAATCAGGGGGTAAAATAAGGTGTATGCGGTGATTGAAAACATTTTCTTTGAAATAGTCAATTACACTGTTCTGTTCATTGAAGGCGTAGGGGTAGCAATTCTCGTCTGGACAGTAATTAAAGCCGTTATCGATCTTTTTCGCAAGAATGAAAGATTGCGATTGGATCTTGCAGAAGGTATAGCATTGGCATTGGAATTTAAAATTGGAGGAGAACTGCTTCGTACCGTAGTTGTAAGGCAGTTGAGCGAGCTGTTGATTCTTGGAGCGGTAATACTTCTTAGGGCAGCTCTTACATTCCTTATTCACTGGGAAATTAATATTGAGTCTAAAGGGAATCTTATCGGTAAGAATATAACCAAGACTGCAAAAGACAGCGAAAAGAAAAAGGCAGCATTGTGATAAAAAGCAAACAGACAAGACAAAAAGTTATCGGGAATATACTTAAAATATGTATAATATTATCTTGTACTGCAGGTATTGTACTGCATATTGTTAATGACGATTCAGGTTTTATGAACAGGATATTTTTAGCGTTCACTATACAAAGCAATATATGGATCGCATTAATATGTATGGTTTTTCTGTTAACCGGCCTGATTATTAAAAAACATGCAATACCTGAATGGCTTCATATTTTAAAATTCATGTTCACAGTGTCAATACTGCTGACTTATTTGGTTTTTGCAGTGCTTCTGACTCCTTTCATGCATTGGTCTTACCTTATTTCACTTTCGAATATATTACTTCATACAATAACAGCGATTCTTGCACTAGCAGACTTTTTGCTTGACAGTTATGTATATACTACAAAGAAAAGGACATTAGTCACAACCGGTCTTATTATGCCATTTTTATACTCAATATTCTTCTTCATATATTATGAGATTACTAATCAGATGCCTGTGCCATATTTTTTTTTGGATTTCAAGAAATATGGCTGGTTTAATATTGGGCAGCAAGGTATATCAGTTATATACTGGATGGCAGTACTTTGTGCTGTACTTGTTTTAACAGGATATGTAATACTGTGGCTTAAAGAGAAAAACAATAACATTTCTAAAAGAACAGTTATTTATGCAGCAATTTTTATGCTTTTGATTTCTGTGTCGTTTTCAATACTGAATATTGTGATTTGATATGAATATAATTAATGTTAATAGTAAAAAAGAATACAGACAATTTATAGAAACACCAAAGGCGATTTTCAATAACCATCCTTTATAAGTTCCTCCTTTATGGATGGATGAGTTAAAAGGTTATGATAAAAAAAATAATCCTATATTAGCAAATTCCGATTTCCAACTTTTTCTAGCGCTTGATGAGAATAATCATCCAGCAGGTCGTGCTATTGCATATATTGACAGGTCTTTTAATGAGTTTTATAAATCAAACATAGGTTTTTTTTGGATCTTTTGAGTGTATTCATGATAAAAAATATGCTGACCTTATAATAAAAAAGTGTGAAGAATGGCTGAAAGATAGAAATTGTGAAGCAATACGAGGACCAATTAATCCTGTTGCTGAGAACTGGGGTTTTGTTTATGAGGGATATAACAGAAGAGCGGTATATATGGCTCCATGGAATCCTGAATATTATCATGAATTCTTTCTTTCTGCTAATTATTCCAAGGTAAAAGATTTATATGTGTATGAGGCAGATATGGATAAAGGATATGTTCTTCCAGAGCGTTATGAGAACTTTGCAAATGAGTTTCACAAACGATATCATGGAATGAATTTAAGAAGTTTGGATATGAAGAATATCAAACAAGATGCATATTCTATATGGGAAATTTCCAATACAGCATTATCAGCTAACTGGGGATATGTTCCTTTGGATCTTGATGTTATGGAAGATATGCTAAGAAAATTGAAACTGATAGTAGATCCTGACGCTGTACTTGTTGCGGAGTATCAGGGTAATGCTGTAGGATTCTGTTTGGGTTTTCCAGATATTAATGGAATAATAAAAGAAATTAATGGCAGACTGTTACCGTTTGGATGGGCTGTCCTTTTGAAAAAGCTTAAAAATATTACAGATTACAGGCTTTTCGGACTGGCTGTTCATCCTGGCTGGCAGAGTAGGGGATTAGATGCGCTTATGTATATACAGCTTTACAGGAATCTTTTAAATAAAAAAGTTCGTATGGAAGCAAATTATATACTAGAAGACAACTTCAGGATTAAAAATGCATTGGAAAAACTAGGAATGAACAGGATTATCACATACAGGATATATGAAAAATCACTTATTAGTACTATTTGATATTTACTAGGGCGTTATATATTTCATCCCGAATAATTGTCCCGTTAATAATCTGATTGTCAGAAAATTCTGGAAAATCCAGCTTGAACGCATCATTTTTATTTTGAAGAAGCATTGGTGAAAGCTTGAACCAGCCAAGCTTTAAAGCATATGCAAGTAGCATTTCTACATCGGTCATTCTAAAGATATTAAGGGTAATGAAGAATTTGTTTGCATCATTAACTAGCGAGATACTCTTTGTAAGACTTTTAGTAGCATTGTTTATAATAAGACTGTAATATGCTAATGAGCGATGTAAATCATTTTTCGAGGATGGGCAGAATGTTTTTGCCGATATAATCATATCAAAAAGATGGGGATAACCATGACTTAACAGTATATTTGCGCAAGCATCTAAATAATAGGCTAGCCTGTCAGCAAAAAGATAAAGCTGATTAATTCTTTCAGAACCGAAAGCCCGATTCAGCTGATTACGCTTTATGCTTACAAATGAGTCCAAAGTTTCGTCAGAAATGACTATCATCCTGGCTGCTATTTGTGCAGAAGGTGCTTCAGTAAGCAAAGCAGAGGAGATGAAACAATCTACATCCAATGATGCGGCTTTTTCCAAAGCCTGCTGATATATCAAGAAAGCTTTTGCAGATTGTTCAAATGGTATTCCTGCATCCAGCCTTCGTTTTGCAAGCCTCATTATATGCAGATCTGAGTAGGAATATATTGTTCTTTGAGACTCGCTATGTTTTGAAATTATATTCAAATTTTTAAGGTAATCTATCTGGGCTTTATTTAATCCGGTAAGCTTTGAGGCTTCAGCAGAGGAATACTCCTTACCTGTATCCTTAAGATCAGCTTTATGAATAGCATCCATGAATTCCAGTTCAAAAGGATCAGCAGCATTATCAAGCAGGCCTTTTATAACTGACAAAGGGTAATAATGCTCCTTTTGTAAGGACCGGATCATATTTACCCTTTGTGTGCAGTCTTTATTGTAGTAGGCCATATTCTTAGTAGTTTTGCATTCCGGCTGTATAAGGCCTTCTTTAACATAATATTTCAATGTAGTTATATTTGTGTTAGTAGCTTTAGCCAGTTGCGATATCTTGAGTAATTCCTTGTTCAGTTCATTTACCATAAACCATAGGCCTTTTCATTTATTATACTAACAGTCTAACACAATTTTAATAACATCGGGAGGGTTTTCTAAAGCTAATCTCATCGCAGATTTATAGTCATCAAGTTTGAAATGATGTGTTACAAAACCTTCCGTCTTATATATGCCATCTCTTATCCATTCCTGGACAAGATCAAAGGTATAAAGCTTTCGGTTATCCCATTCTTCCATTCCATGCGCGTCAACCCCGATCAGTTTGAGCTCATGCCACCATATAGGAGTCTCGTCTATGGTGATAGATCTCATATGATGGCCAATTTTCATTAATGTGCCTCTTGGTCTTAACATCCTTAATGCTGTCGTATTAGACCAGTTACCTCCTATGCAATCATAAATGCGGTCAAAACCTCCAAAGAACATTTTGTTGTTGTTCATACCGGTATAAACTTTGCTTGCGTTCGTAGCATCTGCAGCAGCCTGATATGGTTCTCCTTGAAGTATATGGTCTGCACCAAGCTTCAATGCGAACTGCTGCTTTGTTTTAACTCTCTCCAATACCCATATCTCACATTCCGGTTGTATGATTTTAACAGCCTGAACCACTCCGAGTCCTATGGTTCCGCATCCCATGACAAGTATCTTTTCTCCTTTTTTAGGAGGATCAACCGTTACAGAGTGTACCGATACGCATGTAGGCTCTATCATTACCGCTTGTTCATCAGTCAGCTCGTCAAATACTTTAGAAAGAGTATTTTCTGTTGCGATAAATGCGTCAGACCAGCCTGCACCTGTATCAGGAAGCTTATGAGGGCTTGGTTCGCCATAGTTAAGACAAAAGTTATAATTACCTTCTTCACAATACTTACATAGTGGTTGTATGTCCTTATTATTGCATGAAGACATATATTCCCTTATAGTTACCCGGTCTCCGACTTTAAACTTAGTTACTTTTGAACCTATTTCTATTACTCTTCCGACATTTTCATGTCCCAGATAAGTCCTTTTTGCAGTCGGTATTGGTTCAAGCGCAGAATCAGTACCTGTTGTGGCTTTAAAGAAACTGATATCGGTTCCGCATAAGCCGCATGCGATATTTCTGACTCTTACCCAATTTTCTGTAGGAAGGGGAGGATCTGGAATATCTTTTTTATACTTTACAGCATTTAATCCGGTATAAAGCAATGGCTTCATTATTTTCGCTGCTGCTTTTGTTGCTAATATTCTTGGTATATCTTTATCGAAAAATACTGTTTTCATTTTTGGTCTCCTTTAAGTGAGCATAGCCTGCAAGACAGCCATGAAATCATTGAGCATGCATGCATATTCAGGGCTTCCTATCGTCTCAACATATCCTTTTTCAACACCTTCCACGAACTCCACTTGTTTTCCCAAAACCGCTATTGCACCGTCAACGCTGAGGAAGCGGAAATGAACGAACGGGAAGCGCCTTGTATAAATGCCATGTCCGGATTTCGTTTTTCCTGCTTTTATTCTCAGATAACATGCTATGTAATCTGGTTTTCCTTCGTGTTCCACAGTAAACTGGTATATCCTGTCGGGTTGACGGCTGGTGAATTCTACCATTTCTGGCACTCCGAGTTTATTGTATGTGGACAATGCCCTGGTAATCATATAAAGGCTCATCTTTATTTTCAATGCTTTGCCTTCAAAATCCTTGGGATTGTTTTTAGGAGACATCTTCATAAGCCCCATAAGAAGGCCTAGCGTCTTTACAAGCAGTGAAGGATTTTTCAATGCTCCCTTAATTGCAGGCATTGCTAGTCCACCTGTCAAAAGAGCATTCATTTTCTGTACAGTTGGAAAAGTCAAGCTCAAATCGGGAGTTTCTGCAGCTCCCTGTACAATGTCAACTTTCCCTTCATTGAATACCATATGACAGGCGAGTATGTCACCATTGTTTTTTGCTCCGAACTGAACGGTCTTTTTTACTTTTGAAAACATTTTTTTAAGTTTCGGATCATCATCCAGCAGGACCTGCATAACGGGGAATGCCGCGTTAAAGAACAGTTTCGCTGTTAATATATCCTTATCTAATGCGGTCATTTGTATACCCCCTTATTCATCTTCCCAATTTTCATCAGCCTCAAATTCCATACCCATCATTGATCTTACCTGATCAATTATTCCATTGGCATCCAGCCCGTAATGAGAGTAAAGATCCTCCGCATAGCCTATTGTCGCATATTCATCGTATATGCCATGCTTTTTAAATACGCATCCTTTTCCGCTTTTAGCTATTACCGAAGCTACTGAATCACCAAGCCCTCCTATAACATTATGCTCTTCGACAGTAAGTATCCTGCGGGTATTCTTTACAGATTCAATTATGGCTTCTTCATCAATCGGTTTTATTGTATGCATGTTAATAACCCTTACTGATAAACCATCTTGTTCCTTAAGCGTTTTAGCCGCCTGGATTGACTGCAGTACAGCTATGCCGCAAGCAATAATCGTAAAATCAGTACCTTCATGCATAGTTATCGCTTTGCCTATCTTGTAATCATAATCCTCATTTTCATAAACTGGAGGTTCAAATCCTCTTCCGATTCTTATGTATACAGGACCATTTATATCCACGCATGCTCTTACTGCTTTTGAAGTCTCTATACCGTCAGCAGGGCATATGACAGTCATGTTAGCTATGGATTTCATAATAGCTAAATCTTCAGTACAGTGGTGAGTAGTACCTGCATGGCCGAATGATATGCCTGCATGAGTAGCTATTATCTTGACTGGCAGATTCTGATATGCGATATCCGTACGTACCTGCTCACCAGCCCTCATGCTAGCAAAGACCGCCATTGTCGATGCGAAGGGTATCAGTCCTGCTTTTGCAAGGCCTGCTGCGACACCCATCATATTCTGTTCAGCGATTCCTACATTAAAAAATCTTTCAGGGAAAGCTTTTTCGAAATGCACGATTGCGGTTGTTTTTGATAAATCCGCAGTCACACCTACTATTTTTTCATTTGTCTTGCCCATTTGTGCAAGCGTGCGGCCATATATTTCACGGGCTGTCATGGTAGCCGCATCATAAGCTGTCCAATTAGTACCTGTTACCGCTGTCATATTACATACCTCCCATTGATCTTAGTATTGATTCCTTAGCCTTTTTACATACCTCGGAATCTGCAGATGCGTAATGGTAGACTACATTGTTTTCCATAAAATCCACACCTTTTCCCTTAACTGTATTTGCCAGGATCATGACAGGTTTTTCTGTTGCAGACCATGCTTTATCAAATGCTTGCGTCAGCTGCGAGTAATCATGGCCGTCAATTTCTAAAACCTCAAATCCGAAAGCTTTCCACTTATCTGCAAAGGGTTCCAAAGACATGACATCCTCTGTTTTTCCGTCTATCATGAGCCTGTTGCGGTCTACTACCGTTATTACATTCGTAAGTTTGAAATGCGATATCGACATAGCAGCCTCCCATACAGAGCCTTCACAACATTCACCGTCACCTAACAAGCACACGGTCTTATATGATTTTTTTAGATATCTTGCACCTAAACCGAGCCCGGCAGCGATGGACAATCCATGGCCTAAGGAACCTGAAGACACATCACATCCTATAACCTTATTGGAATCCGGATGCATTGCAAAAGGACTTCCAAAATGATTGAAAGTCCTTAGTTCGTCTTCTGCAAAATATCCCTTTTTAGCTAAAACCGGTATGAATCCGGCTGCAGCATGTCCCTTTGAAAGGATAAATCTGTCTCTATCCTCCCAACAAGGATTCATCGGGTCCACTTTCAAGTACTTGAAATACAGAATCGTCAGGATATCCGCACAGCTTAGCGAACCTCCTATATGCGAACCTCCAGACCATTCCATGACATCCACGATCTTAAGGCGTAATTCACATGCCGTCTTTTCCAGCATTTGCCTTTCTTCTTGTGTAATTGGCATTTGGTTTCCTCCTTATTCTGTTATGCATATTTTCATAAAGTAGCGAGTGCTACTATCTACTATTATATATCCTTTGGAATTAAAATCAACACTAATTGTATACATATAACCAATTTATATTGGCTTTAAATCCATTTATCCTTAAATTGATACAAAAACAAGATATTATGATAATATATGATTGTCTATATCATTAATAATGAAGTACATTCCATACATAAGCGGGGGTAAATTATGAAAAGGAAAGATACTTATAGTAATCGCTCATTTAAAAAATTTCTTGCTAACATAAAAGGTAGAGCGTTATGGATAACAGTGGTTTATCTCGTTATAGGTTCTGCTTGGATAATCATATCTGACCTGCTATCTAAGGCTATATACAAGGATTCATCAGATTTGGTGCTTGTGAGCATAATTAAAGGATTAATTTATGTATTAGTGACAGGTGCAATCATTTTTAGAATGATATATAAAGCGCTGAGTGAAGTACATCAGGCTAAACAGGAAACAGATATCGTGAATCATGAGCTTATGAAATCCAATGAAGAATATAAGCGTCTTTATGTGGAATATATGAACAAACAATTATTGCTTAAATCGCTTATAAACACTATACCTGACCATATCTTTTGCAAAGACAGAGAATTCAGGTATATAAGCTGTAACCAAGCTTTTGCTGAATTTTACGGCAAAAAAGAACAAGATTTCATATCAAAGGATGATTATGAGATATTTGGAAAAGAAATTGCTGATAAGCTTCGAAAAAGTGATTATGAAGTTATTATTAAGCAAGAAGAAACGAGGACAGAACTGGAGTTAACAGACCATGCAGGAAGATCATATATTAAAGAAGCGATAATAACACCATATTATGATGCAAACAGATACTGTATAGGATTGATAGGTGTAGCAAGAGATATTACAGAACGTAAAAAGAAGGAAGAGGAAGTTATTTATCTTAGCCAGCATGATATATTAACCGGTTTATACAACAGGCTTTATTTGGAGAATATATATGAACAGATAGATAATCAAGAAAACCTTCCAATATCAATAATAATTGGAGATATAAATGGTTTAAAGATAATAAATGATTCTCTTGGTCATATGTATGGTGATAAAGCCATTAAGGATATTGCGGAAATACTTAAGAAGTGCTGTTCAGACAATACGATAATAGCACGTACCGGTGGGGATGAATTTATGCTTGTGCTACCTAATACCGAAAACAGACAAGCTTACAGCCTTATAAAAAAAATAGAAGCAGAATGCAATATTTACCTTGAGAATAAAAGTAACAGTTTTTATGTCACTATATCATTAGGATGTGCAACAAAAAATGTTATTGAAGAGAGCATCATCAAGGTTATCCAGCAAGCAGAAGAAAATATGTATAGGCAGAAGATATTTGAGTATAAAAGCCAGCATAGCGCAATACTCACATCAATAAAAAAAGCGATGTTTGAGAAAAGTTGTGAAACAGAAGCACATTCAGAAAGAATGGCAGTATTATCAAAAAAGATTGGTGAACATATAGGCTTATCCCAAGAAGAGATAACAGCACTGGAACTATTATCAAATCTTCATGATATCGGAAAGATAAGTATAGATGAAGGTATTCTTACCAAACCTGGAAAGCTTAATGAAGAAGAATGGGAACAAATAAAAAAGCATCCTGAGGTAGGTTATCGTATAGCTCAAACAGCCCCAGATCTAATGCATATATCAGAATTTATACTGTCACATCATGAAAGATGGGATGGGTTAGGCTATCCTCAAGGATTGAAAGGCAAAGAAATACCTCTTTTGTCAAGAATAATTGCAATTGTTGATTCTTATGATGCAATGACACAGGACAGGCCATACAGTAGAGCAAAAACTGCCAAGGAAGCAAAAAAAGAGATACTTGATAATGCCGGAACTCAGTTTGATCCTGTTCTAGCTAAGCTGTTTGTCGAAAAAGTATTGTCCTGATTTAAAAAAGAAAGAAGAGAAATTCACAAGTATATACACCAAAATCAATTCAATAAATCCTTTTTATTGTTTGCAGCATATTTAGATGATATAGTAATTAATAAAGTGAATATGATTAGGATATTTAAATGAATAATGAAGTTGGCAAAACTGGTACATATATAACTAAAAAAACTAAATATTTTCTTTTCGTCATGTCCATAATAGTGATAGTATTGATTAGTGTGATGTTTTGCATAAAAGTAATAAAAGAGTCAGCTGATGAACGCGTGGAACTAACTGAAAACATAGCTCATGTGCTGTCTGTTGGTATACCTTATGAAGTATTTGAAACATATAGTCAGGACAAATCTTTTTTATCAGATTCTCTGTATATGGAAGTAAAACAGAATTTGGAATCATATGCTTCTCAAAATGACGAAGTTAGAAGCATAGCCGTTTATTATGTGAATGAAAATGTATTACACGAATTCATTCAAGCTGGTAGTATGCCAGAACCTGCTGACTATGATACCTATAAGAAGGTTATGGAACAGAGTATTGAAAAACAAAGTGATTCATCATATATTCCAGAATTTTCTAAAATCGGTAAAAGCAGTTCTTATACATCCACTATTATAAAAGACAGCAGATCGGAAAAAGTAATTGGTATGCTAATAATAGAAATGACTACACATTCTTTGTTTACTATAATGTTGGAACGACTGCTGCTAACAATATTTATTTCCGTTTTTATTCTTTCGGTTTTTATCGGAATAGCAATTGTGCAAAACAAAAACAGAATGTTGTTAGATGAAAAGAAAAGACTTACAGAATCTGTAAAAGCATTGAATGTAGGTGAAATGCTTTTTAGAGGTATTATCCAACAGGCTGTTATAGGTATATCCATAAATAGTGCAAATAAGGATTTTGTGCTAGAAACGGATTTGTTGGGTGTAAATAAAGCATATGAAAGAATAACCGGTTATACAAAAGAACAGCTTATGAGTAAAAAGTGGACGGATCTTACTCATGAGGATTTTCAAGAAAAAGAAAAAGAATTGATGCAGTCGCTTTTGAAAGGTGAAATAAAGAGTTATCAGATTGAGAAGAAGATAGTAAGGGCTGATGGAATTATTAAGTGGGTAAATGTAATTGTATCAGGATTGTATCTTGGCAGTAAGGCAAATCAGAAATATTTACGTATAGTCGAAGATATAGACGCAAGGAAAAAAATGGAGCTTTCTCTGATTGAAAATGAAAAGGACAAATCCATCCTAATATCAAATATGCCTGGCATGGCATTTAGAACTAGAAAAGATATGGCATTGGTAATGGAATTTGTTTCATCAGGTTGTTATGAGCTTACAGGTTATCCTGCAGATAGGTTTACAGGAGACAATAGTATATCCTACGAACAGATAATTGATAATAAATATGTCGACTATGTAACAAGCAAACGGAAACAGGCAATTATAAATAAATCAAAATACAGTGTTGAGTATGAGATACTTACTGCATCAAAAGAAAGCAAATGGGTATACGAACAAGGAGTGGGCATATATGGCCCAATCGGTGAAATGATATATATTGAAGGATTGATTATTGATATAGATAAAAGCAAAAAGAAAGAGCTAGAGTTAAGATATTTGAATGATCATAATCCTCTGACTGGATTATACAGTAAAAGTTATTTTCACGATATTTTAAACAGGGAAGTGGAAGATGGGATAGCAGGAAGCAAAGCGGCTATGCTTATTAATATCCGCAACTTCAGTCTGCTAAACACGATATATGGTTATGAATATTCAGAAGAAATTATTAAGGAGCTTTCAACGCAGTTAAGGATAATATGTTTAGGAAAGTACCAGATATTCCATATTTCAATAGACAGGTTCATAATATACATAAAAGCATATGAAGACAAACAAGCTCTTATAGGTATCTGCAATAAGATATCATCAATGATATACAGAATATTTATAACAAAAATTGTAGGCGGGAATATGGGAATATACGAATTTGATTGTTATATGACTGATGTAGATATAATTATCCGGAATGCTTCAATTGCAGCAGAAAATGCAGATTCTTCACGCAGTTTCGCATATATGTTTTTTGATGCTGATATGGAAAAGAAAATCATCAGGAAATCTATTATAGAAAAAGAGCTTACAAAGATATCTTACTCAGATGAAGAAGACAGGCTATATGTTATGTTCCAACCGATAATAAGTTTACAAGATGGTAAAATAGATGGATTTGAAGCTCTTGCAAGATTTAATTCAGAAAGTCTAGGTAATATTCCTCCAAGCGAATTTATTCCTATAGCAGAGGAAAAACATCTTATAGTTGCCTTAGGTAAAAAGATAATGAGACTTGCTTTGGCATTTATTAAGCAATTGGAATCAGATGGTTTTGATAAAATTTATGTGTCGGTTAACATATCTGCCATACAGCTGCTAAGGGATGAGTTTGTTAATGATATTATAGACAGGGTGTATGAATATTCAATTAAACCAGAGAATTTAGTACTGGAAATTACAGAATCTGTTCTGGCTGAAAATTATATAGAAATAAATGAAAAACTTTCTTTGTTACAGAAAGAAGGTTTTAAAATTGCTATTGATGATTTTGGTACCGGTTATTCCTCCTTAGCAAGAGAAAGCGAACTAAATGTGAATTATATAAAAATCGATAAATATTTTATGGATAAACTACTTGTTGTTGATGAAGAGTATGCAGTGACATCAGAAATAATATCAATGTCTCATAAATTAGGACATTATGTTGTTGCAGAAGGTGTCGAGCATGCTTGTCAAAAAGAATATCTTAGAAAATATGGATGTGATTATTTTCAAGGATATCTATTTTCAAAACCCCTTTCAAAGAAAGATGCAATCCTTTTAATCAAAAAAAATCACCTCTGATGCATATACCGCAATCAAGAGGTGAGTTTCTTAATAATGATTTTTATTATTTATTATCAGATTAATGCTGCATGACTCTTGGAAGATATGCTGCTTGTTTTACCCAATCTTCAACCTGAACAAGAGTTGGAAGATTTCTTACAAGCTCTTTTTGAGCATTTACTTCTTGAAGTTTCTTGAAAAGATTTTCTGGATTGCGGGTTGCAAGTTCAACTACTGTATCAACACCGGCTGCTTCTAGAAGTTCGGAATACTGTCCTCCAATACCTTTAATTCTCATAAGATCAGCATGATTTGTCCACTTGAGAATAAGTTTTTCAGATATACCAGTCTTTTCTGCAAGTTCAGTTCTTGCCTTTTTTGTTGCGCATGCTTGCAAGAATTTTTCAACTGATCTTATTCCATGAGCTCTAAGAGTTTCTTCATAACTTTTACCAACACCTTCTATTACACTTATTTTTGCCATTTCGACATATCCTCCTGAATTTTATATTTTTATTATATGGCTTGTTATAATCCTCTACAGTGATATTGTCACACAATTTTCACAATTAATCAATACAAAATATTAATAAAGATAGATTCTTATGTAATATATTGGTTTAATAAGAAAAAGAATTTCATATTATAGTCATTTTAGAATGAAATACAATAAAATTATTACAATTCTGATTTTACTTCTTATACCTTGCTCTGAAGCCAAGTATAGATTCCAAAGTGGTTTTTATAGAGTTAGAATGGCTTATAGTATGTTTGAGTTTAATAACATTCCCATTGCTTAATAATATGTGCAGAATTCCTCCGCGATCAGGATCATCCTCATCTCCAGCGGTATATGCTTGGAAAAACAGTTCGCCTATCATATTATATGGTATTTCAATATTTGACGGATCTTCAGCAAGTATAGAAGATATAGGCATTGTTTTGTATTTTTCCTGATAATTAGCCCAGTATCGCATCATTTCAGCGCTTCCTTTGAAAAAACCTATCCCACTAGCCTTTATTTCTGCAGATTTTTTCGCGCTTTCTGCTTTTTGAAGTTCAGCAGAAAGATGAGCTAGTACAAGCCTATCATTATATAATATGACATAACAGGTTATTATATTTAGAAGAGAAAGTTTTTTCTGTGTTGTAATAATCCATACAACATTTGAGGAGGATGAAGCTGTCTGGTTATTATTATTCACATTATTTTGAATATTTCTGTTATTTGCTCTTGAACCGCACTGGGTGCAAAATTGCTGATCAGGCTCTAACTTGTTGCCACAGTTTGTACAAAACATATTTTTTACCTCCGAATATACTTAAATTATATACTTGTAAATGGATTCTTGCAATCTCATTTAGTATAAGTTTATAATGCAATTTTTGAATAATTATTAGTGCAATAACATTTGAATATTTTGTCAGAAAATTATTATTGATAACGAAATTAATATTGAATAATACTTAAAAGACAGTAGACTTGCATTGTTATAGGTATTATAATGCATTTATCGCTTCTTTTACACCTGCTAAAGTAATCTAATAAGCAAAAACGCCCATAAACAATAGGGTTTCGAATATATTTTT
>MWDI01000018.1 GCA_002070475.1 Firmicutes bacterium ADurb.Bin146
TTTTTGCTTCCGCTATAACCTCATCCTTGTTATAGTTAACAACAATGATTACTTTGGATATTTCATCTAATTCATTCACATAAGATAGGGTTTTCTGAAGCAGTGATACATCTTGGAACCTAAGCAGACATTTATTCGGACAATTTAAATTTGATATCCTGGATCCTTTTCCGGCACATAGTATTATACTAATCACATATAACCTACTTTCAACTACAGAATAATAAAATTTGTCATATAATAATAATTACCATACTTTAGATAATATAAATTACTTCATCATATATATTGAATATTAACTGTTCAGTTTGCTTTTGTAATATAATCAAGACCAATAGTAATTGTTCTAACTTCATTCACTAAAAACACTGTTATTACTGCATTCTTTTTTTGCTTGTTGATTTTAAGGATTCTGCTTTCTTGTCCCTTCAAAGGTCCCTCAATTACTTTTACTCTATCTCCTTCAATCAATCCTTTAGAATACTCAATACAGTAATTGTCATTACATAAATCTAACAGAAAATTTATTTCCGTTTCGTTAACGGCTATTTTTTCATAAGACCCATAGTTTAATAACTTAAAAATATCATTTGTTTTTCTAACAAAATCCATAATTATTATAAGAAAAGCTGCTTCTGCAATACATGATTTGATAAAAACATATCCTGGGAATATTATTCTTGTTACTTCACTGATTTCTTTGCCTCTTTTAAAACTTACATTCTTTTTAAAAGTAAAGGGAGTGAAAGACTGATTACATAAGCAATTCTGTATTTTTGTGCATACTTGCTCTTCTTTCCCGGTTATTACATGCAAGATATAATAATATGCTTTTTCATCTTGATGAGTTGGCATTCGCAGTAACCTCTAAAAATTCTGTATGTTTTTTGATATATATTTAATATAAATAATATATATAATATAAAGACTATGACCTTCATACTCTTCCACTGCAAGCTTGCTGCATATGGATTCTTTATGAATTATTAAAATCTTCTAAACTTTAACATACAATATCTATAATGTCAATACTTAATTTCCTTGAGTTTCCGTACTTTTAACCAGGTTCATCATGCCTGCAGCTTTTTAACATCGAAAACTTAAGAAAAAGCCTTAAAAAAGGAGGAATCCCCGCCTCTTCTGTGGTAAAATTAAATCAATAAAAAAACTTTGCTAAACAAAAAAAGAAAGGAATCCTCATGGCTAATTATACTACAGATACTTATGCAATGAAACGCGAAATCCTCACATTCACAAATAATTTAACAAAAGGACTGCATATCCCAAAAAGGAAGTTCATAACCGATATGAGCTATGGGATGCTGGCGTCAAACAGCTACCTTCTCTCAGATATAGCGGATACCCTCCACGAGGAAGCAAAAAAGAAGAACACTATCGAACGCCTCTCGCTTAATTTTGCAAAAGAGATACCTGCCCAGCTGGCCGCTAATTATCTTGCTAAAGCAAAAACCTCGCAAGCAGCAATCCAGCGGTACACATCGATGACAGAGATATAGTCAAGCCGGACGGACGCAGGTTTGAAGGTATCGGGATAGTAAGGGACTGATCTGAGAGGTATTCTTTGGAAGACAAGACGGAAATCAATAAAACTGACACTGAGTGTTTTTAGCGTGAAAATTCTCTCTTTGAGAAAGTGGAGAATTTTCTCCGCCTTTTTTGAAGATTTTTATTGACAATCACAAATAACAAACAGTAAACAACAAGCCTTTTTGGGTAATGTTGTGAGGTTTTCAGGGACACTATTATACCAAATGCCATCCTTGACAAGCTGCTGCACCATTCCCACACAATCAAGATCACTGGAAGGTCTTACAGGACAAGGAACGCAATATCCTCAAACAATGCCGAACAGGAAAAGCAGTAAAGAAAGTGGTCACTTTTATTTTCCACTTTTTGCACTCATTTATATTGGTATTATCAAGATATACTGTAGCACAATACAACCCTCAGAGAAGCACCTGTTCAGAGGAATTTCATTAACCGCCTTTACAGGACTGCCGTAGTAAGTGATTTGACATATGTGAGGGTCGGGATGAGATGGAACTACATATGCGTACTGGTGGACCCAACAGGAAGATCATAGGATACAGCACGAGCGTTAACAAGGATTTCAGGCTTATATTCAAAGCATTCTCGAGAATTAAAGGATATCTGTCAGACATACAGATATTCCACAATGACAGAGGTAACGAGTTCAAGAACAATGTGATAGAGGGAACTTCTGAAGCGTTCTGGAAAGAAGGGTCATTACGTAGAAAGTCAGCACATATGACAATACGGTTGCAGAAGCGACATTCAAGATACTAAAGACTGAGTCTTTGAAAGGAAATTGGTTCAACAACTTCAGGATACATTCATTATTGGGGTATATGAGCCGTATTGAATGTTGAAATGATACCTTAAGAAGTTGCCTAAAAAAGTGTTGCCAGTCCACCTTGGATATTATCACAGGTTTTACTTCTGAAAACCTTTCTTTCTTTGGATCAGATAAATAATTATATGGCTCACATCTCACTCCGAGTCGTTCCTATGTAACGACAGTAAGCATCCTTGATAATCGTAATAAGGTTTCCTCATTCCTACTATATAGAATAGCGCCGTCAAAAAGCGAGTCTTTTATAAGAATAATATATCTTGTATTTTAATCACAGAATTTGATGGTCCACATTTTTTCTATCCTTTCCGACTAGTTTATGCTCTTTAGCTGATAATAAATCATATGATTACTATTCCACACAAGCTGCTGTACCGGTATCTGACTAATAAAATACTTTTCGAAATTAGCATATTACCTAAACTTTTATGCTACCATGTTACCAAGCACTAAGGATTGAGTTCTTTACGAGTAAAATCAAGAGTCTTAACCATATCGGTGACATCGGTAACATTCATATCGAACAGGCTTAATAATTGTTTCTGCCTTGATGTGAGCGCATACCTTAAAACATATGCGCTTTTAATATATTCTGCCTTGATCTTGTCCAATTCACATAGCACTGTCTGACTCGTTTCAGATGAATACTGTAAGACATAAGGCCTGATGCCGACAGTCAATGCTGCTCTTAATATGGAAGACAGGAATCCCATGAAGGATTTCGCTTCAAAGGCAGCATCATCACTGGAATATGTCTTGTTAAGGTCAGCGCCGCTTTTCGCATACATGAACTGCTTTTCTATCATATCCCTGTGCCTGTAAGAAGTCAGAACATCATCAGGGGATAAATCTTCATTTGAGATGATCCAGAAGTATCCGCACTCTTTCCTGTAGTTATCGAGATATTCATACCTTATTGACGACTCAGTTATGACGTCATCTTCATCGACAGCAATATTGATCATCTTCTCGTAGGTGTTTCGGATTCTTCTCTTATCATCCTTTTTGCCTGCAAGGTGCTTTGATATATATTCTATAGAATCCTGCTTTGCTGCTGCGAGCGTCGCTACATCGCCTTCATTGTAATAAAGGTACAGGAAATATTCGTTTCTGCTTTTCTCAAAAGGTTTTCCCTTGAACTTCAAGCCATAAATGGTGTTGTAGATTCTATTCTGCGCCATGCACAGGTTATCCCGGGGATTGGCTGCAATAAGCTTGTCAAGCATTCTGCCTGATTTGCCCATGCACATAAACAGGTAGCCGCTATCGCTCATGTATTCAATGTTCTCGCTGCAGAAGTACCCTCTGTCCATGACAAAGGAACCCTTCAAATCATGTTTTACCGCTTTTATCTTCTCCAATGCGACCTGGCAATGGGACATGTCAATTATCGATCCGTAATAAAGGTCGAAATATATAGGGATGCCGCTTTTGCGGTCAAGGAAATATGCGACATTGACCTGGGGCAGCCCTTCGTCAACCTTCGCTTTCCCGTATTCAGCAGAAAGCACATGTCCAGAGGAAATATTGAAGCTCGTAGAATCAAACGCTATGTCAATTGCAGATCCGTTTGGGAGCCTGCTGCATCTGTATTCCATCCACTTCTCAAGAAAGGCGCTTATCCTCTCGTGGCTGAGGTATTCCGTGAAGAATCTGGACAGCTTGGATTCACTTGGAATGTAGTTAAGCTCAGTATAGTGGTCATATAGGTAATACTTGTATAGCTGCGATGCTGATTCTCTTCTGAAAAGATAATATTCTAACAGGGTCATCATAAGCTCATCATATCCGGGGAAGGACTCTTTGAGGGCTGCATCCAGCCCCTCACGCTTTGCTATCTTCCTTAATACAAGCGGCGCTCCTAAGTGCACTTGTTTGTCGAATTGCGTAACTTCATCAAGAGGCTTTTCAGAATCCCTTTCCGGATGCAGTTCGAAATACTTCTCATTCGGATGCATGAACTCATCGTCTATCTGCACTCCGACAAAGGAAACAATATCCTTATCTGAATATCTGCCTTTTCTTGCAAGCACTTCATAAACATACTTCGGGCCTCCGGATTTGCGGATCCGTTTTCTCTTCGGAATGGGAACAGTTATCTCTTCATATATCATGGGAATCCTCCTGTTAAATATGGTAGCATATGCTACCATATTTATACTACCACATACATGCATATGCGTCAACATAAAATACGGAAAACCCTGGCAATTAAAAGAAAAGCGTCACATATGCGACGCTTAAATTCTTCAGTTGTTCTATAGGGTAGCATGGTAGCATAAAAGTTTAGGATATTAAGTATACTTAGTCAATAAATATCTGGTTTTGTTCTCTTTTTCGCTTACTTCCCGTTTTTTTCTTCTTCTAAAACCTCATTTATAGCTATCGATAACTGGTCTGGGCAAGATGTCTTCTTGTGACCACATTTTATGCCTTTTAATAAGCTAATTGCTTTTTCTGTTTCCATACCTTCTACCAGCACGCCTATACCCTGCAGATTCCCGCTGCATCCGCCTTTGAATTTCACGTTATTTAGTTTTCCATCCTGTATATCAAAAGTTATCTCGCTTGAACATGTTCCTTTGGTTTTGTATTTATACATATATTCCCCTATAATTCAATCTCTT
>MWDI01000019.1 GCA_002070475.1 Firmicutes bacterium ADurb.Bin146
AAATACTGTTCTTAGCAGTGATAACATAGATACTCGAAAGATTTTGAAAGGACTATGGAGGTAAAAAAGTAAAATGGCTCGTATTGCCGGGGTTGATTTACCCAGAGAGAAAAGAGTAGAGATCGGTCTGACATATATTTATGGAATCGGACTGACCAGTTCACAGAAGATCTTGGAGCAAGCGGGAGTAAATCCTGACACCAGAATTAAAGATCTTACTGAAGCTGAAATTGTAAAATTAAGAGATTTAATAGAAAAAGAACATGTAGTTGAAGGTGATCTTCGCAGAGAAGTATCATTCAACATAAAAAGACTCATTGACATAGGAAGCTACAGAGGAAGAAGACACAGAATGGGCTTACCTGTAAGGGGTCAGAGGACAAAGACGAATGCAAGGACACGTAAAGGCCCAAGCAAATCATCTATTGGCGCAAAGAAGAAGTAAGGAGGTATGAGCAATGGCACAACAGAAAGCTGCTGTAAAGAAAACAAGAAAAAGAAAAGAAAAGAAAAACGTTGAACATGGCCAGGCACATATCCGTTCCAGTTTCAATAATACTATTGTAACTATGTCAGATTTGCAGGGTAATGTTTTATCATGGGCAAGCGCAGGCGGATTAGGCTTCAGAGGTTCCAAGAAGAATACACCATTTGCTGCACAGGTTGCTGCTGAGACAGCTGCAAAAGCTGCTATGGAGCATGGCTTGAGAACAGTTGAAGTATTTATTAAAGGACCTGGTGCAGGCAGAGAGTCAGCAATCAGGGCAATGGAAACCGCAGGCCTTACCGTTGTAATGATAAAGGATGTAACTCCTATTCCACATAACGGCTGCAGACCGCCGAAGAGAAGAAGAGTATAAGGAGGTACAAATAACATGGCAAGATATACAGATGCAGTATGCAAACTTTGCAGACGCGAAGGAGTAAAACTGTTTTTAAAAGGCGACAGATGTTATACAGATAAATGCGCATTAGTCAGAAGAGCTTACGCTCCTGGACAGCATGGGAAAAAGAGAAGCAAGCAGAGCGAATATGGTATGCAGCTTCGTGAAAAACAGAAAGCAAGAAGGTTTTACGGAGTGCTTGAATCACAGTTCACTAAATATTTCGAATTAGCTTCAAGACAGAAGGGCATGACAGGCGAAAACCTTCTTAAGATACTTGAGAGCAGGCTGGATAATATAGTTTACAGGATCGGACTTGCAAATTCCAGACCAGAAGCAAGGCAGCTTGTAAGGCATGGCCACTTCAATATTAACGGAAAGACTGTAGATATACCGTCATATCTGGTTTCAGTAGGCGATGTTTTAGAACTTAAAGATTCAATGAAGGATTCACCGAAGTTCAAGGAACTCATCGAAACCTCTCAGACCAAGATAATACCGGCATTTATCGAATTCGATCAAAACGCTGTTTCCGCAAAGATTGTTGATACATGCAAACGTGAAGACGTAAGCCTGCCTGTAGAGGAAAGATTCATAGTAGAATTCTATTCCAAGTAGGAACAGCTTAATATACCATTGATTAAAAAGGAGGGTATAACATTGATAGAAATAGAGAAACCAAAAATTGAATGCGTTGAATCAAACGATGTTTATGGTAAGTTTGTAGTTGAGCCCCTTGAGAGAGGCTACGGTACTACATTGGGTAACTCCTTAAGAAGAATTCTGTTATCCTCTTTGCCCGGAGCAGCCGCTACGAGCATAAAGATAGACGGCGTACTACATGAATTTTCAACGATCCCCGGCGTAGTTGAAGATGTTACCGAGATAATTCTTAATGTTAAAGGCATCAGACTCAGACTGGATACTGATGAAACCAAAACTATAAGCATAAGGACTGAAGGCACAGGAGATGTCACCGCAGGAGATATCTTAAAGAACGCTGAAGTAGAAGTACTAAATCCTGAGCACTACCTTTTCAAGATGGATAACTGCGAATCTTTCTATATGGAGATAACAGTAGCAAAAGGCAGAGGATACGATTCAGCTGAAAAGAATAAAAGAGAAGGCATGCCTATCGGAACGATTCCTATTGACTCAATATATACCCCGGTAAGCAGAGTGGTATATAAGGTTGAGGATACCCGTGTCGGACAGATAACTGACTATGACAAGCTTACAATGGAAATATATACGGACAAATCAATGTCCCCCACAAAAGCTTTGAGTTATGCGGCTAAGATAATGAGTGATCATCTTAACCTGTTCATTGATCTTTCAGAAGAAGTCAAGCAGACAGAGACAGTGAAAGAAACTGAAGAACCAAATAAAAATGAGAGTTTTGAGAAACCTATTGACGAATTGGATCTTTCAGTAAGATCATATAACTGCCTTAAGAGAGCCAGCATTAATACTGTAGGCGATCTGATCAGCAAAACAGAAGACGAAATGATGAAAGTGCGTAATCTCGGAAAGAAGTCATTTGATGAAATACGCAAGAAGCTTGACGAATTGGGATATACATTTGCCAGGCCAGAAGAATAAGGAGGTATAAAAATGCCGTCAAACAGAAAACTTGATAGACCTACAGACCAGAGAATAGCTATTCTTAAGAATCTGGTTACAGGCTTAATAATGACAGGAAAACTTGAAACAACCGAAGCAAGAGGAAAAGAAGTAAAGAAGATTGCTGACAGCATAATAGCGAAAGCTGTTGCTGAATGCGATAATTTCACATCAAAACCTCACAAGGTGACACGTCCGAAGACACATAAAGGCAAAAAGCTTACCATGACTAAGGAAAGCAAAGCCAAAACTGATTATGAAGTTATCGAAAGAGAGACAGTAGAAGAAATGGTTACTGTGGATAATCCTTCAAGGCTTCATGCTAGAAGACAGGTTTTTAAATGGGTTAATAAGGTTGATGGAGTAAATGTGGTTAATAAGCTCTTTGATGAAATCGCTCCAAAACTCAAGGAGAGACAGGGCGGATATATTAAAATCTACAAGCTGGGACAAAGACGCGGTGATGCCGCAGAGATGGTACTGCTTGAGATAATCAAGTAATAAAACAAGCCTTCTTAGAAGGCTTTTTTACTAGTATAGATAATATAATGATTGAAGTAAAAGATATCCATTATGCATACAAGACACAGCCGGAAACGACAAAAGCAGTTTCCGGTATTTCCTTATATATTTCCAAAGGAAGATATATCGCCATACTCGGAAGGAACGGTTCCGGTAAGTCAACACTTGCCAGGATGCTTAATGCTCTTATTCTTCCTGATATGGGTGATATTATCGTGCTTGGAATGAATACCAAGGAAAAAGTCAATGAGCTTCCAATTAGAAAGAAGGTAGGCATGATATTCCAGGATCCAGATAACCAAATAGTAGGTACAAGGGTGCTGGAAGATGTAGCCTTTGGCCCTGAGAATCTTGGATATGAAAGAGAAAAGATTATACAAGCTGTTGATAATGCGCTTAATCAGATTGGTATATCAGAACTCAGGGAAAGAGCTGTCCATACATTATCTGGAGGACAGAAACAGAGGGTCGCTATAGCAGGAGTGCTTGCAATGAAACCTGCATGCATAATACTTGATGAATCCACATCAATGCTGGATCCGAAAGGACAAGCAGAACTATTGGCAGTAACCGAGAAACTGAATAAAGAAGAAGGTATAAGCATAATAAACATTACGCATAACATGGATGAAGCCAAGTTTGCTGATGAAGTATATGTAATGCATAAAGGCACTATAACATTGAGCGGAACGCCAAGTGAAGTATTTACTAATGTTGACAAGATGATTGAAGCTGGACTGGATGTGCCTCAGGCAACAAAACTGCTATATGAACTTGAAAAAGAAGGAATAGAAATAAAGAACCTTACAATAGATGAAGATGAAGCTGCAGATATATTAGGGAGGCTTTTAAAGTAATATGAATACAGATGATACAAACAAAATAATATCATTGAAGAATGTCTCCTATACATATGCAAAGAATACGCCCTTTGCCAAAAAGGCTTTAGATGATATTAACCTGGATTTCTACAGCAATGAATATACAGCCATAATCGGTGCTACAGGAAGCGGGAAATCCACTCTTATACAGCATTTAAACGGGCTTTTAAAGCCTGACCAGGGTGAAGTCCTGGTAAATGGTATTGATACAAAGGATAAAAAATCCCAGAAAGACTTAAGAAAAAAAGTGGGGCTTGTATTCCAGTACGCGCAGTATCAGCTTTTTGAAGAGACAGTATATAAGGATATTGAGTTTGGATTGATAAAGAGAAATATACCTGAAGACCAGAGAAAGCAGAGAGTTTTAGATACAGCTAAAATGGTTGGCTTAACACAGGAAAACCTCAATGCTTCTCCGTATGACCTTTCAGGAGGACAGAAAAAAAGAGCGGCAATAGCAGGCATCCTTGTACTAAAACCTGAGATACTAGTTCTTGACGAACCTGCAGCGGGACTAGACCCTGAAGGTACAAGAGAACTGTTCAGTATTATACAGAATCTTCATGACAACAAGGAATGTACGGTAATACTGGTTGCCCACAGCATGGAACTTGTCGCACAGTACGCAAAAAGAGTAATAGTACTCCATGATAGCAAAGTAGTGATGGACGGAACAAGAGATGAAGTTTTCGGAAATGTTGAACAGCTAACTAAACTTGGTCTTGATGTGCCTGAAGTAACAAAGATAATGATAAAATTAAAGATATCTCATCCAGAATTAAATGACCATATTTATACAGTATCTGATGCTAAAGAAGAGATACTTAAACATATAAATTTAACTAAGAAAAGTAATCAGTTTAAATAAAAGATTCCTCTATCCCATGAAAACCTGATACAAGTCTGTATAACCAGTTCCAGAAGAAGAATTTGGTAAGTTTTGATTCTGATGCATCCTCACTTGCAGGATAAATAATCGAATAGGCAGAATCGTATCTTTCCTTTATCTTCCTTTTTAACTGGTCATCCACTTTACCTGCTTCCCATAATGCAAGTATTTCCACATAATCTTCACCTTCACAAGGATTATTGAAAACTTCTCCCAGTGTTATCTCGCCAAATTTGCGTAAAGTATCATACGGCCAGTGTGTAAAATGAGAAAAAGCAAGATAATTAAGAGCTGCAGGGATATGTCTTGATGTCAGTTCCCCATGTATTGAAACACCCTCAAGACCTGATTCATATGCTCTTAAGCAGGCTTCTTTTATTCTGCCGAGTATGAGGCTGTATCTTGTGGATTTGCTCTCCCATGGCGAATAATCCCACTGGCTTCCCTGATGTACAAAACCTGTGCTTCTTTTTGAAGGAGGAGTAATGCCCTTTAACCATGAAGGATTGTCATAGATAATATCAGGAGTTCCATTATCAAGAAAATCCATCAGTGATATTTCCTTTTCTCGTACCATTCTTGTCAGAGTCCATTGTGCTATTCCCTCATAACTTAACCTGTTGAACATCTCAGGTCTACTGGTCCCCATCTTCGTTACAAAGCTTTCTGGTTTATCTTTTTCTACAGTTAATTTCTCTGGTATGAATCCGCAGTAAGTAGCCCATGTTATTAACAGATCATTATTGTTTTCAAAAATGCTTTTTGCGGTATCAAGAGCAGATTGGTAACACATTGCCTGATATCTGAAAAAGTTCGGGTCTGACTTCGGCCAGTTCTCTTTCTGCGCCTGGCATTTGTCGCAGTAACAGGAAAAGAAATCGCCATTCTCGAAATTACATCCTCCAATGTCAAACTCTCTAAACAACCAATTGACTCCTTCACTTATCCATTCTTTAAACAGAGGATTGCTTGGGCATACTGCATGTAATGCTCTTTTTGCTCCTGGTTCTTTGGATACTACAGCCCCGCATTCAGGATTTGCATTTAAGAATGTATTTATATTGTATTTATTATCTCCCTGATGGTAAACGCCTCCATAATGGGTAGTGCCTACCCCTGGCATAATTGACACACCTTTGGATTTCGCATAGGAAGCGACTTTTTTAGCATATTCAATACCACCATGTGAATCTCTCAAAAATCCCCATATAACAATGCCCTTAATATCAAGACTCAAAGCCATATCAGTAAGCCGTCTATAGTCTTCCACATATGTTTCAGGCTTTTTTAAGTATTTATTCCAGCTGCCGAAATTCACAATACCAGGATCATCTAAAACCCAGTTTGTAGACTGATCCCATGTCCAGAAGTATGAGCTTGGAAGCATGGATTTTGGTCTTGAAAGGTTGAATATCATCTTATCCTCCTTGTTACTGCTACTTCATCCATTATACAAGGATAGGAAGGATAATTAAAACAAAAATAGAAATCTTATGTGAATATATGAATATATGTATTAATATATAAAAAAAAGAAGTGAATTTAAAAATATTTTCATAAATCTGTCCCCCCTGTACTCCTTTTTTACGTTATATATAGTGTAGAGATAAAAGTATTTCAATAGTTCAAAAAATTTACTGTAATTGTAAACTTTTTATGAACAAACTTGACATACTATATTAACAGGAGTAAATTGATGGTACAGAAGTTATATTTAATATTTTTCATACAAAAATAATTGGAGGATTATTATGAAAAAGAAGAAGTTTATGCTTTATTTTACAATAGTATTTATACTAATGACTGTTATAGGTTTTACATTGCTTACAGGTTCTGAAGCAGATAATCAGATAAATATAAATGGTATACCGCAAAGAATGGAAGTGATGCAGGGAGTTACCAGTAACAATGATAGTCCTTTGGTGAAGTTGCCGGTAAACTGGAACAAATCACTGATAATATATTCAGACGCACTGAATTCATCGTAAGCAAAGACAATAAGTATTTGGTATATAAGTTATGGAAGGAGAACAGTTCGGATCGTGGAGATAACTATGTATATATCGTATCGGATGATCAGAGATATATTAAAACAGTGATAAAGGTAGTCGACCTTACAAAAGGAGAAATAGTGAAAGTCGGAATCATATATGAAGAAACAGCGCAGAGCGGACAGAGAGTAAAACTTGCTTTTGATGAAGCTGGAAACGCATATATAAATTATGGAAGCTATAATTTTGTAATTGCAACTGATTGATTCATAAAACTAATGGTGTTATTTAAAGCTGTACTTACTTATTAGTGCAGTTTATCTTTATTTAAATTATAATTAGAACGCACTTACATTGTTTGTTTTATACAAAAATATATTGATAATTTTGTTCACTGTTAATATTGTAAAATTATGGAAGATATTATATGATAATGTTACAGATATAATATTAATACCAAGTAAACAGCTGATTTATATAGACCAGCTATAAAATGTCAAGTGGCATTTTTAGATAAAAATAGAAGATAGGGAACACAATGAAACTTGAAA
>MWDI01000020.1 GCA_002070475.1 Firmicutes bacterium ADurb.Bin146
TCTGTAATCTATTCCGGTATCGATAATTGCAACTACAATTCCTTCACCCTTTAATCCAGCCTTTTCCCATACGGTTTTAGCCTGTGTGAAATCAACTGCAGTAGTCATGTCAGGATAATATTGCTTTGCAACTGTAACATTTTTAACTCCTGACATAGATCTAACCATGTTAATATCCTTAAACTTAACAACAGCACTAAATCCATTTAAAAGGTTTTGATAGGTATGTCTTACTTTACCGTAAGCGGTGGAATACATACCGCACCCATAAAAAAACAGCTCCGCAAGGTTATTGCGAGAGCTGTTTTCTACCAAAATCCTTCTTTAGCGATTTTCTTTACGTAATTGTACTGCTTCCGTATTAGCTTTTTGAATTCTCCATCGGAGAGTTCATTAAAAAGTACCACAGCCTCTTCATAGAGGCATTCATATATCAATTCACAGTAATCATCATCTTCGCGATGCATCTTTTTGTATCGCTTTTCCAGCTCATATGGAAAATCTAAGCTGTAATCAATCACATCCATTTCTCCACTTAGATATTCCTTGGTCATGTTCATCATAAAATCAATATTAGGCTGACTCACCGCATAACCCCTTTCCATCTGTATCTGTGTTCGAACTTCTTATCCTACATTCCTGCTGCACCTTTTCAGACCAAGGAAGATATTCATCCAATATTGTATCATCTCCTGCAAAACTAAGGTTCGGAAGCTGCCTGAAGATATATTCAAGATATTTAAAAGCATCAAGATTATTGGCTGTTGCTGTACCTATGATACTGAATATAACCGCAGAAGCGATTGCTCCTTCAACCGAGTCTGAAAACAAAGAGTTCTTTCTTGTGATGGCAACAGGTTTAACAGCCAATTCTGATAAATTATTCGAAAGAGGAATCCGTCCATCAAGCAAGAAATTTGAGAAATATTTTTTGTGGTTTAATGTATATTTTAAAGCCTTGCTAAGATTTGCTTGACCTGTAAATGTAGATTCTGCCCACGCAAAAAAGGCTTCCAATACAGGTACGCTGTAAATAAGCCGGTTCTTTTTCCGTTCTTCAGGCGTCAATTCCTTCCACTTTCTCTCAAGCCTGAAAAGCTTGTCACAGTAGGCACGACCTATGGAACCTCCTGAGCCAGGAATCTCCTTTTTCCCAGAGTCTAGTGGAATAGCATCTATGTAGTAGCGCCTTAGGTGGCTGTAGCAAAGACATCGTGTAATACCTTCCACCTTTTCATAGCCATCATACGCATCAGAAACATGGAAACCTTGAAATCCCGAAAGGAACTCCTTCGCATGCTCTCCAGAACGGGTACGTGTATATTCATATAAAATGATTGGAGGTCCTTCACAGCTGCCACTTCTATGAATCCAAATGTATGATTTGCTGGATGCTTTCTTTCCTTCCTCGTGATTGACCTGCCAGGTGGTCTCATCGCTCATGATAATTTGACATTTCAAAAGTTGTGCGTGCATCCTTTCATATAGTGGCTTCAACCAGTAATCTGCACTGCGTATTACCCAATTGGCCATGGTATCTCGTTTGAGTGGAGCTCCCATCCTTCTAAAATCTCGTTCCTGTCTATATAATGGTACCGACATCATATACTTCTGATACATGATCCACGCCACAATGGATGGGGATGCAATCGAATGAGTCAGCACTGGAGCAGGCACAGGTGCACTGCGTATCACATCATAAGGATGCTCATCATTTTCTCCACAATCAATACATTTATAGATATACTGCACATAGTCCTTCATTACCAGTTTTGCAGGTATGTACTCCATCTCAGACCTTACTTTTTTCTTACCAATTATCTTCATATCACTGCCACAGATCTCGCACTTGGCTTCCTCTGAATTTAGAACACATTCAATGGTCTCTCTTGGCAGTTCTGCCGTTAGTTTCTCGCGGTCACCTTTCTTCCTTACCGGTCTTTTATGCTCCTTAATAGTAATTACAGGAACATCGATTAAAGCTGCGTTATCTTCAGCACCTTCACCAAAAATGGAACACTGTTCTTCAGTTTGAGGCGTTTTTTCGCTTGATGCTCCAAAACGCTGCTTTGTTGCATGTAAAATTGCCTGCGTAAGAGCTTCAACATTGTGTTCCAGATGTTTTATTTTCTCAAGCAGTATTTTATTTTCACTCTCTAGCTCCTTAATACGTTGCTCTTTTTCATTTGCAGACTGCATGCACAAAAGCCTCCTCTCTGGTGAATTCATTACTTCTATTATACCAGAAAACCGGCTATTTTACTACGTTTTATGACATTTTTAGAAAGTCATGCCTGATGTATCAATATTGTCAGGATGTGCTTTTTTCTGATCAATCTCCAATCCTTCAAGCAGCCATTCCAATTGGCGCCTTGTTATGTCTCGCACTTCATTTTGGCTTTTAGGCCATTGGAATTTCATTTCATCAGAAAGTACTTTTGTAACCAGGATAAAGCCATTTCCATCCCAGCGTAATGCACGCAGTGAGTTATGACGCTTATTGCAGAAGAGAAAGACACTTGCACCCGAATGAGGATCGAGTTTAAATTTTAGTGCAATTAATGAAATGAGTCCGTTTTGCTGTTTACGGAAATCTGTTGCACCCAATGCAAGATAGATATGATCTGCCCCATCTGCAATATGCCTCATCATAATTCTTTCAGGACTTTCATCAGTCCTGTGAGTGAAGCTGGATTAAAATTGGTTGGAACTGTTATTTGTATGTTATTAAAGAATATTTGAAAATCAGCAGCTTTGGCTGAATTCGATATTGTATTGTCAGCATTTGAAAGGATTGGTGTAATTTCAGCAAACGTATCTTCTTTATTCGACTTTTGTTTTTCACGAATAAGATGATTCCAATAATGATATTTATACTTGCTGATTCCATTCCTTTTACACCAGTCCTCAATGGTCATTCTGCTTAGAATTCTTTCGTTAATCCTCTGCTCCCATAGAAGCAGATCTTCTTCTGTGGATCTCACGATAAAACCTCCCATCTGATTACTTGCTCAAAGTATATCAAATGAGAGGTTTATTTTCACGACGGTGTTTGTTCCACCGCTTACTACTTTACCGATAGCTTTAACACCATCTATAACACTCTTTTGTTTAACTGATACTTTGCTTGAAAACTTATTTGCTTGCCTTAAGGTCACACCTGCATCCTTTGCCATTTCAATAGCTGACTTTTCAGAAAGCTCTACAACTATTCTTACTTCATCCTCTGGACTAACGCTAGTATACTGAGGCATATTATCATCAGTTACAACTTGTCCATTTTTTTGTAGAGCAGCAAGTGTTCTGTCATAATTCTCTAGTGTACCAAACTGCTTAACAATATAATCATTTAGTGCTTTTTTCTCTTCTAGCGTAGTCTCTGATGTCTTGCTTTCAAAATTCTTCTCTTCTGCTTTAACTGATAAGCTTCCACCAGTAAATGAAACACT
>MWDI01000021.1 GCA_002070475.1 Firmicutes bacterium ADurb.Bin146
ACATAACGCAACATAAATATGTTAAAAACTTGACAAAAAAAACAGCCTTTAAAGGCCTTGTTTATGGGATAAATTTTAAATACCTTCATCTAGCCAACTGCAAAACTATGGATTTGCACTATCAAAAGTAAGGTATTGTTGTTGACAATGAGTAATTTAAAGAATAATATAAACATATAATATTAGGTGGAGGAAATATAGCATGAAAAAGACGAATAAACTTGTCTTATGCATTCTAATTATTGCATTAATAACAATATCATCAATTACTGCATATACTGCGATGTGTTCACACGGACAGGAATACTGGGATATAGTAGAGACAAAGACATATCAGTATATTGATCCTGGTATTTGTTATGAAACAACACATTGGGATATTGAATGCAAGTTATGCGGGGAAATATGGGCTTTTGAATCATATAGAATGACTTCACATAACTGGATATGCGAGGATTTTGGGCATATACCAGGTGAGACTTTACACAGATATAAAAATACATGCACTCAGTGTGGTTATTCAATAATAACTGATGAATTCTGCTCGTTATTACATTAGTTAATACTCTGATTAGTGATTAATAAAATTAATTTACAAAAGAAAAGGAGGAAAATATTATGGAAAAAGACAAAAAAGTAAAGAAGAATTTATGGATTTTAATAATATGCATCATTGTAGTTGTATTAGTAGCAACAGCATTAATTGTATTCCGTGATGAGCTGTTCAAACAGAAAAAAAGCAATAATAACCTCATAGTAATAGAAAGGATTGATGGACAGGATTCATTAAGGATGCCCCAACAGTACTTGGACAAAATCCTCATGGATAAATCGTTTTATATAGATGAGAATGCAAGTATCAGCATGTCATCTGTTGAATTTGAGATAGGAGAAGAAGGTATTAAATGGGGGATGGATCAAGGTGGTCTGGTAAATACAGCAGACAAAGATGCTATAGAAATCTTGGGTGGTATAAAATACTGTAAAGGTATATCAGATATGAATGTTATAGTTACTGAGAAGAAGAACAGTAGTGTAGAGTTTTATGAAGGATATTCAGCTGAGATGTTTATGAATAATAGAGAAGACTATGTTATCATACCTTCATCCATGAGTAAATTCATAAATGAAAACCTTGCACCTGAAGAAAAGAGAATGATCTTACGTCATTCTGCTGCTTCCGGCTACTTGGGTTTCTGTACGATAATAGGAGAGTATACAACAAAGGATGAATATGACACAATATATGTATCTTATTCGAGCATGGCAAGTCTTATAAAAGCAACAAACAATGATATGTCTGAATATGTAGATACTTTAGAAATTAAATTAAATGAAGGTAAAGATTATACTAAACTGATAGAGTATCTCAGCACATATTTCGCAGATGCAAATTCTCTTGAGAAATATGAAGGAAAGACTAATAGGTTTGATGACCCATATATGTATCAGTTTGTGCATTAATGAAATAGTATTTCTTTATAACGCTATTACTTATAAGGATTATATGGGTTATCTGACTGATTGAGTTTCATAGTAAATTGATTCTATGCTGTTGAACTCCCGAATCGATTAATCTTATGCTTAGTGATATTGAACTAATATATATAATAGTGGAGGTTAAACACATGAAAAAGCAACAAAGAATTTGTCTATGCACAATAATCATTGCGATTGTTTTGGGGTTGGCAAGTATTGCATATGCTGCATGTTCACATGACTCGTATTATTGGGATATAAATTTAACAGAAACATATGCTTATAATTGTTACGAATTTTGCTCTAAAACAACTTACCAAGAGTATGAATGCAAGATATGCGGGGAAATGTGGACAACTGAGGGAACTTCTATGGTTCCGCATGCTTGGTACCGTATAGATTTAGGGCATATACCAAGCTTACCCCTGCATAAATTTAGAACTGTATGCTTACAATGTGGATATTCGATAGATACTGAAGAGTTTTGCCCGTTAACACATTAATATTAATTTTCGGTATGTCAGTTTTTCTTAATCCTAAAGAAAAGGAGTTTATTAAATGGAGGACAATAAAGAAGTAAGTAAAAAAAACATATGGATTATAGCTGCAGCCGGTATTGCTGTAATCGCAATTATTGCAGCTGTATTGATATTCAATGACAGCCTGTTCAAACAGAAAGAAACCGTTAAAAACGATATAGTAATAAAAAGAATTGACGGTGGCGATTCCTTAAAAATGCCATACAGGTACGCAAACATATTTTTTACAAAAAGTTCGTTTTTAGCAAAAGAAGAGATATTGAACTTAATAATATCTACTGCAAGTTTTGATATCGTTGAAGCGGGCATATCGTGGGGAGGAGCTGAGAATGTTCTTGTAAATATGGGAGACAAAAACGTCATGGACGACCTGGGAGGTATAAAGTACTGCAAAGGTATAACCGATGTAAGCACTATAATGACGGATAAAAGAAGAAGCAGCGTAGTTTTTTACGAGGGGTATTCTGAAGAGCAGTTTAATGACAGCAAAGGGTATGTAATAATACCTTCATCAATGAGCAAGTATATTAACAAAGAGCTTCCTGCTGATGAAAAATTACTTTCATTGAGAAGCCCCAGCTATTTCAATATGTACACGATAATAGGAGAGTATACCACTAAAGACGAATATGACACGATATATGTTTCGTATACAGGGTTTGAAAGACTGTTTGCTGCAGACAGCATTTATATTTCTGAATATGTTGAAACTTGTGAGATGGATATAAATGAGGAAAAAGATCTTACGAATTTAATGGAGTTTCTTGAAAAGTATTTTGCCGATGCAAATAAGGTTGATGAATATGAAGGCAGGCTGAATGGATTTGATGAACCATATAGGTATGAATTTATACATTCCATAAGCGTAAACCTGAAACCGTCAGAAATGCCGTCTGAGACAATGGCGGAGCCGTCTCCGGACCAGAGCGGGCAGCCGGCAATAATGAATGAAAACAATATCCTGACAATTTCAAGGATTGACGGCGGTACCGATCTTAATATGTCTTATGTATATGCTGATATGCTGATAAATCATTATAAGGAATATTCACAGTACATAGACGATATAGTCATCAGTACAGGCCTAAAGGGAGTTGATATGGATTCAGTACCCATATTTACAAATGTTGAACCATATGGAATGGATATCGTGTGGTCTGTCACAAGAGAAGAAATTAAAGATTGGCAACTGTTTGCAGATATCATGTTCCATCAGTCCGTTACCGGCACAAGCGAGATAATAAGTAATAAAAGCGATTGTGAGATTAAATTCTATGGGGACTATACCGAAATGGATCTTACCATGCCAAGGGAGGAAGACTGTAAGAACATGATAAAAGGGTATGCCATAGTACCGACAACATGCAATGATGCGTTTGTAGGATACAATGAAGGAGAATCAGGGCTGACGGTTACTTATTCCTCAAGGGAAAGAGATGAAAAAAGTAATGTTCCTTTAATAATGCCTATATTTAAAGTTATTGGTGAATATGTGACTACAGACAGGTATGACACGGTTTATTTAACATATAAAGGGTATAATGAAAAGTATATAATCGAAGAGTTTAAGAGTGAGTATATTGAATCAATCGTTATAGAGACGAAAAAAGATATTGATATTAGGCCGTTCTTGGAATATATTGAATCGCTTTTCGCACCTGCTGATAATGCTGGGGAATATGCAGATAAGAATAATATACTAGATATACCGTATGAATTCTGCTATACTATGACAAAAGAAATGGAATGAACCCGTTAGATATTATTCATGCATCCGGCCAGAAGCATAAATTGGCTTAATAGGCATTATTATAAGGAGATTTATGGAGTACTCATTAAAATCGTTTTACAGAACGCCTGCAAGAAGCATTATATATATAATATTACTAGCACTGACTGCTACATCTTTGTGTACGAGTATAGCTATGTGGCGATATTCAGTTGAAAGCATCAAGCAAGTGAAAGACACCTTTACCACTATAGGGGTACTGTCCGAGTTGGAATTCATGGAACAGAGTTATGTAAAATCAGATCCGCCTTTATATGACTATTCCATGCTTGCTGAAGTTAAAAATAAAGCTATGGAATCAGAATATGCTGTAGCTGCTGATATTCGTGAATATGTAATGGGGTATAACGAGAATATTTATGCAGATGTTAAGCAAGGTAGTGAAGTTGAGACATATCCTTATTGTTGGTCTATTGTTACAGGGATATGCGAAAGTATAGAATTTCAAAATTCTCTCAATTACAAAGCGGTTTTAAGAATAGACTACAGCGACCTCAACATATTACCTGGTTATATTAACCGATTTGAAGATCCTCAGCTAATAGATATACTTGGCACATATATAACAGAGGATAATAAAAGTCCGTTCAAGGTCGGTGAAAAGTATATGGTATATGTAATGTGCAACTCATATTACATACATGACGGATATATTAATGCCCGTATCGACAGATTGGTGGACGATTATTATAAATACGAAGAGATTGTAAAATATGATTCTACTACAATGAAAGAAGAATTCGGAGAGTTTGGTGAGAATAAAGTCTTTTATAAACTTAATAATCCATCTTTGTATATGGTGCAGAAGATTGATACAACAGCTTATGATTTTATTGAAAATGAAAAAGGCTTATGGGCAGATAGGGTTGAAAGATGCAAGATAACACAGCATTCAGCCGAACTAATTCTGACAAACCGGATAAACAGTATTTACATGTTCAATACAAATGAGGCATACATTGTTGAAGGAAGGAATATTACAGACGAGGAGTATACAAATGGAGCAAATGTATGTGTTGTCAGCAGTTCCTTTGCAACGAATAATAAACTGAGAATAGGGGATAAACTGACACTCAAAGTATATGAAAATGATTACAAAATCATGTCTAGTACACTAAAAAGAACAGACGCTGAAGCGGGTGTATGGAGGTCGCTTGAAGGAAAAGATAAATTGGATGTCTGGTTGTCAAAAGGATTTGATCCTGATAAAGGATTTTTTACAGAAGTTGAATATGAGATTGTAGGAGCATATGCCATAGAGAATAGAGCGGACAGAAATGAATTTACTTTTACCAATAATGCGGTTTTTGTTCCTCAGAAATCAATTGATGGAGATTTTAATACACAACCTACTGTACATACAATATCAAGATATACAGATGAGCTTATAAGGACTGAACTATTAAGGACCAGCATACCAGGTTCATTTTCTGTCATTATTAAAAACGGATATACAGATGCTTTTGAGAAAGAAATGGAAGAAGCAGGATATGGAGGGATTTTCTACTATTTTGACCAGGGATATACAAAAGTAAGCAAGATTCTTGATGAATATAACGATATTTCGATGCTTATCGCACTTATATCAATACTAGTATGGGTAACAGTAGTTGTTGTATTCATAACAACATATGTATCAAGAAGCAGACGGGATGTCGCCATAATGCGTTCTTTAGGGACATCAAAATCGAAAACATATATATCTCAGTTATTTACAATAATATTGATTGCATTGATTGCTGCCATAATATGCTCAATATCAGGAACTGTGGTATATAATAAAATTACTGATGTAGCATTTTCGGATATAGCTAAGGACAGCAATGCTGTTGATGGTTTGGTGAGTATAATAGACAAAGCTAGAAATACAGTCATAACAGCAGCAATAATCCAATTCTTCTTAACAGTCATATCCTTTGCAGTAATATTACTTTTACAGGTTAAACAGAATGTCATATTACTGATGAAGAAGGCAAAAAAACAATGATTAATATGCTTAGGAAAATCACACACAGCATATCATACACATTCACAATCCTTTTTAGAAAACCAATAAAAAGCCTTGCTGTCATATTATCAATTACAGCTTTTACTGTGCTCATCTGCCTTATGGAGTTTACGATACAGAAACAGGAGGATCTGCTTTCTGACATGTATGAGCAGTTTAAAATTAATCTAGTTATAATGGATAAATCCGCTTCATACAGCGAGGATCTTAGTATGAATAAGAAATATGCTTCTCTATTCATGGATAAGGAAAATGTCCTATTTGAAAATTTGAGTAACTTAAAAATCCGTAGTAAAGGAGAAGAAGAAATAACAGTTACAGATGAATATGGTGACTATATAACCTCTTTGAATGTAATCGGCCTTACATATCTTCCCGACACATCAGAGTTTGATGTGACAACCGAAATGGGAATTGATTATGACAATTCAATGTTAATGAGCGGCAGGAATGTATGCATAGTGCCAAACAGGATAAGCAGCATAGGCAGCTATGTATATATAAAATCAGAGAAAGTTGAAGAGCTTGTCGAATATCTTGTAATAGGAACATACGAACAGGAAGATATCATCTTCTTTTGTCCCTATCTAAATTACAGTGAATTACTAGCTTCTTCCAGTAATAACATATACAGTATAGAAAGTGATATTTCTAATACAAAAGCAATAAATGATATAGAAATATTTTTGCTCAAGTATTTCATTGAGCCTTCAATAGCCGGAGTCACACCTGTTGGGACTAATGAGCTTGGATTGCAATATGCTTTCTCTTTCGTAATACCAAAAGGTAATCTTGAGGAAGCGATAGATCCGATAAAGGCAGATATAAAAAAGCTACAGATATTAGAGCCATTTGTTTTTGTTTTTTCGATTGCAATCGGATTTATTATAAGCATGTTGTCAATAAAGAACAGGAAAGCAGAGTTTGCGGTAATGAGAAGCATTGGAGCTTCTGGCAAATATGTTTTCTATATTAGCTTTATTGAACAGGCTGTATTATGTATTATAGGCGCTTCAATAGGTGCTTTAATCAGCTGGCTTTCATATAGCCAGTTAAGTGATCAGCAACTAAATAAGATAATGATATTTGTCGCCTGTTATCTTTTAGGTACAATAATAGAGGCAATTAGCATAGCAAGTTTAAAAGTCATGAGAATAATGAAAGCAAGCGAATAAGGAGATCAAAATGGCAGATATGGCTATACTTCAATTGGACAAGGTTAGTTATGAATACAGAAATAAACATCAGACTGTTAAAGCAGTCAATGAATTTTCATATGAATTCAATCAGGGACTATTTTATGCTATAACAGGAAAATCCGGTTCAGGGAAGACCACTTTATTATCCTTGATGGTTGGACTGGATGTTCCTACAGAAGGTGTTATTAAATATGAGGGAAAAAACCTAAAAGATATGAATATGGATAAATACAGAAGAGAATATGTTTCATTGATATATCAGGATTTCAATCTGTTCCCCTTGCTTACTGCTCTTGAGAATGTAATGTATCCGCTAAAACTGAAAGGCCAGAAAACAAGCGAAGGCAAGCTTCTAGCTATGGATAAACTTAAGATGGTCGGACTTGATGAGTCCTATTATAAAAGATACCCTTCCATGTTATCAGGAGGCGAGCAGCAAAGGGTGGCAATAGCTCGTGCTTTAGTAACGGGCTCTTCAATACTGTTAGCAGATGAACCGACAGGTAATCTTGACACAGAAAATGGTAATAATATAGTCTCTATCTTAAAAGATCTTGCACATAACGATAAATTCTGCGTAATAGTCGTAACACATGACCTTGAGATAGCTTCTGTTGCTGATAAAACACTAAGTTTAAGGGATGGTAAGCTTATACTATAATACCTTATTGCCCTCTTCTTAGCACAGTCTTTGTTTCAGTATCAAACAGTATAGTCTCTCCTGCATTGAAATGCAGGGTGACTTCAGTATCTTTGAACCTGATGGTTCTGTCTCCTTCATTTTCTGCATGTACTAAAAGAAGACCGGAACCTTCAAGAACTGCATCATTGCAATCATCATAGATATGTACATCGCTTCTTTCAAATACATATCTGAATGCTTCCGGTGTTGTAAAAGGTATTGTTGAGAAATATACAACACAACCGTTTATTGTTTTATAGGATAATGCCGGGATGTTATTTATGTATCCTAATACTTCACCATCTTTAGGTACAAACAGCTTATTCAATCTGCTCTCTTCATCACTGTTATCAACTGAATAGGAAAAACCTTCACACTGTACATTTATCTGCGGCATCGGTGCAATAACATCCAAATCAAAACCTGATACTTCCTCACAGAAAGATATATCATTTCTTTTGGTATCAGTATATCCTGGAGCAAAGAACCATACTACTGAGCGACCTTTTTTGTGTGCTTTTTTTGATATTTGTTCTTTTTGTGTTTGTGTTAGAGCAAATGTATTCATGAATACTATACATTTGTATTTATCAAGGTTAGCTTTTTCAAAGTCACTAAGATATATTGTGTCGATCGATGCTCCAGAGCGCAAAGCCATCGGGTAGGATATGTTTATGCAGGATTTGTCTGTAATAGGGTCCTGTTTCTCTGTAAGGGCTGTATGTTTTTGGACTTTGGTATCAAACACTAAAAGCACATCAGCATTCTTTATATATGCCTTTTCATAGTACTTGTTGAATATCTTCTGCAATTCTTTTATCTCATTAAGGTAATACGGGTCATTCCACCATCCTGACGTGTTATATGGTCCGAAGTCATAGTACCAGAATCCCATTCCGGATATAAAGGAGGTAAGGGCGTTTCTTCTTAATATCTGTAAGGACTCGTATTCAGGATATACCTTCATTCCTCCAAGAAGTGTTCCCAAATGGGTTGGGTGGTCCACCTCATCAAGTAAAAGTTTGTTATTCAACCTTGCTGACTCCAAAAGCCCTCTGCTGACTCCGGCTCCGCCTATATTCCTTAGATTTCTGTTATATGCCTGAGGAGCGGATATATAGTCTATATATGGACAGTTGAGTATCATCTCTTCAGATAGATGCCCGCCTGTTCCTGCTCTTCCAAATAAGGATACATAATACCCATAGAATACACCGGTTATAATCTCTCTTTTCCATGTATCTTTTACAAGCTTGCAGAAGTGAATCATTGATTCAACAACCGCTTCATGCTGGCAGGTAAGATAATCAATAATGTTCGAATCCTTTGCAGGGTCAAAGAATATGCCGTCTTTCGGATTATATCTTTCATCCATTCCAGGAATTGTAGCATCTGGGTCATTTTTAAACTTCCTGTATCTTCTTAACATAGGTTCTGATATGTCAGGGTCGTTACCTACAAAAGCCCAGTAATGGTTTTCCCCATACAGACCGCTAGCTATATGTATACCTCCAAGATGAACAGATAAAGGTGATTCATACAGTTCATTTAAGAATCTTTTTATCATTATGGACATGTCATTTATCCATTTTTCAGAAGCGAAGCTGGGTCTTGGAACAGGTTTCTGATCATAATGCAGATAGCTTTGTATCTTATTCATATCTGGTTCGGGATAAACTTCAGTATTTGCATATCTTACCCATTCGCTTTCATTATCAGCATACCACCACTTTGGAGGATTGGTATGCAGTCTAAAGAATACGACAGCATCAGGCTTTATATCTATTATTCCCTGAATCTGCTTCAAAGCTATAGATATATCTAAGGAACCGTCCTTCAACCACATGTCTTCAAAAGAGATATCCAACTGATAAAGCGAAACACCTGCAGATGCAAATCTTTTTATGGAAAATACAGTACTTTCCTCATAGCTTAATCTGCCCCCTGGCCAGTCAGTAAGCGCATAAATTATTGGAGGGACTGGTTTGTTGTCTATAAATATGGTTGGTCTGTTATTGTAGTTCTGTATTCTAGCGTTCATATATAAACTCCTTACTGCATATATGTATACTATACCATATTAGTCCCAATAATCATTTGTAACTTTCTTTTATCAATATTATTAGAATGATTAAATTTTATCAGGAATTTCCGGGTATCGAAAAAGTGGCGACACTGTCGCAACAATTAACACAGTCACATTTTGTAGTGTTATTGCGAAGAGGCTTTGAAGCGTGACTTTTATGCAGCTATTTGTAAAACTGAAAACTGGAGTGTGCGCATTCTTCGTGAATGAAAGAATTCAATGCTTTATGAGCGTACTGCTATATCAAAAAAACCGGAAGTTACTATAAAAAATGATGTTATGCAATTAATAGAGCAGGATAAAATGTCTTTGGATTTGTTCTATAGAGACCCGTATGTTTTGAATTTTATAGGATTGAAAGACACTTATAGTGAAAAGGATTTGGAAAATGCTATCCTCTCAGAATTGGAGAAATTCATTCTGGAAATGGGTTCAGAATTTGCGTTTATGGCACGTCAGAAGCATTTTATTCTAGATGGAAAAGATTATTTCATGGATCTGCTCTTTTATCATAGAACGCTTCGCAGACTTGTTCTAGTAGAACTAAAACTTGGTGAATTTAAACCAGAACACAAAGGGCAAGTAGAGTTATATCTATGTTGGTTAAAGATGTATGAGAAAAATGTGGATGAAGATGATCCAGTTGCACATATTTTATGTACAGAGAAGTCACAAATGACTGTGGGGCTCATGGAGTTAGAACAGGGTAGCATTAAGATATTTGCTCGCGGGAAGACTTCTTCTTAAATCCTACAGTAAATTGACTCTATCCGGAATTTGGTATAAGGTTGACAACTTTTATTTAATATGATATAAATTAAGTGAATAAATTAAATTTGGAGTCCAACTATGAAAAAATCTGTTTTCAGCAAACGTCTAATTATTTTAGTAGTCTGTATTATTTGCTTAATTTTACCATCTTCTATTTATGCTTCTGAGGAGTATAACTCTGATTTTGAAGAAGGCGTATGGTTAGGACATAATTATGTTGCACATTTATATGGCAACCATAAATGGGCATATGCTTCTCTAGGATATTACAATTATTCAGACTTAGATATTACACTTGAAACAACATGTGGATCAGCATATTTATGGTTAATATATGATATTCAATATACTTATTCAAGTGTTGATGATGCTCGTTTCTGTAGTCATACATGGTATTTTGATAATTTTCTAGCACTATGGCATAATGCATATTTTCAAGTTAATAGTAATTACTTTATGAGGTCATTAGGTGTTTTTGTATATGATTTCCAATAACATTTAGGTAATAAGTAATTTATTATCGAGATATCAATATATACTTGATTAAATAAAGGAATTATATGAAAAAGATATTTGCATTACTATTTATATTATCATTATTATTAGTAAGTTGCAGTAACACTCCTGCTACTGATTCAGAACACGCAAACAGCATAAATAATACAATTGATTATAACGATTATATAATATCAGAAGGAATATTTACCTGGACCAAAGCAGGAATTTATACAGTTTCTGATCAGAAAATTTATCACCTGAATGAAAATAATGAATGGAATATACTATGTTTAGATCCATCATGTGAGCATAATAGTCCTACCTGCAGTGCGTTTTTAGAACCGCCGACTGTTATTTTCTCATATGATAATTATCTGTACTATTTCAATAATTCAAATGGCGTATATAATTTATGCAGAATGTCTCAAACAGGTCGAGACAGAGTTGTAATAAAAAAATTGGATATACCCTCAGTTTCAGCATCAAGCCAGACTAGCACGTTTCATATTTCATCAAATATTCTCATAATATCATGTAAAACATATGAAGCCGACAACACTCAAACAACAATATATATGACAACGCTTGACCCAGATACACAGATTGATACAATTTGCTCAGGAGATGTTAGTCTGTATAAGCTGACACGTAACTGGCTGTTTTTTGTTGAGAATAGTAATAATTTAGCAACGCTTTATGCATATAATACTGAAACGCAAGTTAAATATGCAATATTCGATAATTTCACAGAGATAATGCCATTTTTAGCTAGTGTCTATTTAACAGAGGATTTCAAAGTCTCTTGGGTTTTAATGAATGACGGCTTTTATCAGATGGATTTAGTTACAGGAGAAAAGCAATTGCTGAAATCAGCTGATAATGAGATTCTTTCAGGTGGAGGCTGTTACGATGAAAAGTATGTATATATAGTAAATACAAATCCATATCTTGATAAAATTTCTGGAATTGAAGACGAAGAAAAAGGTCTATATATTTATGACCATGATGGGAATTATGTAGATTATCTGTCCACAAAAGATCTAAGAGGTTATATTAGTTATGCTTTTGCTACCGAAGACTATGTGTTTTTCGTGAATATACTCGACAAGCCGATGCTTGCCAATTACTGTATAGACAAAAAGCACATAGGTACAGGGGATTTAAAGTGGATAAAAATAAACAAGGGAAGATAATACATTATGCAGATAACTAAAAAAATAATAATATTATCAGTAATGCTTGTTTTATTACTAACAAGCTGTAACAGAAACAATTATTCACCGGAACCTTCGTACAATGACACAGGAATAAATTACAATGATTTTATGCCTATTACTGGTACATATGCACTGACAGAACAAGGAGCTTACACTGTTGTAGAAAATAGAGTCTATTATTTGAATGATGAAAATAAATGGAATTTATTGTGTTTTGATCCAGCATGTAAGCATAAAAGCTCAGCTTGCAGCGCATATATCAGCAGAGTCTCTGAGATATTTACTTACGATAACTATATTTACTATTTTTCAGGTTATAAAGACAATGCAATTACATTGAGCAGAATGAATCTTATGGGAAAAGAAAGGGAAGATGTTAAAAAGATCATAATAGAGAATTCCACAAGCAGTGCAAATTATGCATATACGATAAAAGCAAATAATCTGATGATAAGGTTCAGATCCATTGACAGAGAAAAGGATTATGTTTCAACTACTCTGTACACTACTGATTTGGATAAGAGCACTGATGTAAAAGTAGTTGCTACTGGTGATGTTGATGAGTTTATAATGACAAAGTACTGGTTATTTTATACAGAAAAGTTGAATGGTATTTACTCGTTGAAAGGATATAGCTTTGAAACCGGTGAATATATTACTATATTTTCAGATTTTACAGAACCAAGCAAATATATATCGACTATTTACACGCCTGATCCCGATACTTTCTATTGGTTCCAAGCTGATAAAGGGTTCATGAAGATGAACAAGGAAGATATGAATCATGTAGTGATAAAGAAAACTGATCCTTCTTATGAGAGAGGGGGAGCAACATATGGCAGTGAATATATCTACATATTTAACTATGTCAGCATTACTGACAAAAATCTGGGCATACCTGAAGAGAAAAGAGGACTGTTTATTTACAATCATCAAGGTGAAATAATTGATTTTATCGGTATAACATCCTTAGGAGTTGATATTACAGGATATACATTTGAAACAGATGATAAAGTATATTTCAGGGAGATATCAGGTAGTTCGACTCCCAATTTGTATTGCATCTCTAAAGAAGATATAGGATCAGGGAATCTAGTATGGTCATTGGTAGAAATGGATATTGATTAGGAACTACTGGAGTAAATATGCAGGAATTAAAGAGAGTATATAGAAATCCATTTTGGTATATAGCATTTGTTGTACTTGCAGTCATAAATATTGTTTTGTATCTTATAGTGCAAAAAGATAATATATTCTGCTCCTTTAATGAATATTCCAGTATAGATACATCCTGGCAGGATAAGATATCTGACAGGAACACAGATGAAGCAATCTCTCTATTGGAAGATGAGAAAAGCATGCTAATGAGCCTTTCACGCGTATTAGTACAGATTGAAGCTGACGACTTAGAAGCAGTTGATGCATATGTGTTGGAAAATCCTGAATTAGCAGGATATATATCAGATTTGAGACAAGGAAAGGACCTGCTTTTAGAAGCTCGTGTCCATTACATAGACGATTACATTGCTAATCTGAAGCATATTGAAACATATCCTGGTTATCTTAGCGGGATAAAAATACAAGCTGAGTTAATGAAAAAAATGCTTTCAGAAGAAAATTCATCCTCTTTTGAATTGAAAAACATTGATAAAACAGTTCTGGACTTTGCCAATATGGAAGGTTATTCATATAAATCAGGTAATAATAACTTGATTTCATCTGTTGTAAATAATGATGTTTCAGCAGTCTTTATGGTCTTAATGATGCTGGTAACTGTCCTTCTGTTTTTTGACGAAAGAAGAATGAATCTGAATATGCTTGTCGTATCGACTCCGGCAGGCAGAAGCAAGCTTTTCTTTAGAAGGGCAGGAATAATAGTATTTTCAGCGATACTGATTACTTCAGTTTTCTACATATCACTGATATTATCTTCCTTTTCTATATATGGCTATTCAGCTGATTTGTCACGGTTAGTTCAATCAATACCACAGTTTATGTATTTTCCTATGCCTATAAGTCTAGGTAAATTTCTTTTACTGTTTGGCATATATAGAGCTTTAGGCCTTGTTCTTTCAGGCATGCTGTTCTGGGTGGTTTTCACATGGATAAGAAACCGCTCGCTTTCATATGTTTTATTGTCGTTTGTATTTTTAACAGAATATATTTTGTTTATAACATTAAATAAGAATTATGCGTCAGGCTGGCTGTCCAGTATAAATATTTTTACGATGATTTCAGCCAAGCCGGTATTTAGCCGTTATGTTAACCTTTCCATATTCGGCAATCTTGTTATTGAATGGAAGGCAGTTCTGTATGCAATGGTTTTCCTAATACTTCTGTTAAGTGCATTATGCCTTATAGGTCATGTTAAATTAAAATATGTACCACGGTCATCGGAAATACCAATATTATCTAAAATGAGAGTGCGATTTATAGGGCTTAAGCATGTAGAACTAAAAAAGATGTTTATATACTGCGGAGGGATAATAATTGTTGCAGTACTATTCTTTACAGCGTGGAAATATATAAAATTACCACAGATTAGTAATACGGTAGTAGAAGAGTTCGTTGAAGTTTATTCTACTAAATACTCCGGACCAGTAAGTCAAGATACGCTTGATTTACTGAAAAATGACCAAAAAAGTGCAGCAGAAAAATATGAAGTAAACAGAGAACTAGCTCTATATGATAAAACTGCAGCGTACGAACTTGAGTATGCGTACGCAAGAGTAAAAGCCTTGGAAATAGTAATCGAAAGAGCAGAAAAGATATATGAGACTGGTAATGATAATAGTTATCTCATGGGTACCAATGCATACGTGAATGTTTTTGGGATAACATCAAAATCATGGAGACTAGAAGTAATGGCTTTGGCAATGTTTTTCCTTATTCTGCTTGTAAGCCATGAAATATCATATGATAAGAAATCAGATATGCGTACTTTTCTACAGACTCTACCAAGAGGGAGAAGTATTATAACAGTAAAAATATTGCTTAGCATCCTGATTGCATTCATAGTGTGGTCAGCAGTTACTGGCAGGGAGATATATCTTGTTTATGAAAGATGGAACGGTTTCCAGGGATTAATTAGCAGCGGATTAAGCCTTGCCTTCTGGGAAGAGGGTATGAAAGATATTCCTGTTATTATCTATATATCGGTTCTTTATCTGACACGGCTTATATCATTCATAAGCGTTGCAATGATTGTTTTGTATATATCATCTGTATGTGATTCATATATTACGAGCATATCAGCATCATTGGGCGTTCTCTTACTGCCTGCATTGATAGAAAGTCTTCCTGATATGGGATTTATAGGGTATGTTTCATATACGACTCAGATAGCGAATACAGGTATATTACCGGATATTGTGAAAATAATTGTATTTGCAGCAACAGGGATATCAGCTGCTTTTGGAACAAAAAGACAGTGGGGGAGGTATAAAGCGTGAAGCTTGAGTTAAGATCATTGAGCAAAAATTACGGGAATATCCAGGCATTGGATAATTTCAGTTATACATTCGAGAAGGGAGTATATGGCATTGTAGGCCCTAATGGAGCAGGTAAAAGCACGCTTATGGGACTTATCACTGATTCATTGAAACGTCAGACCGGTTCAGTCTTATGGAATAATACCGATATATTAAAATGCGGGATAGAGTATCGCCGTCTGTTAGGTTATATGGTTCAGGAACAGGGATTGTACGAATCAATGACCGCAAAAGAGTTTCTTGATTATATTGCTATGTTAAAGGAGATACCTAAGAAAGATGCTAAAACCCAGATAGAAGACCTTTTAGATGTTATGCATCTTACATCAAACGCTAACAGAAAGCTTAAAGGTTTCTCACATGGTATGCGGCAAAGGGTGTTGCTCATACAGGCTCTGCTTGGTTCGCCGAAGGTTATAATCCTTGATGAGCCGACGTCAGGGGTAGATCCTATGGAAAGGATAGCCATAAGAAACTACATATCAAAAATAGCACAGGATAGTATCGTTCTGTTAGCTACGCATGCAATATCAGATATAGAGTGTATAGCAAACCAGGTTCTGCTTCTGAATAAGGGACATCTTATCATATCAGATACGCCGGAGACCCTTATAAAATCCATACAAGGCAAAGTAGGTGAGAAATACTGCACAATTAATGAGATTGCTGATATTCAAAAGGAATATGGAGTATGTAATATTTATCAAAGACATGATGGTATAGTTTTAAGGTTAGTCAGTGATGATTTACCAGCTGATTTTAAGAAGATAAAAAGTCCATTAGGTCTTGAAGATGTATATCTTTACTATATAAAATAAGGTCTTTAGTGAACTATTCCTCTTTTTCTGTTGTAATTTCCATATAGGTGGGTATAACGTAGGCATATGTGAGTTAAGAGAGAGATAAATATATTTTATGTACTTTTTGTGTGGCTAGAGCAAAATACTGATCAATTTGACATAGTTATTCGTTAATGATAAAATCAATTTACAATTTTTCATACTTTATTATATTGAAAGAGAGGGTTAACTTATGCCATCATTTACTAGCAACACCTATACAATTAATTCAAAAACAATATATTATAAAGCGATTTTAACAAATCATGATGATATCATTGTAGCTGATATCGGAGATTACGATGATTGTTATACAGCTGCAAGTGGTAGCTTATATGGAATTAATGGAACTTTTTTTTACTTGGGAACACCACCTCAAGCAGCTCAAAATGACGGATACTCAACCGGAGATGTCTATAGGATCGCAATATATGATACTCAATCTGAAAGGGATTACGGATTAATTAACAGACAAACAGCATCTAGTTATGGGAATTGTGGTACTTATGTAAAACTTATCAATACGCTTCCTTCTGGTAGATTTGTTTTTTCTGATTCATTTACTGACTTTACAAATTATCAGTACATTGGTGAATCAATAACAAGAAGTAATGTTAGATATGCAATTGGAGGTATTAATCTATACTTAAATAAAACATATCAGAATGATGAAGCTTATTATTCAGAAACAGATGTTGATGCTGAAGATGATAATGTAACCAAATCATCAGTTCATAGGAGTGCAATCGTTTACTTAGGTGGAGAGACTAATGATACTTTATTATTGACAGTTTTCAGTGGCAATAACGATTTGTGTCAAAATGTTAATGGATTGAATTTATTTGAGTTAAGAACAATGATTTTAGATTTATGGGGACCGAATTTATATTATGGAATAGCACTTGGCGGAGGAGGATCAACTCAAATTGTATACAAAGAAAATAATCAGAGAAAAACTGTTCGGACAGCAGATGCATATGGAAATACAAGAAAAGTCCGTACCATGGTATGCACATCGTGGTAAGTCAATTATCTTACTTTTAATGATTCTATGTTTAGTGTTGATTTGTGGATGCTCTAATAAAAATTCAAATACCCCTATTGCTTCAGAAAAAGGTGTTTATGGTGATTTTTTATATGTAATTGAAGATTCGTCTATAACCATAACAGGATACACAGGCCATAATGAAACAGTATCAATACCTTCAGATATTGACGGTTATCCTGTAAAAGCAATAGATAATGAGGTTTTTAAGGAAAGGACTGAAGTAGTAAATATCATCATACCTGATTCAGTAACTCATATAGGATATGATGCCTTTAAAGGGACAAAATGGTATGACGAGCTTGATGATGAATATGTAATTGTCGGAGATGGAGTATTAATAAAGTATAACGGATTGGAAAAAGGTATATTAATACCTACATCAGTTAGAAATATATCCACATGCGCTTTTAAGGAAAGAGAAGATATTTTGACAGTAGAATTGCATAAAGGTATAACTGTCATCCCTGACTATTGTTTCTATAACTGCTCGAAATTAACTGGTGTTTATACAACAGAACAGATTGAATTTATTGGAGAAAGTTCTTTTGAGGGGACATATATATATGAATTTATTATACCTGAAGCTGTTAATGAGGTCTCAAGAAAAGCTTTCTATAACTGCGTAAACTTAAACAGAGTGGTCCTACATAATGGCATAGTAAAGATATCTGATCATGCTTTCGGTCAGTGCAGTTCACTGGATGAAGTTAATGTAAAAGGATACCAGAATGCACAGATGGATTATCAATATGGCTTAAAAGGTTCAATAGTATTGCCGCGAAGTATTAAAAGTATAGGGGAGAATGTATTTGAAGGTTGCAGCAGTATTAAAAATTTATCAACGATTCATATTAAAGAAGGAATAAAAAGCATTGAAAAAGAAGGATTCAAATATATCGAAAGGCCAGGTTATGTATATATTCCCCAGTCAGTGACTCATATAGATGAAGGAATGTTTAATGATTATCCGGATATAGCCTTAATGGTTTATGAGGATTCATATGCCAAAGAGTATGCAAAGAATAACAGCTATAGTTATTACATACGCCCATCTGATTTTACTGACAGCCTGTTTGAGAAAATATTGAGAACAGGATTTAATGCTTTGGGTTGGGAGTTTACATATGAGAATATGTTAAAGGTTGAAAGTATAATTATCTATCCCTATTTTGCTTTATCTGACGATATAAAAAATGCTTACTACAATGTTGCAATAAACAGCGATAACTTCATTGCATATGTTGAAAATGATGGAGTGACAAAGATTGAATCACTAAATGATTTGAAATATTTCAATAATCTTACTTCATTGGAGATACGCTCTTATACGGGCATAAGCGATCTTGGTTTTATCTTGTCATGTCCCTTACTAAGCACGCTTTCTATAAATAATTCGAAAATTTCGGATATAGGTTTAGTTACGCAGTTAAAAGCGCTAAAAGTATTGAGTCTGGATAATAACCCTATAAAGGACTTTACTCCTATTCAGCAACTAACGGATTTGGAATTTCTTTCACTTGAAGGAAATGGTATAAAGAATCTTGTATTCTTATCAGATCTTACCAAGCTTGAATTCTTAAGTTTAAAGCACAATGAAATTGAAGATGTGTCACCTTTATCAGTCTTGCATAATCTTAAATATCTGTATCTTGATGATAACAATATATATGATATTTCTTCTTTAAAAGACCTTATAACGACAAAAATCACTATAACTGATAATCCTGTTGATTAACTCTTAGTGAACTATTCCTCATTTTCTGTTACAATTTCGGTATAGGTGGGTTTATGGAACATAGGAAGATATCATTAGGTTTGAATATTAAGTATGGAGTGATGCAGGCTCTTTACTGGATGGGTTTTGTAGCAACATACAATTATGCTGCGTATTATCTTTCAGACAAGGGATTTAACAGTTCGGATATAGGGCTTATACTTGCATTTGCAAATATATTTGCAGCACTTTTACAGCCACCTATAGCAGCATATGCTGACAAAGCATCCAAATCAAAATTAAAAAGCATAATATGGATATTATCCTCAGCAAATCTTTTATTAACTGTCTTAATACTGACTGTTAAAGGATACCCGTATCTTACAGCGATATTCCTGATGCTCATAATATCCTTTATACTTACTCTTCATTCCTTTATTAATTCCTTTGCAATGGAATATGCAAACAAGGGAATACAGTTAAATTTCACAATATCAAGAGCAATAGGTTCTTTAGGTGCTGCTCTTTCTTCTTTAGGTATAGGATTTATAGCTTCAAGATTCGGACCTGAAGCGGTTCCTCTAACATATCTTGTTATGTTTATTCTCATTGTGATTGTCGTAATATCATTTAAACCAGCAGATAAGTTTGGAACTTTAGCTGATGTGGAAAAGCCTGCATATACACCACCTACAGGCGCTTTTAGGTTTTTGTGGAAGTATAAGAAGTTTGCAGGACTCTTGCTTGGCGCAACCTTTATATTTACCAGCTACAATATGGTTATAAACTTCATGATAAATATAGTGGAAAGATTAGGTTACGGGACATCTGAAATGGGAACAGCTTTGGCAATAGCGGGATTTTTGGAAGTACCCGGTATGGCTCTATATATAATATTGGTAAAGAAAAGAAAATGCAGTACCCTGCTAAAGTTATCTTCTGTATTCTTTACAGTAAAAACATTAGGTGTACTTTTATCAGGAAATATTTATCATGTGTATGCTGCACACATAACCCAGCTATTATCTTTTGCCATATTTGTACCAGCTTCTGTTTACTATATAAACAACCTGATGCCCGATAACGATAAGATAAAAGGGCAGGCATATATGACCACAACTATTACATTAGGCGGAGTTTTGGGTAGCCTGTTAGGAGGAACATTGATAGATGCTTTATCAGTACCTTCCATGTTGTTAATTGCTACAGTAATATCTGCTTTAGGAACTTTGCTTATGATTTTATTCACGGAAAAGGAAAAAGTAATCTGCTAGAGGAGGCTTTATATGATAATTTATTTAAATGACGACTGGCGTTTCTATTCATCAATGGATTCAAAAGAATATGAAACAGTCAGACTGCCGCACAGTAATGTTGTTATGCCTTTTAATTGTTTTGATGAATCAGTTTATCAGAAGGTATCAAAGTATGAAAAGAGTATTTATGCTGATGATTTATGGAAAGACAAAACAGTATTGATTACTTTTTTTGCTGTAGCTCATCAGGCTAAGGTATATATAAATGACAGGCTTGTACATATCAATAACTGCGGTTATACAGCTTTTACACTGGACATATCCGAATATCTTGAATTTGAAAAGGACAACAGAATAACAGTTATTGCTGATGCAAAAGAGACATTAAACCAGCCTCCTTTCGGTAATGTTATAGACTATATGACCTATGGTGGCATATACAGGGAAGTATATATTGAAGTCAAGGAAAAGACGCACATTAATGACGTATTTATTATTGGAAAAGCACAAGGAAATGACGGTTTATCTGAGTTTACAGCAGAGATTGAAATTGTTGGGAACATACCTGAAAGTGAATATGAAATCGACTTTTCGATCTATTCTATTAAAGACAATACAAGGATATTCGAAGAGACATATATGTTTAAGGGAAAACATATAAAAATAACTGAAAAGATAAAAGCCGAAAACTGGGATATCGATAATCCTAACCTTTATCGAATTACAGCAAAGTTGTACCATGATGAGAACTATTTAGATGAATACAGTGACAGGTTCGGATTTAGAAATGCAGTGTTTAAGAGTGACGGGTTTTATCTTAATGGGAATAAAGTTAAGATAATAGGGCTTAACAGGCACCAGTCTTATCCATATACAGGGTATGCGATGCCTAAAAGAGTACAGATAAATGATGCGGATATATTAAAAAACGAACTGAACGTAAATGCGGTCAGGACATCACATTATCCGCAGAGCAAGCACTTTATAGACAGGTGTGATGAAATAGGGTTGTTGGTATTTACCGAGATACCAGGATGGCAGCATATAGGGAATGAGGAATGGAAAAAAGTTGCTATTGAAAACACCAGAAACATGGTGAAGCAGTACAGAAACCATCCAAGCATAATACTCTGGGGTGTCAGGATAAATGAATCTGCAGATGATGATGAGTTTTATACCAAAACAAATATGGCAGCAAAAGAAGAAGATCCGAACAGACAGACCGGCGGTGTAAGATGCATCAAAAAAAGCAGCCTTTTGGAGGATGTCTATACATACAATGATTTTACCCATAACGGTAAAAAGCATGTAATAGCTAAAAAGAAAGATGTGACGGATAAGGATGTCCCATACCTCATAACAGAATATAACGGGCATATGTATTCAACAAAGATGTTTGATGACGAGTCACACAGGACAGAGCATGCACTTCGTCATGCAAGAGTTGTAAATGCTGTAATGGGGGATAATAGTGTTGCAGGATGTTTCGGGTGGTGCATGAACGACTACAATACTCATAAAGATTTTGGAAGCGGAGACAGGATATGTTATCACGGGGTAATGGATATGTTCAGAAATCCAAAGGATGCCGCATATGTCTATTCTTCACAGACTGATAAATATCCAGTGCTTCATGTAGCGACTTCCTTGTCAAAAGGTGATTATCCGATGGCTATGACAAAAAGCATATGGGCATTTACAAACTGTGATTATGTCAAAATGAGTATTAATGGAAGACATATAAAAGACTTCTATCCTGGCAGGAAGAGATTTACAGACTTAACACATCCTCCTATAGAAATAGATGATTTCACAGGTGATATATTAACCAAGGATCTTAAATTCAGTGAGTATTCATCAAAAGTTATTAAGAAGCTCTTATCATATATATTTGTAAACGGGCCGGAACATCTACCGATAAGATACATGCTTATGATGGCGACAGTACTACTAAGAGAAAAGCTTACAATCAATAAACTGACACAAATAATCACATCACATGTAGCAGGCTGGGGAGATAATGTGAAACGATATGTGTTTGAAGGTGTCAAAGACGGAAAAACAGTTGTAACGCAGATAAAAGAGCCATTAAAACAGATGAAATTGATCCTCTCAACAGACACAGCAGTATTAAAAGAAGAAGAGACATATGATGTAGCATCGGTAAGGATAAGAGCAGTAGACCAGAATATGAACCTTTTAAACTACTGTAATGAACCTTTAAGAATAGTTACAGAAGGTCCGATTAAAGTTATCGGTCCGGATAACATATCACTAAAGGGCGGATGTGCGGGCGTATATGTTAGAACTGATAAAAGGTGTGGGAGAGCAGTCTTAAGAGTAATAGGCAGTGAAACATCAACAGAAACAAAGTTTCTGTCAGAAATAGAGTTTCTTGTAAGCTGCAAGAAAGAACGGCAGATTGACTAGATGTTTCTGATGACAATCTGACTATCAATTGTTAATAATAAATTGAATGTCAGAAAAGACAATATTATTGTCAACCCAAGTTAACTTATCTTCATAATAACCAACAGACATATTAATTCCTATGGCAGCTGACACGTGTACTATTACTTGATTCATATCTGAATCAAGATCATAGGCAATAAGAGAAGCATAACCCAAAAAATCAAAGTATGTTATATTTTCATTGTAATCAAAAGTATAAGTGTATTTGTTACTCATGTCGTCATTAATATAAAAGTCAAGTTTAGCTTTGTTGTCTTCGATATATACTCTTGAATCAACATAACTTCGCAAGAGCTGTCCTACATCCCGGTTCGTAAGAGTAACCATTTCTTCCATGCTAGAGCTATTTATTATATGAAGATCTGTATCAATTGCTCCTGTCCCCCCGCCTATAAATATTGATATTACAATTTCATTTAATCCATCATCATTGACATCTATAAGCTTTATGTCAATACCTAGCTCATATTTATTTATCTCGTCAAAGTAGTTAGGCATAGTCCAATCAGTGTATAGACCAATCTTATCGGTATATTGTAATGCGAATATATCCGGTCCGCCGTTTTCTGTAATATATGAAACTGGGTCATGCAGAAGAGATAAAGTAATACTGTTGTCTTCTGACATACTGATTATCTCTTTTACAGATACAGTATCGAAATTGTCCTTGTTAAGCTCCACTTTCCTTGTATAATGGCAGGTATTCACTTTATATTCCTTACCCTCTTGAGCTATTGTGTATTTATCTGTCCCGTATGTTACTTCGACTATGTTCTCCAATCCTAAATCAGAAAGAGTAACCTCTTTTTCGTTCTTGATATCAATAAAGCACACACTTTGAGTTAGTTCATCTACTGCGGTTTTCTCCAAAAAGTTCAAAACAATTTCATCATTTCCATTCTCATTTACATCCAATACATTAAAATACAGTCCTCCAAATTCAAAGTGCTTTCTATCTAGTATCCTTATTATCTTGTTGGGTTCATAAACTTTGATATAAATGTCACTGTAATTATTGTTGCTGTCCTTTTTCAATGCACATATTTCAATACCTTCTCTTTTGTTTATAACTGTTTTCTTATCAAATATATCAGGGTCAATCTTGGATTTAATAACTGTCTGTAAGTTATATGATGTCTCATCAATAACCATATTCTCTTCTGATGACTGATGTTGGATGGAAACATTAAGGTCTTCAGGATTCAGCAGTGTAAAGCTATACTGGTCAAAGAACAGCATATTCTCTTTGATTTCGTCTGATGCTATCTTCTCATAATATGTAACGGAAAATATATCTCTATCTTCATACAATGACAGATTAAATAGTCTTGAGTCTTCTCTTTCCATTTCTTTATCGGCAAATATTCTTACCTCATCAAAAATCCATTCCTTGTCTTTATACACAAACTTGATTTCAGTATAGTTGTCGAGATTGTCTTTGCTTTTCCCATATACTTTGATATTATTCGATTCGGTTTGCAAATACTCATTGGAAGACTCTATTTCCCCTATAAGTATGTAATCTGATACATCATCAACAGGAGGAGTGCTTACGACACTACTTTCTTCTGGCAGCTCCTTATTATTGCAGGCTGTGAAAATTAATATGAATATAAGAATAATTGCTAAAAATACTGTGGTTTTAACAGATGATTTTTTCATAAGTTACCTTCTTTCATATATCCTATCCTTCTCATACATACCATTAATCTTACATGAAATTAGTTATGCAAGCTCGAAAAATCAAAAAACTCTTGATTACTTATTCTCTTAGTAATAAGAAAAATATTACTTCAGAAGATGAATCTTCCATTTAATTATATCTTATAGTCTAGAGTATTAAAAATTCAATAAACTAATAAGTTTTCTTATTAAAGCAAAATCGAAGTTTTTCTTTATTGAACTTAAAATATAATACTATAAAAACTAGTATACACACAATAATAATAATTAATCCCTGCATTAATAATGCATCATCATATGATATCAGCTTATTGCCATATAAGAATACATTCATAAATAAATCAGATAATATATTGACCCCTGAAAAAGATAAGAATGCTGGAACAACAAAAATAAACAATGATATAGATGCAGTTACTACAGTCTCCCCTGTCATATGAGAAATAAGATTGATAAATGTTGCTATCATAAGTACCCCTATAAACTTAGATAGAAATAAACAGATAAAATACTCCAAAATAGATATATTCAATGGTATATTTGCAAAATCCGTTATGCATGCCATTGGAGCATTTAGACAGTTAAATCCGCTTTCTTTCATGAATTTGTGAATATAAGGAATATATACTGCTCCTAATACAGTTAAAGAAATAATAAGCGTGATTATTTGTTTATACCAAAATGTTCTTTTTCTGCCATAAACAGTATATGTTATTACATCATATGTATTGTTTTTTATCTCATTAGCAAAAATATCTGACATACAAAGCACTATAAGAATTGATACATATAATGCGGTAAGTCTTGTGGTGCTTCCGTCGGTGAAGAATTCCTTATATCCTTTTTCATAAATAAAAGAAATATTCTGCTTAATGTTCAGATCATCTGTTGATTCATAAATATTATGAAGCCTTTTATCGTGTGCAATTATGGACATTATGACTTCAATCTGGTCAGCATATGAGTCATAAATATCCTCTCTTTGCATTTTTCGGACATCAAGAAGATTTTCTTCCAAAAACTCGGATTTGGAACTAGATATCGGACCTTCAAGAACATCTATATACTTCATATGTATAAATTCCTTTTTTGTCAACATCTCAATAGGTTCAAGAGGTCTTACCGTTACAATCTGGAATATGAAAAAAATAAGAAGTATAATTAATGCTGGATTAATTATCAGGCTTTTATATACTTCATACTTAAAGATTCCCGCTTTTGGTATTATTTTTACCTTTTTAAAGCGAAAGACACCAGATTTTGAATATATTTTTGCTTTTTGCTTTTCAAAAATATTTATGCATATATAAAAAACTGATGCAGTGCCAAATAAAACAGTGATATAAAACAGAGGATATAAAGATACCGGATAATTAAGCAGATTTATATTCAAATAATCACTTACTATCTTACTTGTATTTAAAAAATAGTATGCGTTTATATATTTAAAGACATTGAAAAATGATATTGATGAAATTACTCTATTTAATATAAAGGATATTCCCATAAACCCCAAAAAAACAGATATGCCAATAAGAGAATCATGAACAGAAACGAAAATCAACATTATTACAGATGCAATGAATATCATAGCAAGAACCGTAAGCAGCATATGCAATATTAAATATAGACTAACACTGATTCCAAAAATAGATGATTTTAATCCGTAAACTGATTGGATTGGCATTGATATATCACCAAAACCATATATGAACAGACTTATGATATATGATGATAATACAGTTACTATTACACATACGGACACAAGGCAAACCATACTTATCATTTTAGAGGACATAAGAAATTTTCTTCCTCTTTTCATTGTCTTAAGAAGCTCAATATTGTTGTTATCTCTGTCTCTTACAAATATCTGTATGCAAATAAATATGCTTGAAACACACAAAAGCATGGGAGTAATGCTGTTGCCAGTTGCACATATAACTCCATTTGAACTGTTAAAACGGATATCTGAAACATTAAGGTTATTATAGTCATCAGCAGTTTTTGTTGCATTTCTGATAGTAAAAGGAGTATCACTGAATAAAGGTGACTGATTCAGCTGAGAAGCACGGTTGTTTATAGACTTCATGTATTCATCATATGAATATACGCTTTCAACCTCCATGAGTTTGTGTCTGAATATACTTAAATCCTTATGTATAATACCTGTATAACTATCATAATTACCTTGATTATATCTACTCAGCAGTTCTATAATGTTGTAATCAGGATATTGCTTTTCTAATGAATTAATACTGCTTTGTTGGTTCATATAGGCAATGGTATGAATTATGATATGTTCATTGAGATAGGTAACCGCTTGTAATTCGTCCATGCTCATAAGTTTATAATCAATTTTTCTTATACTGCTAATATCCGCATCAAATTCGAAATTAATTCTTTCTTGAATATATAGTGTCAACATATTTATGATTACAAGACAAACCAGAAATATTACTGTAGTCTTATTAAAAAAAGTTTTTCTTAATTCATAACTTATCAGATTCACTTAACAAACTCCGTTTCCCTTTCTTCATCAAATACGGATAGGTATACATCCTCAACAGATGCTCTTATTCTCTTGTAATCATATCCACACATATCTCTTTGTTCGTTTTGATTTTCATTGAGTAAAATACGTACAATAATACTGTCTGTACTTTTATGGATATTGCAGACTTCATACTGCGATAATATTTTATCAAGATTCTCTTCGTCAGTCTCTATTTCAAAAACTTTATTCTCAAGCGATTTACACAATCTGTCTGGCGTATCGTGGTATATAAGTCTGCCTTTCTGGATAAGCATGATTTCTTTAGCAATATATTCAACATCGGATACAACATGCGTAGCTATTATTACAATTCTGTTAAGTGCGAAACCTGATATGAGATTTCTTATCCGAATCCTCTCTTTTGGGTCCAGTCCGGCGGTTGGTTCATCCAATATAATCAATTTCGGATTACCTATCAATGCCTGTGCAAGCATCAGCCTTTGTTTCATGCCACCCGATAATGCTCCAATACGCCTGTTCGCTACATCAAGAAGATTAACAGCTTTCAAAACATATAATACTTGCTGATGAATCTCATTTTTACCCAGTGCTTTCAGAGAGCCGATGTATGAAAGATATTGTGTAGCAGTAAATGAAGGATATATGCCATGATGTTGCGGCATATATCCTAAAAAAGATCTGAATGAGACTCCTAGTTCCTTTATGTCTTTTCCATTGAACAGAATCTCGCCTGAATCGCTATTAATACTATCTGTTATTATTCTTATAAGAGTGGTCTTGCCTGAGCCATTTGGACCTAAAAGCCCATATACTCCATCCGTTAGAGTGGCAGAAAAATTGTCAAGCGCTTTGATTGAACCATACTGTTTGCTAATTCCATTGATTTTTAATTCCATATCACAATTACCTATTTCAAACTGATTCTTAAATCAACATATTTAGATGATTTCGCTATAAAATCATCAATTCTCATATACCTATACTCAGCTTGCATGCCTGGAAAAGTAATAAAAATCATATGCTCGCCATCTGGACTAATAAAATATGACATGAATCTTGTTTCGACACCGCTGTAGGCCATATCAACTCCATATAGCTGTTTGTCTTTTGAATTATATATATAATTCTGCCAATTGTTTGCCGATGCGGTATCTTCATAAACCGAATTAATGAAGTAATAATCTCCAACAACAGAAAATAATGTAGCATTCCCTTTTATATGCAATTCTGACAGCACTATCTCATGTTTGTGATCAATAAGATTCAATTTAACAACATCAACAGACTCTTCATTCTGGTTTTTGTTCAGGTAATAACCAGATTCGTTATAAAAAACAACATATGCATATTCATTAGTTGCATACTTCGGTATAGAAATGCTTTCAAGCGGCGAGAAAGTCTGTAAATCAACACATTTAATCTCGTGTGTTTCTGTTTCATTATCATGGTAGATATAATAAAGTATGTTATTGTTTGCATGGTACATAATATTGTAATCAATTTTTTTTATTGGATTTTTATATACAACATCAAGTGTTTCCAAATCAATAATCCATGTGGATAAAATGTTGCTAAATGCAACACCTAATAAATTTTCATCAGTTTCTTTGTAAGCCATTTCGACCCCAGTAAAAATAAGAAGGTTATTATATATAAGATATCCATTTAGTATTGTTTCAGCACTTATTACACCGATAATTTTTCTATTCTCTCCATTTGCATCAGCTCTATATACTATCATACTATTAGCCGAGTTATCTTCTGTAATCATATATAAGTGGTTTTCTGACATAAATGCAGCTAATATTTTATACCCTTTTGGAGATACAGCCGGACATTTCGGATCAGGATTAGTTACAGCATTGAATTTTTCATGCTCGCATTCTGGATGACTGCAAAAAACTGTTGCTTCGCCTGAAGTATAATCATAATAAACAAGCAAATCATCCCTGTATGATATGAGGCCGTTGTAGCCGAGAGCGACATCTACTCCACCATATAAGCTGTCATTAGATTTTATTATTCTGTTGTCACATCCAGATATTAATCCGACTGATAATGCAAACACAATACACATGATTAATTTTTTTTTAAATTCACTCATTTCATTTCCTTATTCTGGTTTTATAAATTCATCTTTACAGTGTTCTTTCAACTGCCCATCAATCTCCTCAATCAGCTTATCATATCCAAGTGACTCAAGTTGCAGAACTATTTCACTCATCCTTTTGTCAATATCTGCTGGGTTACTGCTCCAAAGCGCATCAGCTTCCTTGCATAATTTGTCTATATTTAAAAAATCATATTCCATTCCTTCAAGATTCGGCTCAAAAGCATAATCTGGAGGAATGTATAAATCATTAACAATCTCAGATATGTCCTGTCTGCTTGAACTAACGGGTTTATTTGGATATATTAAGTAATTACATACCAATGACATTCTGTTAGCTAATCCTTGCCGGTTTATCTTATTATCTACTAATGTATAATCCTCACCATAGTACATCAGGTTAGTAAGAACAGGATCAGTGTATAAGAGTGACAAAAAATCATATGCATAACCAGCATTTTTTGACCATGAAGCTACTCCGATCAGGTTTATTTTGCTATCTTTCAAAACATATTTGCTTATTTCTACAGGAATGTATCCTGCATCACTCCATGATGATGATAAATCATTATATGAAATGAATGAAAGGAATTGTTTTGGCTTGTCATTATTAGGTGAAGATGAAACCGAATATGAAAAAGAATTTAACACTTCTTTATATTCGCTGCCATTAAAATAATTTTTATCCACCCATTTTGCTAAAAGATTATTCAGGTTAATATAATCAGCATCAGTAAACCTGTTAATTGCAATTGGATTATTGTTGTTGTCATATCTGTAAGCCAGAAACTGATTCTTTTCATTAATATGTATGCCTATAATATTATGATATCCATTTGGAGTTATTCTGTTTTGAATCAGCATTAAATCTGTTTCGGATATTTCATCTGAGTAATCCGTAAAAAGCTTATCACAAAGAATATCTATATTATTTATTGTGTTTAAATTCGAAACATCAATGCTATATTTCTCAATAATATCATTTCTTAAGTGAAAAGTCTGGCATAATGCAAGACCATTATTATACAGTCCGTATATACCATTATATTCGGAAAAGAGCTTCCAGTATTCACAAGGCAATGAATTATACAATCTTGTATCATCCTTGCTTAATATATAATCTGAAATATCTAATAAAAGACCATCTCTAATGGCTTCATCGCTTGGATTATCTAAGGCGACACCACTTGTTTTTTCTTCTACTCCATTTTTGTAATTAACAACTGTATATTTAGTTTGAGTACCTGTAGATATTATATCTACTTGCTTGCCTTCTTCTTTCATTTCTCGGATTAAGTCATAAAAATATGTCCATACATTTTTTGCCTTAAAAACCGATTTCGCAAATTCATCATCCCCAAGAGACTGATAGTCTTCCAGTATCCGGTCGATGATACACATTTCATTCAATGGTTTGATAACATACTCCGATCCTTTTGAAACCAAATAATCATTATATGCTACAAGAAGGTTATTATTTATAGCATATTCATATGGCCTTCTGTCATTTTCGTTATACTTCAGTTGTTCAATATAGTGATTAATTTCATAAACATCACTATATGCCCACACAAGTACATTCTTATTCGGCCACATAGCCTCATAATCTAAGTTGCCATCATTATCAAGAGTGATTGTTCTTTCTGGCAATGCAGATGTAATAGGTTCTTGTGTTATGGTTGTAACAGGTCCGGAACAAGAATTCATTAGAGATAAAACTAATAAGAGTAGTATAATTTTAAATAATTTCTTCATCTCTGTAGTCTTTCATAATTATTAAAATTCAATTAATTAATAAATTATCTATTAATGCGCATATTACTCATCAATAGTATTGCAATACTGAATTGAATTTAGACAAAATAAATACTTATTAAAACTAATATGCATTTAAATCTTGAAATGCCTCATTTCCATTTATATAACCTCTATGATTACTATGCGAAGAATAACATGTATACCCTTGTGACGCGTAACCATTTATTCCAACATATGTTATATAATCTTCATATGCACCTATATAACTATAGTGCAAGATTCCTGATTGGTCTAAAACATAAACGCCTAATGACACTCTGGCATATACATTCGTTACTGGAGGTAGCGGATCTAAATATGTATTTGCATTTGCTTCTGTTGAAGATACGCTAACTGACCCGCCCCAATATCCAGAACCCAAAGGTGCGCTAAAAGAATTGCTGCCAGCAAAAACTGACAATACTGTAAATAGCATAAGAAAAACAAGTATAACAGAAAACCATTCCCTTTTTTTCATAATGAAACCTCCTGTTTAGTATATTAATAAAAAAATTATATTATACAATTAAAATAATGTCAAATGATAGAGTACTTGGATAGTGTAAACTTGTTTGGGGATTGATAAAATAAAAGAGTAATTTCATTTGAATCTCTCCAGGTTCAGATTATCTACTAAATAGCAGAAAGGACTTCTCTCATGGATATTGTAACACAAAGACAAGCAGAATTAGCAAATATTTTTCCCAAATCTCTTTACACTAAGTTCGACATATTCAATGTGAAGGATACATACTGGCAAGGAGGCACCAAGAATATTAATTTCCTTTTTGGAAGGTATATGTAACAGGAAAAATTGCAGTGCATCAATGATAGGGGAGCATCTAAGCACTATTATTCCTTATTCTGCTGTTTGTCCTTATATTATTTCTATTTTTTACTTAATAAATTATTTTCAAAACTCTTTAAACTCATAATAAGGGTTTTAATTCCCAATTAAAACAGAGGATAAATTGATTTATAAGTATCCTGCCGGTATTGATCGTACATTTTTATCTATCAGCATGAGTCCTTGATAAAGATTAATAACTGCTCCATCACCTACCTGCATATCGTCAGCTTTTATAGCTTCTAAAACGCGGAAAGTCTGAGCCAGTCTTCTTTCAGGTTTAGCAGTCATTTTAATTTCTACAGGATAAATGGTTCTACCTTCTTCAATAATAAGGTCTATTTCCTTTTGATCTGCATCTCTGTAGAAATATAAATTGTGTAATGATTTTCCAGCATTCAAATATGATTTTATAACTTCTGAAATCACAAATGTTTCGAAAAACTGGCCAGCTTTTGCGCCATGCTTTATAGTATCCGGTGTAACCCATCTGGTCAGCCAAGCCATTAATCCTGTATCCATAAAATATACTTTCGGTGTCTTTATCATACGTTTCAGATGGTTATTGTAATATGGATATAACAGGAATATGATGCCGGAAGTTACCAGTATCTGAATCCACCTTTTTACTGTAGTTGAAGAAATACCAAGATCCTTTGATATACTTTCGTAATTTAATAACTCGCCACTTCGTGCAGCAACGGACGCCATGAAACGGACAAAATCCATCTTATCATCAATGTTTGATATCTGGTTAACATCACGTTCAATATATGTTAAGACATAGCTGGAATAAAAGGTTTCCCAGTCATCATTCGAAGCAACAAGCTTTGGCATATACCCTCTATGCATTATTGACCAAATATCTGTTAACTCAACACTTTCCTTATTACGGGAGTAAAGATATTCCTCAGTAGGAATAAAAGGTTTTGAGTATGATATATTACTACGTTCACGATAAGATATGCCTTGAAGCGGTAATATAGCTAATCTTCCAGCTAAAGACTCGCTTACATTCTGCATAAGACCATATGCCTGTGAACCTGACAAGAGAAACAGACACTCCTGTGACTTGTTATTCTGTAGAGCAGAAAATCTCATTTCATCTATTTTGATTTTTAAATAAGAAAACAGTTCTGGAATGTATTGTATTTCATCCAAGATTAGTTTTGAGGAATGATTCATAAGAAATAACCCTGGATCCTTTTTCGCCTGCTCCAGATGAATAGGATTATCAAAGGTTATATACTCGTAATCTTTTGCTACCATTTGCAATAATGAAGATTTTCCTATTTGTCTAGGACCTGTTATAAGAACTGCAGGGAAGGTATCTATTGTTGTTTTTAGATAATCTGTTATCGTTCTATTAATCCAGTTCATGAAAACCTCCTGTGCTGTATGAACATTTTATCATACTATTTCGTATAATACAACATGTCATGTTGGATTATACGTAGTTTTAAATATTAATTACTTTTCTTCGTTATATATATCTCTTCTTTCTTAACCATGTTGTTATCCTCTATCGGCATATAAGATGATATAATCTTCTTAATATTCAAAAGGAGTCATCATGATAGATATATCTTCATATAAGCTCAGTAATAAACAATTAAAGAGATACGAAAAGCTGGATGATGAATACAAGCAAATGTATACAGATCCTAAGAACTGTATACCGAAATTCATTATGCCAGTAAAAGGGACTTTTAATCCCACATGGGAAGAGATGCTTTCTGATAAGGAGATAATGCTTAAACATCATCTTTATAGCAACTTAGCTCATTTGGAAGTAGAGGATGATTGTGTTTTGAGTGCAAGGGTGGATTTTGGTACCTGCGTGGTAGCTAACGCATTCGGATGTGAGGTATTCTATCCTGTAAATAATCTGCCCTGTGCAAAAGACCATGTAGTTAAAACAAAAGAACAGATATATTCATTGAAAGTTCCTGATATTGAATCAGCACCATATAGGAAGGTAAGGGAGTGGACGGAATATTTCGTTAAGAATTTGCCAGATGGTTGTCATATGATGATGGCGGATATTCAGGGACCGTTTAATAATGCGCATCTTGTAAGAGGGACAGATATCTTTTTCGATATGTATGATGATATTGATGCTTTCTATAAACTTATGGATGTCGTCACGGATGCAACGATTGAATATGCCAAAGCCCAGCGGGAGTGGATTAAAACAGAAGCAGGATGGCAGTATGACTGGTCAGCCTTATGGAAAGGGAATGCCAGAATATCCAACTGTTCGTTACATATGATAGGAAGAGACCTATATATTGACCATGTAATGAAATATGATATGAAACTTATTGAAAAGATGAACGGAGCCAGAATGCATTACTGCGGTACAGCAAAGAATGTAATAGAAGAGATGGCAAAAATACCTCATATTACAGGTATTGATTATGACAGTCTTTTGCATGATATAGAGGAAACTATGGAAAATGTGCCTGATGATCTAACTATTTTACAGTCTTTATCCTTGTCATCAGATATGGCTAAAAAAATACTTTCATCCAAAACCTGGCCTTACAAAAAAAGAAATGTCATATTTTTGCTAAGAGGTCCCATGACAGTAGAAGAAGGGAAAGATTTATACAGAAGATTCAGGAAAATTGCGGAGAATTAATTAGTGAAGCAAAAGTATCTAGAGTTAATGAAGACAGCCATTGACTCATACAGTTATGAGCATTTAGAAGAACTGTATAAGCAAAATCTGGAAAACGGGATTAAAGAGCACGGAATATCCAGAATAACATCCGTTCTTGGCATACTCATTTCAAAAGGCAAGAAACAGGAATACTACAGTCTGTGGATAAAGCTTATGGATATGTGCTGTAACCAGCTTCCAAATATAAGAGATGGAAATGATTTTGCTGTAAGGGAGATTATGTCCTGCATTATTGAAACAAAAGGTATTGTCCCTAAAGAAAAGACTGATGAATGGCTTTCAAGTATTAAGAAAATAGATTATAGAAAAAACTATGGGGTATATGCAAAGTCTGTTGATGATATGGCTCATAATATTGCTGTATACAATATGGCAGGGGAATACTTAAGACAGATTAATGGAATGTGTGATACTGAAGACTACTTTAATATCCAGATACAATGCCAGTTAAAAATGTTTGATAACAACGGTATGTATATGGACCCGGGATGTCCTATGTTATATGACCTTGCAACACGAGTGCAGTTTAGTCTGTTATTATTCTATGGTTATAACGGTAAATACAAAGAGCAATTGGATGAAAACCTTAAAAAAGGTGCAAAGATGAGCCTCATGATGCAGTCAACCTGTTTTGAGATACCATATGGCGGAAGGTCGAACCAGATGGTATTCAATGAAGCATATCAGTGTGCATGTTTTGAATATGAAGCTGCAAGGTACAAAAAAGAAGGAAATCTGGAACTTGCCGGACAGTTTAAACAGGCTGCCAGATTGTCATATGAAGCTATACTCAGGATGGTTGTTACTAAACCTGCCAAGCATGTAAAGAATGGATATAGCTGGAACTCATTATTCGGGTGCGAGTGGTATGCATACTATGATAAATACATGATAACAATGGGTTCATTTGCCTATTTGGCATATATTTTCTGTGATGAAACGGTTGAAGAAAGAACATGTCCTGCTCAAAAAGGAGGTTATGCTGTAAATACAAGTGATGCTTTTCACAGGATATTCGCTAATGCATGCAATTATTCAATCCAGATAGACACAAAAGCAGACAAAGGATATGATGCGACAGGTTTAGGAAGGATACATAAAAGAGATATCGCTCCTGAAACAGCTCTATCCTGTCCATTTCCGAAATCCCCTAAATACATTACACAGGATATTTTAATAACAAAGATGCCCGACAGGGAAGAAATAAGGGTATACGAGAAGGAAAATCCTGGATTTCTATCCATAACACCAATGATTATAGGAAAAAATGGTGACTGTATACGATTATGTGACTTTTATGAGAATATTAAATCGAAACTGGATATATTGGACCAGAAGGATGATATTGTAGAATTCGAGGTTACATACAGAAGCGGAAGTTTCACAGGTTTCACATATATTAAGGAGAGATATATTATGGATGAAGAGGGTATTCATGTCTGTTTTACATGCGATGCTGATGAATCATATACTTTAGGTTATGAGGTTCCTGTTATTAGGACAGATGGCAACGCTGTGTCTGAAACAAGTTTCACGGATAAGATGATAACATGCAGATACAAGGGTCATGAATATATTATTGAAGCTGAAAGCTGTGATATTAAAATGAATGGTGAATATGCCAACAGAAACGGAATTTATGAAAAAGCAATATTAGCAGGAAAAGACAATAAGCCTTTCAATATTAATTTTAAGATAAAGTAACGGAGGATATCATGGATAAAAAATTAAGAATCGGCATTATCGGTACAGGTGGAATATCTCAGGTGCATATAAAGGCATATCAGAGCTTTAATGATGTTGAAATAGTTGCAGGCGCGGATATCATCCCTGGTAAGGCTAGAAAAGTTTTAGACAAATTCGGACTTACGGAAGCGAAGGATTTTGACAATCATCAAGACTTGTGCAATATGAAGGGAATTGATGCTGTTTCAATTTGTACATATAATTCACAGCATGCAGTATGCGCAATAGACGCATTAAATGCAGGACTTCATGTCCTTCTGGAAAAACCTATGTGTGTTACCATGGATGAAGCCTATGAAATGATTAAAGCTGAGAAAAAGAGCGGGAAGATATTATCCATAGGATTTCAACCAAGATATAACCCCAACTGTAAAAAGATAAAACAGATCGTATCATCAGGAACATTGGGGAAAGTCTATTATGTACAGACTGGAGGTTCCAGAAGAAGAGGCATACCAGGAAGCACTTTTATTGATAAAGACAAAGCTGCTTTTGGCGCTATAGGCGATCTTGGTTGTTATTCGATAGATTTGGCAATGAATTCAATAGGACACCCGAAACCTCTTACAGTATCTGCATATACTTCTGATTATTTTGGAAAAAACCCTAAGTACTATCCTGAAAGCGAAAGATTCAGTGTTGATGATTTTTCCGTAGCATTAATAAGATTTGAAAATGACATAGTAATGGATTACCGTATGGCATGGGCAATGCATATGGACAAATGCTCTGATTTCATAATCTTGGGTACAGACGCAGGGCTTAAGGTAACCACGCCTGACAAACCTCCTCTATGGGGTTCTATTATTGATGGTAACTTTGGGCATATTTATCTTATGCATGATGTATGCAACGAGCCTGTTACAACTGAAATTTCACTACCAAGAGAACAGGTAAACCAGTTTGATGCCAAGATCAGGGATTTTGTTGATGCAATAAAAGAAAACAGGCCTGCTCCAATTCCTACAAAGGAAATTATATATAACCAGGCAATTATAGATGCCATGATACGATCAGCAAAAGAAAGAAGAGAGATAAAAATAGATATACCTTCTAATATTTTCTAGATTTCTCTATTATCACTATTATCACATTTTATAGTTGGACTGACCGGACCTTTCCTTTTAAAGAGAGGTCTTTTCGGTTTTTTTGGTTTCTTCTTGCCATCTTTTTCTTTGCTTATATCACAAGGATCATTCTTAAATATACAGATAGCATCAGCCTTGTTGAGGCTTATAACAAGAGCAACAGTAATAGGAACTGCAAATAATCCTACAAGCCCAAAGAGCCTTAGTCCTATTATCATAGATATGAGAGCGACTAGAGGATGCATTCCGACTCTATCGCCAATAATTTTGGGTTCAACTATATTTCTTACTACGATTATGACAATATACAGTACTAACAGACCTAAACCTTTTTGGATGTTACCTTGAAGGAAAGAAATTATTGTCCACGGGAATAATATCATTCCAGTCCCCACGACAGGAAGAAGATCAAACAGTGCTATAAGCAAAGCTACAAGAAAAGCTTTTTCTATCCCTATTATCCACAATCCTAAAGCAAGCTGTGCATAAGAAAGCACGAATATAATTGCATATGCTTTGATATATTTTCCTATCGTACCACCAAGATGTATCTTTATATTCTCATACAGCACAGAATTCTTTTCTGACAACTGTCTTACTAAAGATTTCTGTAAAATTTCGAAATCAGCGGTTATGAAATATGTAGCTATAACAGTAATTAGGATATCAAGAAGGGTACGAGGCAATGAAGATGCATAAGATGTAATAGCGGATAATGCTTTTGATGAGAAAGTGGCAAGAAAAGTACCCAAATCAGATACAAGACTATTATAGGCATTCTGTACAGGATCTAGAAGATCAGGGTCAAGTTTCGATATCCAGTCATTTATATTATCATATACACTGTTTAGTGCAGGAATTATTTCACGATAAAATGTCTGCGGAAGCTTAAGGATTAGATCCTTTAATGAATATCCTATCTGGATTATAAGTATCACTATACCTGTGCCGATTATGCCATAAAAAAGTATTACCATTATTAATGCACCGATTTTTCGGTTTAGCTTAAGTTTTTCATGCAAAAACCTGACTACTGGCTTCAATATTATACTTATAACAAGGGCGATTATAAAAGGCATCAGAAGATTCACTGCATATTTAAGAAGCACATAGAATAAAGCAAGGATAATAACTATGAATAAAGTATTTATTATGAATTTCTTTTTCTTGTCAGCTTCCATCTGAACCTCCTGCCATTTTTCTCACATAAGCCCATGCCACCCTATGGTCAGCTATCTCCTCAACTCTGATGGAAAGTCCGTATGCCTCAACTGTTAATTTTGAACCATCCTTTGGTATTGTATTCAAAGCATTGAAAATCAATCCTCCTAGAGTATCAAATTCCACATCATCAGGTATGTCTATCTCCAGTTTTTCCTCAATAAGATCAATTTCAGTACCACCTGCAATACGCCATAGGTTGTTTTCCAGCCGGGTGATTTCTTGTTCCTCAGAGATATCGTATTCGTCGTATATATCTCCAACTATGGATTCTAAAAGATCCTCCATGGTTACTATCCCGCTTAATGATCCGAATTCATCGACAACGACAGCTAATGCAGAGTTGCTTGCCTGCATATCACGAAAAAGTGCATCGCACAAAATAGTCTCTGGTACGAAGTATGCAGGTCTTAATATTGAACGAATCTCCACATAACCTTCTTTTCTAAGTCTTATAAGGTAATCTTTAACATTTAGTATCCCTATGACATTATCAATATTTCCGTCATATACAGGAATCCTGGAATATGATCCGTCTTCTATGGTCTTTAAAGCTATTTCCTGCGTATCATTGACATCAATCATTACTAGATCTACTCTATGTGTCATTATATCTTTAGCATAAATGTTATTAAACTCAAATATATTTTCAATCATGGTTTTTTCCATATTGTTTATAGCTCCTTTTTCCTCACCTACATCAACCATGAATTTAATTTCTTCCTCAGTAACTTCATCTTCATCTGATTCTTCACTTTGCTTTATTAACTTTAATATACCGTTAGTAGAAGCGGAAAGAAGCCAGACAAGAGGTTTCGTAACTTTCGTGAAGAATAAAAGAAACTTTGTATTACGCTTTGCAATAGCGAACGCCTTTTTTTGAGCTACTCTTTTCGGTACCAGCTCTCCAAATACCAGTGTGAAATATGATAATACAAGAGTGATTATAACGACTGCAATAGTGTTCAGTGCGTTAGGAGATATTGCAGTAAACTTTAAGTCCGATACAAGCCAGTTTACTATCCGGTCTGAAAATGTATCTGCCGCAAATGCCGAAGCGAGAAAACCAGCGAAGGTAATGCCAATCTGGATGGTGGACAAAAAACCGGCCGGCTCATCTACAAGTTTAATCATTCTTATAGCATCCTTATCGCCATCTTCCGTCATCTTTCTAAGTTTGTTCGAGTTAAGTGATATCACTGCCATTTCTGTTGATGCGAAGAATGCATTTATGGAGATAAGCAGTATCTGCAAGATTATGGGGCCCAGTACAGGGTCTTTCAAAATAGCCTCCTTGAATGAAATATGGTATATGACAAATGTTTCTTGCTATTTGCAAATTTTTTACAAAAATTTCATTCATTTAATATTATATCAAAAAAATATATAGAATTAAAAATATATAATGAATATATATATTGATTCATATAGGCTATATAAATGATATAATAAAAATGGAACATTCATATTACGGAGGTTCATCATGTATATAGCTGGTATAGATATAGGCGGTACAAAATGCGCTGCGGTATTGGGAAAGTGTGTGGACAACAATATTATCCAGATAGATGTGGTAGACAAGATTTCTTTCAAGACACAGTCTTGTAATGGGCCTTCTGCTGTAATTGACAGGCTAATACTCGGTCTTGAGGATATACTGGCAAAGAACTTTTTAATAAGCAACGATATATCCTGCATAGGTATAAGCTGTGGTGGTCCTTTAAACAGTGCAAAAGGGTTAATCTTATCTCCCCCCAACCTTATAGGCTGGGACAACATACCTATTACTGAAATTTTTGAAAAACACTTTAATGTAAAATCTGTGCTACAGAATGATGCAAATGCTGGAGCTCTTGCAGAATGGTTCTGGGGAGCTGGTTTCGGATATAAAAATTTCATATTCTGTACATTCGGAACAGGTTTTGGTGCGGGGCTCATACTTAATAACAGGCTCTATACAGGAACAAACGACATGGCAGGAGAGATAGGTCATGTAAGGCTTACTGATTACGGACCTGTAGGTTATGGAAAAATGGGATCTGTAGAAGGATTTTGCTCAGGTGGAGGAATCGCGCAACTTGCAAAATCCATGGTAAGAGAAGAAATGCAGTTAGGTAACAAGGTATCTTTCTGTGTAACAGAACAAGAAATAGAACTTTTGGATGCTCTGTCTGTTGCAAAAGCTGCAGGAAAAGGAGATAATCTTGCAAAAGCTATATATGCAAGGTCAGGTGAAATGCTTGGAAGAGCATTGGCTATACTCATTGACATATTAAATCCCGATGCAATAGCCATAGGAAGCATATTTACTAAGGACAGGAATCTTTTGTGGCCTCATGCAAAAAGAATTTTAAGCAAAGAAAGCCTATCTATTTCTTCACAGGCATGCGATATACTGCCTTCTTCTTTAGGAGATTCAATAGGAGATTATGAGGCACTGGCAGTAGCAGCTGAATATATTGCAAATAATTAAGATAAGGGGCACATAATATGAAAAGGGAATCACTGGAAATCTTTGAAGAAATGCTAAAATCACATCCATCACTGTTAAGGTGCAAGTCGGATATAATGAGAGCATACGAAATAATGGAAGAGACATATAAATACGGTAAAATTCTTCTTATCTGTGGAAATGGTGGTTCTTCATCTGATGCTGAGCATATAGTAGGGGAGCTTATGAAGAGTTTTAAGAAGAAAAGACGGGTGGAATCCAATCCGATGTTAGATGAAACAATAAGTGCAAATTTATCAGAAGGGTTGCCTGCAATATGCCTTTCCAGTCACACCTCTTTAATAACTGCAATTGGAAATGATTCATCATATGAGATGATATATGCTCAGCAGGCTTATGCATACAGAAAACTTGCGGGAGCTATATTGTGTCTTAGCACGTCTGGTAATGCAAGAAATGTAAATAATGCCGCTATTACAGCAAGAGCATGTAGGATACCAGTCATAGGCATGACAGGAGAGCTTGGTGGGTATCTTAACTCTTTAGCGGATGTCTGCATAAAAGTGCCTGAATCTGAAACATACAAGGTTCAAGAGCTTCATCTTCCAGTATATCACTGTTTATGCGCTATGCTCGAATGTGAATTTTTTGAAAATTAAGTTATAATAGACAAGATAGATAGCGGGTTTGTATAAACCGTTTATGAAAGGATATGATTTTTATGAGAAAAGAACAGGTAATTGAAAATGTAATGAAAAGCGGGCTCATAGTTGTGGTTAGAGCACAAAGTGCAGAAGAGGCATACAGGATAACTGATGCATGTCTAGAAGGCGGAGTCAAGCTGATTGAGATAACATTCACTGTAAAAGGAGCTCATCATGTAATAGAAGAGCTGTCAAAGAAATATGACGAAAGAGACCTTATACTTGGAGCGGGAACAGTAATGGATGAGCAAACTGCAAGAACAGCCATACTTTCCGGAGCGCAGTATATAATTGCACCTCATCTTGATCTGCCAACTGTGACAATGTGCCACCGTTACAGAGTCGTCGCTATGCCTGGATGCATGACACCAAGAGAGATTGCAATGGCTACAGAAGCTGGAGTGGATATAGTAAAAATATTTCCTGGAGAAGTCTTAGGAACTCAATTCATTAAAGCAGTAAAAGGGCCAATGCCTTATCTAAACCTAGTTGTTAACGGTGGAGTAGATGAGAATAATGCTAAAGATTGGATAAAAGCAGGAGCTTGCGGAGTTGGAGTAGGCGGTAATATAACCAAATATGCAAAGATAGGTGAGTATAAAAAAATAACAGCAACGGCTAAACAGATATTAGACAGCATAAGAGAAGCCAAGGAGGAATTGAATGGGTAAGGTAGTCACTTTTGGAGAAATAATGCTGAGGTTGAAATCTCCATATGGAGAAAGATTGATGCAATCAGATAAGTTAGAAGCGACTTTTGGCGGAGGTGAAGCTAATGTAGCTGTTTCATGTGCAAACTTCGGCATGGACTCTTCATATGTTACAGTACTGCCAGATAATGACATAGCAAAAGCATGCGTAAGGCAACTAAGGGGATTCGGAGTCAGTGTAGACGATATATATTTCAGAAATGGTCGAATGGGCATATATTTTCTTGAACCTGGAGCAGTGCAGAGACCATCAAAAGTAATTTATGACAGAGAATACTCTGCTATATCCTTAACAAAACCTGGAGATATCGACTGGAAAAGAGTATTTGATAAAGCTTCATGGTTTCACATAACTGGTATTACTCCTGCACTCACACAAAATAGCGCTCTTGTAACTTTGGAAGCTGTTACTGCTGCAAAGCAGGCTGGACTTACAGTATCCATAGATCTCAACTATAGAGGTAATTTGTGGAAATACGGCAAAAGAGCAGCAGAAATAATGCCGAGTATAGTAAAGTATGTTGATGTTTGTATAGCAAATGAAGAAGACGTGCAAAAAGCTTTGGATATACACAATGATGCTGATGTTACAAAAGGCGAACTCGACGAAAGTAAGTATAAAGATTTGTCAGACAAAGTTTTAAAGACATATCCGAATATAAAATTAATAGCAATCACATTACGTGAGAGCAGGAATGCAGATATAAACGGATGGGGAGCTTGTATTAACGACAGAAAAGAATTTTATATAAGCCGTAAATATGAGATTACTGATATTGTAGACAGGGTAGGCGGAGGAGATTCATTTGCTGCTGGTATGATATATGGGCTTAATACATATAGCGAGAATAAAGATGCTTTAGAGTTTGCAGTAGCTGCAAGCTGCTTAAAACATACCATATATGGCGATTTTTCCCGATTTACAGTACCTGAAGTCGAAAAACTCATGAAGGGAGACGGCTCGGGAAGGGTGCAAAGATGACATATCTTGATAAGTATAATGAATGGTTGGTGAAAGCAGATACAGACACTGCTAAGGAACTGGAAGCTCTTACAGGAAATGAAAAGGAAATAGAGGACAGATTCTATAAGACTCTGGATTTCGGAACTGCAGGCTTAAGAGGTGTAATGGGCGCAGGTACCAACCGGATGAACAAATATGTTATCGGACAAGCAACACAAGCACTTGCTCAGTATGTTATTGAACAAGGCATGGAAAAAAGAGGCGCAGTAATTGCATATGACTGCAGGATAAAATCAGATGAGTATGCAAAACAGTGTGCATCAGTTTTGGCTGCAAATGGTATAAAGGTATATATATATGAAAGCCTAAGACCTACTCCGCAGCTATCTTATTCAATAAGGAAACTAAATGCGGCAACAGGTATAAATGTGACAGCAAGCCATAATCCTAAACAGTACAATGGATATAAAGTTTACTGGCAGGAAGGATCCCAGATACTTGATGATATAGCGGATAGTATCGCTAAAAACATTTCGAATATAGATCCTTTTAATGATGTTAAAACAATTGATTTTAATGAAGCTTTGAAAACTGGACATATAATAATGATTGGCAAGGAAATGGATGATTTGTTCATTAAAGAAATATTATCCTTAACCTTAAATGACGATATAGATAAGGATATAAGTATTGTATATACACCACTGTATGGGACAGGCCTTGTTCCTGTAACCAGAATTTTAAAGGAAAGAGGTTTTCATAATATTACAATAGTGGAAGAACAGAAAAATCCTGATGGCACTTTCCCTACAACACCATATCCCAATCCGGAAAATGTAAAAGTTTTCGATATACCTAAAGAGTATGGAAAAAGAACAGATGCGGACATGATAATAGCAACAGATCCGGATTGCGATAGGATAGCAATGATGATAAAGGATGACAATCAGGAATATGTCTTTTGTACTGGTAATCAGACAGGAGCCCTGCTTGCTGAATATATGTTGTCCCAGCGTAAAGTTAAAAACATGTACTCAAATAAAGATGCAGTTATACAGTCTATAGTAAGTGGGTCGATTGTTCCAAGAATAGCAAAACATTATGGTACTAATTTCTTCGAGACTTTAACAGGATTCAAGTATATATGCGGTCTTGCAAATGAGTTTGAAAAGACTGATGAATATAGATATGTATTCGGATATGAGGAAAGCATAGGTTACTGTTTAGAAACATTTACCAGAGATAAAGACGGGGTAAGTGCTGCTATGATGATGTGTGAGATGGCTGGATATTATAAAAAGCAAGGAATAACCCTTTATAAGGCTCTAAATAATATATATGAAAAATATGGATATATGTCGGAAAATCAAATATCCATAGAATATCCAGGTATCAAAGGTGAAAAAGTTAAAAAAGCCGTAATGTCCAAATGGAGAAAGAAACCTCTTGTTAAAATAAGCAATATCAATTGTTCAGTATGTAAGGACTATATAAACGGGCTCGATGAGCTTCCTGCACAAGATGCCCTCAAGTATGAGTTTGAAGATGGCTCCTGGTATGCGCTGAGGCCTTCAGGTACGGAGCCTAAACTTAAGGTATATATAAACGCCATGGGTCATTCTGAAAAAGAAGCGGATGACTTAATGAAAACATTTACAAATGATATAAATGAATATCTTTTAAAATGTGAAAGCAAATAACTTTATCTAGCGCATAGATTTGTCATGTCTGATATCTTACATGTCAGACTATCAGTAAGCATATTTTTTGTAATCCTATAAGTCCAGTTTCCGAATGCTATAGAAGGGAAGTTTATACGGCTTTGTGAATCCTGACTTAACCAGTCCTGAATAGGTATAATAGCGGTATCTGCAACAGATTTCATAGTTTCCAAAATTAAGTCATGTACATTAATGCGTGATCTGTTTAAGTATTTCTTCGCAAATTCCTTGTTTTTAATATCTAACTTTCCGAACCATCCTTTTGTTGTGTCATTATCATGTGTAGCAGTATAAGCTACAAGATTCTTCTTGTAATGCATTGGCAGATTGTCATTAGAAGGTTCTCCAGAAAAACCAAATTGCAGTACTTTCATGCCCGGATAACCTGTTTTTTCCAGAAGTCTTCTTACATTATCTGTTAATACGCCAAGATCCTCTGCTATTATACCCATGCTATTCCTTGATTGGTTAATAGCATCTATCAATTTCATACCGGGTCCCTGAAAATATGTTCCTAAAGCTGCTGTAGAAGCATCAGAAGGAATGGAAAAATATCTTTCCACCCCAATAAAATGATCAATACGCACATAATTATACAAACTTGATGCCATACCTATTCTCTGTTTCCACCAGTAAAAATTATCCTTCTCCATAGCTTCCCAATCATAAAGAGGATTACCCCAAAGCTGTCCTGTTGCAGAGAATGCATCAGGAGGGACTCCTGCGACTGATGTGAGATTCCTGTTTTCATCGGTCTGAAAAAGATAATGTCTAGACCACACATCAGAACTGTCTGATGAAACATATATCGGTATATCTCCTATTATTAATATGCCTTTTCCATTTGCATATTTTTTCAGTTCACTCCATTGAGTAAAGAACTCATACTGAAGGAACTTATGAAACATAATTCTTCTTGACAAGAGTGCTCCATATTCAACCAGTGCTTTATCATATATTAGCCTTATATCATCTGGCCATAACTGCCATTTATCTCCATTGAAGTGCTCTTTCAAAGCCATGAATATAGCATAATCATTTATCCAATATACATTTTCTTGGCAATAGGCCTTGAACTTTATATTATTTACATCAAACCTGTTAAATGCTTTTTCTAAAATAGCATTCCTCTTTTGATACATTAAACCATAATCAACTTTATCCTCTTTTTCAAACCATATCTCATCTTGATATTCTTCTTTATACAACAGGCCTTTGTCTTCCAATATATCCAAATCTATAAGGTAGCTATTGCATGCGAAGCTGCAGAAGGACTGATATGGTGAATCCCCGTAACCAGTAGGACCTAAAGGAAGAATCTGCCAATACCTCTGTTTAGCAGAAACTAAAAAATCTACAAACTCATATGCTGCTTTTCCAATGGTTCCGATACCATATGGTGAAGGAAGGCTGAAAATTGGTAGTAGTATTCCAGATGCTCTCATGTCAAACTCCTTAAACAGATTATTTACATAGAATAATGTTTAACCATTTGGTTTCCCTATTAAATAAATCATCGGTTATCACATATTCAATCATATCAAATCCCGTGTTAATAATAAACTCTTTTATAGTTTTTTCAGTAAGAAAAATATAGTATTTACCATCAATTTCACCTGTAAAGTCACCGTACTTAAAAGAGCAATACATGTATCCGTTTTGTTTCAAAGCTTTATAACATTTTTTAAAAACCGTATTTAATTCCTGCTTTTTTATATGTAGCAAAGAAGCACATGCCCAAATAGCATCAAAATCATTTTTATACATCATATCTTGAACACTTTGAAAATAAACATTTAAAAGTCCAATGCTTTTTGCATGTTCGATAAATTCATTTACTACATCAATAGAAGTTACGGAATAGTTTTTACTGAAATATATTGAATCTCTTCCTGATCCAAATCCAATATCAAGTATTGAATCTCCAGGTTTAAGATACTTTAAAAAGAGCTTATAATGACTTGTCATATCAATATTCTGTGTTTTTCTTATATACTCAGAAGCATTTTCTTTATAATACTGAACCGTATCCATCATAATCCTCCTAATTTCTCATAATAGGTTTCAAGGAATTGCTTCAGTTTAATTATAATATCATTTTTTATGTCGTCTGTCAGTTTTTCCCAAAGGAGAGGATTAAATGCTATTAGATTAAGATCTTTACTATAATATATAAACCGCTTACGCTCAAATTTCTCGAAAGGGTTTTCAAGCATATTTCTTTTTATTCTTTTATAGTCGTTAAGGTAGTCTTTTGTATAAGGACAGGTTTTCCTGTCAACAGGAATATCCCTTTCTATTCTGTTCAGATAGAAACTTCTATATTTATCAACTAAATTATCAATTTTTATCTCACCCTCTAAGTCAGCTAGGGCAAATGCATTTAAGAGGAATGTCAGTTTATAAGAAAAGGTCAATTGATTGTCATCAATAAACTTTATAAAGTCATCAAGAATTGTCAATTCATTATGAATACTTATATCCTTATCAATTCTAATCTTCTCAATATCCTCAGGCGAAAAATATGGGACATTTCTTCTACCTACAGTAAGATACAGACTGGCATAATTTGAATTATCAGTTGCCCATCTAGCCAATGTTGCTGTTCCTACATATAATTCGCGAGCTGCCTGTTCAAGTGATAAGTAATCTGAATATTTATCTTCAAAAGTTAAAATATCAATTTCCCTTAAAGCGATTTCAGTTTCTACCAATCCAGGTATACATAGAGGATTGGTGGTTTTTGTAATAACATCCATGAAGCCTCCGTATATAGGTATTTTAAATAATGCATTTACACTCCAAGGAGTTAATTTTCCTGTATAACTGTCTACTACATCGATAACAAACAAGCATTCCTTCCCAGGTTTACTACGCAATCCTCTCCCTAGCTGTTGCATATATAATACTTTTGATAGAGTAGGTCGCGCCATAACCACAACTTCTGTTTGAGGACTATCCCATCCTTCACTAATAATCTGACAGCTAACTAAAAACTGTATCTCTTTATTTCTGTATGAATTGAAATATTCATCGTTCCGACTATTTCCTCCGTAGACTCCTCTTGCGGATATCCCACAATCAATCAGTAATTTCTCTAGTTTCTTAACATGGTCTTTATTGACGCAAAAAATCAAACCTTGCTTATAGAATCCTGGTTGAGGTGAGAAATACTTTTTTACAGTCTGTGCAATTAATTGATTACGTGAATCGATGATTAAAGTTTTTTCGAGATCAGAGTAGTTATAGTCCTTACCGTTATATCTTACATTCGATAAATCAATATTAGATATTAATCTGAACATTCGGATATTTGAGACTATCTTTTTTTCTATAGCTTCCCTCAAGGATAAGCCGGTTTCGTATTCACCGAATATTTCCTCAAGTTTCTTATTATCCAGCCTTTCAGGTGTTGCAGTCAAGCCGACAAGGAAATTAGGATTAAAATACTGGATTGTCTTTTTACAGTTAGCAGCCTGTGCATGATGAGCTTCATCAAATACTATGTAGTCATAATTCTCTTTGCTAACAGAATTTCTCAAAAGAAATGCTGCATTATATGTTAGGACATCAATCTCCATGTTTCTTAAAGGTTTTATTCTTTCAAGCCAATCTTCCTTAATCTTAATTGAAGGTACCAAAATCAAGACATTTCTCACTTTATTGTTTATACTTAAATGCTCTAAATCACTAATAATAATTTGTGATTTTCCGCTAGCTGTTGGCAGAACTACAAGAGCGGATTTAATATTATCTCTTCTTAAGGTATCGAAATTTTTAAGAATATTTTTTTGGAAGTCATATAAAGCATATTTACGATTGTTCTTAATAAAAGAGCCTGGTATAAAATCATATTTTTCACCAAGATAATTTTTTAATCTATCAGCTAGTTGGTCTTTGAACACAATATTATTTGTGGAAAATCTGAATACTTTAAAGTCCATGGAGCTTAATATATTCTGTCTGTATAGCTGCTTTCTATATTTCAAATTACCAAGTATACATGGATGATGATATGTTACTCCATTTTCTTCAATGGCATAACTGCCTGTCTTGGTTTCCAGTACATAATCGACAAATATATTCTTTTTATCTGCAACTGAAATTGAGTACTCTTTAGCAAGATAGGAGATAGCATCATTTCCATAGACTGAAGTAAATATTTCCTCAAATTTTGCTTCCAAAGGAGTATTATCAATGTGTTGTTTATCGAAATTTCCACCCGAATCCGATATTTCTATTGAACTGAGATCAATATTTAGCCAAAAGGTAATATCTTCTAACAGTGTTTTAATGCTATCAGTATGATTAAACCGATAGAGTCTATTATACTTACGCATCAAGTCATTCTGCACATCGCAATATTTTGAATAATCAAAAATATTATCCGTACCATCTATGTTACATATATCATCGTCAATAATGATACAGATATCGTTATATTCGAATACTAGGGAAATATGATTGTAATCATAGGAATGTTTTTTTATGAACTTGAAACCTTTGGATAACAAGGTGTTTATCATTTTACTTTCCGTCTTCTACCCACTCAAGTAGCAGCTTTTTTTCAAATGCTCCGTTCTTTTTCACTTTATTTTCTCTTATTTCGTCCACTTCACGAAAAGATAAGTTTTTGCATTTTAAAATAGAGTTGAAAACCTCTAATATATCTCCAAGTTCAGAAATTTCATCTGACTCATAAAATTCATTTGTTTCTTCTATTAGTTTCTTTTTTAGTTCTTCATAATATTCAGAATTATTTAAAACTCTAGTAGAACACTGACTGTTATTATTCTTTATAATTTCAGGAATATTGTCTCGGACAAGCTTATTGTATGTTATCTTCACGATATGCTCCTTTAATAGAGATATAAATAGTATAGCATATATCCATTATCTGCCCGAAAAAAAGGTATAAAAAAATCAGTAAGTTATTCTAATAACATATTATTAACAACAGATTTTTGGTGAAATCACAAATTGTGACTTCACTAAGTTTTATCAATCATTTTCTAATACACAATACCTGTTACTTAGTTTTATAACTAGCTAAATAAAAAAATCAGTATTGTATCAAAATATACTGATTTGTCTGTGGTGTGATATTGATTGTGCTGGTATTATCTAGACAGATGCCCCTTCGTGTATTTCATTGATCAATTCCCCTACTTTTATTTTCCTAAAACCACACATGAAGCTCAGGCATCTTTCTTAATATTTAAGGTCTGCAGGCATTTTGCGAAGTACAGCTTTTCCAAGTTCGACTGCATTAATGAAATCTTCATATGCACAGTAACCGTAATGTGTATGGGCATATCTTACAGGGATACCAATTACTATTGTAGGTATTGCCCCTGCAACAAGATGGATCTTGCCTCCATCGGTTCCGCCTCCAGCTCTTACAGCATCCTGGAACTGGATATTATGCTCTTTAGCAATATTTCTTACAAATGCCAGAAATCTTGGATTAGTAATCATGCTTCCATCTCTGTGACGTAACTGAGGTCCCTTCTTGAGGGCTGCCTGAGTCTCATACTGGTTTGTAAATGTGTCATCAGCAGGTGTGCCTTCATATACTATAGCTATATCAGGATTAACAGTCTTTACAGTAACTTCAGCTCCTCTGAGTCCGACTTCCTCCTGTGTAGATATGGTACCTATAAGGTCTACATTAAGCTCTTCATTTGCTAAATCTTCCATTGTAGCTATTACAGCGGCTGCACCTATTCTGTCATCAAATGCTTTTGCGCACATTATTCTATTGTTGTTAATAGTGAAATCAACATCTGGAACAATAGGAGCTGCCACATCAATACCGAAATCGTTAATAACTTCTTCTCTTGAGGTCGCGCCTACATCAATAAGCATGTTTTCTATTTTTGGAGGAGCATCCTTTTGTGCAGCAGTCAGGAAGTGAGGAGGAACAGAAGCGACAATGCCTTTAATATAGATTCCATCACGATTTCTTATCCTTACTTTTTGCGCTGCAACATTGGCATCCTGCCATCCGCCGATTGGTATAAATTTCAACAAACCGTTGCCGGTTATGAACTGTACCATAAAGCCTACTTCATCAGAGTGCCCGTCTATCATAATAACTGGTCTGTTCTTTGTGTTTTGTTTCTTATTCATGAAGACATTGTTCATTGTGTCAACTGTAATGTCTTCAGATTTTGCATAACTCTTTATTACATCAACTACTTCATCTTCAAAACCTGATATGCCATTGGCATTGGTCAGGTCTCTAATCATATCTATGTATTTCATTTTTATTTACCTCTTTCTATAACAGCTTTTAAAGATTTGAGTTTTTCTATAAAATCCTCGTAACCTCTGTCAAGATATTCAAGATTGTGTATAGTAGTTTGACCTTCTGCCATAAGTCCTGCTATTACCATTGCTGCTGCGGCACGAAGATCTGTAGGCGAAACAGGGGCACCAATTAGTTTTGGTACTCCTTTAATTATTGCGGACTCGCCACTTAATTGTATATTTGCCCCAAGTTTATGAAGCTGTTCAACATACTGGAATCTTGTCGGAAATACTCCCTCTGTTATTCTGCTCTCTCCATCTGCTATAGATAACAAAGTCGCAAACTGGGGATGCAGATCAGTCGGGAATCCTGGATAGGGCATCGTCTTTATATTTGTGCTCTTTACTCTTTTAATATTCGCTTTGACTGTAATGGAATCATCCATTGTTTCAATAATTACGCCCATTTCAGTAAGCTTTGTTGAAAGTGAATCCATGTGCTCAGGAGTGACATTATGTAAAGTGATAGTGCCTCTAGTTGCTGCAGCGGCTATCATTAAAGTTCCTGCTTCAATCATATCTGGACAAACTGAATAAGATTTTCCGCCTAATAATTCTTTTACCCCTTTTATACGGATGGTATTAGTTCCTGCTCCTTTAATATCAGCACCCATAATATTCAAAAAGTTAGCTACATCAACAACATGAGGCTCTCTATTAGCATTTTCAATTGTCGTAGTGCCTTCAGCTAGTGTTGCTGCGAGTATTGAATTTATAGTAGCACCAACAGAATAATTATCGAAATAAATGTTGTTACCTACAAGCTTACGTGCTTTGGCTGTAATATATCCGCCGGTTGTCTCTACTGTACATCCAAGAGTCTCAAATGCATAAATATGCTGGTCAATCGGTCTGGGTGCAAAATTACATCCGCCTGGGAAAACAACCTTTGCTTGCCTGAATCTTCCCAAAAGTGAACCTACAAAATAATAGGAACCTCTTAATGTACTCAAATCTATGTTGTCACAAACATAAGACTTTATGTCAGTCGTGTCTATTTGCACGGTTTTTTCTGCAGTCCAGTTAACAGTTGCGCCAATTTGTGAAAGCGTATCAAGAAGAACCTGTATATCGGTTATCTTTGGTATATTTTCCAGTGTGACTTTACCTTTAATCATAGCTGAAGCGCATATTATTGCAACAGCCGCGTTCTTTGAACCACCTACAACTACATTGCCTTCCAGTCTTTTGCCGCCTCTGACAATAATTCTATCTTCTGTACTCAATTAAGTGTCTCCAATCATACTTCAATATTAATATGATACATATTTTTATCAAAATATTCAATCCTTTTATAATTTTCAGTCCGTTCATAACATTTTCACCTTTTCATCACATTCAGGGATTACTATAGACATACCACAAACCTAAAAAGGCCCCCGCTTTTTTAGACAAAAGACTGTTTATCTACCCCAAACAGTCTTTTTTTTAAATAAAAACACAAATAAGCAAAAAAATAATTAAGTTCACATTCGTTTCACATAATATTAATATTGAGTTCACAATACCCAGTTATTATGTATACATTAACCACTACCCCCTAGAGATTAATTTCCCCCTAAAGAGATTGCGAAAGCAGTCTCTTTCTCTGTGTGTTGTATTATATATATTGCTATAAAAAATATTTATATAAGTATATAATAATGCTGTAAATATTGAAACAGATATTGTGCCAGGGGAGGGATGAATTTTTGAAAAAGCTGCTAACAGTATTTTTAATAGTTATTATGCTTATAACAATGAGTAGCTGCCAAGGAGTATTGATTAATCAAGATATCCCATTCTATTCGGAATGGATGAGCTATATAGAAGATGATATTTTAGTAAAAGAAATTGTTATTCCTGGAAGTCATGATGCAGGGACCATTGGGATGATATATGCAGCTAAAACGCAGAGTCTACCTATATATAAACAGCTTATAGATGGTGTAAGATATTTTGATATAAGAGTGGAGAAGAAGAAAAATGCTGAGCTTGTCATATACCATAGCATTGCAAAAGGCCAGACATTTACTCGGGTAGTTGATGATATATTAGAATTCATGAATAATAATACAACAGAATTTGTCATACTGGACTTCCAGCATTTTAAGAATGAATCAATGGATGATGTGGCGGCTGTTATCGAGACAAGGTTATCAGAGTATCTGATAAATAATGAGACTGATTTAACAGATCTGGATTTTATAGATAGCATGTCTTTAGAATCAGCAAGAGGAAAGATATTAATATGCTGGGGTAGTGATGTATGTGCTGACAGGGCATGGGCTTTCAGAAGAAACAATGACAGCGGGACATTAGAAGACACAGTGATGGAATCATATTATGATTCAGCCTATCATAAACTTGATAGTGCTGATTTTATATCAAATGCATATCCCGACTATTATGAAAGATACATTAAAAAGGATAAAGGTCTTTTCGTCCTTCAGGGACAGCTGACGGCAAAATGGGTATTAGGCTCGCCTTTAGACAGAGAAATCGAACACAGGGATAATATGAACAACTTTGTGAGAAACTTAAAAGATAAGGAAGAATGGCTTTCTTATACCAATATTATAATGAGGGATTTTGTAAATGTAGGATGGGAAAAGATTGATGCAGTACTCGAACTAAATGAGTATAAAGGGAATATAAAAGAGGGGATGGATTTTCTGTCTAATCTTGAATCATTAAAAAGCGACTGACCGGACAATCGCCCGGCCAGTCTATATAGTTAACATACGATTCATCGTATGGTGACCAAGCTATTCAGCTTCACTATCCTTTGGTACTTCAACCGGTTTGTTCTTTTTGTAAACCAGTTTCATAAGTGCTTCCACTACCACAGAGCCGATTATTACGGCGGCTACTGTTTCAGGTATTCCGTTTGCTACGCCTATTCCGACTAAAAAGTCTTTTGCCATTGAAGGCTCAACACCCAGTTTGGCAACCCACTCGCTTCCATAAAACACTCCTATCATAGTAAGCACCAAGACGGTATTTGTCAATGTCGCTACAGCTGCAGATATTGCTACTGCGAAATTTTTGGATTCATAATTTAAAATCGTATAGACCTCTGCTCCAAAGACTACTAACAATAGGAAGATATTGAATATAGCATAAAAGATATTTCCCGCCTGGAAATTGGATATCGACTGGTTCAGAAGATAATATGCTATTGCAAAAAGCATCAAAGTGAGAAGTGTCACTGAAAGGGGTTTCTTCATCTTCTTGAATAATGCGAAAACCAGATATGCTACAAGGCCTACAAGTATTCTAGGCACTACTGATACTAAAGGATTTAGGAATACATATGATGTAACAGTAGGGAATAAAAGCGCGTTTAAAATACTGGATAAACCAAAAATCAAGCCTACTATCGCTCCTACCAAAGGTCCTTCTAAAATTGCTGCTACTATTACAGGAATGTGTATGATTGTTGCTTTTGTCGGTCCGATGGGTATATACCCTATCGGCGTTAAAGCCATTACTATGCATAATGCACCCATTATGCCCGCTATCGCGATTTTACGTGTCTTCATATTAAATTACCTCCGCTTCAGTTCCCATAAGGGATACCTATCTTGGTGCGAATTATATAACAGGATAAGCGCATATGCAATAAAAAGTATAAAGAAAACACGCTCATACCATAGTATACCAATAATAATGTAAGATATATTTATCCGATAACCAGTTTCCCGTCCCTCATGCTTAAGACCTCGTCAGCATCAGCCGATATCCCGAGATCATGAGTAACCACTATGACACAGTAACCCTCATCATGTGCAAGGGTCTTCAATATCCCTATGATGTTCTTACCGTTCTCGGTATCAAGGTTCCCTGTCGGCTCATCAGCCAGTATTATCTGAGCTCCTGACGCCAGTGCTCTTGCTATTGCGACCCTCTGCTGCTCTCCGCCGGAAAGCATGGAAGGGAATCTTTTATAGAACTTTTCATCCATTCCTACCGCATTTATCTTTTTAGTAGCTGTCTGCCATGCCTGTTTCTCATTCATTCCCTTGAGCTGCAAAGGGTACATGACGTTCTCAATCACTGTAAGTAGAGGGAACAGGTTGAAGTCCTGGTATATTACTGATACATCCTCTCTTCTATACCTGTCACGGTCCATCTCCTTAGTGGACTTGCCCATGTATGAGACGCTGCCTTCTTTAGGAACATCCAGCCCGGCAAGCAGGGAAAGGAGGGTAGTCTTGCCTGAGCCAGACTTGCCTACTATGGCATAGAACCTTCCTTTTTGGAACTCATAACTTACCCCGTTGACCGCTTTTACTGTCTGGTACTTGTTGCTGTATTCGTATACTGTGTTATCAAGTTCAAGTATTCTCTGTTCTGTTTCCATTTTCATATTCCTTTCTATTCGTTTGATTTCATTATTTTCATTACGTTAATTCTGGTTATGTTGATTACCGCTACTGTCGCGCCTGCAAGATAGCATGCGATAAATATGAGTATGTCTTTGGCAATGAAAAGAGCTCCTGTACCGTGTATTAGGAAATATATGCCTATACCTATCAGTGTGCCGATTACCCCGAACAGAGACTGTTCGAAGAAAGCTTCTGTAAAGACCAGTCCCTTTGAGGTGCCCAGGCTTCTCATATTGGCAAACTCCGGCTTCCTGTTCCTTATGAAAAGCATACAGGCTATGAAGCCTATAACTGCTGACAGGATGAATATGATAGGTTTTACTTTTTCAAGCATGCTTATATTCTTTCTTAACGGAGTTATAGTCTGTACAAGCTGATTATCCATTAAAGTAAGAGCATATTTATCGTAGTATCCTTATCATTACCCATATAGCCCGTCGGTACAAATATTTTCGATGCTTTTTCCTTAAATTCATCAATCTTCAAGTTGTCAGTTATCGTAAATTTAAGGCCTTCACTGTATAAATCACCTGTAAAACCTATTTTAAGGGTTTCTACAATGACTGGCCATGGGCAGTATATATCTTTATCACCATTAGTATATGTACCGATTACTTTGAGTTTTATCGGTACTTTTACCATTTCCCTGCTTACAAGTTCGATATATGCATACAGGGTTATGTAACCGTCTTTATCTATTCTTGGAGTACCTGTTGATTTACCCTCTGCTAATTTTGCAGATACAAGACAAATGTCTGAATCGCTCAAAAAAGCTGATTCATCATAATTCTCATAGTATGTGATTTCTGCCTTGTTGACAGGAAGAAGGCTGACATCTGCTTTTGTCCTGCTTATACCTATCAGATTAGGTAAAGCCTCTCCATCGGGTGGAGTGTAATTTTCACTAGGGAGGTAGTACACCGATCTTTTCAGGCATAAATCTTTTATGTAGGAGCTATATTCACCAATAGTTTCACTAAACATCTTTATATACTTTGAATAGACTTTTGCTTCAGTGCCGTCCTTCATAGTCAGAAATCCTTCTACATCAATTGTTTCATATGCTTCATTCATCCTTGTATACTGTTTTTCCAGTGAGAATGATATCTCACTGATAAGAATAGTGAATGATGCAGCAACAAGGATAAGTATAAGGCTCTTTATAGCATCTCTTGTCATTCTTTTTAATGCATAACTTATGACAAATACAAACTTTCTCATTTCTTTTTCCTCCCTTTTATCCTGCCTGCTCCCTTCAGTAGGGCGAGCGGCTCCATCATGGAATACCTCTTAGCCATTACAGCTGAAGCGGAAGACAGGAATATAAGCTGTATACCTCCTATCATAAGCACGGACTGAGGCGATTTCTTCAAATCAAAGCTCTCGATGAGTGAGGAGTCATATTTTCCGGATATGGACTGGTCTGTCTTAAAGCTGCTGAACTCCAGGTTCACATTATCCTCCCTGGCTTCCTCATATATCTTTCCCACTATGCCATCATACATGAAATACCCGGCGATCCCGCCTGCAAGGCTGGATATGATTATCACGCACATAAGCATTACAAGCATATGTACGAATATATGGCTTCTTTTTGTCCCGAGAGACATCATTATCCCCGCGGTCTTCCTGCTCCTTGAAGCCATGATTATGAAGAAAGCTGACAGCACTACCGCCCATACGGCAACAGACACATACATCAAAAGGCTGGTGCTCTCCTTAAGGGAGTCCAGTATGGGTGATATCAAAGAATACCCCTGGTCATAGTAATAGAACATGCCGCCGTATCCTAATGATTCCATCTCTTTTTCGAAAGCCTCAATATGGCCGGGCTTGATGACGTACGAGTGGGTGTTGGATATGCTTTGATACTGGCCAGAAGCAGCAGGTATAATCTCGCCTGTCTCCTCAATGATTTTCCTACTAATTCTGAACTCTGGAAGCTCAAACGTTATGGATCCTTCTATAGACCCTTGCGGTGCGAATGCATTGTTAGGTGTGAAGAAGAACTCGTTTTCGTCCCATATGTTCTCAGCCTTGTATATGCCTATGACCTCAAAAGTACTCTCTTCAATGAATCCGCATCCGTCACCATATGGGGCATGCCGCCATATTTGTTCACTATCTGTCTTCAGCATAATATATCCGTTGGACCAGAAACTAAAATTCATCTTATCTTCGACCTTTATGCCGCTGTCTCTTGCGGTCTCTGCGCTGATGATGCATACCTTAGCCCCATCGGAATATTCCTGTTCCGTGAATGTTCGGCCTTCTGTAATGTATGCAAGGCCCTGGTTGAATAAAAGGATGCTGTCAAGGTTCCCTGTGAAGTTCATCTTGAGGGAGCTCAGGGTTATCTGGCACTGCTCTATCAATCTTTCCCATTTCTCTCCTTTTTCAGAAGAAAGAAAATCCTCAAGTGTTCCATCCAGTTTCGCATATGATATATATGCGTCATCTTTGTATGCTTTTATATTGCAGTCCTCGATATTGTATTCCTTTATTTCTACTGTACCAAATGGGCGTCCTTTAATGATAATGCTGCTATCAGTCCCCAGAATCTCGTGCATATATGGTTCGAATTTAATCAATTCATAATATTCATAGTCTGAATTAATATCTTCCTTTGGTAGCAGACCCTCGAGCCAGAAACCCACAGGCTTATGTTGTTAACAGGAACATGAAAGAATTTATCAGCAAGAACTTGTATTCTCAAGCAATGAACAGAACTATAAGAGAATATGGTCAGATAAGAGAAATAGAAGATCCTATTAAAATATATATTTTAATGAAGAATATACTTTTTTATCTTATCCTGTAATACATGGAGAAGATCAAGTAGTATATTATAATATTGCCTTTAATAGTAAAAATGAGATATCCAGCTTATTTACTACTCTTTTCCTTATTAAGTTAAATACAATCATCTGAATGAATTAAGCATTTATGCTTTGAGCATGGCATCTACATTCTCAACAGGAACATCCGGCTGTACATTATGTGATGCTGCTAATACATAGCCTCCATTGTGGCTTAGTATGCCGGATACCCTGCGTACTTCCTCTTTAACCTGTTCTTTTGTTGCTTTGGATAAGAGGTTCTGCTCGTCAATACCTCCCCAGAAAACAATTTTATCACCATATTCAGCTTTAAGCTTTTCCGGTTCCATATCTTTTGTCCCTGGCTGTATAGGATTCAATATATCTACTCCCATGTCGATAATAGTATCCATAAGCTTGTAAACCGAACCGCATGAATGATGGAAGAATAAGGTGTTACATATTGATTTTACCTGGCTTATTCTTTTTTTATACCATGGAGCTATCATTTCTTCAAACATATCAGGTGAAAGGAACGGGCCGTTCTGCATCCCGAAATCATCCCCGCTGGTTGTAAGATGTATATATTTACCCAGACTTCCATAATACAGTTCGTTTATATCTGTAACATATTTATGATAATTGGAAAAGAACCATTCAGCTGTTTCCGGTTCTGCAGCAACTCTGTATAGAAAATCATCAAAACCGAACATCCAGCAGCCTAACTCGAAGTACCCGTATACAGGATGCTCAGCAACAACGACATAGTCCGTATCATAATACAGCCTTTTGGCTTTCTCGGTCTGTTCTTTAAGTAGGGCCATATCTATATCTTTTGCATCCGGCCATGGAAATGCCTTAATTTCCTCAAAAGTTGCATCCTTTAATGGGTTATTCACTATCTCCCAGTACATACCGAATAACTGCCATTTTATACCCCAGCAGTTTGTATATACTCCTTTAGATCTTTTTGAGTTATCAGTAAGCTTTGTTGTCGGTTTGAATAAAGCTCCAGCTCTTCGAAAATCAATGTCATAATACTGCATTATCTTTTCTTCAGCATCGGAAAGATCCATTGCATCCATACCATGGTATTTTACAAAGCTCTTTAGGAATTCTTCATGATATGAGGTCAATGAAGTGCCATTTAAATCCAGTGGCGGCCTGTCAGTTTGTATATGTTTAATTGTCTTATCAAATCTAGTCCTGTAATCCATGTATAAGATTATACACTGTATTTTTATGTTGGGTAATATAATCTATAAATCTTTGCATTTTAAAGTGCTTTGCATAACACTAAATTTTACTTTTTATGCATACAAACCAGGTATTATATACCGATTCAACTTGAAATAATTGTCATATGAACATATAATACAGGTAAGCAGTTAAATTCTATACATAATATTAATATGGTTGACGCTATAACTATTGGTTAAACAAATACCATAAAAAGAAGGGGGTTGACACATTTTGAGTGAACGAACATACGATGTCGTTGTTATCGGTGCAGGAAATGGCGGTCTGGCAGCTGCAGCGACTACAGCGCAAAAAGGAATGAAGACGCTGCTTATAGAGCAGCACAGTCTGCCTGGCGGGTTTGCGAGCAGCTTTGTACGAGGCAGGTTTGAATTCGAACCTTCACTACATGAATTATGTGATGTCGGTAAAGAAGGTGAGTGGGGCGGATGCGGGACATTTTTTAAAGACCTTGGCCTGGATATCGAATGGGTTCCAGTACCCGAAGCATACAGGATGGTCATAACAGGAAAGGATGAGAAACTTGATGTCACCATGCCTTTCGGTGTAAAGGAATACATCGACAAGATGGAACACTATGTTCCTAAAAGCAGAGAATTTATAACAAAGTTTTTTGATCTTTGTCAGGAAGTGCTTGAAGCGATAGGATATCTCGGAGCATCAAAAGGCAATCCAGATAAAAAGATACTGACAAGCAAGTATGCCAACTTTTTGAAAACAGCCTCATACAGTGTGGACCAGGTGGAAAAAGCACTTAAGATTCCCCAAAAAGCCCGTGACATACTGAATGCATACTGGTGTTATCTTGGAACTGATACTGCGCATCTGGGATTTACGGTTTATGCTGCTATGCTTATTAAGTATTTATTAGTCGGAGCATATATCCCCAAGATGCGTTCTCATGAGATTTCACTGGCATTTGAAAAAGCTATACGTGATTTCGGAGGAGAAATAGCTTACAGCACAAAAGTAGAAAAGATACTGGTCGAAAACGAATCAGTTATTGGAGTAACCACTGACAAAGGTGAAAAAATCAACACTAAGCATGTTATCTGTAATGCACCAAGACATGTCGCATACGGTCATATGGTCGAAGGTGCGGATGATGTAAAAGCAAAAGCAAACAGGGAATTCAATGCAAGAAAAGTTGGCGGTAAAGGATATGTAGCATATTTCGGACTGAATAAGACAGTACAGGAATTAGGAATCAGTGATTACAGCTATTTCATTTATCCGACAACTGATAACAAGAAATTATACAACAGCATGTTTAAACGAGGGGATAATCCTGTTCAGGCTATAGTATTTCTTAATAATGCGATACCTGACTGTTCACCTCCGGGCACAAGCATAATATCCGTTACGACGCTATATAAGGATAACGCATGGGATGATGTTGATGAGGTAAAATATGTTAAAGCAAAGAACGACATCGCTAAAAACATAGTAAGGGATGTTGAAGCAGCGCTTAACATCAAGATTTCCGATGCGATTGAGGAATTCTGTGTGGCATCACCTCAGACATTTGCCAGATATACAGGAGCCTATGACGGTGGCATATACGGATATGAATCCGAAACATGGGATTCACTGCTCCCTCGTCTTCTGATGATGAAAGAGGATTTGTATATAAAGGGGCTCAGGTTCGTAGGAGGATATGGATTCAGATGCCATGGATACAGTTCAGGATATATGTCTGGAAATACAAAAGGATTATTAACGTATAAAGACAGTTTGGAGGATAAGTGACAATGGATAAGAAATTAAATGTAAAGATAAAACCAATAGGGCTTTTGGATCTTCTGGCATTTAAAAAGCTGATACCGAACAGAAAGAAGAAGTTTGAAGAAGCACCTGCTACAGAAATCAAGAAAACTCCGCCGATGAATGAACTGGCGGCAAAGCTGCATCCGAAACACCAGAAATTCATGATAACAAAGATTACCGATCTGACAGACAGTATGAGACAATTCGAGCTTGCTTCCGATTCTGCTGCATATTTCCGTGCAGGTCAGTATATAAGCGTGAAATTCGATATTGACGGACATAAGGTAACAAGGCCATATTCCATAATGAGCTCGCCGAAAGATGCATTATCCGGAGTCTATAAGCTGGGTATAAAGAAAGCGGATGGCGGTTATGTGACTGATTACATCTTTAATAACTGGAAAGTAGGTAAAGTTATTGAGACATCCGGTCCGGAAGGCAATTTCTATTACGAGGATATGCGCGATGCTAAAACAGTTATTGGTATTGCAGGCGGCTGCGGAATCACACCTTTCTTTTCTATGGCTCAAGCAATAAGGGACGGTATAGAGGATTTTAACCTTTATCTCATATATGGATGCAAGACCTTAAACGAAAGCGCTCTTAAAAAGGAGCTTGATCAGATAGCCGCGACTGACAGCAGGGTAAGGCTCATCTGTGTTTTAAGTAATGAAGAAAAAGAAGGTTATGAGTCAGGATTCATTACAGCTGATATTATTAAGAAATATGCAGGCAATGAGCCGTACTCAGTATTCATGTGTGGTCCGCAGGTCATGTATGACTTTGTAGGCAAGGAGATAGCAAAACTCGGGCTGGCAAAGAAGTACGTCAGACGTGAGCTTTACGGTCAGATTAATAATATTGAGAAGTATCCGGGATTCCCCAAAGACAAAGTCGGGAAGAAATATAAACTTACTTTACACATCGGAAATAACACGATTACAACAGAAGCTTTATCATCAGAAAGCGTGCTGGTTGCTGTGGAGCGGGCTAAAGCTGAAGCTCCGTCGCTTTGCAGGACAGGTGAATGCGGATGTTGCAGAAGTCGTCTCATATCAGGTGATGTATTTATAGTTCCTGATACTGATGGACGCCGTATGGCAGACAAGAAATTCGGATATATCCATATCTGCAGTTCCTTCCCTCTTTCAGACCTGGAAGTAGAAATACCGGTCGTGTAAAGGAAGGATAAAATGAGTGGATATAAATTTAGCAGGGAATATGACGTTATTGTTATAGGGGCTGGTAATGGAGGTCTTACAGCTGGAGCAGTCTGTGCCAAGAAAGGATTAAAGACTCTTGTATTGGAACAGCACAATCTTCCTGGAGGAGTAGCTACCAGCTTTGTACGCGGACGGTTTGAATTTGAGCCTTCGTTGCATGAGATTTCCGATTTCGGACCAGAAGATAATGCAGGTGCTGTACGCAACCTTCTGGAGAACACGCTGGAACTGGGTGCCCAATGGATAAGGGTCCCCGAAGCTTACAGGCTTATTATTCCCAAAGAAAAGAACGGGCGTCTGGATGTCTGTATGCCCTTTGGAGTAGAAGCATATATTGATAAGATTGAAAGCGAAGATCCAGGCTGCAGGCCTTATGTGGAAGACTTTATAGCTCTTTGCAAGGAAGTGGTTGAGGCATTTGCATATATGGCCGCATCTAAAGGAAATGTTGACAGGAAATATATGCAGTCTAATTTTGGTAACTTTCTGCGTACCGCATCATATTCGCTTCAGAGCGTTTTTGATGCTGTCAAGGTGCCATACAAATCTCAGAAAATCATATCAGCATACTGGTGCTATTTAGGATTGGATGTGGACAAGCTGAACTTCCCGACATATGCCGCCATGTTCTATAAGTACCTTTCCAAGGGGGCATATATACCAAGATTCCGCTCACATGGATTCACGGTAGCTCTTGATAAGAAGATACGTGATTTTGGAGGGACTATAGAGTACAGAACAAAGGTAGTAAACATACTGGTCGAGCATAACCAGGTTATTGGCGTAAAGACGGAATATGGCGAATATATAAAAACCAGCAACATTATCGCTAATACCAATGCCCACAATGTATATGGAAAACTTGTAAATAAACCTGATGTTCCTGAAATGGCTATAAAAGCATGCAACAGCAGGGATATAGGGCCTTCAGTATTGGTCGCATATCTTGGACTTAATAAGAGTGCGGAGGACCTAGGCATACATGAATACAGCTATTTCATATACAGCAAGCCAACAACTGCAGAGATATATAAAGGGTTCTGCAGTTTTGAGGATCCTGTAGGCCAGGCGACGGTATGTCTTAATAATGCGATACCTGACTGTTCGCCTCCTGGTACAAGCATACTTTATCTTACTACTCTTTATCATGGAGATATGTGGAAGGATGTCACACCTGAGAACTATGTTGCAACAAAGAACAGATTTGCAAAAGCAATGATTGAAGAGTTCGAAAAGGTAGTAGGCGTGTCTGTAACGCCATATATAGAAGAGATTGAAGTAGCGTCTCCTGTCACTCTCGCCCGTTATACTGATGCATATAACGGAAGCATATATGGTTACGAGATTACCAACTGGGATTCAGTTATTCCAAGACTTATGATGATAAAGGATGAAGAGTTCATAAAAGGTCTTAAGTTTGCCGGAGGATTCGCTTTTCGATGCCACGGTTACGCATCATCATTGTTATCTGGGGAAACAGCCGCACTTCTTACTGTTAAGGAGGCATTAGCTGCAAAACAGCAGTAGAAACGAACAGTAGAGTAAAATTACTGTAGGGAATAAAACAAAGAGAGACTTTTCTTTCTGTATTTTTCCGAAAGAACAAAGACAGTGTAATAGAGGGTGATAATGAATTACGAAGTAAAAATTGAATCAGTTCCTGCGAAAGAGTTTTTGGTGATTAAGGGATTTGGTAAAATATATGATCCGGACGCTATAATACCCAAAGAAGAAACAACATGGGAAAACATACGAAATCAATTTGCTGATGGCTCCGTAAATCGTCTGAAAAAAGCAGCAGGTTCAGAAACTGTATACATGCTGTTCTGCTATACCTGTACGCGTAGTGATGAAGAGAAATGTTGGGTTTGCAGTTACGACATCGCTTGCGAGAATCGAAGTGGCAACATTTCAAGTGATTATGAGGTAGTCAGACTGAATGCCTGTGAATATGCAGTATATGATTGCAGGTTTGATTCAGAGGTGGCATTACCGGATGCTCATGATCCGCTGGATCAACTGTTTTGGGGTAAGTGGTTGAAAAGTAACCCGAATATTTGTGCGATTGATTATCCTGATAGGTATTCGGGTAAAGGTTATGCGCAAATTGAATTGTATACCCCGTTTGATATTGATGCGAAAAAGTTCAAAGCAAAAATATGGTATCCACTATTACCGAAGAAAGAGTGATATCACTTTTCGATGTCACGGTTACGCATCATTATTGTTATCTGGGGAAACAACCTTCAGTCTTGACTATTATCTCATACAGACCGATAATTGATGTGTAATGAAAAGCCAGGAAATGAATGGTAAAAAAGACATTTTTACACCTAAGGATATAAAGAGCGTAATAAAAGATTACACTCTTGTAACTCTTGGTGTTCTTTTGGTAACGATAGGCGTATACTTCTTCAAGTTTCCAAATAACTTTGCTATAGGTGGTGTTACAGGACTTGCTATGATACTAAGCAATGCCTTTAATGGAGCTATAAGTTCAGGTACTATAGTCCTTGTTGTAAATATATTATTGCTTATCATAGGATATCTGGTTCTTGGCCGAAAATTCGGAAACAGGACTTTATACGGAAGTCTCCTCTTCTCTTTGTCATTGAATCTTTTGGAAATACTGGTTCCCATGAGCGGACCTATTACTGATGAACCTTTATTGGAGCTGGCTTTTGCAGTGATATTTCCTGCCTTAGGTTCTGCAATCCTCTTTAACATTGGGGCATCTACAGGCGGTACCGATATAGTGGCTATGCTATTAAGGAAATACACACATCTGGATATTGGCAGATCTCTGCTAATAACCGACTTTATACTTACGCTTGCAGGTTTTACTGTGTTCAGCGTAAAAACAGTACTTATGTCCATATTAGGACTCTTAATAAAATCAACGCTAGTTGACAGCATAATAGAGAATCTTAACCTTAATAAATATTTCACAATAATAACTAAAAATCCTGACCAGATATGCGACTATATACTAAATCATATACACAGAAGCGCTACAGTGTTTGATGGAAAAGGAGCATTCACACAGGAAGACAGAAAAATTGTAATAACAGTAATGAGTCGTTCCCAGGCAGTTCAATTAAGGAACCATATAAAGAAGGTGGATCCAGGTGCATTCATACTGATTACTAATACTTCAGAGATTATAGGGAAAGGCTTCCGCGCTTGATGGTATAATAGTAAAAAATCTATGGAGGCTTCATATGGCATTTGCAAAAGATTTCGGATTTCTGCCAGATAACAAAGCAAGAACAAATACAATAGCTTTACAAAAGGCAGTTGACAGAACAGGAACTATAACAGTAGATGAACCAGGCATATATGATATTGATGATGCGATTATTATACCTTCTGATACCGCGCTTGTATTCGGTAAAGGTGTGTATATAAGAAGAACCACAGATACAGGGTATGTATTCATAAACAAAGGCGCATTTACAAGGGAATACGACTATAACATCTCAATAACAGGGCTTAACCTTTTATGTAATGGTCATAATTCAAAACAGGGAAAACTAATAACCGGCCTTAGAGGGCAGGTATGTTTTTTCTATGCGAAAGACATAGTCATACGTGACTTGTTATGTCTTGATCTTATGGAATACAGCTTTTGCATACAGGTTTGCACATTTGAAAACCTTTTAATAGAGAATGTCCATATAGAGGGATTAAAAGACGGTATACATATAGATAAAGGAAGCAAATTTACAATAAAACATGGCGTATTTAAGACATTTGATGATCCGATAGCTATAAATGCTCATGATTACACTACAGGTTCTCCTGAAATGGGTTGGATAGAAGACGGGCTTATTGAGGACTGTTATGATTTGGATCAGGAAAAGACTGTAGGTTATTTCTGCAGGGTGCTTGCAGGGTCATGGTTGGACTGGTACAAAGGAATGAAAGTTCAGCAGTCGGATACAGTCGTATACAATAACAGGATGTACCGTGTTAATATGGAAGCGAATGGGATGTTGTATATGTCTGACACGCCACCAAGCCATACAGAAGGAACAAAGGAATATGACGGAATTAAATGGACGATGACGCAGGATAAGAATATTACATATAACTGCGGATGCAGGAATATCCATTTTCGATATATCTTCTTAAAAAAGAAGAGACACACTGCATTTTCCCTTACCTTTGACAAAGGTCCTTATTCCAGAGGCTGTTATCCAAACTCTGTACCGCCAGTACAGGAAGATATTACTTTTGATCATATATATGTCCAGAATGAGTTAACCGATCTTATAGGCATCAGAACACCGGTTAATACTATAAAGCTAACTAATTCAGTTATATATAACAACAGGATAAATCTTAGAAATGTTGAAGAAGAAGGAATAACATACATTCCTGCCCACATCCTAATATCCAATGTGACATTCAAAGGAGAAGGAAAACAGAGCCTTGTCTATTGCGCAGAAGGCAGAAAAGCCACATTAAAGATAAACGGTTCCATAAAAGAGAACACAACATATGAACCGGTTATTGAGGGCGATATAGATATATTGCAGAAGGATATATAGGTTATTAATCCGCCAACTTGCACATCAAAACTGCGCCAACTTGCACATTGAATCTTGGGTAATTATTACATGTATTACTATCTTTAATTAAAAAGATTAATGCTCAATCCATGTTTTTCGACGATTTCATTCGTTGTTTTTCGCCAGTTTCATTCGGTGTTTTTCGACAGATATATTTTCAATGCTGTTGTTGGTAATGACTAAAATCTTTTTGTGTAGGTTGTACTTTTACCTTCTCCTTGTCTTACTATAAGTCCTTTTCCTAGTAAATCACTTAATACACGTATGGTTGTTGCTTGTGATAATCCTGCAGAGTCTTCGATTTCCTTTCTTGTGGAATGATATTTGCCATTCAGATAATCAAGTACTTTTTGCTCATTGAAAGTAACAGTATTCTCCTTAATAGTAAAATCATGTTTGTAGTTAGTGTTTGGAAGAGTTATCTTAAAAGCATTATCAGATACTTCTATTTTTGGTTTTGAATAAAAATCATCATATGACTCCATTATTTTCTGGATACCGGTTCCATATGCTTCAATTAAGTGAAGGCGATAAAATACATCTGCAACACGACTGTTTCTTAATACTGATATACCAAGGAGCATATCATTGTATGTAATACCCTTTGGAAGCCCTCCCAGTGAAACAAATTCAATTCTGTCGTCAAATAAACTAATTAATGTACTGCTGCTATATGAATAATCTCTGTGAGTAACCGCATTTAATAATGCTTCTCTGACCGCTTCAATTGGATAATCAGGGATATCAATCCTGTTTAAGCCTGAGAACTCAGATCTGGTTCTGTTAAAAAACTCTATATATTTAAAGACATCATCTATCTGCTTAAGTATAGATCCGGAAAACTCTTTTCTGTCCTTGAAAGTTAACTTATTTATACCCTGAAATATTGCAAGTTTTATAGAATGAATGCACTGATCAGAAAATAGTAATCCCAAGTTTGTGTAGAATCCATCTGAATTCATAAAGCCTAGAGATCGTTTTTGTTCTTCTTTAAATTCAACTTTTCTTTCTTTGAAATACTTATCAGACTCAATATAGGTCAGGTCCTGGATAATTGATTTAGTTGTTTCGAAATCATACACGTTTTTGTACTCTGTTGCCATGCTCTCAATATCCATGTTATTCTCTCTTTCTAATCATATTATACATTTGCTAATCATAAAAGTAAACGAAATGATTAGTATTGATTAGATACATAAATATACTACGCTTAGATTATCTGATATAATTAAGTACAATGATGAACAGAATAATAACTGATATTACAGAATATATATTTGTAGAAGATAAGCCTGTAAAAGCTGATATCATATTCTTGCCTGGAGGGTCATTTCCAATAATTCCTGAAAAAGCAGCAAGCCTTTATCATGAAGGTTATGCATCAAAACTCTTGCCTGCAGGAGGAACAGGCATAAAAACAGCTCATTTTGCAGGAGTGAAGGATAAAGCTGATATATATAATAAGGAATATTCGACTGACTGCGAATTCTATGTGGATGTCCTGATAAAAAACGGTGTTCGGGATAAAGATATATTAAAGGAAGATAAATCACAGCATACTCGTGACAATGCATTCTTATCAAGGATAAAAACAGATGAAGCAGGATTAGATATAAAAAAGGCGATGATAGTATGCAAGTCTTTTCATGCTAGAAGATGTCTAATGTTATACCAGCTTGCATTCCCAGATACTGAAATTCATGTAATACCTGTAGACTGTTATGGAATAACAAAAGACAACTGGTATACATTCGATTATGGGATTGACAGGATATTAGGAGAGCTTGTAAGGTGTGGGAATCAGTTTGCTGATGATATTAAAGGATATCTCAAAGCATATAGCGACAGTTCAAAATAGGAACATAAACATGACACATAGATGTCAAGTTATATATACTAGAATAGGTACAGGTAAAATACTTTACCCATTATGGTGGTGAAAATGAAAACAGAAAACAAAGCCTTTAACGGATTTCCGGAAGAGATGACAAAATTCCTATATGAATTACAGTTTACTAATACTGTTGAGAAACAAGAAGATAATATAGTTAAGTACAGAGAGTATATAACTAACCCCCTTATAACCCTCTACGAATCATTAATCCCGACAGTAAAAGCAATAAGCTCGAAGTTAGAAGCGACACCGAGAAGATGTTTATCCACACCATATACTGACAGAAGATTTTCTCCTAATGCTCCTTTAAAGGAATATATGTATATCCGATATCGCCATGCTTGCAGGGAAGAAGATTGTATAGGCTTATATTTCGATATGGGGTTGAGCGGTTATTCGTTCGGCATGAGGATATATGACCAGACTTCAAACGGAATGGATGTAATAAGAAAGAAGATACTGAGTCATCCTGAGAAGTTTGAGGAACAGCTTAATATATTAAAAGATGCTGGATTCATTGTATTAGGAGATAAGTATAAAAGAGATCATTTCCCGGATGTACATAACGATATGCTTAAGGAAATATTGAACAGGAAGTATTTCTATATCTGTAAGGACCTTATTCTGAATGATAAAATATATACATCTCAGTTGAGAGATGATATTGAGGAAGGCTTTAATCAATTAAAAGGACTGATACAGTTATTGGAGGACATAAATAATGATAATACCCCATCTGCACTTTAATAGGACATGTAAAGAAGCAATAAAGCTGTATGAGAAGGCTTTTAAGACAAAAACGGAAGAAATATATTTAAGTGAAGATAACAACATGGTATCTCATGCAGTTATGAGAATTCACAATCAGACAATTTATCTTAATGACCGTTTCGGAGCAAAAAAGAAGTCAACAGATATCTCAACAAACCTGGTTGTAATATTTGATAGTATAGAAGACTTTATGTACAGTTATGAGATTCTAAAAGAAGGAAGCCTAGAAATAGATCCGATAACCACCCGTCCATACAGCCCTTTAGTTGTTCAATTCATTGATAAATACAATGTACAATGGGGTTTCATGGTTAAGAAATAGCAAGAGAGGATATCCAAATGAGAAGTATAAATAATGAAGCAGCTACAGCTCTTATTATGGAAAGGAATTTCCTTACAAGAAAAGCTGATATAGATGAGTATATATCACTTTATCATGATACCCAACCAGGACTAAATGTGTACTGGAACGGTTTCGGACAGCCTCCAAGCATTACATTCAGAACAGATTTTGATGATATAGATTTTAATAAACACAGACAAGCCAATAGGGAGCTTATAAAGGGGAGGTTTCAGGGAGGAAATCTTGGCTGGATAGAAGCTGACCAGATAGAGTTATTTGCTTGTGCATATAAAAAGGATATTACCAATATGACTTATCCTCAGACTATGATGCTTGAGCTATTTAAGCATGTAGGACCATTGAATATCCATCAGATGAAAGAAGAAACCAAAATGCTTGTAAAAGATATAACACCGGTCTTGCACTCGCTTCAACAGGCTTTTTTAATATTTGAAGATCAGTATGACGGGGAATGGTACCGTTCCTGGTATCTTTTCGAAGAGATGTTTCCTGATGCTGATTTAAACAGATATACCAGGGCAGAGTCTATAAAGATACTTATACAGAGATTTACATATAGGAATGTCCTAGTAAATGAGGATATGATTAAATCTTTCTATAAGTTCGGCAAAAAGGATATAGCAACAGCTCTTAATGAAATGGTCAAAGATAATATACTAACAAAATATGATAATGGATATATATTAAGTGAGGACATACCATATCTTGAGAAAAGCAAACCAGACAAAATAAAATCAATATATGTAATGCACAGGAATGACTTTCTAGTGAAATCCAATGAGTACTGGCTGAAGGAAAAGTTTAAGTCAGCTGAATATGAAACACTCCAGTACCTCCTTATAAACGGACAATTTAAGGGTGCTACATTCGGCAAGTTCAGATATGGACCTAATGATTTAGAAGATATCGTATTGGATATGGATGATAAAACTGCAACAGAACGAAAAGACGAGATATTACAGGCAATTGCAGATATAAGGCATGATAAGAAGCCATTAAGATATATGGGAAAGTTAGTATAACCAATCAAGCCCAGACAGTTGAAGTAGCGAAAGGTCTCATCCCTATACTATAATAAAACTGCTGGCCAGACCCTACAAAAACAGTTTTTGCGCCAAGTTCTGCAACTCTTTTAATTCCTTCAAGAACAGCTGCTTTACCTAACCCCATTTTTCTGTAAGCGGGAGCCGTCGCTACTGGTTCAATAATTGCGAATCCTGCTTTTTCTTCGTACCACATCCCGCAGTAAGATACGAAATCGCCATCAGGATTAACCACAGCAATTTTTAAATTAAGATCAACAAAAGGTCGAAGCATTTCGTTATCAACAGACTTATCAGTTTCTGATGTATAAACAAGGTTTCCTTCGCCATTAAGTTCATGATTGAAACCTTTCCACAAAACTGATCTGTACTTATATCTCTCATAATTATCCTTCATGGAAGTGATACTGAAACCCGAAGGTAATGTATATGAAGTAGAAGTCTTATCTATATAGAAGACAGCATTTTTTTCTGTAGATGTTGTAGCTTTGAATCCAAGTTCAGCCGCTATATCCTGATAAAAGACATCTGAATCAGGTATGACTATACCGAAACCTTTTTCTCCTCTTAGGTTAGATTTCGAATATATAAGCATATCTCGCTTTAGATATGAATAATCCGGATATGTAAGACAATATGCATTACCCAAAACAGTATCAAAGGTAGCGATACCGACAATCTTTCCATTGTCTTCCCATAATCCTATTTTCCCGACAGCGGTTTTATCCAGATAACTATGTGTCCCCATCCAGTCCCATCTGGCATATACAAACTCAGAATAGCCAAGAGAAACAAAAAACTCCCTTACCTTGTGATAATCCTCTGTTATTCCAGCTTGTGAAGTGTAGTTTCTAAAATGAATGGTCATGATATGGCTCCTGATATATATGATTTCGTAAATTCATAATACTACTTTATTAATTATAAAACAGCAATATTTGCAAAAATATTATCTGTCAGATATGCTAATATAGTACTATAAAAGGAAGTATTCATAATGAAAAGAAGCAGAATCAAATTTGTCATATTAATAATTACACTATGTACAAGTTGTACGTTTGTGTCCGTAAATGCTTGTACAGCTATTGCTGTTTACTCAGAAAACACGCTTTATGGGTTTAATTTTGACTATCCTCCAGTTGATATGCGGTTTGATATAAGGAAGCATGGGAATATGAAGGTCTTTTATACAAGCTTTAATCGTAATAATAATCAGGAACCGAATTTGGAGTTTAATGAAAAAGGACTATTTGGCGTAATGCTTATGGTTTACCCTGAAGAAGATGGAAAATCATATTTATCTGCTGACGAGATATTCATGCCGGCTCTTGTAAGCATGGTCAGAATTGAAGATAAAGTGGAAGGCATATTGAAGAATATTGAGAAAAGAAATGTAGTCCAATACTCAGGTGTGACACTGCATGATATATTCGCAGACAAATACGGTAATACCGCTATTATTGAAACTGTAAACGACGAGAATATAGTTATTAAGAACGATAAGAATTTTACTGTCATGACAAACTTCTATAACAGTTCGTATATGAATATCTCTGTAAAGGATATACAGGATGTTGGTTCAGAAAGGTATAAGATTGCATGCAGGTATATAGAGGAGAATATAGAAACATTTAATGTGGAATCTGCCCTTGAATGCTTATCTAAAGTCGTACAGAAACCTTCATTTTCCTCTTGGCCTACTCAATACACACTGGTTATGGATCCTGTTAATAATGACATATACTTCACTATAGCTAGGGATTTTGATAAGGTATGGAAGATATCATTGGATAATGAGACTATTGAAACATATACTGGGTTTGATGAATATGCAATAACACATATGCCTAAAGACGGTTTTACTTTATCAGAACTTACCCAGAATAATCTTGACAACTTCACTCCATATGAACAGACAAAAAGTAACAATACTGTTTTAATAATATCTATTGTTGCAGGTGTATTGATAATAGCGGTATTTATGGTTGTATTCATATTAAAGAAAAAAAAGAATTCAGGAACGGCTATTCACTAAGTATGACATCGCTTCTGTTTTTAGCAGTTTCAATTAATTCGTCAGTGAACCCAGAAATGCTGAACAAGATGTAGAGTGATTTACGTACATCCTTGTTCCACTCTACTTCGTTCGCTTTCTTTTCGAGCTCAGAAAGGACATCAATTCCGATTTTAGCATTTCTATATTTACATTCACCGAACAATATATTATTACCTGTACTGTCAGTTGCTACAATATCTATTTCAGAAGAATTATTCCACCATCTTCCGATTTTATCAAAAGAGAAAGTAAAATAACCATCTGCATTCATGCTCCATAATTTTTCAATACAGATGTTTTCATATATATAACTTACATGATGATCAATAAAGTTATCTTTTATTTTTTTCATAACTAAGGATACATTACCCGATTCAATAAAGCCTAAATTCGGATATATGAATTTGAACCAGAAAAGAATGTAATTGTCCTTTATTCTATACAAACCTTTTTTGCTTTTTAATGGATTAGGTTCAGTTACAGGTATTTCACGTTCAATCAGGTCAAGGGATATCAATGTATTTAAGTATTTAGTCAGACTGGTTTGCTTTATCTCTATATTGGAAGCAATTTTCGATAATTTATGATTTCCTGCGGCTATAGCTTTAATTATAGAAAAGTATGTACCTACCTCAGATACTTCCTTCTGTAAAAGAAAGTTTGCTTCATCATATAGGAAGGACTGTTTTGTTAAAATGTTCGCATCTATCGCTGAATAGATATCTTCACTATCGTAAAACAATTCTATATATTTCGGAACCCCGCCTGTTACAGAGTAATACTCTATTAGGGATTTGTAATCCTTATTTGGGAAAAATTCGTGATAATATAAGAAAGGTATCTGTTTCAATCTTATCTGTCCGGTTCTTCTGCCATATAAAGGGCTGGAATAATTTAGAGTCTGGCTTTCCATCATTGATATCAATGAACCGCACAGAATCACCATTATATTGCTGTTTTTTAAGTAGGTATCCCATATCTTTTGAATAATTGACGGGAAAGCGGGATTTGCAATACCAAGATATTGAAATTCATCTATTACTAGCACTATTTTTTTATTATCTATATCCGTAATCAGTGTTTTGAAAAGTATTTCCCAATTATCAATTCGCGCTTGCTTAAGTATTTCATTATTACTAAAGTGTGAGATTGCATCTTTGAAAGCATTTCTGTTCTGAACTTCATTTTCTTCAGTGGCAAGAAAATATATAGAGTTCTTGTTTTTTATAAACTCAGATATTAATTCTGTTTTACCGATTCTCCGTCTGCCGTAAATAACAACTAAGGAAGAGCCGGTTCTGCTATATTCGCTTTCAAGAAACTTCATTTCGGGATTTCTATCAATAAAATTAAGCATTTTACCACCTCAATATTATTATAATCCAAATTATAATAATTTCAAGTATATTAAATATTGAATAAAAGATATACTAGAAAAGTAATGGAACATATTCTAAATCAGGTATCAAAGATTAACAAATAAACTATTTAGCAGGAAATGTTAATGCCGCTTCCCATTCCTTTTGCTTGAATCCGACAAGTACAGTTTTATCAGTAACAAGAATAGGTCTTTTTACAAGCATACCATCAGTAGCTAATAACTTAATTTGATCTTCTTCACTCATTGTTAAAAGCTTATCTTTAATACCTAATGACCTGTAAAGCATACCGGATGTATTCCAGAATCTCTTGACACTAATATTACTGACCCATTTCTTTAACTCAGAATAAGAAGGATTCTGTGTCTTAATATCACGAACTTCATATGAAAGCCCGTTATCATCCAACCACTGTTGTGCTTTCTTGCATGTTGAACACTTAGAATAACATATGAATAACATGGTAACCTCCAATCAGATATATTATACCAAATACAATTATTAATATTTGTGATTTATGAAAAGAACAAGAAACATAACATGATAAACTTACAAAAGAACAACATATAAATGTATGCAGGACTTAAAAAAAGAGCCTACTTCAGGCTCTTTAAATTAGTATAGTATAATAAATAACTATTAATTAATAGTTATGCTCTCAATACATGCATCTATGTTATTAGCAAGAGAGCTGTTCTTGTCATTTGTTCCATATGTAAAGTTTGAAATATATGTAGTTGAATCAGCAATGACCATTACAAAAACAATAGTTACATTATTTCCTTCTAGAGTTGTAGTTGTTATCTTTGATATCAGAGCATCTTTTCCATTTATCTGAGTATCATTAGAAAAGCTTACTAATGAAGTATCCGAATAATTAGTTTGATATAGAGCTAATACATTTTCCTTAGAAAATTCATTAAACATGCCTTCGTATGTTTCCATAACTGTAAATACTACATTATCACCTGTTTCGAGATTAGCATAGTATTGTACACCATACATTGTCTGAAGTGTAATATCACTTGGAAGCTTTATGCTAATACCTTATTCTGTTGTTACATTAACTAATTCAACAGAGCCATTTCCACCACATGCTGAAATTGTAAATGCCATTACTACTACCATTAGAATTATAAGTACTTTTTTCATTCTTTCTTTTCTCCCCGTTAATTTTTTTAGCCAAACCATTGCATTATACCAGAATATTCATTGAATAATACATGAAGTATCATTTTTATGTTATGAATTAGTTTGATAAGTATACTTATGTTATATATGTCGTTTACAAATCGAAGCTTATCCTTAATACAAAAGGACCTATAAAGCATACCTTATTTATTTCAGAATCTCTTTACACTAATATTACTAGCCTATGTCTTTAACTCAGAATAAGAAGGACTCATAGTCTTGATATCACAAAAGGTATATGACAATCTGTTATCATCCAGTCACTGCGGAGCTTTCTTACATGTAGAACACATAGAATAACATATGAATAACATGAAAAGCTCCAATCAATCTCTATTATATCAAAGACAATAGTCAATATTTGTGGTAATAAATTGTTAGTGAATTTATTAAAAAGAATATAGAAGTATTTTGTGGTATAATCTGTATTATATTACAACAAACGAATTAAAGGATATTTATGAAGCATATTGAAGTTGTAGCAGCAGTTATATTATTTAATCAAAAAGTATTATGTATGCAACGTGGGAAAAATAAGCATGATTACATATCATATAAATATGAATTTCCGGGTGGAAAAATAGAAGATGGTGAAAGTAAAGCAGAAGCTTTAATAAGAGAACTTAAAGAAGAGATGAATATCGATATTAATATATCAGAAGAAGATCATTTCCTAACAGTGGATCATACCTATCCTGATTTTACGATTACTATGTACAGCTATATATGTAATGTTGAGACAGATACTTTTATTAGAAAAGAACATATTAATCATGTTTGGTTACCGATCGAGATTTTAAATACACTTGATTGGGCTCAAGCAGATAAGCCAATAGTTGTTAAGTTACAAGGAGAAAATAAGTTTGAATAGCATTGAGCTAAGAAGTGATATTGAAAAAGGGTTACTTAAAAGTCACATAGATACTAGTGCTCAATCTAAATATGAATATCAATCACGTCTCCTAATTAATGACAAAGATCAGAAAACAAAGGTACTTACAAATATTATTAATGAGCTTAGAGTATGTAATGAGTTCTTTTTTTCAGTAGCTTTTGTTACTAATAGTGGTGTAGCTACAATTATAAACACTCTTAAAGAACTCGAAGATAAGGGTATAAAAGGGAGAATTCTTGCATCTCAATACCAAAATTTTACTGAACCAAGAGCTCTTGAGAGATTACTTAAATTTAAAAATATTCAACTCAGAATAATTACTGAAGGTAATTTCCATGCTAAAGGATATATATTTCGTCATTCAATAAAAAATATGGACAATGTATATACATTGATAGTTGGTAGTAGCAATCTAACAGATAAAGCTTTATCAACGAACAAAGAGTGGAATTTAAAAGTATCATCTTTATCAGATGGTGCGTTATTAAAAGAAACTCTTGATGAATTTAATAAATTATATGATGATGCTGTACCTGTTACTAATGAATGGATAACAGAATACGATAAAATATATAACGAAAAAAGGTATTTTGATGAAGATGAAGCTGATGAAATTGGGTTAAGTGTTTTTAATAAAACTATTAATCTTTATAAAATCTCGCCTAATAACATGCAAGTGGAAGCATTGATTGCTTTGGATAATCTGAGAAAAGAAGGAAAGAATAAAGCTTTAATCATTTCAGCAACAGGAACTGGAAAAACTTATTTATCAGCTTTTGATGTAAAGAAGTTCAGTGCGAAAAAGTTGTTATTTGTCGTACATAGAGAGAATATTGCTAGAGCCGCTAAAGAATCTTTTGAAAAAGTGTTTCGTAACGAAAAAACTATGGGACTCTTTACTGGTAACTCAAGGGATAGAAATTCAGATTTTATTTTCTCTACAATCCAATCAATATCAAAACCAGAATATCTAGCAAAATTTAATAAAAATGAATTCGATTATATTATTATTGACGAAGTTCATCGTTCAGGAGCTGAATCATATAAGCGAGTAATCGAATATTTCAATCCAAAATTTATGTTAGGTATGTCTGCTACACCTGAAAGAACGGATGGTTATGATATTTTCAAAGCTTTTGACTATAACATCGCTTATGAAATTCGTCTTCAAGGAGCCTTAGAAGAAAGAATGCTTGCACCCTTTCACTATTATGGAGTAACTGATATTTATGTTAATGGCAATCTTATTGATGATGAAGCAGATTTCAATAACCTAGTTAGTGATGAACGTGTAGAAAGAATAATTGAGCACTCTAAATTTTACGGATGTGACAGAGGGAGAATAAAAGGTTTGATATTTTGCAGTAGGCAAGAAGAAGCAAAAGAATTATCAAACAAATTAAATTTAAGTGGTTATAAAACAAGAGCTCTAACTGGATTAAGTTCAGAAGAAGAACGTGAAGAAAGCATACTATTACTAGAGTCAGATGATAATTTTGATTATCTTGATTATGTAATTACAGTAGATATTTTTAATGAAGGTGTGGATATTCCAAAGATAAATCAAATTATTATGTTAAGACCTACTCAATCAGCAATAATATTTGTACAACAACTAGGAAGAGGATTGAGAAAAGCTCCAAATAAAGAGTTCTTGACAGTTATAGATTTTATAGGGAATTACAAAAATAACTACTTAATACCGATTGCATTATATGGAGACAATTCATTTAATAAAGATAACATTAGGCATTTGATATCAAATGGTAGTGATATGATTTCTGGTGTTTCAACTGTTAATTTTGATGAGATATCAAGAAAGAAGATATATGAAGCAATAGATAATGCAAGGGTTAATACACAAGCACAGTTACTAAAAGATTATGAGCTTTTAAAGTATAAAATCGGTCATATACCTATGATGAAGGACTTCACAAAGTATGGAATGAGAGATCCATATATTTATGTTGATAAGCATGGTTCTCTTTATAGCTTTATAAGTAAATATGATAACACTTATAAAGAAGCTATGAGTTCTTTAGAAGAAAGACAACATTGCTTTTTGGCAAAAGAAGTATGTAACAGTAAAAGAATAGATGAGTTAGTAATACTAAAAAAACTATTAGCACAGGAATATTCAAATATTGAAGAAATAATTACAGATACAAAAATTAAGTATGGGATAGTATCAAATAAAAAAAATATAATGTCCGCTATTAATTTTATAAATGGTAAATTTCACAAGGTCAATAATAGTAATAAGTGGGTAAGTAAGGATTTAATAAGATATAATGATTCTGGTTTTAATAGGACTGACTATTTTAGCGAACTTTTAGAAAAGGATACATTTAAAACTTTTACAGAAGATTCTATTAGTTATGCGATAAACACATATATCAACTCATTCAAAGAAAGTAAGTATAATCAGGGATTTATTCTATACAATAAATACTCAAGGAAAGATGTTTGTAGAATACTTAATTGGAATAGTGACGATTCATCAACGGTATATGGATATAGAATAAAATTTAATACATGTCCCATTTTTGTGACTTATTCGAAAAGTAATGATATTTCCTCAAGTATCAACTATGAAGATTACTTTATTGATAATAATACATTTCATTGGATGACACGAAATAAAGTTAAGCAGGATTCATCAGAGGTAATGCAAATAAAACAATATAAGCAGACTGGTCTTAGGATATGTTTATTTATTAAAAAATCTGATGCAGAAAGTTCTGATTTTTATTATATGGGTGATGTTATTCCATATGAGTATAATGATATGGAGATTGAGAATGATAAGGGAAAATTACTTCCTATAGTGAATATCAATTTTAAAATGGTTAATCAAGTTGAGGACCACATTTATAAATATCTTACAACTTGATATAAGTCATTAAGTTTCACAAATTCTTGGTTTAGTAAATTTTGTTTTTTGAATTAATACAAGAAAATTCTTGTCTTTTTGAACTCCCCTACTCCTTATACGCCTCCGCCACTGCCTTTATGGCTGGTTCTATGCTTAGGAAGACGTCTATGAGGTGTGGGTCGAACTGTGTGCCGCTGCATCTTATCAGCTCTGCTTTAGCTTCTTCGTGCGATATGGCAGGTGAGTAGACTCTGTTTGATGTCATTGCATCATAAGCGTCAGCTATTGACATTATTCTTGCTTCTAAAGGGATATTGTCATAGTTCAGGTTTTCAGGATAACCTTTGCCATTCCATCTTTCATGATGGTAGTAAATCATGTTATGTGCGGTTCTTACAAAATCCCTGTTTTCTATGCCTGTCATTATCTTTTCAAACATCTGCTTTCCGTAAAGAGTATGATTCTTCATTATTTCAAACTCTTCTGCTGTTAATGGTCTTTTTTTCTTTAATATCTGGTCACTAATAGCAATTTTACCTATATCGTGCAAAGGGGCGCTCTCCGTCATTATCTCTATAATCTGTGAAGATATCTCTCTATCCGGGTTTTGTTCGTTGTATCCCTCTGCTAAAAGGTTTACATATCTGGAAGCCCTGTAAAGATGAAGCCCTGTTTCAAAATCCCTCATGGATGTCAGTGATGACAGGCTTGTTATTATTATATTCCTTATCCTTTTAAGATCTTTCTCATTCTCCTGTAAGGAATCCACAAGCTCATTATATTGTTTTTCAAATACCTTGTATTCACCCTTGGATGTAAGAGATATTTTCTTAGGTATATCTGATTTCTGTGATTCTTTTAATGATTCCAGCAGTTCTTTAACTGGTTTGGCAACGTATCTTTTTATTAATATGAAATTACTTATCTCTATAATCATAAGTATTATGAAGCTCCAAATAATGCTGGATAAAAGATTGGACATTAGGCTCTGTTCAACAATTTTAGTAGATGCATAGGCAATGAATGTATTATTCCATAACTCTTTGTTATATGTAATCCTATAGAATTCCTTGCTTCTATCTATCGTGACTGTATCTGTTTTGGATAGCTGTTTGTATGGTATGTCTATTTTGTTTTGAGTATACAAGTTTTCATCTATCGGGGTTATGATTACCATATTGTTGTTATCGACAACTTCAATATATCCATTGAATAAAAGCTGCTGTCCTTTTAGCACTTCGGATAATGTTACTAATGTGACATCAATACCTATAACACCATATGGTACTTTATTCTGGTCATCCAGAGTTGTTACAAAAGCAATATTTATATCATCATTAGTCACAGAAGGATAAGCTACAGTCATCTGTACGGTTCCAGGGGTTGCCATTGCAGTCATGTACCATGGCCTTGTCCTTGGGTCGTATCTAGTTGGTGATGTTCTCGGTACTGCTCTAATAAACGACCCATTATCTCTTCCCATATACACGGAATTCGCATTTGGATGATTGTCAAGGTAACTTCTAAATATCTGTATTATCTGTAATTCCTCTGCAGAATAGTTATATTCAAAAGTATCTTCATCAGCAAAAAGAAAGGACGTGAAATTTTCATCATTCCGCGTCCTTACAATTTCATTTTCTGATAAAGTCAAAAGGTCATTCTGTATTTCCTGGAAGTGATTCGTGAATATAAGTTCGGTTGATCTGAAGGTTTCCGTGTACTGGTCTGCAAGCAATGATATGGTTTCGGACCTGGCTTTAGTAAATGTAATTGTCAGAAGAGCAAGTACACTTATGACATATGCTATCAAGAAAATTGATCTGAATCTTCTTATCATGTTCACCTACTAATTGAGGATTTATACTATATAAATATATCATATGATATGATTAATATCAATATTTCTTTGTTTTTATAACATAATATTGTTATTTTACGACAAAATCATTTGCAATAACATATGCATCTTTATTCAGGTACATAGCAAATACCCTGCCATCATACTCATCTTCAATAATATTGGTAATTTTCTCAGTACCTGAGTTTGTCAGAATTTCTTTTATATTAAGATTCATTTCTGAATATACAGAAATATTATTGCTTTGTATTGTAGAACTTTCTGCAAACTTAAGTTTTTTCCCGCTTTCCGTGGTTATGATGCATATTCTATTTGTTGCAGCCATTGCAAGTTTTGTGACAATATAGACAGACCCATCAGCAGAGATTATCCTGTCTCCGATATGAATATCAGCTATCTGCTTTCTTGTACTGTCTGCTATTGTGATTAAAGTATCTTCTGAAAATAGTATTTTGTTCATTTATCCCTCTTTTTCTGTCTGACTGATAAATGCATTGCATTTTGATGCAGATATCGAAAGAAATATGTAACCTGTCGATTAGGGAATTCATATGTTTAAATAATTTGTTTGGACCTGGTGATTCCTATTAAGCTAGCATAAGCTTAACGATTATTTTATGACAAAGTCATTGGTAATAACATGCTTATCATTGCTTGTTGCAAAGCAATAGACATCATCATTATAGTCTTCAATTTTACACTGTATTATAGTGTCCTTACCATCAATAGTAGTTAGTTGCTGACCTGCCTTTAGTTTCTTTAGCATTATGGTATGATCATAATTGTCAAATGATGTGCCCATAGAAACTTGAAGCATACGGCCTTTTTCGGTAATAATTGTAAGGATTTTTTTGTCATAACCTTTAAAAATATCAATAATTACTGTACAGGAATCATCACAGGATGCTATGTAGTCTCCTACCTGGATATCACTGATTTTTTTAGGAGTACGGTCTGCCATCATTATTAATGTGTTTTTCCCTAGATAGATGTCGCTTATAAATACCCTCCTTATCTATTTTTTTTTAGGTCTGCTCAATATCTCCATTATTTTCTCGACATTGATGTTTTTAAATTGCTCCTGTATTTCATTTATCATTTCCCTATTCAGTTTTGGTCCGTCCATAAGCTTAATGTTTTCTAATAATTGTTCTTTCGTATCTATCCCCAAAACCAGGCTTGTAATGCCAGGAAGGTCACGTATGTATGACACTGCCAGCTGTCCTTTTGATATTTTATGCTTATTGGATATGTTATTAAGTTTTGTCAGGTATGGTTTTATATATACCAACATGTCCTCATCTGTCATTTTGTCAGGGTCCATGTAAAACAGGCCTTGAAAGAATATGCTTCTTGCAAATACAGTAATTCCTTTGTTTTTAAGTTTATTCAGTATATCTGTTTTTATAAGTCTTAGGTCAAACATGTTTATTGGAAGCTGTATAGCCTGATATATATCATCTTCCAACATCATATTTATTTCTTCCGGGTTATATACCGAAACTCCTGCCATGCCTATAATGTTATCCTTCTGCAGTTTGTCCAAAGTATTTCTTACAGCTTTATTGTGCTGGGTCATATCAATAGTCCTATGAAGCATTAAGCAGTCCAGCTTTTTAACATTCAATCTTTTAAGTGAGTTTTCTACACAACCATATATTTCTTTTTCTATCATGTCTTCATTTGTTCCTGCCGGACTGGTTGTCAAAAACTTTGTCGTTATAAATGGAGTTTCCTTTGACTGCTTTAAGTAACTGCCTATTACAATTTCTGAATCCCCATAAGCATTTGCAGTATCTAAAGAGGTTATACTGTTATGCAAGGCTGTTCTTAATATTTCATGGCTTGCCTTCATGTCTGGCTTGCCGGTTGTGTTATTAATCCCGTAATCCATACCCAGCTGAACGGTACCTAATGTCATTTTAGATATGCTTTTCATAACGCTCTCTTATCTTTAATCTTGCTGTTTATATTCATAAAATACTCGCCAATCCCTACAACATCCGCTCCTACGCTTATAAAGTTATACCCTTCACTGATAAGCTCATCCATGTTATTGACGCTTCCTACTGTTCCTGCTATCTTGCCGTTTTCCCTTGCTGTTTTTGCTACAAGTTTTCTTGTTTCAGCTATTTTAGGATTATTCCAATCACATGGTGTGCCTATACCTTGGGAAAAGTCAGCAGGTCCGAAAAATATCATATCCGCTCCTGGAAGAGCGCATATCTGGTTAAGTTCTTTTATAGGTTCCGGGTCTTCCATCTGTAAAACTATGAATCGCTGTTCATTTGCGAACTCCATATATTCTTTTGCATCCTTCATTGCATACAATCCGTCAGCATTCCCGCCGTCTAAAGGCCTTCTGCCTACCGGATGGAATTTGGTGTAATACTGAATGGTCTTTGCATCCAGAAGGCTCATAACATGAGGCACCATTATACCTGTGCTGTCTGCTTCAAGAGGGTGGATGAGATCTGAGTAACTTCCTCTTTTTACTCTTGTCAGAATATCTGTATCATATGCTTTAGAAGCGAGAATCATCTTCTCGATATCCTGTATGGAATTCGGTACATGCTCCAAATCCACCCACACGCAGTCAAAACCTGCCATAGATGCTATGCTTACTACCCTGGAATCATATGTATTAATCTTCGTGCATGTAGCTACATAACCGTTTCTAATACGTTCAAGAACTTTGCTGGGTCTGAAATTCATAGTTATTCTCCATTGATTAGTTTTTATATCATTAATAGATTATATAACAGGAGCAAAAAAAGTTTAATAAAAAATATTTAATTTCAATATTTCATTGAATTTTATAATGAAAACACATAATATATATAGCAAGCACTGTTATATAGTCCGATTATCATTGGGGGGAAGTCCTAATGCCAGATTCGTGGCCTTTAAAGGACAAAGATTTGAAGATTGGTATACTAGGTATGACTGAGGGGAATGGTCATCCATACTCATGGAGCGCTATTTTCAACGGATATACAAAAGAGTATATGGATAAAAGCCCATATCCGGGAATTGCAGATTATCTTAGCAAGCAACCTATAGGTAATTTTGGTATTTCTGGAGCAAAAATTACGCATGTATGTTGTGACAATTATAATGATGCTCTGTCTGTAGCTAGATGCTCAAATGTGAGATATGCGGTTAAAAAGCCTGAAGATATGGTAGGTGAGGTTGATGCGGTAATATGCGCGACCGATATACCTTCTGAACATATTAAAAGATGCAGGCCTTTTATCGAGGCAGGTATACCGCTTTTTATAGACAAACCTTTATGCGATAACGAGGAGGACCTGAAAACATTCGTGAAATGGAAGGAGTCCGGCTGCCGATATATATCTTCTTCATCCATGAGATACAAAAAGAGCCTAGAGCCTTATCACTATAACCACCATGAGCTGGGCGAACTGATGTATATATGCCAGCCTATGTGTAAAAAATGGGAAACATATGGGATACACGCGCTTGAGTCGGTGTATCCTTTTTTAGGACCTGGATTTTTAACTGTACAGAATACAGGAACATATGAAAGCAATATGATTCATATAACCCATAAGTCAGGATGTGATGTCCATATTCCTCTGAAAAAAGAAATGTACGGGGCTTTTTCTGTTACTTTACTGGTAGGAAGATATGGTAATATCACATTATCCGATAATGACCATTACTATTCATTCAAAAAACAGATGGAACTGTTCGTGCGGTATTTAAGGACCGGTATCGAACCATTTGATTTTAAAGAAACCATTGAACTTGCAAAAATGGTGATAGCGGGCATATTAAGTTTAAAATCTAAAGGAGGGGTCATCTGTCTGGATGACATAAAAGAGAGATGACCATGGAAAACCTGTTCAGCGTAAAGGGGAAGAAGATTCTCATATGCGGAAATGACGCAAAGTATCTGCATGAGATAGCAAAAGGATTAGATAAAGCAATGGCTTTGGTGTATCTTTGCGGTCCTCACTATATATCCGGCCTTAACGGATTTGAATTTTTCGAGCTGCAATGCGACAATGAGGAAAATTTATTATCTTCACTGAATTTAATTAAAAACCGTATAGGGAACATAGACTGCTTCATATGGGCCGATACTCAAAAACCTCAGCCAGGATGGGATCATGAATTTGAAGTAATAGATGAAACATTGAAAAGGCATATGCTAGGGTTGGTTTTATGCGTAAAACATATAGGCGGCTTTATGTCAGAAAAGAAGAATGGATCGATTATAGTTATTGCAGATTATTCTGCGCTTGTAGGACCTGATGTTAACAACTATCAAGATAATGATGAGCTTTTTAATACTGATTTTTCCCTTGAGTATGGCTTCATACAAGGCGGATATATTAATTATGCAAGACAGGCAGCAGGATATTTAGGGCAGTTCAATGTAAGGTGCAACGTTGTAGCCTGTGCACCATTAAAAGGCACATATCCTTCTGAATTTGAACAGAAATTTATCAATCATTCACATATTAAGAAAATGGCAGATAAAGAAGATATTTTATCAGCAGTAATATATCTTTCTTCCGATGCTTCAAAATATGTAACAGGAACAGTTATACCAGTAGATGGAGGTTATTCTGCGAAATGAATATCTTAAAAAGTTTTTCTCTGGAAAACAAGGTAGTACTTATAACGGGCGGAAGACAGCTTTACGGGAAATCCAGCTCAATAGCTTTAGCTCAGGCTAAAGCTACTTTGTATATAGCGACACATTCAATAGAAAAAGCTCTTCCTTTTATCGAAGAACTTAATAAGATGGGGGGAAAAGCCTATGCTGTGCAATTTGACCAGGAAGACCCGGTATCCATAAAAAAAATGATTGACCATGTAATAGGCCAGCAAGGGCGAATTGATGTATTTATAAACGCAAGCAGGGTAAAACCTAAAAGCTTCGGATGGGATCAATTGATGTCTGATTTGGAATACTCTATCAGATGCAACGGCGCTGCTTTTCTGTATATGAACCGACTTGTAGGACAGCAGATGATAAAACAGAAAAGCGGTTCCATGATTCTGTTTGGTTCTATGATGGGTCTTGTCGGAGTAGAAAGTCATAACTATGACGGAGCTGACGAAATGAAAAAAGGCGCATATTCGCATGATTATGCAATTATAAAATCTGGAGTGAACGGATGGACAAGACACGCTGCAAGCTATTACGGAAGATTTGGTATAAGGGTTAACACAATATGCCCGGGAGGACTTAAGACGCCAGACATGAACCCATCCTTTGTTAATAACTATTCATTACATACTCAACTTGGAAGACTTGCTGATAATGAGGACATTAAAGGTGTGGTAGTGTTTTTAGCTTCTGATACATCAAAATATATTACAGGTGCAATATTGCCGGTTGATGGAGGTTATGTAAGCATCTGATATGACAAAATTGGTTATGGAACGAAAAATGGGTGATAATACATACCTTCATAAGGACTTCCATGTAAGTATGGATATTGCTCTTGCATATATTGATAGAAGGTATAAAAAAGAAGGCGTAACAGAATACTTAAACAGATTTGCAGATTCCTATCATAAAGACCTTATTAATAAAATATCACAAGAAGGCTTGTCCCCATTTAAGGCTTATTTAGAGAACATCTTCAAAGCTGAAGAATGTTCAGATGCCCTTTCAATAATTGAAAGCAAAGATACTTTGCATGTAAAGATAAGCAAAGGGTTTTATGTATATACCATAATCGGTTACAGCCAGTTAGTGCTTGAGAAGGTTTATGGAACAATTATACAAAAAGCTGGTTATAGGTTTGAGCTTTTGAATTTTGATAATCAAACCGGTGCTGCTGAATTTAAGGTATACAGGTGACTAGATGATTTCATGTACTGAATTTATTCCAGCATATTCTCAAGTCTTTAAATTCCTTCATGAAAAAGAAGGGTATAACGGGGTTGAAAAGTTTTGGGAGCATATATCTGATGAATATGTTGAACCAAGACTGGGTGCTCTTGTTAAGGAAAAAGGAATAGCGGGATGTTATGAATACTGGTCTAAAAGCCTCAATGAAGAGAATGCTGACTTTGTAATGACACTTGATGAAGAAAAAGGTGAATTTGAAATAATCATGAATAAATGCCCGTCAAAGGGAATGCTTTTGGAACTGGATGATGATAATATATATCCGCATTATTGCGACCACTGTGACATTTTGTACAGAAAAGTAGTGGAAAAATACGGTTTGTCATATTCTTTTGAACCGGATAAGAATAATATGCCCTGCTGCAGGTTGAAGATAACAACAGGTCAGAATTATGAGTAAATATCTTATAGGAATAGACTTAGGAACAACTGTATGCAAATGCTCTATATATGACGATACCATGAAACTTGTTTCACAAGCCGGTGTAGAGTATTCTTTGATTTATCTTCCTGACGGTCACATAGAGCAGGATGCCAATCTCTGGTGGAAGTTATCGAAGGAAGTAGTTGTAAAGGCCTTGTCAGGCATAAAGGATAAAGAAAACGTAAAAGCCATATCTGTAAGCTCTCAAAGCATGGCTTTTGTAGCACTGGATGAATATGGTAATACCATGTCAAATGCAATAAGCTGGCTTGATGAAAGAGGACATTCTGAGTTACAACGCATAAAAGAAGAATTTGGAGAAAGTGACATTTACAGCAGAACAGGCAAATGGCTGTATGGAGCATATGTGTTGCCGAAGTTGTTATGGCTTCAGAAAAATGAGCCTGATTTCTTTTTAGCATCTAAAATAGCTTTTCCTATGGATTTTCTTATTTACAGACTGTCTGGTAAGCATATTACTGACAGAACTATAGCATCAGGAACTATGATGTATAACATAGTGAATAATGAATGGGACCAGGAAATACTGGACAAGTTTAAGATAGATAAAGATAAGCTGCCTGAAATAAAACTTTCAGCAACTGTGGCAGGACATATTAAAGAGGATGTAGCAAAGGAATTGGGATTGAGTTTTGATGTTGTAATCGTAGTCGGAGGGCAGGACCAGAAATGCGCATCTATAGCAGCGGGAATAAACGAGTCGGTATGCACAGTCTCGTTAGGTACTGCAGCAGCTATAGAGATGCTTTATGATAAACCAGTAATGGATCCGAACATGAAAATTCCGGTATTTTCCTATCTTACAGATAATCACTGGGTAAGCGAAACTGCAATAGCATGTGCAGGTGCTGCAGCGAAATGGTATCAAAAGACATTTGCTTCATCATACAGTTATGACCAGTTAGATGAAATGGCTATAACAGAATATGCAAAGCAAAATGGGATTTTCTTTTACCCTTATTTAAATTCTAATGATGCTTTCTGCGGTGCTTTTTATGGTCTTGGCCTTGACAGCGATATAAAAAAGACATTTATGGCTGTAAGAGAAGGTATAGCATTTGAAATATCAATGCTAATAGATGAAATGAAGGAAGAACCTGGTGCAAAAGAGTTTAAACGAATAGTGCTTTTCGGAGGAGGATCATATAGCAAACTATGGTGCCAACTGATAGCTGATGTATGTAATACACCAGTTATTGTTAAAGATACCTCAGAAATGGCTGCAAAAGGAGCATGCATAATAGCAGGAGTAGGAGCAGGTATTTTTGAAAACCCGTTTAAAACACTTAATCAGGATTCAGATACTTTAATATATAAACCAGACACTGGTAATGTTAAAATATACTTGGAGAAAAAAATAGCTCACCAAAGATTAAAGAAGAAAATGTTTAATTAGGAGGATTGATGACACTATTTAAAGCAGGAGTAAGTCAGACAGATCTGTCGCCGGATAAAGGTGTAGACTTAGGAGGCTACCCATATTTTGAAAGAGCGAATATAGGGGTACATGACCCGCTATATGGAGCATGTCTTTATCTGATTAATGATAAGTGCGAATCAGTATTACTGATGACCTCTGACTTGTGCTATATGACTAAAAGACAGTGTGATATGGTAAAGGAGCAGGTGTATGCAAAAACCGGTATTTTAAAAGAAAGTATAATAATGACTTTTTCACATTCACATAGCGCTCCATGGATGAGTGCGATGTTCCGATCACTACCAGGACAACCTGAATATGAATCAAAAGTGGATGAAGATTATCTGAAAGTAGTTATAAATAAATGGTCAGACTGTGCAAAAGAAGCTTTTGATAATACATTTGATGCAAATATAGGTTTTAGTAAAACCAGATGCGGTAAAGCTGAAGGAATTGGCGGGAACCGGAGAGATCCGGAAAACGGGGTGTCAGATGAAGATGTCCCTATAATGGTAATTAAGGATAAAGATAATGTGATACGTGCTATACATACAAAGTATGCTCTTCATCCTACAATACTGCATGGCGAGAATAAATATGTTTCAGCTGATTATCCCGGGTACATACGAAAATATATAAATGGGGAATATCCTGATGCTGTATTTATGTTCTCTCAGGGAACATCAGGAAATCAGAGTCCAAGATATTTTAGAAAAGACCAGAGTTTTTCTGAAGCAGAAAGATTCGGTAAAACCATTGCACAAAGCATTTTGAAAATTATGGATAATGTCATATATGCCGATTCATTAAATATATTTCACGCTACGAGAGTACTTGATCTTAAGATAAAAAACTATTCAGATATTGAGTCAGCTAAAGCTAAGGTAGAGTACTACAAAAAGAAAAAAGAAGAAAAGATCAGAAACAACGGTTCATATACCGAAATACAGACAGCAGATATGTGGCTTTTAGGAGCAGAATGCGAATACAATTATTCTATTATGTATCAAAAAGGAGAACTGGAATCATATTACAAAAATGATATTCCTTTTACCGCCCACGGACTTGTGCTTAATGAGCATGCGTATACATTTACACAAGGTGAGATGTTTGTGGAGTTCGGATTAAAGATAAAGAAATTATCGCCATTTGCAAACACCTCTGTCATTACAGTCAGCAACGGGATGACACCTGGTTACTGCGTTACAAATGAAGCCTATGAAGAAGGCGGATATGAAGCATGGAATTCGCTTCTAGATACGAAGTGTGGAGATATAGTCGTAAATAGCTTACTGGATATGCTTACCGGTATGCATATGAGATACAAGGAGGAGATAAGAATTGGATAAGTCAGAAAAAAAAGAATTTTCATTTAAATGTGCAGATTTTATACCATTTAAAGATAAGGAAGTTATTGAAAGAGTAAGGAAGATTCATGGGCAGGCTTTAACAAAGCATAGCAATCCGGAATTTAAGATAAATATAATTGCTGATGCATTAATTGAGAATATTTTCGTAACAGATATGTTTTATGAAATAAAGAAAGCTTCTGAAGAAGGAAGAAAGGTTGTATTTATAATTCCTAATCCAAATCCTTCATATCTTAAACTTGCCTGGATGATAAACCGTTTCAGACTTGATGTGAAACATGTTTATACATTCAATATGGATGAATGGGCAGATGATGAAGGAAATATAGCTCCGGAATCGTGGAATGCGAGTTTCATGAACAGTACAAAAAGATTCTTCTTCAGCCAGATAGACCCAGAGCTTAGAATGGACGAAAAGCAGATGCAGGGACCGACAAATGAAAATATAAAACATTACAGCGATATGATATTAGAAGCAGGCGGAGCTGATGTATGCTACAGCGGACCGGGATGGACAGGGCATCTTGCATTTATAGAGCCTGATGTTCCAGAGTTTGCAGGCTCTTTGGATGAATTTTTGAAAATGGGAGCAAGAGTTACATCTCTTAACCCATTGACGATAGCTCAGAATTCGCTGCACGGATGTTTTGGAGCATCAGGTGATTTAGCAGCTGTACCTCCAAAAGCCGCTACAATAGGGCCTAAGGATGTTCTTGCTGCAAAGAGACGTTTTGAGATACACAGCCTTACGACAGCCGGTACTTTCGTAACATGGCAGAGGATGATATCAAGGCTTGTGCTTCATGGACCGGTAACACCTAAGGTGCCTTCGTCAATTCTTCAGCTTGTCCCAACTGATGTTTATGTGAGTGAAACTCTAGCAGCACCGATAGAACCTGATTGGATATTCCAGTACTAAGGAGTGGATATGCTCTGTATTAAAAATTGCAGAATAGTTCTTAAAGACAGTATATTAGAAAATCATGTTGTTCTAATAGAGGATGATTTAATATACAGCATTATCCCTTATTCCCAATATGCTATTTTAAAAGAAAAGGAAAAAGAGAAAAGCAACATAGATGAATATGATGCCAAAGGAAGATATTTAGGTCCTGGGCTTATTGATATACATAATCACGGGGCAGACGGTGTATGGTTTCATGAAGACCCTGAAAAGGCTTGTACATATCATCTTAAACATGGAACTACATCCATGCTTGCCACCACTCTTATACGCCCTACTCATAAAGACATGGTAGAAGACATAAGGACGATTGTAAAATCTTCTAATGTAAAAAGCAGCAACGTATCAAAAGCAGTAATTGGCATTAATATGGAAGGGCCGTATATGAATCCCAAATACGGAGCTTTTAAAGAGTATTCAAGATTTCCAGTTAAAAAGGAATATGATGAGTATCTCAAAGAAGCAGAAGGCATGATTAAGATATGGACAATTGCTCCGGAAATGGAAGGAGTAACCGAGTTTGTTAATGATATTTCAGAAAGTAAAGCAGATGAATCAATAGTATTCTCAGCTGGACACTCGGAAGCCACAACTGACATGCTGAAAGCTCTACTGAATAAAGGACTTAAACTCCAGACGCATGGATGCTGTGCGACAGGATGTTATCTTTCTAAACCTATATATGAAGGTACAAAAGAAGTTGACTTTGCCCTAGCATGCTGGCTTATTGATGATATAACTATAGAGCTTATTGCAGATTCAAAAGGAATTCATGTAAGAGAAGACATGTTGAAGCTCATATACAAGATTAAGGGCAAAGACAGGTTAATACTGGTTACAGATTCAACTAATTTTACAAAGGATAATAACAGTACGGATGTTAATATATTGGATGGAGACAACCTTGCAGGTTCAGCTTTAACATTGAATGTTGCATGTTTTAATATGATGAAGCATACAGGTATAAGCATATACGATGCTTTATATATGGCATCATATACTCCTGCAAAAATTCTTGGTATTGACGACGAAAAAGGCTCAATTGAGCCTGGTAAGAAAGCGAATCTTATTTTATTTGATGATTTGATGAAAATATATGAAGTCTGGCTTGATGGCCAGATGATTTAACTATTCTTTACCATTTACGAATGTTATTTTAGCATCTTTGGGAAGAGCAAGATTACACTCAACTTCTGCAGCTTTAACAATTCCTGCTATTACCGGACATCCTCCATGGCCTGGAAGATTCTGCTTTGCATATTCATATAAAGGGCCGTCTCCCAGTTTTGCAAGACATAGCTCGTATGCGTCAAATGTATTTCCGATTTTTTTAAACATTTCATTAATGCTTACGCATCCTGATTTGACTTTCAGAGTTACTTCCATACCGTCTTCAGATACAGCTTCTACTGATGTCACGAAGTTACATATTCCTGGATCTATTACTACTTTTGTCATATTGTGAATATCCTTTCTAACACTAAAACACATTGTACACCTATTATGTGCTTATGTGTATATGATTTATGTGATTTAGTCACTGGAACCATTATGTAAATACTATATGCTATTTTATATTATTTGAAATTAGTATTAAAAACTCTTATTCGCGATAAAAGGTAATCAGAACTGTGGAGTAACTAATCGGTTTTTGCAATGTTTCCTGATTTTAGTATTTTTAAATTTATATGATAGATTATCATGCTTTGAATTAAGATAAACATACGGAATACATACTTAATTAAACTGAATTTTATATAAATTAAATTAACATATGTATGAATAAATTATTTGAGTTTTCGTATTTTGTATTAGGAAGCGATTATTTGCCTTCAATTTTTATGAAGTTAACTCTTAAATTGTATTTTATATCCCTTCTTTATCAATTTTAGTAAAAATTGGTTCACTTAATAGACGTTTTACCAATATTCTGTTTAGTTGTCTTTTTCTCAGCATATGAATTTGAATTCAAGTTGCCGGTTACGCTCAGTACGACGAATGTTCTTCCATTCTTCAATTCCCGTTTTAGGACAAGCCAAGGTCATTGAAATCCCTTTTGCTATCTGATAACAGTAAAACAAGACTTTGCTTCGTATAGAATTAGAGTTTCTTATCATCTTATTTGAAAGCCTGCTTCCATTTGCTTTGTCCGCCAACAAGCCTATGAATCCCAAAGCATATGTTAGAAGCTGGTTCAGGTTATTGATTGCCTTCAAGTCTCTAACTCTGAAGTTCTCAAAATCATACTCCTGCTTTTTAAAACGAAAGTACTCCTCTATGCGCCAGCGTGACAAGTAAAAGCGCAGGATGTCTTCAGCATCGGCTTTGGATAAAATCCGTTTATTGGCAGCCAGCATCATAGGCTGGCTGCCTAATCCATATACTAAAAGCAGACGCATATTTTTCTTAGCTGCAGTTATCTGAACATTAAGATGACTTATGCAGCATTCCTTTTCTTGCACTTGGAACAATACAGCAGTCTTTATCTTGCCTTTTCTTGAATCTCTCAGTGTAGTGGACTTATGCCATCTGCCCTTGTAGAACAGTTTTCTCCGCTCTGTAAGGCGAATAACGAAATCCTGGTCCTTCATATACATATACTTGAACAGTTCATTCATGTCATAGCCTCGATCAAAAACAAAGGTAGCCTTCCTGCCGAGTGCGGCAATGACTTCATCAAGCCCCTGATAGGTTACAGTATTTGTTGAGCGGTATTGCATATCTGTAGAGGAATGGATATGTGAAAACAGGCTTACGGGTTGCTTTTTGTCTTGTGTAACAGCAACCATTTCAGTAACCATATAGCCTTTTTCATAGTCCTTTTTAACGCTTGAGCCATCTCTGACCATGCCTAATGATTCGAAATGCAAGCCATGAGGCTTTATTACATCGCTATCATCAACCAGGACGACTGGTGATTCGCCAAGTGCTTTATTTGCTTGATTGTTGTAATTGGCTTTAATAGTTGGACTTAAATCATTCATTAGATTATTACTTAGCCGTTCTATGGTATTAATCTTTTTAATGGGCTCTATCAAAGCGTCTGATATATTAGAGAGCAGCACGCTTTTGGATTTAACTAATCCATAAACCATATCCTGAACGAATTTGGTTTGCACCTATCCAGCATCTTTAGTTAATTTATTGCAGAAGCTTAATATTTTACGTTTGATTTCATAGGTATCTGTGGTAGAATTAGTCATGTGAGGTGCCTCCGGTTTTTGTTTAGTGTGATAATTTTTTTACAATTCTATTATACCAAAAATCGAGAGGCATTTCCTTATTTAAGGCCATTTTCATTAGGTTATTGACAGATTAATTACAGTTTTATTTATATGCAAGATAAAACACGGAAACTCAATTGAGTATTAAATCTATTGTTTATCCGAGGAATGCATAAAGTATTTAATTCATTCACATACAGTGGTTCCATAAAGAAATATATAAGATTTAAGATTAAGCAGCTTGTCAATATCATATAGTATTATAATTGTGAACAATTTATTAACTTTTAAAATATCATCTTGAAATGATAATTGGAAATGATATAATTGAATCACTATGAAGCTGGTAAAGGTGAACAACCTTTTTCTAGGCCGGCTGAGTCTTTGAAAGATCTGAAATCGGCGTTCTGCAGGATTGATGATCTTTCTTCTT